>NZ_JBHVDF010000004.1:290372-487776 GCF_042802915.1 Nocardia sp. NPDC057440
AGACTTTTTGTGCGCCCGAGCGGGGAGTCGCGAGCCCGCCCCCCCCCCCCCGGCGGGGGGGCGGGGTGGGGGGGGTGTCGGGGGGGGGCAGGAGGTCCTTGCGGCCATTGCCCCGATTCCGCGGATGCCGTCCGAAGTCGATCCCCGTACAACGAGAGTTAGTAATTCACCGGGAACAGCTGGACAGAACTCGGCTCGAAACACACATGCTGCCCCTCCTTCAGGGATGGTGACAGATCACCCTGTTCTAACATCACGGTTCCGGGGGCAAGGTCTAGTACGAAAACCCCATCGTGGAATGTAGTCGAAACTCGACCGCTGACTTCAACTTTACCGTCCGATATGAAGACGCCACTCCGGTTTCTCTGGTCGGAAGTGCCACTGTCCCAGCAGTCGATTTCATTGATTTCGAGTTCGACATCATATTCTCTGCCCTTCTCGGCAGGTTCTCGACCGCACCATATAGCGAACCATTCTCCGGATTGCGAGCGTATAGTTGTTTGCTCGCCAGGAGTGGCCTCCTTCAGGACGGTAATTCTCATCATCAGCTTCCTTTCGGAGATGGAACCCATACGACGCGGTCGTCATCACGCCATCCCGACGCCAAGTCGAATATCCAAGTCTCCTCGTGGTAATGACGTTTTGTCGGCTTGCCTCTCATCTCGTGGGCCCGACACGAATGCTTCCGGGGTCGTCGGAAGCTATTTGGGCCGGGCAGCCCTGTACCGGATACCCCGCGTCTTGGGCTCATTGGCCAATACTGCAATAGCCTTCAGGCGGGGTGGGTCGCCGTGCGTGGGGACACTGCTCTTCCGACGCGATGGGTCGGCTCATGAGCACTCGTTCTGTCTAGAGGGGCGGTGCCTATGCGATCAGGGTCATTTCCGGTCCGTCTGGGTCGATTCGATTGCCCGGTCGATGTGTTGGTTATCGAGCCTGCCGTTGGCGCTGGTTGTCCGCTGCGCGTAAAGCTGTCCGGTACGCGCAATTGGTTGTCGCCTTTTCGTCTTTCCGTCATCGAATTCCAGCGCTACCGTTGGCGAAGCACGCTTCCGAATGCGTGACTCGTTCATCGAAATTGCTTGCAGGGCAGCATCTTTCCTTGCATGAACTGTTATGAGGGCTCTATGTCGACCACCACTATCGCGCCACCTGGCAGCGACCAGGTCAGCTCAGGCGGTACCCACGCCAGGGCCGGCCTGGTGCTGTTCATGGTGTGCTCGGCGATCTTCATGCTGATGCTCGACGCCACCGTCGTATCCGCCGCGCTCGCTGACATCCGCACCGACTTCAACACCTCGATCGATGGCCTGCAGTGGGTTATCGACGCATACGCGATTCCGCTGGCAGGTGTGTTGCTGACCTTCGCCACGATCGGCGACCGCTACGGACGCAAGCGCATGTTCGTGATCGGCATGGGGGTGTTCACGGCATCGTCACTGGCACTGTCGGTGTCGGACACCATCTTGCAGCTCAACATTCTGCGCGCGGTACAAGGCGTTGGCGCGGCGATACTCTTCGCCACCGCGCTGCCACTACTCTCGGTGGCCTTTCCTGATCCGGCCAAGCGCGTGAAGGCGATCGGGATCTACGGTGCGGTCATGGCCGGGGCCTCGGTCGCCGGGCCGGTACTGGGCGGTGTGCTGGTCACCCAGTTCGGCTGGCGTTCGGTCTTCACCATCAACATCCCCATCGGCCTGGTCATCATCGCGCTGGCGGTGATGCGGATGCCCGAATCGCCGCGGACACCGGAGCGCCGCACCGATTGGTTCGGCTCGCTGCTGCTCACCGGCGGACTTGTGGCCGGGGTCTACTGCCTGACCCGCGGCAGTGCGCTCGGTTGGGGTTCGGCGACCACGGTCACACTGGCCGCGCTCGCCATCGCGCTGCTCGTGTTCTTCATGGTGTGGCAATTCCGCGCCACGCATCCGCTGTTCGACGTGTCGATGATGAAGAAGTCCGGATTCGCCGGTACCGCAATCGTTTCTATCGCGCACATGGCCACGCTGATGGCGGCATCGAACTATCTCGCGTTGTTCCTCATCAATACTCTCGGCTACACCCCGCTGCAGATGGGTCTGCGGCTACTGCCGATCAGCCTCGCCGCGCTGGTCACAGCACCGCTTGCGGTGATCTATGCCAAGCGGATCCCGATCCCGATCTCCTTGCCCGCGACCATGGCGCTCGTCGCCCTCGGCATGGTGTTGGTCGGCGGCTTCGAGCGGGGTGACTCGTGGACGCACTTCGTGCCCGGCATGGTGATCGGCGGCATCGGCCTCGGGGCCATCACGGCGATCAGCCAGGCCGCGTCGTTGACCTTCGCTTCGGCGGAGCATGCGGGTATGGCCAGCGCTACCTTCGGCACGCTGCGTCAGGTCGGTATGGCGATAGGGGTCGCCGGGCTCGGGGCGCTGTTCGGCCACGTCGCCAAGGACCGCGCGGGCACCGGATTCGATGCGCTCCCGCATTCGGACCAGATTCCCGCCGGGCTGCGCGAACAGTTCGTCGACGGTGTCGGAGCCGGTGCGGGCGCCGAGGTAATACATGCGGTGCCGCCGGAATTCACCGGCGCGGCATCCACGTTGGCCGACACCGCGAATACCGCGTCGATCGACGGCCTCAACGCGCTCGCGAACCTGGGTGCAGGCATCGGTGCCGTCGCGGTGATCGGCTCGGCGCTCGCCTTCGCCGTCGGCCGGCGGCTGACCGGGCCGGTCAAGCAACTGGTCTAGTTCTCTCGGAATCGGTAGCACTTCCGCCGAAATAAGCGGCGGGAGTGGTACCGATCTCCCGTCTGAACGCGGTGATGAACGCGCTGGCCGTCTTGTAGCCCACCGCCCGCGCTACTCGCGATATCGGTAGACCCGCGCCGAGTAGCGGAAGTGCCGCGTTGAGGCGCTCGAAGGTCCGCCAGCTTTCGAAACTGACACCGGTCTCGGCGCGGAAGCGTCGCGACAGCGTTCGTTCTGACGCGCCGACCTCCCGGCCCCAATCATCGAGCCCACGCGCATCGGTCGGGTCATCCTTTATCGCCAACGCGATTTTCCTGGCCTGCGGATCGGTCGGCAGGATCGTCGGAATCGTCGTTACCGACAGCGGTGTCACCAGATCCCACAGCACCGCCGTGGCGCGGTCGCGTTCGGCGTCCGCCCCATCGGGCAGCCCGACCAGGTAGGTGAGCAGTGGGCCGACCAGACCGGTGGCGTCGATGACCGTCGGCTTTTCCCAGCGCTGTGGGCATTCGGCCGGATCGAAGTAGAGCGAGAGCATTTCGCACGATGAGCTGGGGACTACCGAATGCGCGGTGTCGCCGGGAATCCACAGCGCGCGCGAGCGCTGCACGATCCAGCGGTAGGAGTCGACCTCCATCGCGAGCACACCGTTTGGCGCCCAGGTCAATTGATGCTGGGGATGGCTGTGTACCGGAACACCGGTGGTGGCTTCCAGCGGAATTACGATGCTCGGGTAGGCGGAGTAATCGATCCTCGGAGGAATCCCAGTCGCCATCCCGAAATATTATCGGAGTTCCAGCACGGTTGCCCTGCGTAGAAATGCGGCGGTCAGCCCACCTCATGGCGCGGCTGGGGAACCCGGCGGCGTGGGCGATGGTGGTGAGGTCATGTCCTGCGGTGGCCTGGGTGATCGCGTGAGTGAGCCGCAGCCGGAGTAGGTAGCGCCCGCAAGGGCAGCCTGACTCCCGCGGTGAACAGGTAGGTGAGTCTGGTTGGGGCGACGGCGAATAGGCAGTCGCCCAAGTCCGGTCAAGCGGGCTCCTGTTTGACCAGGCGGGGCCGTAAGCGTAGGCTACCGGCGATTATGTGTTGGGGACTGTGTGTAGCGACAGACGCTGACCGGGTACGCCTGGTCGGCGACTTGTTTGTCTCCCCCCTCGCTCCTCTCGCTCACCACCATCACGAGCACCTGTAGCCAACTCGGGCTGCGTCGTTCTTGCTGAACTGCGCCACGAGTTGGCGACTCCGGCGATGTGTATCTGACCACTGCCGTGACGTGCTAGATGCAGCTACGGCACATTGTTGAGCGAGAAGCAACCTAATGACTGCCAACGAACCGGCGTCCTATCAAAGTGTCACCGCTGCAAGTGGTGCCCGGTACTCGAACCCGACCTATCTGGCGACCTATCTACGCGCGGAGTGGGACGACCTACTCTCTCCGCCATCCTTGACGCCTCCTGAAGAACCAGCTGTCCTGACAGCCGATGCCCTCGATGATCAGAGTAGACCTGGCCGGTTCTACCGTCGCGCCGGCGCAATTGTGGAGCGATGGTGCAGCGAGCTGGCGATGGACCCAGAACGCATCTGTGACATCGGCGGATCTACTGGCCGCATGGGGCTAGAACTGCGGACCCAATTCCCGCAGGCAGGGGAAATCCTGATTGTTGAACCGTCGGCGGAGTTTTGTGAGTGGTCGGAACGCCTGCTCAAGGGCCCCACACTCGACCTGCAGATCCCGGTGCCGCAGTCGGTCGGACGCGTCAACTATCGCCCGGCCCCAGAGGATTGGAGCCCCATCGCGGCAAGCAACATCCAGATATTGAACGGAACCGCGGAGTCTGTTCCCACAGGCCGCGCCAGATTTGATGTGATCACATGCCTGAACGTCGTAGATCGAGTTGTCGATCCAGTCGGTCTGATCAAGGAAATCAAGCGGCTGATTCGACCTGGCGGGCTCTTCGTCCTGGCTAGTCCGCTGCACTTCGACAGCCAGTTCACCCCCCGCGAACTGTGGGTCGAGGATCTGCGAGAGCTATTGAATCCCGCGGATTGGCGAGTGGACGACAGAGTAACTGATGTGCGTTACAACTTCTTTCATTACTCACGGCGACTCAGCTGTTATTTGAGTCAAGTGGTCGGCGCTATTCGAAACGGAGACGAAGATGAGTAGGCGAGAGGTATACCGGCTCCTCGAGGAGAAGATGCTCGGCTACAAAGATTACGCCGACATACCGAGTACTCCCGAGGAGGACGAGATCGGGCTCGTAGTCATCCGATCCTCGGCGGTCTTGCGAGCAGAGCCGCTGACCGATGGGCTGGTACGGGTACCCAAAGACGGAATTATCGTGCGACGCACAGTGGCCGATCGTTTGTACTGGGCCGGCCAAGCGCTCAAATCCTATGATAAGGACCTTCAGCTCGAGGTTGTCTGCGGATACTGGTCGCCGAAGATTCAGCGAGATCTGTTCGAGCAAGCAAGAAGTTCATTGGACGACGACTATCGTAGCCGCGACGATCTAGTTGAAGCAGCGCACCGGCGGATTGCCGTACCTGATGTGGCGGCGCATCCTACCGGCGCGGGTGTCGATGTCCACATCCTTCGGGATGGTGCACCAATTGATATGGGAACAAAGATCTGGGACTTCGATCGCAACTCTTATACATTCTCGCCGTTCGTTTCCCGGGAAGCATGGGATAATCGTCAGCTTTTGCGTCGCTGTATGATCCACGCAGATTTTGCCCCATTCGATGGTGAGTGGTGGCACTTTTCCTATGGAGATAAAGAGTGGGCATGCTTTTACCACAAGCCGGAAGCATTGTACGACGTTATTGACGAGCATGATGTGCAAGACCGGATGGTATAGCGCGAGATCTAACACCGACTGTCCGCATTCTGCAATTTCAACGCGACCAACTGATCGATACATTTCCTCCGAGGAGCTGAACTCGCATGCTCGATGACAACGCGATCCGACTGGGCATTCCGAAAGGAAGTCTCCAGGCATCAACGCTGTCGATATTCGAAAAGGTCGGACTGAACTTTACGGGGGGATCCAGAACGCTGTGGCTCAGTTCCAATGATCCTGAGATCGTACCGGTCCTCTTGAAGCCGCAGGAGATACCGGAGTATGTACGCTCCGGTCGGCTGGATGCCGGTCTGTCCGGGCGAGATTGGATCGTGGAGCAGGATGTCGTACAGCACATCAGTGTGCTGGCCGAACTGCCCTTTTCTCGTCAGACCAGCAAACCGGTCCGATGGGTACTTGCAGTGCCGGAGGCGTCGAGCATTCGCACGGTCGATGATCTCCGTGCAGTCTGTGATGAACGTCGTGCATGCGGTGATCCGTTCACGATCTCTACTGAGTTGATCCACATTTCACGCATGTGGCTGGCGCGAAACGGTATCGACGCCCATGCAGAATTCTCATGGGGAGCGACCGAGGCAAAGCCGGAATACTTCGTTGATGCCATCATCGAAGGTACAGAGACTGGTGCGTCACTTCGGGCTAATCATCTTCGCGAGGTGGCGGAAATTTTCAGCTCGACGAATCAGTTCTTCATGAACCGCAAGGTTTACCGGGAAAACCAGTGGAAGCGTGAGAAACTGGAAGGCATCGCGCACCTCGTCCGCGGCGCATTGAAGGCGAATGAGTTCGTCGAAATGCGTATCATCGCCACGCGGCCCTTGCTGCTGGATGGGATCCTTGGTGACTCCGGCCGTATGATCACCAGCTCCCTCCCGACTGCTGGGATGCCCTTCATGGCGCTGGTAACTCTCCCGAAGGCCGAGGTGCCACGAGCGCTGCCTGCCGTGATCGCAGCTGGGGCTACCGACGCATGGGTTACCCCGATGACGATCTACTACGACACTGAACCGAGCGCAGCGGGCAACGGGGTTGTTCGCAGCGCTCCGATGACTGGGCGTTAGTCGAAATCAGAAATCAAACCAATCAGTTGCAACAATTTACAGGATAGACATTCTGCAACTCTATTGACTAGTTGAAGGTAATACTTGTAGTATAAGTGTGTGAAAACCGTCAGGCGCGTCTCGGCTTCGAATGCTCGACGCTCGGTCGAGGCGTCTGATGATATTGGAGTTCTATTCCATTCCGCCGTCGAAACTCTAGCTCACCCGCATCTGTTGCCGGTTCGTGCTGGCTAGTTCTGGTCGTGAACGCGACTCAACAGAACGCCAGCATAAGCTGGCGTTCTGTTCTTCTATTAACTGATAGTTCAATAAGGGATAAGAAATTGTGTGTGAACTTCCATATGTTGTGTCGGCGGAGATCGAGTATTGCAGCGCGACAGCCGTCCGGCGCGATAAAATAGATGAATTCAGAGAAAGTCTCGACGAAGATCTGCGGGGGATGGGTAAGAATCCCGAATGGGTGAGTGCGGATACTCTCAGTCGAGGGATGGAACGACTTATCGCTCGGACTACCCTGCCGGTTGTGAGTCTCGACAGGCGGTACGTCTCCACTGCGGACATGTATTTCGGTATCTCGCGTGCTGTCGACCCAGGGTTCGATGATGCAGGATATGACGCTCGGCTGGGTTACCCGTCCCTCGATAACCAGTTCGATGATCTCGCCAGACGATACGGCGGTGGAGCGGTCGTCATTGCCGACGACGTGCTTTTCAGTGGTCGGATGACTCTCATGCTCGACCGCGAACTCGCAAAACGAAACGTCCGGCTGGCAGCTGCCCTCTGCGGCATAGCAATCGGAAATGGTGTCAACCGTTTGGGTGACGCCGGAATACCGACTGAAAGTGTGATCTCCTTTACTGCCGTCGATGATGAGGTCTGTGAGCGAGATTTCACAGTCCTCGCAGGATCCGGTCGCAAGGTCTATGGAGAGCAGCTAAGTGCTGTCTACTTCGACGACCGATTTGGGCGACCGTCGGACTGGGCCTCGATACCCCAAGACGCGGCACCTAAATTTTGCCTCCAGAATCTATTACGCAATCGTAAACTGTTGCGCGCAGATGCGCCGTTTCCGCGCTTCGTCGGCTACGCTGGCACTCGAACTGGATCTGCAATAGACCGCGCAGTGCGTGAAAGGACTGACGTATGACGGGTGTCACCGTCATCACCGATCCCGGTGTCGACGACATGATTGCGCTCGTGCTGCTCGACAAGCTGGCGGCCGGCCGACGCAAGACTTTGGTGTCAACATATGGCAATGTCGACGGCGATACTACAGCGAAGAACGGTCGCGAATTCGTCTCATTCATTGGTGGAGAATGGGAATTCCGGCGAGGTGCCGACCTGCCGGAGTCGCGGTCGTTGAACCGTCCGTGGGCTCGTAACTTCCACGGCGATGACGGTTTATGGGGAGTGCAACCGCCCGTTTCCGGCGGTCCGGTCAGGGACGCGATACTCGAACGGCCCGCCGATGTTATTTCGCTTGGACCACTGACCGAGACACGCAGCTTGGTAGACGGGGGACTCGTCGAAAGTTTGCTGATAATGGGTGGAACGATAGATGTTCCAGGAAACGAAACAAAGTGGTCGGAGTTCAATGTAGCGATGGATCCCGAGGCTGGCCGAGCGCTGTTCAGGGCATGCCACGGGATCGATGTTCGGCTGGTGCCGATGGACGCTACTCAACAAGTAAAATGGACAGTCGATGACGTACTGTCAATTCCGGAAACAACAGTGTCGAACCGCTGGATGAAAGAGCTATTGTTCACCTGGTTCAAGAACTATGAGCGGGCCGATGAGCTCGGCTTTGTGCTGTATGATCCACTCGCGGTCTACCTTGCGTTCAACCCTGGCGAGGCTTTGTGGGTGCGAAGCGGTCTCGATGTGATTACCGACAGTGCGCAACGTGGACGCACGGTCTTGTCCGACGCGCATCCATCCTGCTCGATCGCCATGGATATTTTCGACCCCGACGCGACTGCTGAGAATATCTTCTCACTGCTGTTCGAGGCTGACTGAAGATGAACGCAGTGGGGGGTGCAACACCAAATCTCGGCCTTGTGCTCCTGGACTTGGATGGCACATTGATCGACCATCGGTACCAGCTGGCTACCGATAGCATCTATGCGGCCATAGAAGCAGCCCAGGCTGCCGGTTGGACAATTGGGCTCAACTCCGATACCCCTTACGAGGCACTCTGCGTTTGGGTTACGCGGCTAGGCATAACAGGTCCGATCGTTGCCGAGAATGGTGCGGTTATTGGAGTCGACGGTCATCTGTGGTATGACCATGAAACGGCCGACAAGTTTGCGGAATCGCGGCGTGTAATACTTGGTGGACTGCTCGGCGACGACATCGGGGTGTGGTCCGGAAATCCGGTCGAAGCAATTCGGAATGGCGAGGTGACGATACCTGCTGAAATGCCATTGGTGATGGTGAATACGCTGCGCCGGTGTAGTCTGAGCCTCCATATCCGGCGTGGCAGCCGCGACGGACTTCTCCTCGACACTGACTTGACGGAAGTCATTGCCGACCGTGTCGCATCGGCATACCCGGACTTTTCAGACCTGATAGTCGATAAGAATCATGACTATGGCGTCATTATTGTGCAACGAGCAGGGTTCACAAAACGACTCGGTGTCCAGCGACTGATGGAGAAGATCGACGCCCCTCGCGTCATTATGATCGGTAATTCTATTTCCGACTATCTCGGCGATGATCTCGCGATGCACATTGCCGTGGCTGATGCGACCGAGGCATTGAAACAGCGTGCCGATCGGGTGACCGAGGCGCCTCTGACCGGAGGTGTTTCGGAAGCCTTGCACCAGCTGTGTGCTGAACAAGCATCTGCTTGATTCGGCACCAGAATGGTTCTCGCAGCTGCAATATATCCAGACCGGTCGGCTTTCGTGCGGCCTTGGGGTTGCTGTGACGAGAGAGCTGGGCGGTAAGTGGACTAGCGGGTCTGATTATTTTGCTCGCTAATGCATGGAGATCAAGCTACGATTTCTATCGCACGGTAGTCGTTCCGTAGGCTTGGGCTTTGTATTCATACACAATCTCCGCTCGAAGGACTGCCGCGTCTGGTCACTTGCCGCACGGATGGCTCGATCGGAGATTAGCGCCATGGACGAATTGGTCATCAGGGCCGACTATACGGCTGCAGTAACATCATTTCTTCGACATAACGGACTTCATAGAATTGTGGCCTTCTCTGGTGGCGCTGATGACAAGCTACACGGAGTGGGTGACAAGAAGTTGGTCAGCGACTACGAAGCCGTCATGAGCGCCAAACAGGAACGTGTGGTTGGCGACGCAATTCGCAAACTTCGGTACTATCGCATTGCCGTACTAACAGGCGGAACCAAGGGTGGACTGCCCGGTACTGCCACCTCGCTGGCGCATGAGTACGGCCTGAAGACCATAGGCGTATTTCCGGAAAATGCCCGCAAAAAAGGGTATGTCCTGCATGATCTGCTGGACCTCGAGTTGGAAGTACCAGCCGTGTACGATCAGAGTCAATGGGGTGACGAAAGCCCCTTTTTCGCCAGCCTTCTCCATGGCGTCTTCGTATACGGCGGCAGTGCCGGGACGTTGATCGAAATGGCGCACGTATTGAAGATCAACGACAGGCTGAATAATAAAGAACAACCATTGAAATTTATTGTTCCGATCTCTGGAACCGGCGGCGTTGCAGATGGATTGAGATTCATCTGGGCGAAGCCGGAAATACGCGATGCCAGCATGCCCAAGTCGGTTGTCCTCGGCGGCGGGGATGCGGCGAAAGCGATGATCGACCAGCTGGAGCTGGATGATTACTATAAAGACAGCTATTCAAATGAGGAGAACTCGTGACCGCTCCGATGCAGATCAGTGGATTTCCGGAATATACACCGGAAGAACAGCTCGCATTCAACCGGCTGCTTGATGCTATTCGGAAGGGGTATGAGCGCTTCGGCTTCTCTGCCATCGAGACGCCTGCTGTGGAACGTCAGGAGTCCCTCCTCGCGAAGGCGGGAGATGAGAATGAGAAGCAGATTTACGCGCTCGCGCGGCTGGCTGCGAAAGACAACGAAGATGATTCAACCGGCCTGGCGCTGCACTTCGACCTCACCGTGCCACTCGCCCGGTACGTGGCGACCCGGCAGGATCAGCTGACGTTCCCGTTCCGGCGCTACCAGATTCAGAAGGTGTGGCGTGGGGAGCGCCCCCAAGCAGGGCGGTTCCGCGAGTTCTACCAATGTGACATCGACATTATTGGTAATGAGCAGCTGAGTCTGTTCGCTGACGCCGAGATTCCGAGCGTGATCTATCACGTTTTCTCCGAGATGAGTATCGGACGCTTCAAGATCCGGATCAGCAATCGCAAGATATTGCAGGGCTACCTCGAGCTGCTGGGAGCGGGCACCGAGGAGGAATCGCGGACGGTCCTGCAGATCGTGGACTCACTAGAGAAAGTCGGTACCTCCAAGGTGCGGACCGACCTCCTTGCGGCAACCTCGCTGACCGACGAGAAGGCCGCACGATTGATCGAGTTCGTCACCTACGACGGCGATACCGATGCCATCCTGGCCTACCTCGACACCGTGCAACCTACGCAAGACAGCGAAGAGGCCGGCGAGGTCGGTGAAAGGCTGAAGGAGGGCGTCTACGAGTTGAAGACCGTTGTCGCTTCTGTCCGTGCACTCGGTGTTCCGGATGAATACCTCGCCGTCGACCTGCGAATCGCCCGCGGTCTCGACTACTACACCGGCACGGTGTACGAAACCGTGCTGGTCGACCACCCAGGGCTCGGCAGCATCTGCTCGGGTGGTCGGTATGACAATCTGGCAGAGTATTTCACGGAAAAGAAACTGCCAGGCGTGGGCATCTCGATCGGCTTGACCCGACTGTTTTCGAGGCTGGTCCAGGCCGGGATCGTGTCTGTTGACCGATCGACGCCGTCGCAAGTTCTGGTGGCAGCCATGAATGAGATGCGCATGACGGACTACTTCGGCATCGCCAACGAGCTGCGCACCGCTGGGGTCAACACCGAGGTCTACATCGACAACAAGCGGCTCGGTCAGCAGCTCAAATACGCCTCCCGCAAAGGATTCGACGTCGTGGTCATCGCCGGCGACGACGAGCTCGCCAAAGGCACACTGACCGTGAAGGATATGGCCTCGGGCGACCAAAAAGAAGTCGTCCGAGGTGATTTGGTGACGGCGGTTCAGTCCATCCTCGCCAATCGGTAGTCCGGCAGCCCAGCCGTCCAAGACAGTTACACGAGTTCACCTCTCGCACGGCTGTCTTGGACGAGAGCATCGAAGTCACCGGCAGAGAGGTAGCGCCGATACAGGGGATCGCGCCGCAGCTGATCAAGGGGACGTTCGCCAAATGCTGCCTCCAGGTAGATCATTCGTCGCAGAAACCGGGCGTGAATCCAGCGGTGCGAGATATCGAGCGTCTCGTCTGACCCAAGTGCCCGCAGGGCGTTCGTATTGACAAGCCGGTTCGTGTCCAGCAGCCGAAGATCACCGGCCCGGTCGATCACCAAGTTGCGGAAGCGGTCGTCGAAGATGTCGGGCAGGAGCATCGGCCGGCGCCGGGCGTCCTCCAAGACAGTCCGCGTGATGGCAATGAAGTGACCCAGTTGGGCCGTGGTTGTGCGCGGCAGGTGCTGCCGTCGGATTCGTCCCAGCGGCAGCGCCATGTTGACGTCGACCCACCGCTTGACCACCAACGCCTCTGAGATGTGATCGTGCGGACTGCGCGCGAACAACCGTTGAAACGGGATGAGCTGTGGCATTGTGCCGTAGACCGTACGGAGATAGTCATATTCGATCCGCACTTTGATCGGCGTCAACTCCGGGCAGCCAACCCTGAACAGCTGGACGCAGTAGGAGCTGCCCGGGCGCCGAAACACCTGACTATGCTCGCCGTCGCCGATCATCACGTAGGCCGGCGGTGGTGGCTTACGAAGCTGCGACATCGACGATGCTCCCCGCGGCTATGGACAACTGAACCAGCAGGTCGCTGATCACAACGGCATCTGCTTCAAGCCGCCGTGTGCAAGCTAGAGCTTGGTCGGCCGTATCTAGGAGCACGGGAGGATGGCCACACTGCATCAGCTCGTCGAGCACTGCGGCCACGAACTCGTTGTCCGATCGCGTCAGCTGTTGTGGCCGGGTCGTGCGGTCGATGAACGCGAGAACCTCGCCCTGGCTATTTGTCGCACATGCTGCCGCATCATGGTAGGTGTAGGTGCCCGCATTAATGCCGAGAATGTACGTCATCATGATTGCCCCCTTTGATTGAGCCGTCGGCATGACCACAAATGACCGCGTCGTAGGCGTCGATCATCGCGTCGACGGTAAATCGACCAGCGCTCGCCCGACCTGCGGTGCCGATCCGGTTATGTGCTGCCGCATCATGCAGCAGCCAATGAATCGCCGACGCGATCGCTGATGGGTTCCTAGGAGGCACAAGGACGCCGGATACTCCGTCTTCGATGTATTCCAGCGGCCCGCCATGAGCTGTCGCGATAACCGGCGCCCCCGCCAGCATCGCTTCGATATTCGCATACCCAAATGGTTCGGGATCACGAGACGGCAGAACGGCGATATAGGCAGCGGCGTAACATGCCGCGACTTCCTCTCGAGTGAGCCGATCGAGCAGGAACACTTTATCGGTCAGCTGAAGATCGGTAATGAGCTGACGTAGCTCGAACTCATAATCCATCGACCGCGAGTCCAACAGTCCCGCGCCATTGATGACGATGCGTCCATCGTCAAATCCGTCATACGACATCAAGAGCGCAGCAGCCTGAATGAGGTCCTCGTGCCCTTTCCATGGCACTCTGCGGGCGGACATAAGGATAATCCTGGTGTCAGGAGGCACGTTGTTGCGGCGGCGCACGTCAGAGAAAGTATTGGTAGCACGGGAGTGGCGGATCCGTTCGTGGAATTTATCGACGTCCATTCCGTTGGTGATCTTTCGAACCCGTTCTGCTGGAATGCCTGATTCGCACAGTGCCGACCGGATCGATTCCGAAACGGCGATCAGCGATATCCGTGGTCCTTGGTTTTCCACTACGTGCCGGGCTATGTATCGGAAACGTCCTGATGCTCCCGTAGCATCGTGAATCACGCCGGTGAGGCGGAGCTCAGAATTCAGCAAGCCGGTCTCCACGGCTTTCAGTACAGCGACCAGTGAGTTGATGTTTTGAAGTACCAGATCGTGAGTCTCGGCCGCGGTCACACATGAGGTGTACTGATGTGCCAATGATACCCATACAGGATTGTGCTGATCATCGACACGTTCGTCATAGAAGTGGTGAACCAGCTCTGCGTCCTTTCGGGTGCTACCGGAGCCGCATATCAGCTGTGGAAAGTGCGTGGCCACTCGGAACAGATCGACAGTCGGGCCATCGGGCGTTTGCAATCTGCCAAGCTGTTCCAGCTGTTCGCCTCCGGTAATGGTGACCGTAAAGCGCGTCCGAGGGTGACGTCGTGCCAGTTCGTCGAGCAGATGATGTGTGTGGCCCACGAGCCCGGACTCTCTCGTGGGCCATGGTGTTCCGGAACCTACCAGTGCACCACGGATGTCGTATGTACTGATCAGCAAGGAATGAGGGAATGGCAACCCGACCTCCCCTGGTCTTGTCTATTCGAAAGGTGACGTTCCCGACTCCCTGCCTCACCGGTTCTTGATGGCAAGATACAAGGCGTAGTACTCCTGCTCATCGGTCCACCATGTATGCAAGGCCAGCCCGGCACGCTCCAACTCTCTCGCGATTTGTTCCCGCGTGAACTTCGCCGATATCTCGGTTCGGATTTACTCACCTTCGGTAAACGGCACGTCGAATCGGCACCGTAGGAGTTGTTAATGAGGACGGTGGTGGTCACTGCGGCCTGCCAATTTGAGAAGTGAAGTCAGAAGCGGAGGTCCATGATACGACAATTCCAAAGCACTGGTGCAGGGCATTTTTCTGCGATACACATCTCTCCGAGGCGGCAGCTAACTGCTGGCGCAGAAGGGTATCCCGAGGTAATGGCCAGTTGGTTTTGGAATTTTAGATCCGGTAGCTCGGATAGTGTCGATCCCGCCTGTGTGAGTAGACGTATAGCTACTGCGCTCGCGGGCTAAAACATAATTTTGGTCTGTTATTCGGCCCCGGACGCGCTTCGGGGTCACTCGTCGATTAGCGGGCGACTTCTTCGTGTCGTCCTCCTCGCTCCACCAACGCGGCCAGCCTTGCCATCAGCTTGGACGAGCGTCTTGGGCCCCAAAGAATCTGACAGCGTCACGTCGGGTCACCCGGCTGCGGGCGCACTGCCTTCGGCGGGAGACCCATGGCCTTCTCCGGCGGCCGCACCCGGCATGCACATCGGCGACGAGTTGGTCGGACGCCTCGATGCGGCGCGTCGAAGCAGCAGCGTCATGATCGGCGTAGGCCGACTGGCGACACCCGCGAACACCCGCCAGGTAGGGCGCGACACCGCTTCGAGCGCGGCCTGCATCAAGGCTTCACCTCAGGCGGAGGGGGCGCCACTGCCGCGACTTTCGTCGAAGTACGCCTCCTCGCAAAGCAATTCGCCAGTCGCCAGATTCGATGATCGCGAACGATCGTTTATCGGCACTGCGCGGATCGGCTGGGAGGCATTGCGTTCGAGCTGGGGCCGGCGGCCAGTCCCTCGGCTCGACATTCGCCGGCTTCTCCGCCACGTGCTGATCCCAGTCGAATTCTGGTGCAGGTGGGCCCCACCGTAGGGGGCCGTCGAAAGTAACACGCTCGGAGCCGAAGTCGGTATTCGAGAAAGTGGTCGGGCCGGTGAATGTCACGCCACTGAACCCTGCGGTGCCGTTGAACATCGCCTTGCCGAAGTCGGCGGCCTCGTCGAACGTCGTATCGTCGAACCCCGCGTGGCCGTTGAACGTGGTCCCGTGGAACACGGTGCCGCCATCAAAAGTCGCGTTGTGGAACCTGGCGTGGCCGTTGAACACTGCTCTGTAGAACCCGGCGGCCTCGTTGAACGTCGCTTTTGGAACTCGGCGTGGCCATGGAAGGTCGCTCTGTAGAACCCGGCCTCGCCCTTGAACGTCGCCTTGTGGAACTCGGCGCTGTCGTTGAATGTCGCCTCACTGAACCCGGTGTGGCCATGGAAGGTCGCTCCACCGAATGCGGAGACGCCGTTGAAGATTGCATCGTCGAATCCGGCGGGGCCGTCGAATGTCGCCTTGTCGAACCAGGTGTGGCCGGAAAACGTGGCGGCATCGAAGGCGGCCTCTTCGAAGTGGGCGGAGCGAAAATCTAAATTGCTTGTCGACCAACGGTATTCCGCTTCAGACTGTAGATGCCCCGCGATGACGCGGACGATGGTTTGGCGGACTTCGCGGTCGTTCTGCCGGTACTCGATGTGTTCTTCGGTGTCGCCGCGGTCTTGTCCGCTGTCGACCCGGGGAATGGTGGTCACGAGCTTGGTCCGCCCGGTCCGGCCGGCTCAATGGCCGATCGCCTTGCTGCGCTCGACCATCCGAGCGTGTAGCGCACTCGCCCCCTTACGTTCTCGTGCGCCGCCTGCGCTCACCTCCCCAGCATCGCTCTCGAAGCCGCTCGGTTCCGCGAGCTACTCGCTGAACTTCCCGCCTGACCAGCGGCCGCATGTCGCCGGGGACCCATTCGCGGATGGGCCGACCGCGACCTGTCCCTAGGGCGCGGTTGCCCGAAGCCGCGTCGATCCAGCAATGTCGTGGCCGAAGACTTCCGATGGCGCAGTGATGAACCATCGGCTCGGGAGAGATGAATCCGCCGACGCGCGCTGTCTCTACGGGTATCACCGCCATCCGAGGTCGTGGCAGCGCAGAGCCAGGCGCAGCATGTGTCAGTGGGCGCGGGGTGTGCGGCCAGACAGTGAAAAGCGGTCGAATGACGATTCGAAGGGGGCACGCCGAAAACGGGCTGCCCCCTTCGAATCTCGCCTCGAGCAATGTCGATCGCTAGGCTGCGGCGGCCGTTTCCAGTTGCCGCCCCACCTGTGTCGGCCAACGGCGGTGTTCGGCGTCGATAACGAAGACGTGGGTGTGCCGGTAGTGACGTTCGTCGACGCGGTCGGCGCCGATCAGCCGGGCCGGGTCGATGGTGCCGACTTCATGCAGGTGAGTCAGCTCCTGAGGGTCGTGGCGCGGCCACATCCGCAGTGCCGCAGTGAATCCCGCGCCCGCGAACACCGCGAGCGTTATCCAGGTGGTGGTGAAACCGGCGGCGGCGGTGAGCCATCCGGCGATCGGATAGGTGATCAACCAGGCGAGGTGTGACAGCGAGAACTGCGCCGCGAAGAGTGCGGGGCGGTCGGCGGGTTGCGACGAGCGCCGCAGGACCTGCCCGGTCGGCGTCAGCACTGCCGCGGTGCCCGAACCGGTCATCGCCCACACCGCGATCGCGGCGCCCCATCGCCAGTCGCCGACATCGGCGGTGGACAGCGCGATAGCCGAGCCGAGTCCGGCGATCAGCGTGGCCGCACCCGTGAACATCACCGGCCGGGCGCCGACTCGATCGAGGACCCGGGGCAGCGAGAGCGCGATGATCATGGTGCCGAACCCGTTGGCGGCCAAGAGCATCGCCACTCCGGACTGTGTGCCGCCGAGGGTGTCGCGCACGTAGTTGACGGTGTTGACGATGATCACCGATCCGGCGGCGGCGACTACGAGGTTCAATCCGAGAAGGCCGCGCAGCCGTGGTGTCGCGGCGAAGATCCTCATGCCCACCGCAATCCGATCCCGGAAGGAGCCCTGCGTGACGGCAGTCGCGTTGGGGATGCGGGTGGTGATCACCAAGGCAGCCGAGATGGCGAATCCGATTGCGGTGCCGACGAACAGCCAGTGGAAGCTCATCACGGCCAGCGCCGCCGCGGCGAGCATCGGGCTCAGCAGCGTTTCCATCGTGGCGGCCAGTTGCGCGGCCGACAGCGCTCTGGTGTATTCGCGCTCATCGGGCAAGATGTCGGGGATGATCGCCTGGTAGGTGGGGGTGAAAGCGGCCGAGGCGGTTTGCAGCACCGCGATCAGCACGTAGATCTGCCACACCTGGTCGATGAACGGGAGTGCTAGCACGATGGCTGCTCGAATCACATTGAGCGCCACCAGGAAAAGCCTGCGCGGGAATCGGTCGGCGTAGGCTGCCACGATCGGCGCGATCGTCACGTAGACGAGCATCTTGATGGTCAGCGCGGTGCCGAGGACCGCGCCTGCGTCGGCTCCGGCGAGTTCGTACGCGAGCAACCCGAGTGCGACGGTGGTCAGCCCGGTGCCGAACAGAGCCGACACCTGGGCGGTGAACAGTCGCAGGTAGTCACGGTGGCCGAAGAGTGTGGCGATCATGGGCATAGAACGCATCGGGAACACATCCTTGGATTGAGTCGGGTGGATCATGGGTGCTGGGACAGCGGCATTCCGACATGTCGGGCTCCTTTCAGGAGGCGGCGGCGAAGGGGTGGAACATACACCCGCTCAGCGGTTTTCAGTGATCGGCGTTGATGGTGTGCTGCATGAGGCGGCGGTGCGGAATCTGTCACCGTGCTTGAAACCGAGCGCAGCCGGTAGGTTTCGGCGCCGGGTGCGGCCATGTGGCAAGTGACATCTGGACCGGGCGCGGTCAATCCGTCATTGGGTTCGAGGTTCGGGCGGATGCGGGCGAGGCCAGATCGCCCTCCCGCGGGGTCGCTGGCCAGGTAGGGCCGCCGGTCGGTGACCGGGTCGCCGTCCTTGTGCACGCCGAGCGTGAGCAGCCGGCCCTGGGCCTGCGCGAGTTCGTCGTCGAGGGTCGCCTTGTAGCCGTCCACGATCGCGGTGCGGGTGGCCTCCGGGGTGGGACGCGGTTCGTACGCGTCCGCTACCGGGAAATCCGCGCCGAGGGCTCGCGGGGCGATATCGGTGATGGCGCGGTACGCGCCCGCATCTGGATTGGTGTGCGTCTGCGTTGTCATCGCCCTGGCCTCTCCGATCTTGTTCGTTCGACCCACAGAGAAAAGATATACCCCTAGGGGGTATGTGGCAAGGTGGGTTGATGTGATGCGCCTCACTCGTGATTCGGGCGATGGATGCCGCCCGAATTCGCGAACACGCACAGGAAACCTGCTCGTGCGCGATGTCGACCCGGTCACCGGGGCGGCGCACATCAACAGGCATGGGGGAGGGCGGCACCGGTCAGCCCCAGAACTAGGGTCCGCTGGATCTGGTTGAGGCTTGCGGCACGCGTTTGTATATGGCGATCGAGTCTTATCCCGGGCGACGGTTTGCGATGTCGCGGGACGAGAGCTGTTCCGGAGCGACGTCCTGTGGTGTACGTGGGCTGTGGTGCAGCGCAACGGCGGTGCGTGGTGTCGATCAGGACCACTCTGTCCGGCCCGTTGTCGACGTTGCCGGTCGCATACAGCGACAACTTCGGCTACAGTCGGCATGCCAATTCGAGGCTGTTGCCCGATCCGGACTTGATGCCGACTCTCTGGTTCAGCATGGCTGTCTACGAGGCTGTTTCGATGATGAAGGATGTTTGTGAGTAGATCTCCAGTTGTTCTGTCAGTTCTCTCCCTTGCCGTGATCGGTTTGTCGAGTGTGACCGCGTGTGGCGACTCGGATAGTGGGGAACCTGCAACGACGTCCACCACAGTTGTCGCCCCGCCCGTGACGAGTGCGGCGCCGCAGTCGAGTTCGGTGCCGGTGCCGCCTCCGGTGAGCTCACCGGCCAGCGAGGCCGAGGTGCCGCCCCCGGCGCCGACGACGCCCGCGGTTATCGAGCAGCCCAAGCAGACCGCGCCCGCGGAGCAACCCAAGCAGACCGCGCCCGCGGAGAAGCCCGCGCCGCCGACACTGCCGGATCCCGGTTTCGAGCCGCATCCCGGTTACTGACCGACAAGATTGGTGTGCGAGTTTTCATGCAGTTCGGCGTAAAGGTCCGCGGCTCGTTGCGGACGACCAGGCTTTTTCATGTCATTCTCTCGGTACTCACCGTCGCGCTGCTCGGCGGTAACGCGGCGGTTGCCGCGGCTGAACCGGAGAAGACACCGGCCGCCGGTAAGTCACTCGTGGTGATCGGCGACTCCTACACCGCCAACGGTGTTCGGCTCAATGGTGATGAGAAGGAATGCCGGCGCGGTCCGTCGGCATGGCCGACCCAGCTGAGCCAGCTGATGGGGATTCACGGGACACCGGAATTCATGGATGTCTCGTGTTCAGGTGCCTCGATCCAGAGCCAGACCGCCTACAACCTGGTGCACGAGGCTCGCCTGGCAGACAAGGCGGGGGCGTTCGGTCCGAACACCAAAGTGGTGGCGATCCAGCTGGGTATGAACGACACCTGGGGCACGAACAAGACCATGCTGTGGACCGCGATGGATCCGTGCATCCTCAACCTGACCGACGGCTGTGGTCTCGAAGCCGCCGAGCAAGGCCGCAGCCCCGACTACCGGGCGGTGACCGGGAAAGAGTACGCGGACCGCATCAAGACCGTCATCGACTACATTCGCTACTACGCGCCGCAGGCACGGATCGTTCTGGTCGGTTATCCGGAACTGGTCCCCGCGCAAACGCAGAAGTTGTGCGTCAACATTCTCGGCGTGGGCGCCTTCGTCCAGGACCGGGGTGCGGCGGTGGTGGAATACATGGATCGGCTCGACCGAGCGCAGCGCGAGGCGGCCGAAATCCTGAAACTGGAGTTCTTCAACGCCAAGCCGATCACCGCGGGACATGGTCTGTGTTCGGACGAGCCGTGGGTCAACGGGATGTTCGATCCGCGCGCCGACTTCCTCGGGATGCCTTTGCACCCCACTGCGAAGGGCGATGCGGTCATGGCGGCCGGGCTGCGTGACTGGATCTCCCGGTGACGACATCGGACACGGAAGCGCCGAGCACCTCGGCGCTTTCACCCACGGCGCCCGCTACCTCCGGCTCATCGAGCACGGTCCGGCCGGGCGGAAATCTGCCAGGCCTGACCGGGGCGCGGTGGTGGGCAGCCGCGGCGGTTTTCCTGCTGCACGCGCTGGTGTTCTTACCGACCTACCCGTTCCAGAAGTCGGAGCTGTTCCGCACGATCCATCAGAACTTCCTGCCGATGCAGTTCGGCGCGACGGCTGTCACGTTCTTCTTCGTGCTGTCGGGTTTCATCATTTACTGGTCTTTCCGGCCCGGCACCTCCACGGTGGCCTTCCTGCGCCGCCGCATACTCAAGCTCTACCCCACCCATCTGGTCGCAGCCGCGATGTTCATCGTGGTGGCCTCTGTGCCGCTGAGCCGCATCGTCGTCTGGGTGCCGAACGTGCTGCTGATTCACACGTGGCTTCCGAAATGGACAACGGTGGGCGGGCTCAATGTCCCGTCGTGGTCGTTGGCGACGGACCTGGCGTTCTACATGAGTTTCCCGCTGGTTCTTCCGTTGGTGCGGCGCATCCGCGTCGACCGGTTGATGGCCTGGGTCATCGGTCTGCTGGCATTCATCATCCTGATGAACGTCGCCTACCACTTCGGTCTCGACGGTCCCACCAGCACCGCCAACCCGTTCGTCCCTCGCCTCGTCCCCGGCGAGGTGTCCCCGTCGACTGATCTGCACGCCTCGCAGGCCTGGTTCCGTCAACAAGACATCCCGGTCGTGCCGTCGTACTGGTTCAGCTACAACTTCCCGCTCTCGCGGCTGCCCGAGTTCTTCGTCGGCATGATCGCGGCACGGATGGTGATCGAAGGGCGGTGGCGCAACACCCGGCTAACCCTGCCGCTGGTCGCGCTTGCGGTGACCTACGCCGCAACGTACGTGGTGCCGGTGTCCTTCAAAATGTCGGCGCTGGTGGTTGGACCGATGTGCGCCCTGATCGCCACCGTCGCGGTTCGGGATCTGCGCGGAATCTCCGGGTTCACCGCATCCCGGCCCATTGTGTGGCTCGGCAACGTCTCGTACGCGTTCTACCTGATCCAATTCCCCATCATGGTCCTGGTCAGCAGGCTGGTCATCGGCGGACGGCAATTCGGTCTTCTCGGCTGGGTCGGATGCACCGCACTCTGCTTCGCCCTGTCGCTAGCCGCTGCCGCCGCCATCTATCAGTGGGTCGACCTACCGATCATGCGCCGGTTCGCCCACGTGCGACCCCGCAAGCCGGTCCAGCAGGCTGCGTAACCACCACCGGCATGTCGCGATGGGTTGCTCATGACCCGGCTGCTTCATACGGCATGTCACGGTTGGCAGCGCGAGCTGTCGAAGCCGGTGCCGCATACTGCGGCACCGGCTTCTTCGTCCGACTAATCGACCCGCCCGTCACACCGAAACATCGTCAGCGACAACATCAACCCTCACCATGGGCTCAGCCTGTCGCCCGCGCGATCTCGGGCAGTTGCTGACCATCCGCGGCCTGCGCCGCTGTGCGTTCGACCGGAATCTCGCCGCCGAGCAAATTACGCGGTGCGGCTCTGTGCGGGCCCGACCTGTGGTCAGGGCGGGCACTGGAACGCATCACAAAGGTGCCGGTAATCGGATCGGCAGCCCCTCGTGGACAAGTCCGGCCGGCAGTGCCCGCAGCGACGCGTCGTCGCCGAGCTGGACCAGTCGTGGATTGAAGTGTTCGTGTACGTACGTGCGTCCACCGTCGGCATCGTGGATGATGTACGACTTGAACGCCGACAACGTCGGCTCATCGCTACCCTGCCAGGGCGCCAATCCGCTGGACACGTGCGCGCGATACTGCGGAATCCGCTGTTGCCGCAGTTGCATGCCGAAGGGAATCGAGGTGTCGGGGCTGCCCATCCGGCGCCGGGTGATGTTGTCGGTGACGATGTGGTTGACGCTGACCACTTCGTCCTCGCTGGTCACCAGGCAGGATCGGCGTTCCAACACGGGTGCGTCGGTGTCGAGTGCCAAGGCGTCCCGGATTGTGTCCGAGAGACGTTCGGGCGATGTCTCGCCCTGGGCGTCGACCCGGACGAACAGAGTTTCACCGGTAAGGGCTTCGAGCAACACGGTGGTCGACCCGTCGCAGGCGAGCAGCATTCGGACGGTCGGTCCCAGCTGCACGGTCTGTCGGTTCATGCGGAATCCATCTATCTCATCTAGGTGCGGTCAGGCCGCGACGATGCCCTTGGGCTCGAGGAGGAATTGGGAGTAGTTCCCGTCGTGCGGAATTCCAGGGATCAGATCCCATGGTGATGCGGTCCCGCACGTGATCTTGCGAATTCCGGGGTCGGCGATCGCTCGCTCCCGGATATCGTCGTTGTCGGTCAACAGATTGAGCACCAGTGCCGGGCTCAGCGGGCGCACGCCGTCGGGTTCGGTCCATGGCGCCACGACGACGAAGGGGAAGCCCAGCTCCATTCCCACGGCGGGATGATCCGCGCGTTCGGCGGACAGGACCATCGGGCGCGGCAGGAACGAGCCGTCGCCGAGATCGACCAGGAAGCCACCGTCGTAGTGCGGCGTGCTGTGATCACCGAGTTCGGTGCCGAGTTTCGCGATCAGGCGATTCATCGCGTCGGCGCGGTCACGACCGAGCACAAGTAACTGCGCGGCCGGGTCCATGGCCGGTCGCACCGGCAGTTGCGCAAGTCGGGCAGCGAGCCGGTCGGCTGTTTCCGCGACGGGACCGCTCGTCAGCACGGCGGACAAATTGGTACACCGAGTGCCGCCATCGTAGGAAGCAGAGGTGACCAGATGGTCGAGAATCGGTTCGGTGAGTGGACAATCCAGCAACGCTCTGGAGCGTCCCGGTCCCCGCGTGGTGACCTGGCGGCGGTCCCGCCAATCGCGGACCGCGGCGTCGTTGCCGTAGATGATCCCGCGGTCGACACTGCGGAGCAGGAACGAGCCCACTGCCTGGGTGCACGGCAGCAGCGCCACCTTGTCGGCGGGCAGCCCGGCGGCGAGCAGTGCCGAGACCAGCCTGCGTGGGGTGAAGGGGTCGCGGCTGCCCGGGCGGACCGCCACGCTGTAGCCGACGAACAGCGCTTGCACCCAGGTCGAATGGGGCAGCGGATGGTTGCTCGCCATGATCGCCGCGAAAACACCGCCCGCGGGCACCCACCGGGTGTGGTGGCCCCGCTCGGCGACCGGTGCGGGCAGTTCGGACTCGGTGATGCGCGGCAGCGCCTCCAATTCGGCCACCATATCGGCGATCGCGCGCCGGACCGTGGCACTAGGAAGACCGGTACCACGCACGACTTGGCTCACGTACTGCTCGACAGATTGCCCGTCGAGTTCCGCGTCCGCGAACAGCCGTGCCGCTCGAACGAAGATCGCCGGCTCGGCGCGCTGCCCGTCGGCCGCCCGGCGAAGCTGGTCCACGGCGGCTTGCACACCAAGCCGGGGCAGCACACCGACATCGGCCAGCTCCTGGCCGAACACATCGATGAGCGGCGATCGATCCGAGCTGGTCGCCGAACGACCGCCGATGACGGGCTCGATTGTCGGCACGGCCATTCAGTACACCCCTTCCACCACGTCGACATCGTCGATCGTGCGGATGGGCCGGACGTCGGCAAGTCCGTCCGGTCCGCCGGGGACGGGCTCCACTCGGATCGCGGTGTCGCGTTCCAACACATTCGGCAGGAACATCTCCTCGCTCACCAGGTGCATCCGCACCCGGCCACGACTGCCGTAGTCGACCGGCTGTCGGTCCTCGGCCACCAGGTCGAGTCGGGTCGTCTCGTGGAACGGCTCGAACACGCAGCGGTGGTCGTCGCCCGGCTGTCTCGGTCGCTGCGGGGCGACACCCATCAGGCTGTTGCCGTAGATCCCGACGATTCGGATGCCGGGAAAGAAGACCTCTTCGGCCTGGCGGAGGCTCTCGGCGCTGAAAGATGTTCCCGCCCAGACGATTGTCTCGATCTTGGCCGCGACCAACGCGAGTAGCTCCGGTCGCGCGCAGATGGCTTCGAGCAGCGGAGGCGTCGTGTTGAGCACGCTGATCGGCTGGGTGCTCAACACCTCGTGGGCTTGGTCGAGCAGATGTTCTATGTAGTCGTCGGCTTCGGAGTGGCGGCCCGCGGCGATGAGCTTTTTCACCCAACGGGGATCGAGATCGATGGTGTACAGCACGCCACCACCCAGTGCCGCGTAACCCGCGGTGTCGAAGGCGACCACGTGCGGGCCCGCCGGTCCCAGATGCAGCCAATTCGCCGCATTCGGCACTCCGTGGGCTCGAAGCCGGGACCACGCCCACACACCCATTCGCGACCGGTATCCGCCGTCGACGATGCGCTTGGGCGCGCCGGTCGTACCGCCCGATTCGTACACCCGGAACACCTGGTCGGCGATGGCGCCTCTGGGGATGAGATCAGAGGCGGCCACGGTGCGCAGCTCGCCGCTGACGTCCGGGAAACGCAGCAGATCATCTCCGCTGTGGATATCCGTGATCGGATCGAATCCGAGCACATCGCGTTTGCCAAGCCAGAACGCGGACCCGGTGTCCTCGCTGAAGTGCCATTCCATCATTTTTCGAACATGCGCGTCGAAATCGACATTGGACACAGTGCTCAACCTCTCGAATATTTCGGCGTTGTCTAGAACGCCGTGTTGAGCTCGTCATCGACCTGGTGCGCTACCCGGACGAGATCGTTCTTCAAGAATTCGATCTGCCGGTCCAGCGAATCCTGGTCCGTGGTATTCATTTCCGAAAGAAGGATATTCTTGGACGCATCCTGGATCATTTTGCACCGGCCGAATCGGCGTTCCTGGAACTCACCGACCAGATCGGTCACCGCGCCGGGGCGGCTCATTACTTCGCCCAGTGCGACCGCGTCCTCGATCGCCATCGCGGCACCCTGGGTGCGATGTGGCGCCATGGCGTGCGCGGCGTCGCCCAAGACCAGCACGCCGTCCCGGTACCAGGTACCGCCGAGGAAGACCTCCTCGATCGGCGCGTAGACGATGTCGTCGGTCGGCACGAGGCCGGCGGCCAAGTCTCCGATGAGGCCGGTGTATCCGTCGAGCCGCGTCTGCAGGAGCTCGAAGAACTGCTCCCGTTCGTGCCGCGGATTGCCGGGCTCCGGGGTCACATGCAGCAGATACATGGTCTTCTCGTTGAGCGGGAACAGTCCCGCCTTCGTGCCCATGCCCTGGAAGTACATGTTGCTGGTGACCGCGGTGTGCCGGGGCAGCGCGACTCGCCAGACCGAGTAACCGGTATGGACCGGCTCGACGCCGAAGATCCGCTTGCGCTGCGACGAACGTATTCCGTCGAACGCCACCACGAGATCGAAGGTGTCCGAGGTGCCGTCGGTGAGCGTCGCCCGCACTCCGGTCGCGGCGGGCGTCACGGTCTCGACCGTGGTGCCGTATCGAATGTCGACGCCCGAGTCGATGCACGCCTTCTCCAGCAGCTGGGCAAGATCCCGGCGCTGGATCGCGCAGTTGGCAGGCACACCATCGATGCCGAGCTTCGACGGCACGGTGGCCAAGTGCACGGATGCGCTGTCGTGAAAGTCGACCCGGTCGAAGGTGTATCCGTGGTTCACGGTGTCGTCCAGCAGATCTAGCCGCCGCAGTGCGCGCAGCGCGTTCCCCGGAATGTTGATACCGACGCCGGCTACCGTGTTGTCCGGCTTTATTTCGACGACAGTGACGTCGACGTCTTTTCTTCCCAATGCCACACCGGCGGTCAGTCCGCCGATGCCGCCGCCAATAACAAGAATGCGACGTTTGCTAACCACTGAATTTTCTCCTCGGAAATAGCATCAGTGCAATACTGACAATGTGAGTGAGAGATAGTTCCGACCCTCGCGACGCAGGGATCGCAATTTACTGCTGTTGGCGATTCACTAACTCGTGATCCCGGTCGACATCGCGATATCGCGCTGGGCGGCCAGTTCCCCGGCCATATTGTCGAGCTTTGCCTCGACGCGGGCGACGCAGTCCGCGCCGAGCTGCAACCGCAGCGGCGGGGCGCTCTGGTCGGTGATCTCGACGATCCGCTGAGCCGCTTTGACCGGATCGCCGGGCTGATTGTGGTTGGTCGCCGCGGCCCAGCCGCGGGTCGCGCCGGCCGTCTGCGCGTAGTCCGCGATCGGTTCGGTGGACCGCAGTGACGAACCATCGAGGAAGTCCGTCCGAAACACGCCCGGCTCGATGATGGTTACCCGAATTCCCAAGGGGGCCAACTCGGCCCGCATCGCTTCGCTGATGCCCTCGACGGCGAACTTGGTGCCGTTGTAGACACCCCAGCCCGGCGCTCCGGTAAAGCCGCCGACCGAACTGATGTTCAGCACGTGGCCGCTGCGCTGCCCGCGCATAATCGGCAGCACGGCTCTGGTCACCGTGAGCAGACCGAAGACGTTGGTCTGGAACAACTCTCGGACCTCGACGTCGGTTGCTTCCTCGACGGCGCCGAGCAGCCCCCGGCCCGCGTTGTTGACCAGA
Organism: Nocardia sp. NPDC057440; assembly: GCF_042802915.1. Classification (NCBI taxonomy): domain Bacteria; kingdom Bacillati; phylum Actinomycetota; class Actinomycetes; order Mycobacteriales; family Nocardiaceae; genus Nocardia; species Nocardia sp. NPDC057440. The sequence continues at coordinate 317,395 of NZ_JBHVDF010000004.1, forward strand.
ACATCGATTCGGCCGAAGCGATCGATGGCTTGCCCGGTTGCATGTTGTGCCTGCGTCTCGCTGGTCACATCGAGCGGAAGGACGAGCAGAGCGTCATTGTGCTCGCCCAGCGCGGACTCGACATCCTTCGGTTGCCTGGCTGTCGCGACCACCTGATGTCCCTGGTTCAGCGCCGCCCGCGCGGTGTGCAGGCCGAGCCCGCGTGAGCTGCCGGTGACGAACCAAACTGCCACGTTTTTTCTCTCCGAAACTGGTTGCCGCAGACCTGACGATGTCCGGTCATGCGCGAAATGATCTTGATGCCAACGTCATTCAAAACTGTGTTGCCGAAGTCGACCAAAGGGGGGCTTCCCAGTTCTGGCGAAAAGGTGACCGCATGGCCCTGCCGCGCGCGGTATCCGGAGTGTCGGCGAGAGTGGTCGCTGTGCTGGACACGCCTGGATGTGGTGGCCGACCTCGCGGCGCGTGGTCAACGCTCGTACCTGTGATTAATGCTGTGGCTCAACATGTTTCACTAGAATCTGCCGACAATGTCGCGAGAATTCCGTAGAGGTCGGCGCGGTCGCTCGGCAGTCGGGCGCTTGCTGGAGTTTTGGTGAGGTACAACACAATTGGTGGGGTAATGTGCATCGTTGCCCCGAGAGCTCGGGCGGCCCCTTGAACGCGCTTTCGCGCGAAGGATCCGATCGAAAGTGCATTCATGGCAACGATGTTCAGGTGAAGTCGACAATGTGATCGTCGACCCGACGATCGTTACGGTCAGGAGGCCGCTGCCGGTGCCGACCGCGCCGACGCCCACAGTGTCCTCGTCCGTTTCACCCGGCAACAGGTCCACGACGTTCCGTCCGATCGACATGATGAGCTGACCACCCTCCGTTCCGGCCAGATCGGCCCGAACACCGCCATCCGAACGGTTACTTGATCCCTGTCTTCAGTACCGGGACCAGCTTGTTCAGCAGGATCTGTTCGGAGTCGGAGTTCCAATAGCGAATGGCGTTCACCGTTTGCGGGTCGTCGACGACAAGGACTGTCGCGTGGGTGTCGAGGAGGGCGCCGGGGAGCCCGAGGAGGCCGCCGCCGCCTGCGCGGGCGTCGCTGCGGATGGCCAGGATGTAGCCCTCGGTGACGGCGCTGAAGGCGATGTACTGGCTGTCCTTGCCGATCGGGCGTGGGGATGGTTCGTCGCCCTTCGTGGCGAAGGATGGGTTGTAGGTGAGGCCGATGTCGTGCAGGAAAGTGGTGGGCGGGGTGGTGTCGAGGAAGACTTCCATGTCGGGTTCTGCGGTGCGGCCTGCGCCGGTGACGTTGACCATCAAGATCGGGGTGCCGATGAACCGGGGATTCTGGGCGCGGGCCTGATCTTTCGACGTCGGCGGCGCAGCGGATGTCGCGGTCGCGGGGCCTGCGGTGGGGGTGGCACCTGGACTGTCACGGCCGGTGAACAGCACGCCCGCGCCGATCGCGAGGGCGACCACGACGGCGGCGGCCGCCGCGATCACGCCCCAGCGCTTGCCGGACGGCCGGGGAATCGGTCGGAGCTCGGCGGAGGCCACCGGAATTCGGGGATCGGTCGGTGCAAGGGGTGCGCCGACCCGAATCGGGGAGGTGGTCAGAGTGGGGACACGGCCTGGGAGCATGGCGTCGGCCGCGGCGTCGGTGAATTCGCGGCAGCTGGCGAACCGGTCGGCAGGGTGCTTGGCCATGGCTCGGGCGAGCACGTCGTCGATGGCGGGCGGCAGGCCCGGGTTGGCCGCGGTGGCGTGCGGCGGCGGCTGGTGCAGATGCCCCATCATCACCACGGTCGGCTGCGTCGACGGGTACGGGTTCTGCCCGGTCAGCAGCTTGTAGAGCGAGCACGCCAGGCTGTAGATGTCCGAGCGCGGATCCAGCGCGAGCCCGGAGAGCTGCTCGGGCGAGGCGTAGGCGATGGTCGCCACGAAGCTGCCGGCCTGGGTGAGTTCGCTGGTGTCGTCGGAGGCCTTCGCGACACCGAAATCGGTGAGCAGGACGCGCTCTTCGTCGCCGTCTGCTGTGGAGAGCAGAAAGTTTGCGGGCTTGATATCGCGGTGCAGCAAGCCTTTCCGGTGCGCGTAGTCGAGCCCCTTGCCGACCTCGGTGATAATCCGAAGTGCGCGTAGCGGATTCATGCCGTGCGGGTCACGTGCCATTTCCGCGGCGACGTCGGTGCCCTCCACGTACTGCATGGCGATCCACAGTCGACCGTGCTCCTCGCCACGGTTGTACACGGAAACGATATTCGGATGATCCAGTCCAGCAGCGAGATTCGCCTCCCGCTCGAATCGCGCGCGAAACTCGTCGTCGACCGAGCGCTCGGTGCCGAGCACCTTGATCGCGTCGCGCCGCGGCAGGCTGGGGTGCTGGGCGAGGTAGACGGTGCCCATGCCGCCTGCGCCGAGTACCCCCATGATCCGATATCCGCCGACGATGGTGCCGGGGCTCATCGCCATCTGTGCCGTCCTGTTCCTGCGCCGGCCGCGGTGGCCGGGTGTGATGCGTGGAGGAGCCGATCGCTCGGGTGCGGTCTTGTCATTTCCCGCGGGCTAGCTGTTCGCGAAAAGTGCGTACTGGGCGGCTGCCTTTTTCTGGGCGTCGGCGAGGCTTCGGTCGGAGACGAATCCCACGTACTCGTGATACGCGACGATGCAGGTGAATTTGTAGGCCGATTTCGACGGCTCGTTTTCCACGCACGCTGAATCGGGCAGATTCGCCGGAGCTGCGGCGTCGCGCGCGGCCGGGGTCAGGGTGCGGCGCTCGGCGACGATCTTGCGGGCCGTCGCGGCGTCTGCGGTGTGCGCGACCATTGTGCTTTCGACAGTGGCGAATTGGTCCGCGCCCATAGCCTCGAGGCGATTGTCGGCCAGCTCGCGATCCTTGCTGAGGTGCAGCACGCCTTGGCGGCCGACGAGCACTTGGCGGGTGCTGAACGACGGCACCAGGGACTTGTTCGGATTCAGCGCGCGACTGTAGAGATGGCCGGTATCCCAGGGTATTTGCAGCATTTCCATGGTGGACAACGGCTTCGCTTGCTCGAGTAGTGGCAACTGTTTGTCGTAGGACTTCTCGGCCAGAGTGCGCAGTGCGTTCAGATCCACGCCCGGAGTGGACAACAGGAACGCCACAACGTACGGGCCGCGTGCCAGCATGGTCCGCAGGAACGGCGAGTCGGGATGCCAATATGAGTGCGCCTCACTATATTTCGGCAAGGGCACCGCTTGGTTCTGGTCCGGGTCGACCGCGAGGTCGGCCTCGTAGAACTCTCTCGCCGCCCGCCCGGCGAGCTCAGCATCCGGGAACTGCATGATCATCGAGGTGATGATCGTCTCGTCCGCTGTGGACTTCTTCGGCCAATCGTAGGGGGCGACGCCGACGGAAATGCTGAAGTCTTTGTCCGATCCATTCGACATGAATCCGTTGACCAGCTTGTTTCGTGTGGCGATCGGTTCCAGATCCGCAGGGCGCCCCAGCTTGTCGGGCATCACGCCCGGCAAGATGCTGTAGGGAAAGTATCCGGTCTTCAACCGTGGGTCGATGTCGTGGGCGGTCGCGGTGTACTCGGCCAGCCGCATGGCGGCGACCTCACGCCGATAGAAGAAGCTCGGGGCATAGTCGTCGTTGTGCGCGTGGTACGGCACGGTCGGGTACGAGCCGACATCGAGCTCGCGGACATCTATTTCGCCGGGCCCCGAAACCCCGGGGACGATGGATCCGCACGCGGCGACCGACATCATGAGCGCAGCCGCGGTCATCGCGATCGCGCAGGCACGCACCGATCCGATGCGGCGCTGGTAATTCTGCATGGAGAACCTCATTCGGCGTTCACCAGGAGCGCATATTGGGCGGACATTCGCTGGTGCAGGTCGACCAGCTGATCCGACCAGACCAGAGCGACATAGCGGCTGTGGGAGACCGAGCAGTAGAACCGGATCACGAACTTGTCGCTGCCGATGTACTCCTGGCACTTGGCCTGTGGAAGGTTCTTCGGCGACTCGACGCTGCGGAGCTTCTTGTTGAGCTCGGCTTGGTGTGCCAGCAGCTCCCTGGCAGCGGCCATGTCGCGGGTCCGGTAGAGGATGGCGTGGTCCCGCGTGTACCGGTCGACACCCGCGGCCTCCAGTGCTGGACGGGCCTCGACCGGTGTGGTGCTGAAGTGCAGTCCGGCGAGGCCGGTGTATACGCCCGGCGGATTGGTGAAGAGTTCCTCGTTGATCCGGGGCAGTGTGCGACCGAGCATCCCGTCGATATCGACCGGCTGATTCATCAACTGGCCGGGCGGGGTCGGGGTGAACTTCGCGATCGAAGGAACAATGACGTCGAGGCTCTTTTCCACCAGGCTCACCAAGGTGGTCAGATCCACTTCACCCGCTGTGATCCGCAGATAGTCGTAGACCCAGCTGTAGACGACGAGTTTGCCCGCGGCGAACCAGGATCCGATCGACTGCTCCTGCGGCTGCCAGTGGGCCTTGGCCGCAGGATATTTGGGAATCGCCACGGCCTGGTTGCGATTGCTGTACTCGAAGTCGGAGCGTTCCAGCGCGACAACCGCGTCCGTGGCCTTCTGCTCGTCGGGGAAGATCATGACCACGTTCATCAAATCCATGCCCTGGACGTTCGGGTCGGTGGTGCCGCTGCTGGCGAAGCCGGTGATGAAATCCGGTGCGGTCTCGGCGAATTTCTCGAGCTTGATGGCATTGCCCAGGTCGGAGTATCTCGGATCGAAGAACACCTTCGAGGTGAGCTTGTAGCCGTGCGCGAACCGCGGGTCGATGTCGGAGGCCAGCGGTATGAAGTTCGCCAGCCGCTCGGCCTCGACGATCTTGGCCTGGTCGAGTGTCTTGGCCGTGCCGTAATCGTGCGGCTTGGTCGCGTTGCCGCCCACGTCGAGCTGCGTCAGGTCGATCACCGGATCCGGCGCTACCGGCGCGTCCGGTTCGGACCCACACCCACCAACTCCGATCGCGACGACCGTGGTCACGACCAATGTCATTGCGGTCCGAACCGCGTTCGATCCCATGACGGATCGCCCCCTCCCCCTTGCCGAGCGTGCTTCCCGGGGGGATGCTACCGGGGACCGATCGGTATGTGCCACCGCAGCTTTGGTAGCCGCGCCAAGGGTGCTATGGCTCGCCCGTACCGCTGCGATCCTTCCCTGTCGCGGGGAGCTGGGACAATGACGAGAGATTCGGAAGGCGGGTGTCGGCGGGTATGGCGGACGGCGATGCTGAATACGGCATGGAACTCACTGGCGTCGAGCGAGGACGGACTACGCTCGGCCACGGTACGTTGATCTCTCCGATATTGCCCGATCCTGGTCGGGTTCCGCCTGGCGGCGGTACTTCGGTCTCTCCAGTGTTTCCTGATCCCGGGCATGGCCGGCCTGTGATCCCGGAGTATCCGGTCTCGCCGGAATTTCCTGATCCCCGGTATGGCAGGCCCGTGATCCCGGAGGATCCGAAACATCAGCGGCCGCCGCATATCGAGCCCGGCGATCCGATGCCGCGGGATCCCGATGATCCCAGGCCGCCGATCATCGAACCCGGCTTTCCGCCCAAGCGTGGGCGCAGCACGCCCCCAGCGCCGCCCTGTGATCCGGCCGACCCCGAGATCTTGCCGGGAGAGCCCGCGCCGAACAGGCATCACTGGACCGTGCATCTGGTGCCGCCACCCGGCGCGGAAGCCGGCTTCAAGAAGCAGCTCGTATTGGCCCAGCGGGCGATTCAAATGGCGGTCGACCTGCTCGGCCGCGGCGGGCCTATCCTCCCGCCGCGCATGGACGACCTGCTGAAGCCTGTGCCGAACGGGAGTTACGGCGAGGGCTATGCCAGCGAGATATACAAGATGCTCGAGGCCTTCAGCGCCAAGTTGAAGGCGTCGTTGCTTGGCCTGGAACGCAATGTGCACATAGCGTCCGGCAGCGTGGCAGACGAGCAGGAAAAGACGCTGCGCGCCATCAAGGGCATCGTCGCTAAATTGAACAGCGAGCTGAAAGCCGTAGGTAGCGGCAAGCTGAAGCCGGCGCAGGAGACGGCATTGTTGCGGCTGGTCGCCGCTGCTGTGGAGGCCGTCTTCGACAAGGTCGACGCGGTCTCGGTATTCAATCAAGACATAGCCGACCCAGGCGAAAAACACCCCGTAGGGATCGGGAGCGCGACCGCGGCCACCACCGCCGCCGTCGGCGGTTCCGGTGCGGGCGGAAGTGGCGGTGGTCTGGACGGGTTGGCGCAGGCGCTGACGCCGCTCGGCATGATGATGGCGCCGCTTCTGCAATCGCTGCCGGGTCTGCTCGACAAAGAGGATGGCGCCGACGCCGCCGAAGAGGAAGGGCAGACCACCATCCCACTGCGCGATGTCAATACGGCGGCGTCCGCGGCCGTGGCCGTACCGACCGGACTCCCTGCCGCACAGTCGATCGCCGCCGCCGCGCCCATCACGGGACAAGTCGCGCAGGTTTCGTCTGTGCTCAACGGGTCCGGTACCGGCCGGGTCGAAGCGGGTCTCCCCGCAACCCCGATGTCGGCGATCGCACGCCCTGCCGCTCGCACTCGACGCACGACAGATTCAGCCAGGCCTGCGGACGGTGCGCAAGCAGACGGCACCACGGATGCTGACGACGCGGCGATCGAAGCCGTGGACGCGGTAGAAACCGTGTGATCCGTGTCGCCGAATCCCGGGGCTGTGTCGACTCGGCCCCGGGATCCCTTTCAGCTGGTCGAGCCGGGGTGGCTCGACACCGGGCAGCCTGTCGCTCGTCCTTCCGGGTGCACAGGCCACTGGAGCTGCCCGGGAGAGACCACCGGCGGTGATCTCTCCCGAACCGGGTGGTCGTAGCAGGTTTAGGCTCTGCTCTTATGGCCCTCAGCGCAACATTGCACAACTTCGCCGTCCAACTGGCCGACGTCGACCGTGCCGTCTACCAGGACCTGGAGTTGCGGATAGCGCGCCACCCGTCCGAAACCGCCGAATACATGCTGACCCGACTGCTCGCGTACTGCCTCGAATATCAGGACGGCATCGCCTTCAGCGACGGCGGCATTTCGGCGACCGACGAGCCCGCGGTGCTGGTGCGTGATCTCACCGGTCGGCTCACCGGCTGGATCGAGGTCGGTGCCCCCGATGCGGAACGTCTGCACCGAGGCAGCAAACTGGCCGGCCGCGCCGCCGTCTATACCCATCGTGATCCGGCCAAAGTACTCGCCCAGCTCGTCGGCAAAAAGATCCATCGCGCCGAAGCCATTCCCGTCTACAGCTTCGATCGCGACTTCATCGACTCCGCTGTCGCCGCGCTCGGACGCCGCAACACCATGACGCTGTCGGTCACCGAGCGCCAGCTCTACCTGGACCTCAACGGTACGAGCCTGAGCAGTTTTGTGGAGGAGCACCGACTCGGATAGTCCGCGCGCCGATCTGGCTGCCGGATCGGTCGTCGCCGATCCCACGCAGCGGTTTCTCGCGCGCATACTTCGTTGTTACCGTGGCCTATGGTCAGTGAATCCACGCAGCGCCGCCGCGAGCAGCTTCGTGACTTCCTGCGCATCCGCCGGGCGCGGCTGGCACCGCAGGATGTCGGAATTCCTGTGGTGGGCAGGCGACGGACTCCCGGGCTGCGGCGCGAGGAGGTCGCGCTGCTGGCCGGGGTCGGAGTGTCCTGGTACACCTCGCTCGAGCAGGGCCGAAACATCACGGTCTCGACCGAAGTGCTCGACGGCATTGCCGGAGCCTTGCTGCTGAGCGAGCCGGAGCGCGCGCACCTGTATCTGCTCGCTGGTCTCAACCCGCCGTCTCCCGACGTAGGGGCCACCGAGGTCACCTCCGAGGTGCGGCAGCTGCTGGACGCGTGGGAGCAACGGCCTGCGGTGCTGCGGGATCGCTACTGGAACGTGCTGGCGTTCAACGACACCGCCCGGGCGGTGTTCGGCTTCGACAACACCGCCCACAACTGCCTGATCACGTTCTTCACCAATCCCCGATATCGCGCGATGCCCGATGTGTGGGCATCGGCCTGCGCCGCTGTCGTTGCCGCCTATCGCGCCGACGCGGCGCACTTTCCCTGCGATTCCGAATTTCGAAGGGTGGTGGACGATCTCAGTGCGGTGAGTCCCGAATTCGCCGAACTGTGGGGACGCCATGAGGTCGGCGTGCCGATTCAGGCTGTCAATGCGCTGCGTCATCCCGAGGCGGGTGCGTTGTACTTCGACGCGACGACCCTGACAGTCGCCGACCACCCCGACTGGTCCCTCGTGCTGTACAACCCCCGGCCCGGCACCGAAACCGTGGGCCGACTCGAACGACTACAACACCTGCGTCTCGCAGCCCCCGCCTGACAGCTACGAGGCGGTTCGATACCGGTCCCGAACGTGCTACTGCCACTCCTACGATAACTGCGCACTGTATATCCGGCGTGCGCGGCGGCACGCTGAACCCATGACGCAGAACAGTTCCCGATTCGACGGCAAGGTCGCACTGATCACCGGAGGCACCAGCGGCATGGGGTTGGCCACCGCGCACCGGCTGGTCGCCGAAGGCGCGAAAGTGATCATCACCGGGCGTGACAAGACCCGGCTGGACGCCGCGGTCGCTCAGCTCGGTGACCGGGCGCTCGGAATACCTGGTGACGCGGCGAGTCTCACCGACCTCGAAACGCTGACAGCAGCCATCCGCGAGCAGTACGGGCGGCTGGATGTGGTGTTCGCCAACGCGGGCATCGGCGCTTTTCAGGCTGCCCGTGACGTCACCGAGGCCGAGTTCTACCGCGTCGTGGACATCAACTTCAAAGCAGCGTTCTTCACCATCCAGAAGACGCTTCCGCTGCTGTCGGACCAGGCGGCGATCGTGATCAACGCGTCCTTCGCATTGCATCGCGGTGTACCGGACGCTGCTCTCTATTCGGCGACCAAAGCGGCGGTACACAACCTGGCCCGCACCCTCGCAGCCGAATTGGCGCCCAGGGGTATCCGAGTCAACTCCGTCAGCCCCGGCTACATCGACACCCCGGCTTTCCGGGCCGAGGCTTCCGCCGAGGCCCAGGCCGCTGTTGGTGCGACAGTGGCCGCCGGTCGTGTCGGCACTGCTGAGGAGGTAGCCGCCGCGGTCGCCTTCGTCGCTTCCGGTGAAGCGTCTTATATCAACGGACAGGACCTACTCGTCGACGGCGGCCTGACCTCCGCGATCCCGGCAGCGATGCTCTAGGCGGAGGCCGCGGCGAGGCCTCCGCAGGAGAAACCGTCTCGGTGCAGTTATCGGTGGCCGAAGCCCGAGGACGCGCTGTGCTGCCCGCAGGGTGGACCGAGCGTGGTGACCTTCACCCTGAATGGAACATCGATCCAGGCGCAGGGACAATTCCCACCCGACAACTGAGTTGCCGGGTCGGACACGTACGCGAGAAGAGGCTCACGCCCATAGGCGGGAGCGGATCGTCAGGGGTGTGCGGGCGGCGGGGGCAGGGGCTTGCCGTCCGGACCGATCGGGGGTGGGCACGGCTTGCCATCGGCACCGGTCGGTGGCGGTAGCGGCTTCCCGTCGGCACTCAGCGGTGGCGGCAGCGGCTTGCCATCGGACCCCATCGGGGGCGGCAGGCACCCGCTGGGAGGCTGCCCGACGGGCTGCGCGCCGACCGGCTGGTGGTCCGGGTGCGCCGCCGCCGACGAGGCAGCGACGGGGACAGGGGCGTGATGCTGTTCCTGCTGCGCGGAACACCCCGCGGTGACGGTAACAGCGGCGGCGACTGCGCACAGGGCAACCACGAGGCGACTTCGTATGCGACGCATGACGGTGAACGTACCAGGCGTACCCGGGCACGTCACGACCTTCTCGGCGCACCGAAACTTGCTGAGCCGGAACATATTCGGCTACAGAAAGGCTGGTTATTGTCGAGCCCTGCGTCGTGCAGGGCTCGCTGTGCAATCCGCATGGTCGGTTTGGGGTGTCGATAACGCGGCGATCGCATCGCCGTGTTGGGAAAGTGATTCATGGATTGTGCTGGTACGGTTCGACGGCATGTCCGTCATGTCTTTTCGGCGCGCGGTTCGCGTTGCGGCTTCGCTGGGCATCTGCGTCGCAGCCAGTATTGCAATGCCATCGGCGCAGGCGCAGGCGCAGGCGCAGGCGCAGGCGCAGGACCTCGGACAGCTGCGGAGCGTCGGAGTGCTCGATCCCGCATGGTCATTCGCCGAGGCCGCGGTTGCGTTGGAGATCGTGTACACCACAAAGGATCAGCGCGACGCGCCCGCTCCGGCATCGGGTGCGCTGTACCTGCCCAAAGGCCTGCCGCCGCAGGGTGGGTGGCCGTTGGTGGTGTGGGCGCACGGCACCGCGGGCATCGGCGATTCCTGCGCGCCCTCGCGCAGGCCGCAATCGGAACGCAACAAGACCTACTTCAGTCACATTCTGGACAGCGGGTATGCGGTTCTGGCTCCCGACTATCAGGGGCTCGGCACCAGTGGTCAGTTCAGTTACTACAACACGAATGTCGAAGGGCGCTCGATACTGGATGCGGTCGCCGCGATTCGCACGACGCCCGTTCCGTTGTCGAGCAAATGGGTGGTCATCGGCCAGTCGGAAGGGGCGCATGCCGCGATGAGCGCGGCCGCCCTTTACGGCGCGGGCGGCGGCGGCTCCGCGGCAGGGCTGAACGGGGTGATAGCCACGGGGCTGCGCACCAACCCGAGCAAGAGCCTGCGGGAGATGTTCGAGCGAACCTCGACAGGCGCCGAGAACCAGGTGGGCTACGCGGCGTACTTTCTTGCGTCGTTGCAGGAGTTGCACCCCGACAGCGTGACTCCCTTCCTTTCCGACTTCGGAAGAGACTACGTGGAAAAGGCGGCGTCGGAATGCCTTGCCGATCTGGTCGCCGGCGCCGGCGGCCGGCGCCCTGCGGCACTGGTCGCCGACCCCGACGAGCCGACGCCGACATTCGAGGCGGATATCACCGCCTTGGCCGGATACCCCGAGAACCGCTTCGTCAGTGACGTCATGATCGGCTACGGGACCGCCGACATCGATGTGCCTCCTGCGGAGACCGACAGTTACGGAAACCGGCTGCAGGAATTGAATACCGGCGTTCGCATCACCGTGCGGACGTATCCGGGCAAGGGCCATAGTGGCGCGTTCCTGGCCTCGCTGCCCGATGCCCTCGATTTCCTGAAGACGCACCTCCGCTGAATCCTGCGCGTAACTGCCTCCGGCCCGGCTCATCGAAATCAAAAGGGTTCGATGAGCTGGGCCGGACGATTCGGATCGACTAGGGCACCGTGTATTCCACGCTGCAGTCGCCGTAGGTGTAGTTGTCGCCCGTTCCGTGGTTCGTCACGCTCAGGACCAGGGCAATCCGTCCCGCTTTCGTGACAGTGCCTGGGATGGACAGGGTGTTGTCGGAGCCCTTCACAAAGGCGGAAGCGTCGGCCTGTCCGTTGCGACCGGTAGTGATGTTCGCCCAGGTAACCGCGAATTTTTGATCATATCCGGTCTGCGACCGAGAGTCGGTGTGCAGCTTCAGTTCCATGGACCCACTGGTGACCGAGGTGGCGAACGCGTCGCTGGTTGCCTGGACGGAAAAGTCGTCCGGAGTGGGGTATGTGATCGTGCACAGTGGATCCGATGGGGCGTTCGGTGCAGCCAACGCGGTGGGTGCATAGCCGACTGTCACCGCGGAGATGCATGAGATGGCGGCGATCCCCGACAGGAACCCCGAATATGTGCGCGATTTCATCAATACCGTCCTATCGATCCTGGAGCTGTACAGAGTGAACATGCGTGCCCTTGCCGAGCGGGTCTGGAGAAGATTGCTTCCGCTGTCGACCGAGTCGTCTCCCATGCGTAGACGCCCAAAGGTCAACGGCCGACCTGTCGTTCATCCGGTGGTAGCGATGCCGCGGTCGTCGGCTCGGGCGCTTCGACCGTTGACCGGAGTTCGATGCTAGTGGGCGGAGGTGGCGATGCCGGGGCTGATGGGGCGGGGAAGCGTCGTGAGGATTGCCTGCGGTGAACCCTGAAAAGGGTGTCCTGCCATCGATTTCGTGAATGGGCGGAAGGCTCGGCGGATGTGCGCCGGTTCCCACGGCTGAGAGGAGTTCTCAGCCGCCGTCGATCCTCGCGTACAGCGTTGGCCTAACGGAACGCTGTCATGGTCGGCGCGCGCGTGACGGAGAATCAGCGGGGAACGGTTACCGGGTCGGTGCAGCTGGCGACGGCGTCGACGAGAGAGCAGGATTTGGGGGCACGGGTGGGGCGGTAGTCGGGGGCGACGCCGTTGTCGCGGGTGATGGCGGTGTAGGCCGGGACGGCGTCGGTGGGGCGGCGGGTGAGGGTGGGGTCGGTGCGGACGTCGACGGTGTAGAGGCCGAATCGGGGTGTGTAGGAGCCCCATTCGTAGTTGTCGGTGAGGCTCCAGTAGTTGTAGCCGATGAGGTTCATGCCGTCGGCTTTGGCGCGTTGGAGCCAGTAGACGGTGTCGTTGAGGTCGTCGGCGCGGGTGTAGCCGTCGGCGCGGGGGAGGCCGTTCTCGGTGGGCATGCCGTTCTCGACGATATAGAGCGGCTTGCCGGGGAAGAGGCGGGCGTAGTGCTGGAGGGCGTAGTAGATGCCTTCCGGCTGGAGCGGGTTCTTCCAGAGTTCGGTGAAGTTGGTCATCCCGGCGAGATTGTCGGGGGAGAGGCCGTAGTAGTAGTCGATGCCGATGTAGTCCAGTTTGGCCGCGATGCGGGAGATGATCGTCGAACCGTTGACGGCGTCCTCGACGGCGGGAATGTAGGCGACGTTGCTGGTGACCATCGCAGCAGGCTGGGTGTGGTGTATGTAGTCGTAGATGTCGTTGTGCGCGTGGGCGATCCGATCGAACATGGCGGGGGCCGCGAGCGGTGGGATGCCGCCGTGACGCGTCTCGTTGAGGACATACATCGTTGGCTCGTTGAAGGTGACCCACAATGGATCGACCGCGGCGTAGCGATCGACGACCCTGCGTGCGTTGGCGAGCCAGTTCTCGACGATGCCGGGGTTGTTCCAGCCGCCGCGGTCGACTTCCCAGCCGGGGTAGACCCAGTGGTCCAGGGTCAGCATCGGGCGCATTCCGGCGGCGGTGATGGCGGCGATCACGTTGTCGTAGAAGCGAAGTGCGTTCTCGTCCCACACGCCGGGCTGCGGCTGTACGCGCGCCCATTCGATGCCGATTCGGTACACCCGCACGCCCAACTGCTCGGCCAAATGGATGTCGGACTGATACCGCGAGAAGAAGTCGACTGAGTTCTGGTATTGATCATCGGTCTTGCCCGCCGCGATGTAGCGGGTCCAATTGCTGTCGGGCGCATGCCCTTCCGACTGGAATCCCGAGGCGGCGACACCCCACAGAAAGTCCTCGCCGAGCGGCGTGACCCGAGCGGGCGGCTCCGGTCGCGCGGCGGCCGGTGCGCCTTGCGCGATGGTGGTGACGGCGGCAAGGACCGCCAGGCAGAGGCCACTGAGGCGGAGTCGCATCGAGGTGCTCCTGTTCATTCTGTGCAGGCACGGCAGGTGCGAGGAGTGCGTCTGAACGAAAACCGTACAGTGCTCGGTTTTTGCTGGCAAGGAGTCCCTGGTCCGTGCCTACACTGACCCGGTGGTGAAACGGGGTCCCTATGGGAAAGGTATCGAACGGCGAGAGCAGATCCTCGACGCCGCGCTGCGCACCATTGCCGAGCGTGGATACCTGGCCACGTCCATCGCCGAACTCGCGGAGGCGGTCGGGCTGAGCCAGGGCGGTCTGCTGCACTATTTCGGGTCGAAAGAGGAATTGTTCGTCGCTGTGCTGCGCAAGCGCGACGAATCCGACCTCGCCGCAGCGCGCGGCCCCGCGCCCGCCGCATTCGTGGAGATCGTTCGCCGAAACGCGGCGGTGCCCGGACTGATCGAGTTGTTCACCCATATGCAGGCGGCCGCGGCGGATCCGCGCCATCCGGCCCACCGCTACATGCTGGAGCGCTATCAGCTGGGCACCGAGGGTTTTTCGCGCGCACTGCGCGAGATGCAGAAAGCGGGCGAGTTGTCGGAGGACCTCGACACCGATGCCGCGGCGACGATGTTCTTCGCCCTCGCGGACGGCCTGCAGGCCCGGTGGTTGATCGATTCGAGCATTGATATGGCAGCGCTGCTCGAACAATGGTGGCAGCGCTACACCGCAGGCGCGTCGATCAATAGCCGTCCCGCGAAACGCATCTGACGAGGTGATCGACACACGAGAATCGCGCGTGCGCTGACCCGGTTTTCCGCGGTTGCCGTGTTAGCGTCGCCAGCGATCTGCATGGGCGTCACCGGAAAGGAATCTACAGTGGCAAGGCGAATCATTGAGGCGCTGGTCGACGACATCGACGGTTCACAGGGTGACGAAACGGTGTCCTTCGCTGTCGACGGCCGCGTGTACGACATCGATCTGTCGGCCGCGAATGCCGCCAGGCTGCGGGCGGCACTCGCGCCGTGGGCGGAGAAGGCGCGCAAGACGGGCCGTGTGTCGTCCGGTGGTGGCCGGAAGCGGGCCGCATCCGGCGGCGAGCAACTCGCCGCCGTCCGCGCGTGGGCCGCCGAGAACGGCCACCAGGTATCGAACCGCGGTCGCATCTCGGCGGACGTGATGGCCGCATACCGTGCGGCGCAAGACGCTCCGCGGGTGCCGCCACCCGCACGGAGCAAGCCGGACACCTCCGCTGTCGCGGAACCGGAGCGCAAGCGTGGCGCGAAAGAGGGCAAGAAGTCGGCCGAAGTCGGCGCGTAGGCGCTCGTGGTGGCCGGGACGCTTTCCGGTCAGGCGTCTATGGCCCGCGGATAGGGGCTGTGCATGGTCAGGAACTTGATGTCGAGATCCTGCTCGAGGTAGTCCATGCGGCGCTCCCAGAAGTCTTGCAGGTGGGGTAGGGCCAGATGGCGGTCCAGGTCTTCCTTGGACCGCCACACTTCGTAGAAGACGAAGGTGCCCGGGTCGGCGCTGTCCTCGTGGAAGTGGTACTCGAGGGCGCCGTCCTCGGCGCGGGTGGGGGCGACGAATGACAGGAGTAGCTCGCGTAGTTCGGCGGCGCGCTCGGGCTTGGGGCGCGCGAAGCCGACCAGCGCGAAGGGGGTGTTAGGTACGATCTGGGTCATACCTGGCACGCTAGAGTGCGGATAGGTAAGAATCAATTCGTACCTTTGTGAGAGGGGTTACGGTGCCCGATGGCGGCGAGCCGACCCAGGCGGAGATGGAGTTGGGCGCGGTGCTTGCGGCGCTGGCCGATCAGCA
This sequence comes from Nocardia sp. NPDC057440, assembly GCF_042802915.1. Lineage (NCBI taxonomy): Bacteria > Bacillati > Actinomycetota > Actinomycetes > Mycobacteriales > Nocardiaceae > Nocardia > Nocardia sp. NPDC057440. The sequence goes on from NZ_JBHVDF010000004.1 coordinate 332,648, forward strand.
CCGCAGGCGGGTGATCCTCACGCTGCTCGCCGAGCCGGACGGAACCGAGCGAACATGTAGTTCGTTCGGCCTTCCCGTGTCGAAAGCGACTCTCACGCACCACTTTCGGACGCTGCGCGCGGCCGGACTCATCCGGCAGGTCAACCGGGGCAACAGCAATATGGCCCAACTCCGCCGGGCCGACCTCGCGGCTCGGTTCCCCGGCCTGATCGAGTTGCTAGCGGCCGAGCTCGGACGGTGATGCCGCGTAGTCGGGGGTCAGGGCGCTCATTGTGCACAACCAGGCGTCTGCCTCGCGGACGAACACCTCGGTGACCCATTCGTCGGCGCTGAACGGCTCGCCACGCCAAGTTCCTTTGTTGGTTCCGTGTGCGAGAACCACGGCCACATCACCGAATACCCGCGCTTCGAGCAGTTCGAACGTCATCTCCGAATGGGTCAATTCACCGGACGCGACGACCGAGAGGAACCCTTTCCGGTCACCGGGCCCGCCTTCGGGACCGGTGAGGATCCAATCGTCGGTGGCGAAGCTGCCGATGGCGTCGGCGTCGTTGGCGACGATCGCCGCGGCCCAGGTGTCGAGCAAGGTTTGGAATTCGTTCTTTGTCTCCATACGTCGAGCATCGACCGATCCCATTCGTGTGTATTGGATGAATGGAAACCCGGCCGCGATCGCATGCTGATATGGCCGGGTTCGTTCGGTCCTCATCGGCTGAAGGCCTGCGCGAGCGCTGCCGCGGCGTCGGCTCGTGCTTGTTTGCTGTCGTCGAAGGGATGCCGAAGGAACTCGTGGATCATGCCTGGATAGCGAGTGACCGTGACCGGGACGCCCGCTTCTTCGAGGCGTTCGCCGTACTCTTCGCCTTCGTCGCGCAGTGCATCGTATTGGGCGGTGATGATGAGTGTCGCCGGGAGTCGGGCCAAGTCGGGGGCCAGTAGTGGCGAGACGCGTGGGTCGAGCTTCTCCGTGGCGCTGTTGAGGTAGTTGTCCATGAACCAGTGCTGGGTTTCGCGGCCGATATTGCCGTATTTGCCCGCGTACTCGCGGATGCTGAAATTCGTTCTGCGGAAATCGAGATCGGGGTAGATCAGCAATTGGAAGACCAGCGCCGGGCCGTCGTTGTTGTCTCGTGCCATATGCGCGACAACGGTCGCCAGGTTGCCGCCCGCACTGTCACCGCCGACCGCGATGCGCGCCGCATCGGCATTGATGCTCGCCGCGTTGTCGGCCACCCACTGTGTCGCGGCGTAGCAGGCGTCGGGCGCTGCGGGGAAAGTATGTTCGGGGGCTCTCGGGTAGTCGACCGAGACGACGATGCACTGTGCGCCGTTGGCAAGGCTGCGGGCCAGGCCGTCGTGGGTGTCCAGATCGCCGAGCATGAAGCCGCCACCGTGGAAGAAGACGAGCACGGGGAAGGGGCCGCTGCCGTCCGGGGTGTAGATGCGGATCGGAATCGGGCTGCTTGCGCCCGGGATGGTGTGGTCCTCGACCTTCGCGATGGGTTCCGGGTCGCCGAGCAGGGCGATCTGTCGGCGGAGACCTTCGCGCGCCTGCTCCGGCGGGAAGGTGTGCAGCGCACCGAAGTTGAAGCCGGCCAGGCGCGCCAGATAGGCCTGGACCTGCGGGTGGAGTGATATCGGGTCGTTGTGTGTTTCGGTCATGACACCAGCTTCCAACTTGAAGCACGGTTCAAGTCAAGGGCAATCATGCCGAAGGCGCGCCGCCGAGGCCGGCCACCGCAGGCGAAATCCGGTGTGGCACCGCGAGGACGGTGCCTTCGCCGAACGGTGACCGTTACGCCGGTTGGGTCTGCACCAGGTCGGGCAACGGCTCGGGCGCGAACTCCGGAATGTCGCTCAGGCCATCGATGCCGAGTTCCGCGCGCGTCGCGTTGATGACCGAGCGTTCCTCCTCGACGGTCCGCGCGATGGCCTTCGTCCACAGGGTGAGAACGGCCTGCATCTCCTCGCCGGTCGCCTCGTCGTCCATTTCGATCTTCAATCGCTGCAACGTGATATTCCGGGCAGCGGTCAGAGTGCGCAGCAGATCTTCACAGCGACTGGGGATCTCGCGATCCGACAGCACGCGAAGTTTGTTGATCGGCCCGCCGCGTCCCCAGATCGTCTGCTCGATGTCCTCGCCGATTCTGTCGATGTCGTCGCTGCCCCCGACATTCCAGCGGTGGCAGGCCGACAGCTGCTGTCGCACCTCGGTGGCGACGGCCAGCACGGAGCTGACGGTCGTCAGAATCGTTTCGCGCCGCCACATTTCGTGTCCACGCTGTTCGGCGGCGGTATTGGTCAGCTCGATGGTGCGCTGCGCGGCAGCGAGTATCACCTGATTCCGCTCGTCTGCGGCGGCGATCGCGCCGCGATTGGTGCGGTTGTTGATCACCACGCCGATGAGCGCCACACCGGCGACGACCAACGAACTGAGGAGCGGAAGCCACGGAGTCACGCGTAGATCATTGCATCACGGGGTATCGGGGCCGTGTGATCGGCCGGTAATGCCGACGGATGACCGTTGTCGCATGGCCTACAGCTTCCGCCGCGACGAGTCCGAAATCGCCGGGTTCGCCAGCGCGAGAGCGGCAGGGGAATCGCCGGCGTGAAAGGACGTGATGGACAAGGCGATCAGGCCGCGCGCACGGTCGGCGGCGCAGGCGTGGGTTGCGGCGGACAGCGCCTGTCTGATCAGCCGCATGCCCTCGGGCACGGCTCCGATCGACACCCACATGACGAACAGTTCGCCGGTGGTCCGCAGCGCCTGGGCAGGGCGGTGTCGCAGATCGTGGCCGATGCCCGCGCGCAGATTGGCGAGATCGGCCTCCAGGCAGCGGATCGCGGAATCCGAGTGCGGCCTGTTCCGCAGCGCTGCCTGGTCTGCCGCGAAGCGTCGCACCCAGGCCGCGTGGGCGGCCAGGCTGATTCCCCGGTCGGGATCGGTTGCACGAATTCGCGTCCCTGAGTTCCGAGCGCGCTGCGCAGGCGATGCACGACAACCCTGATCGTGTTCTGGATGTCCGCGCCGGGTTCCTCGCCCCAGACCAGTTCGGCCAGCGTCGAGTCGGGTACCGGTGCACCGTCGCCGGTCGCGAGCGCGGCGAGCATCCTGCGCGGGACCGGACCGCCGAGCTCCACCTCGGTCCCGTCGATCTCGACCTCTATGTGGCCGAGAACTCGACAGAACATCGCTAAGTAACTGTACCGAGCGGGGGCCATCGAATTGCCGGACTGCGCAACGGCAGTCGGTCGGGCAACCAGCGTCGGACCCAGCGGCGCGCTCCGGCTAAGATTCGATCGGAACAGTCCGCCTGTCGAGATCGGGCGCGCGCTGCCCACGAGCCAAGTAGGCTCACTGTGTCGAATTGTGTCGCGACAGCGAAAGATTGGTTTTCCGTAAGGGGGAACAGTGGACGCGCTGAAGCTCGACCCGGCGGTGCTTGCCGCCTACACCACGATCGCGAATACGGTCTCGCAACAGCTGGCGTCCGCGTCGGCGTCCGCGGCCGGTGCGATGAATCCGGAGCAGTTGGCCACCGATCTCGGGCTGGTCGGCGCCGGATTCGCAGCGCGATTCTCCGAAGCGGTAGCCGAGCACACGCAGGCGCTCTCGACCGCGGGCCAGCTCGTCGCCGCCTACGGGAAGGTGCTGCGTGACTACAACGAGGACACGCACACCGTCGATGCCGACACCGCGGGTGCCATTTCCCAAGCAGGGGAGGCGCTGACATGAGAACCATGAGCAGCCTGATGGGTCTGCGCAGGCGAGCGGCGACGACTCCGGTCAGCACGCCCGCCGCGACTCCGACGCCGGTCATGGACCCGGATGTCGATCCGCCGATCGTGGCCGCGCTCGTGCAGCCGTTGCTGACGTTGCGCGCCTCGCTCGGCACCGGTGTCGCCATCCCCGACAAGACCATCACCAGTGCGTTGGCCGCCGCCTCCACACAGGTGGCCGACACCGAGGCCCCGCAACGCGAAGGTCTGCACGCGCTGGAATCGTCGTGGGAATCCACCGGCGCCGATGCCGCGGTGCCCGCGCTGCGCACCACAAGAACCGAGATCGGTGAGATCTCCGACCGGGGGCCGGCATACCTGTCGGTGCTCGGCGACGCGCACGTCACCAGCTCCCGCGCCGCGCGGCGAGTGGACCAGATCATCGAGGACTTCCGCAAGGACGCCCGGGTGATCATGGGCAACGCGGCCTCGGCCCCGGACACCGATGCGGTGATCGCGCGGGCGACCCAGGCGCTGCGAGATGCCGTCACCACGGTCACGGCCGCGCAGACGGAAATGGACGGCCACACCCGGCGTCTGGACGAAATGGGACCGCTCACGGTCACCACACCGGCGGGTGTCGCGGCCAACCAGAGCACCACCCCCGGACAGCTGGTGCCCGGCGCCACCACTGCGGGTGCGACAGCGCAACCCCTGGATCCGGCCGCGGCGGCCCAGCTGCAATTGCAGCAGCAGCTGATCTCCGCGGGCGTGCAACTCGGCACCGCGGCGATCACCGCGGGAGTCGACATCGGCACCCACTTGATCGACAAGATCGTCGAGGTCGGCACCCACGCCATGGACACCGTGGCCGCATCGGTCGACAAGGCGATTCCCGAGCTCATCCACCCCGGCAGCACCACCGGCGGCGGCACTACGGGCGGCGGCGCCTCGACTACTCCCAGCGGCACACCGCTGTTCGATTTCGGTGGTAAAGCGCCCAAGCCGACTCCGGCACCGGGGACCGGCACGGTGATTCCGCCCACGCAGAACGGTTCCGCCATGAGCGGGAAACCCGAAGCCAAACCTGCACCCGCGCCTGCGGAGGGGCCGAATCCGTCGGCGGTCGCGGACTCGCCGCTACCGAAACCCCCCGCGCCCGCGGGCCAGCCGGGTGTCACGGGTGGGTTGGCGTTGCCGTCGTCGCCCGGATCGGGCGATCAGGAGCACAAGCCTCGTGAGGGTCAGCTCGGCGTGACCGTTCCGACCGGCGCGGAAGCAGTCCCGGCCGCCGTTATCGGCGACTTCGACGATTTCGGCGATGACACGCTCTGATCCCGGCGACTCGAGCAAGGATCAAGGACAGGCCAACCCATTCGATACCGGCCTGCCCATGTTGCGCCTGCCTGCCAAGCCGCCGTCGAAGCGGCGTCGGCCCTCGGCTCGTCGCACTTCGGGAGCTGAGCTGACCCCGGAGGTGGACGTGCCCCAGCAGCGACCGGAACCGGACCCCGGCCCGGCACCGAGTCCGTCGGAGCTTTCCGGCGACTGGAAGCATTGGCTGGATGCGCCGAGCCCTGCCGAGGAATTCCCGGACTCGGCGATTGATCATGGTGGATATCCGATCTATGACGCGGACACCGAATCCGACCACCATGACGAGCCAGGTGAGCTGGTGCCGACGCTGGTCGACCGATCCGGCGGAAATCCCGGCCCCAGACTGCGCCACCCGCCGCGGCGTCAGGAGCAATCGGGCGGCAGCCGACTGCTCGCGCTGTTGATCGTGTTCGGCATCGTGGTGGCGATCTCCGCGGTCGTGCTGATCGCGGTCAAGAGCTCCGACAAGCACAAGCCATCGGTCGTGGCGACAAGTCCGGTGTCGAAGGCGACTTCGGCGTCGAGTGCTGTCACGCGTACCTCGGCAACCGCGGCGCCAGGAGACCGGTCGCCCGCGTTCGCGACCCCCGGCTGCGAGCAGCGCAGCACCCCGGATGTGGTGTCCGGCACCGACCCCGGCGGCACCAGTGACGGACCCTCCGCGATCCTGGCCTTCGAGCGCGCCTACTACGTGCAACGCTCCGGCTCCGCGGCCCGCGCCGTAGTCGCCGATGACGCCGCCGTGCCGCCCGCCGAGCAAATCCAGCGCGGTATCAACCAGATACCCGTCGGCACCCTCTACTGCGTGCTGATCACTCGAACCGCCACCGGGGTCGGCGATGGTCAATCGCACTGGGAGGTCCAGCTGACCCAGCAGCATCCCGGGCAGCAACCACAGACCTTCACTCAGATCATCACCACCCGCACCGCCGCCAACCGGACCCTGATCACGGCGATCAACGCCGCCTGAACCGGCAGACGATCGAGATCACGCCCGGTTGGCATGGGTCAGCGCACCATAGGGATTGACCATGGCGCTGTCGCGGGGGATGGTGGGCCGATGAGCGGCGAAGAGGTCCGTGCGGGCGTGCGACTGACCAATCTCGACACCCCGCTGTTCGATGGCGCGCAGGCGACCAAACGGGATCTGATCGACTATCTGGAGATGGTCGGGGATCGGCTGGTGCGGCAGCTGCGCGATCGGCCGCTCTCGGTGCTGCGGATCCGGCCGGGGCAGGAGCCCTTCATGCAGAAGAACCTGCCGAAATACACCCCGGACTGGATGCACCGCGTGACGATGTGGGCCGACAGCTCCCAACGCGAAGTGACCTATGCGCTGTGCGACGAAGTGCGCACGCTGCTGTGGTTCGGCAACCAGCGTGCGGTCGAATATCACACGACGCTACTGCTCGCGGAGTATGAGAAAGGTCCGACGCATCTCGTTCTCGACCTCGACCCGCCGCCCGGCCAACCGATGCGGCAGGTCGTGCTCGCCGCCGAGCTGATCCGTCAGGCGCTGGACAACGACGGACTCGCGGGCGCGGTGAAAACCAGCGGCGCCAAAGGCCTGCATGTGTTCGTCCCGCTCGTGCCCGGCATTCCCATCGAGGACGTCGCCGCGGCGACCCGCGCGATTGCCGCGCGTGCCGAGCGCATCGATCCAGTACTGGCTACCACCGCTTTCATCCGTGCGGACCGCGACGGCAAGGTCTTCCTCGACTCGACGCGCGCGGGTGGCGCGACCGTTGTCGCCGCCTACAGCCCGCGGATACGACCGGGCACGACGGTGTCGTTCCCGGTCGGCTGGGCAGACCTCGGCGACATCGCCCCGGGTGATTTCACCATCTACACCGCACCGAAGTTGCTCGGCGACCGAGACCCGTGGGCGGCGAATATGCCTGCGCCGCAGGCGTTGCCCGCGGATCTGATCGAGGAGGGCCACACCATCCCGATCGCCAGAGTTCAAGCGATGCACGAGGGCAAGCGCCGCGCCCGCGCACGGCGCAATTAGTCCGATCCGCGTCCCAGCCCGCGTTGGCGTTCACGCTCGTCGATGCGTTCGCGTTCCCTTTAACCGCCGCTCGCGAGTGGGATGTCTTCACCTCGCGCGTTCACGACGACGGATCCGGTGCCCGCCCCGGGCACCGCCACACCGCCGAATCTGTCCACGCCCTCGGTCCTGGCGCTGTGGGCGCTCAGTCGCCGTCCACGCCGGTGCTCGGGACTGCGGTCGAATCGTCCAGGCGAACACGCACCGTGACCCGCCCACGCTCGTCACGATGTGCGAGCGCGTGACCACGCCGGTCGCCGCCCTCGAGGTGCAGCGTGATCGGGCCGCCTTCCTCGGTGAAGTTGCGCCACCAACTCTTTCGATCCGGGAGTGCAACCCCGATGACGATCGAATCGCCGGAACGGCGGTAGTTCACGGGTGTGCTGAAGGTTTTGCCCGAACGGCGGCCCACGTAACTGATCTCGACGAAGCTCTTGCGCATCAGCGACCCGACCACGGGTGCGTTCGTCAAGGTCAGCATCACCGCGTTGAAGCCGTTCACGAAAGATTTCGCATTCACCGAATGCCTCCTGGTACAGCCTGATAGCGGTCGAGCTCACTTTACCGACCCTCATGGCGCCGGCGCTCGGCGGCGGTCGATGTATCCAGGCGAAACCACATCTCGGCCGGATTCGGCTGAGCCCCAGCGCTGTTCAGCGGCATTCCGGGCCTGGCAATCTGCCGGATTCGACTGATCAACAACATGATGCTCGGGGAGGGCCGGGCTGACCCGGACCCGCGAAACGGCGAGCAGGGTGGTGGAGTGCCGGAGGCTTCGACGATCACGATGGCGTACAACCGATCCGGCAGTTATGCAGAACACGGTCGTGAGTACCTCGACGTAATTCTTCCTAGACCTCGTCGAGGGGGTCACACCCTCCCGGTCGCCAGAATCCAGGCGATGCACGAGGGCAAGCGCCGCGCCCGCCCTCGCTCGATCAACTCGACAAGATCGGCGTCGTCTGGGCGGACTCGATGAGCCAGCGGCCGTTCTGTTCGACGACCACATGGGTGAGTCGTCCCGCCGACGCGGGCAGCGCGTCAGCGTCCGCCCGCTCGTCGAAGACGTTTTTGACGCAGGCCACGATCGCGACGTCGTCGCGAACGAAATGCACGTCGTCGACCTCGATCTCGGTGCGCACATGCGCGAGCGGGGAGGCCAATGCCGCCTTCATCGCCGCGGACAGCGCGCCGATCCCGCTCACGCGACGTCCACCGAAGTTGACGATGTTCACGGTGCTCGTGTGTAGCGGAAGGAACTGATCTGGATCGTTCTGATACTTCACCGCGTCCGCCACCAGCGTGTGAATAGCCGCGGTCGCGACCGTGTGGTCGAAGTTGCCCATGGTGTTCGACTCCCTTTCTGTCGCTTGCATGATGCCTGACGCGCACGCCGAAGGCTCCAGTGGTCACGATGGCGTACAACCGATCCGGCCGTTAACGCGGTCGTGAGCACGTCGATACCGGCAACACAATGCGATCGCGCGGACCCAGGCCCGTCGCGCCGCTAACCGAACAGTCCGCCAAGCACGCCGCCACTCTGCCCGGCCTCCTGGCCGCCGCCTGTGCCGCCGATGAATCCGCCCGGCGGCAGTTCCGAGGGTTGCACGATGACGAATCCCCGGCCGGAGAACGACAGGGTCAGGCCCTCACCGGTACTGCGGCCCATGAGCCTGCCGAGGCCGAAGGAGTCATTGCGTTTGATACCGCTCTGCAGGCTCGACGACCAGGCCACCGCGGCCTGCGGATCGGCGTAGGTCGGCTGGTCGACATTGAGCACGACCGGTGTGCCGTGGGTGGTGATGGCGATCCGGCCGCGGCCGGTGAAGACACAGTTGAACAGACCGGCGTTGCTGGCGAACCCGGCGGCGCCCTGGACCCTGCCGATGTTGTAGGACAACGTCGAATCGAAGGCGAGCACGTTCGCGCCGTTGATGGTCAGGCCGTCGGTGCCGTCGAGGTCGACAGTGTGCACGTCGGCGGCGGCATTGGCGAGGAACAGATCGCCGCGGCCGGTGACCTTCATCAGCGGCACGCCCTCGCCGGTCAGCCGCTGCTGGATGGCTCTGCCGATGCCGCCGGAGCCGAGCGCTTGGAAATGCAGGTCGCCCTGATAGGCGACCATCGATCCGGCACGCGCCATGACCTCGCCGTTGACGGCGACCTTGATCATCTTGCCGCCCTGCTTCTGGATGCCGACTCCCGCGACTTCCGCATGGCTCGGGTTGAACAGATCGCTCTGCATCGGCAGCGCTCCTTGCTGAGGTGATGACATCGGTGGGGGCGGCGGCACCGCGCCGGGCGGCGAATAGGTGGGGGGCGCCTGGTGTCCGGGTGGCGGGTACTGCGGCGCGGACCCGGGCGGCGCGGCCGCGGGCGGATAATGCGGTGCGGCTGTGGGGGTTTGATATCCAGGCGTGGGCGGGAATTGCGGCGGCGCTGCCGTCTGGTGTCCGGGCGGGGGTGTCGCGGCCTGCGGCTGGTACCCCGATGCCGCGGCAGCGGGCGGGCTCGGCGGTGCCGGATCGTCGTCGATGTGCACGCCGAACGCCGTCGCGATTCCGGCCAGCCCGTTGTCGTAGCCCTGGCCGACCGCGCGCACCTTCCAGCCGCCGCCGCGCCGGTAGATCTCCACGCACACCACGGCGGTCTCGGTGCTGAGCCCGGTCATCGGGAAAGTGATGGTGCCCGAATCGGATCCGATCGTCGCCAGCAGCGAGCTCGCGCCGGCGAAAGTGGGAGGTCCGCTGCCGTCGAGGCTGGCGGTGATGACCACCTTATCGACGTCGGCGGGCAGCGCGGAGGTCTGCACATCCACCATGTCGCCTGCCCCGCGGCCGTGCCGATAGACGACACCGGGCCCGACCGGCTGGTTGAAGAACACGAAGTCGCCATCGGACCTGACCCGGCCGCTCGCGTCCAGTAGTAGCGCCGATACGTCGACAGGAGCGGAGCAGGTGACGGTGACCGTCATCCGGTCGGCGGGTGCAGGCCGATTCTCGCCGCGGGCAAGCGCGGTCACGACCGACCGCCCCGGCCGTCGAAATATTGTTGTGGCGTGCGATTCACGGCCTCAAGTGTCGCGCGAGTCCGGGCTGCGCGCCACCGATCCGCCGATACGGGTCATCGATCAGGGGATACGGGCCATACCGCAGAGCATGGAGACGGCCTCGGGCCTCGGGTGCGCGCGCCAGGTTTCCGGGCGCCACGTCATCACCGAGGCGATGCCCGGTGAGACGAGCTCGTATCCGGTGAAGAAACGGGTGAATTCGGCGGTGGACCGCAGCTGGAAGGGCACTCCGCTGCGCTGATTGGCCTCCTTCGTCTCGGCGAGGTCCTCGGCGGTGAGGTGGTCGTTGGTAGCGTGGGTCATCACCAGGTAGCTGCCGGAGGGGAGTGCGCCGCACAACTGCCGCACCAGGTCGTAGGGGCCTTTGTCGTCGGTGATGAAGTGCATGATGGCGACCAGCATCAGCGCCACCGGTTTGCTCAGGTCCAGGATCTTGGTCAGGTCTGGGTGGGTGAGAATGCGCTCGGGGTCGCGGACATCCGCGTCGAGGTAGGCCGTCGCGCCCTCGGGGGAGCTGTTCAACAGGGTGTTCGCGTGCATGAGCACGATCGGATCGTTGTCCACGTAGACGATCCGCGATTCGGGGGCGATGCCCTGGGCGATCTCGTGCACGTTGCCCGCGGTGGGCAGGCCGGCGCCGATGTCGAGGAACTGCCGGATTCCAGCCTCGGCCAGGTAGCCGACCGCGCGCCGCAGGAAATTGCGGTTCTCCAGGGCGGCGAGGCGGACGGTCGGGAAGGCTTCGGCCACCGCGTCGGCCGACTCCCTGTCGGCCGGGTAGTTCTCGTTGCCGCCGAGCCAGTAGTCGTACCGGCGCGCCGGGTGCGGCTTGGTCACGTCGATCCTGGCCGCTGCCGATTCCGAGTCCACTACGCCCTCAATTCATCTCGACTACGGTCATCTTGTCAGCTCGAGTTGTGCACCGGTAGCGATGGTGATGTCGCACCGCCCCCGGAAGGCTTCGTCATGCAATTGCAGTACAGCCCATACGATTTCGACGTCCACAGCGATCCATACCCGTACTACGCCAGGCTCCGTGACCAGGCTCCCGTGTTCCGTAACGACACCGACGATTTCTGGGCGCTGTCCCGGCACGCGGACGTGCTGGCGGCGTTGCGGGACTCCGACCGCTTCTCCAGCGCGAACGGTCTGCGGATGGAGCCTGCCTTCTGGGGCCCGCAGGCCGAACGGTTCTTTTCATTTGTCGCCATGGATCCGCCCAAGCACACTCGCTTGCGCGGTCTGGTGACGCGGGCGTTCACCCAGCGTCGCGTGCAGTCGCTCGAGCCCCGACTGCGGTCGATCGCGAATACGCTACTGCAACCGCTGCTCGAGCGTGGCAGCTTCGATCTGATGGCCGATTTCGCGGGCCCTTTCCCGACCGAGGTGATCTCCGAACTGGTCGGCGTGCCCGCGGCCGATCGCGACATGGTTCGCAAACTCGGCATGGAGATCATGTACACCGAGGAGGAGTCCACCGACCTGCGGCCCGAGGCGATGCAGGCGATCGGCGCCCTGGTCGGCTACTACACGGAGCTGACTATCGAGCGCAGCAAGACGCGCGGCGACGATCTGCTCTCCGGACTGCTCGACGCCGCCGACGGCGAAGACCGGCTCAGCCCGGAGGAAATCGTCGGCGTTCTGATCCTGTTGGTCGGAGCGGGTATCGAGACCACCATGCTGACGCTCGGCAACACCTGGCATGCCGCGGCGCTGCATCCGCAACAGCGCCGGAAGGCATTCGACGGTCGGATCGATGACTGGATCGCCGAGTCGATGCGCTACGACCCGTCGTCGCAGACGCAGTTGCGCACGACCACCGAGCAGATCGAAGTGCACGGGGTGACGATTCCGGCCGATGCGCGCATGCTGCTGATCGTGGGTTCGGCCAACCGGGACCCCGAGGTCTTCGACAACCCCGACACCTTCGATCTGGACCGTGACACCAGTCGGTCGCTCGCCTTCGGCAGCGGCCGCCATCACTGCCTCGGTTCGAATCTGGCGCTGCTGGAACTGCGTGTCGCACTGCAGGAAATTGTTGCGGCGGTGGCCGACTACGAGGTCGACACCGAGCGCCTGCGCCGCATCCACTCCTCCAACAATCGCGGCTTCGCCAGCCTGCCGACCACAGTCACGGTGCGCTGATCGTAGGCAACTGGTCGGTCGTCTATAAAGGGTGCTCGTCGTAGGCGGAACCCCGTCGAACCCGCGTGTGTCGCGCGCGGCACGCCGATTATTTCGCAACACGGCAATTTTGCAGTTTCGCTCGCGACGGTGCATCGACTATGAATGGCATGTGCCGTTCCCACGCGTGATCACTTGTCTGCCATCGAATCTCCCCCCTCGGGAGTCGAATTGACCATCGAGCACCCCATTGAGGACGAGGTCACGCAGCTCGCGAGGCGGGTCGAGAAGGCCCGTGGCCGGCTTGCGTACCAATTCGATCCTGCGCTGACCGAGGCGCTGTCCGAGGACGAGCTGCTCGCCGAACGTCAGCTAGCCGAAAAGATTCGCGATCAGGACCGTGGTCAGCGTTGGAAGCACGTCCAGGCGGCCGCCGCCGCGGCCGACCGCGCTAGGCAGACCACCGAAGCGATCGAGAAGGCCGACATCAGAGATCTATTGGTAGCTCGCAAGGCAATTGCCGCGCAGCGGCGCGAGTCCAGCCCGCATGCCAAGCTGGCGTCGCTGTACCGGCACCGGGCGTGGTCGCTGCGTGCGCTGGCCGGTGTCGTTGCCGCGGGCATGCTCTGGTCGGCTGTCAATGTCCAGCAGAACATCGCGCCGAGCGGGCCGAGCGACCCGCTGTACTGGTTCAGTTACCTGATCGAATCGATGATCAGCGTGTGTCTGATCATCATCATGATCGGTACGAACAAGGTGGCCGAATGGGGCATCCTCGACAACCGCAGGCAGGTCGCCGCCGCCGAAATCGCCCTGCTCGCACTCACGATCACCCTCAATACCTACCCGTACGTACGCGACGGCAAGTGGTATGACGCCGCCGTGCACGCGGTCGCGCCGGTCATGATCGGTGTCGCGCTGCTCATCCACGACGCGGCGAGCTCGCGCTACGGGCACGCCATCGCGCAGGCCACCGAGCAGGTTCGGGAATTGCCCGACCCGGCGGATCTCATCCGGCACCGGCTGCCGACGGTCGCCAGCTACCGGGCCAGTGCTCGAGCGGATACGCCGACCTCGGTGGCGGCATTGGCGGCCGCGGAACAACACGATGAGCCCGAACCACGTCCGCGTGCCACTGAAGCGTTCGTGGATCAGAGCTTCGAAGTGATCGTGCCCGAGGCCGACGAGGTCGCGCCCTCGGCGTTCGTGATGGATATCGACACCACGGTCGGTCTGGACGAACGACCGGCGTCGTCGGTGGCTACCGTCAAGACCGCTGCCCGGCGCGCGCCGAGCACTTCCGGTCGCACGGTGCCCGGAAGCTCCGACGACGATGAGCCGAGCAGCGTCGATCGGCTCACCGCGCCGATGGCCGCCAAAGAATCCGCCACCTCGTCGATCGCGAAGACCAGGCCCACCGCCGCGTCGAACGGCAAGAGCAGGCCGTCGGCCGAAAAGCCCGCCGCGGCCACCAAAGTCGACAGCAAGCCCGTCGCGACGGTGAGCAGCTCCAGCACGAAGGCAAAGACAAGCTCCGCGGCGGCAGGCAAGCCGACCGTACCGGTGAGCGCCAAGGCCGACACAAAGTCGGAATCCGCGTCGACAGCCATTGTTCGGCAGACTCCGGCTGTCTCGAAGTCCGACAGCGCGGCAACCGATGCCGACTCCGATATCGCCCGCCCGCAGGAAATCTACGACACGGGCCAGTTCCGCGTCGCCGAGATCCTCGAGCAGGAGCTCGCCGAGTTGCAGGCCGAGCGGCGGCGTGCCCGTACCAGCAGGCAGCGCTGAGCGCTGCGGCCAGGCATGAACCGTCGGCCGGGTTCAGTTCGCCGCCGAGACAGCGGCTGCGCTGATGATCGCGATGGTGACGGCCTGTATTTCCTGGACGGCTCGGCGCACCGCCGGCCCGCCCCAGTCGCTTTCGCTGATCGCCTTGCCGCGTAGTGTGACGGTTCGCTTGTCGATGTCGGGGAAGAGCTTGGGCAGCAGGTCGACAGCGTGCACGAGGGAAATCAGGGCGGCCGTGCGGTCGTCGGGTGTCGTTCCGTCGACGACGACGGCACGGACTCGCGTCATGATCGCGGCTTCGACAGCGGGATCGGCGGGCTTCCAGAGGGTGGTCGGGAAGAGGCCGAGGATCTTGCCTTTGGCCTCGGTCAGGTAGCCGGCTCCGGCGAGGTCGTTGAGCAGGGCGTCCTGCAGCTTCTCGGCTCGGCTGCGCCAGGAACCGAATCCGGCGACTTTGCCTACCGCGTCTTTGGGTTTGCGTCCGTCGGCGACGGTGACGAGGTCCGCGAGCCGAAGGTCCGCGGGTTGCCGTCCGGTCGCGACCAACCGGCCGGGTTTGTGCTCGGGATCGCCTGCCTCGGTCAGGCGCAGCGCCCCGCTTAGCGTGAGCTCGACTATCGCCGCGCCTGCCAGCGCCGCGCCCACCCGAGTGCTGTCCACCGACTTCTTGCCGGTGTCGTCATCGAGTGCCAGCAGTAGAAACTCTTCCGCAAGCGTCAGCATCCCGGTCCCCTATCTGTCGCGTCGCCACAGCGGCCGGACAGTGGAAACTTCCGGCCCGACAACCAGTCTGCCAGCGCGCTCGCGCGCACACGTCGATCCGCTTCGTGCGCCTGCTCGATTCGGGGCGCCGCGCCCGCCGAACCGGCGGGCCGCACTGTCGACGATTCGATCGTCAGCCGATCACGGCGTGGCGAAGCCGATGAGGGCGCCGATGCCCGCGCCGATCGGAATCGTGACGAGGGCGCCGACGCCGCCGAGGAAGAAGCCGATCACCGCGCCGATGCCGGCGCCGACAAGAGCGCCGATGCCGGCGTTGTACTGCTTGCGCGCGAGAGTGTCGGTCTCGTCGATGAATTGGGCGTTCTGCTGGGTGTCGACCTGCGCGCCGATGGGCGTCAGCGTCAGGGTGCGGCCGGCATCGCTGATCTGTGGCGTCAGACCGAACTTCGCGCCGGCCGTCTGAAAGGCCAGCGGCAGTGTCACGACGACATTGCCCGCGCCGTCGGACAGGGTGACGGCTTGTGCGTCGCCGGTCAGCGCGAAGCTGCCCGCGGCGACAGTGGTGATCACCCCGCGGCCGTCCGCGGCAGGCGCTGCCGCGTACTCGATCCCGTGCTCGACGCCGCGCACCGCGGTCTCGGTGGCAGGCGCGGGTTGCGCGTTGACAGTTCCCGCGGTGAGTCCGGTGGCCCCGATCGCGAGCAGGGCGGTAGCGGCGAATGCATTGACCTTCATCGTGTTTCCCCACTTCTTGTTCCGGCTGCGAGAGCCGATTCGTCCCCATCCGGCCGGATCTCGGCCCCACCCATCTTCGCCCGTACACCGTCCTCGACGGGTCCTTTTGCGAATCTCGCCACGAGTCACCCGCGCGGTAGCGGTTCACGCGGGAACCGTTGCGCCACTTCAGATGATCTTCATCAACGGTAACTCTGCTGTAACCGTTCGCAGCGGGCAGATCACATACCGGCATGTGAGCATGGGCGAAAGATCTTATCGGAGAAAGGAAATCGCCCCCGTGGGTCAGTTCTGCAGAGCAGTTCTACTCGATGCTGACCATAAACTGATCGGTTATCTGGAGCCCGGCGCGCAGTCGGTGGGTCGCGCGTGGATCGGCGACGACTTCGTCCAGGGCGTGGAGCGCCTGTTGGCCATGCCGGCACGGGTGGTGTGGGCCGGGCGCCACGCCCACCGCCATATCGGCGAAACCCTCTACGAAACGGTGGTTTCCGTCGCGCCGCTGGTCGGCCCCCGTCGCGGCTTCATCGGCCAGTACATGCTCAACCACGACCAGTACTCCTACGTGGACAAAGCCACAGTCCTCGAAAACGACGACCGCTACCGCATCCACCCGCTGCCGGTCCTCACCGCCGAAACTCCCGACGATGACCCCTGCCTGCGCGGCGCGCGCACCACCGGTGACCCCGCGCTGATCGGCTTGTGGGCTCGGAACCTCATCTCCACCAGCGACACCGTCCCTCCCGGCTTCGATCTCCTCAAATTCGACCTGGTCCAAGCGTGATCCGTGGCCCCGACGAGTGACACACGGTGGAGACGCTTCTCGATGTTTGCCGCAGCCAGGTGCTACTCGTCGCTGCCGCCGGGCGTTATGGAGTGGCGCCGGGGTCGAATCCGCCGGGGATTTCGTAGACGGCGCCGGTGAAGGTAGCGGCGAAAAGGCGGCCCGCGGAGAAGCCTTCGGTGCCACGGCCGTAGGTGACGACACTGGTCAACGGGTTGCCGCTGGCGAGGATGCAGTATTGACCTGGTGCGTCGATGCGGATGACCTGACCGGCGGTGTCGAGCGGGACGACGGGGCGATCCCGGGAGTCCAGTGTCAGCCCGTCCGGTGCGGCGAACGCATCGCCGCCGCCGAGGTCGAGCAGCGACTGGGGTGCGCCGGGGTCGGCGGTGGGTATCCGGCTCACCCCGGGGTCGACGAAGGTGCGCCCTACATAGAGGTATTCGTCGTTGCGGCCGAGCACCGCGCCGTTGGCGCTGGGGAAGCTCGCCCAGTCGGGCTGGACGATACCGTTCGGATAGACCCGGCCGATGTGGCTGCCGAAATCGTTGGTGGTGTACACGATGCCGTCCGCGCCGACATCCATGCCGTTGGCCGCGCTGAGTCCCGCCGCGAAGGGCCGCATGGCGCCGGTGTCCGGATCGAGCTGCACTATCCCCGCGTGCCGCAGGCTGTCGCCGGCCACGACCCGCGCGTCGGCCCCATAGCCGACCAGCAACTTCTCATCCGCCGTCCAGGCGAGTGCGCCTGCGCCGCCACTGGGAACCGTCGCGATGGGCACCGGCGCCGCCCCCGGCGTATCGATCCGATACACCCGCCCGCTCAGCAGATCGGTGGTGTAGGCCCGGCCGCGCGCATCGACGGTCAACCCCTCCAACGCCCCCGATACGAACCCGACCCTGATCGTGGGTTGTCCCGCCCCCGCGCAGACGGGGGCCGCGCTCGCCGCCGGCGCCGCAACCGCCGACACAGCGGCGAATGTCATCGCCGCCAGGATGACTGCCGATTTGCTCATGCTGCTCATTCCACACCTCCGGCAGGTTCGATGTGTTCGATTCGTCCTCGAAGACCGGACTGGCTGGCGCAGGTTCGATCACCAGCGGTTAGCTGATGAGCTGCCCGATGCTCGAACAGTTACCACTCAGGTCAGGTGGTGCGGCAAGCTGGGTGGGTGCGTGTGTTGGTGCTCGGGTCGTTCGAAGTGCGTGGGGATGACGATCGGCCGGTGGAAGTGGTCGGTGTCAAGGTGCGGGCGTTGGTGGCGCGGTTGGCGATGGAGCCGGGGCGAGTGGTGTCTGCCGATGCGCTGACCGAGGCGATTTGGGGAGACCGCCCGCCCGCGAACGGGGCCAATGCGCTACAGGCTCTGGCGTCCCGGGTGCGCAGGGTGATCGGCAGTGCCCGGCTGGAGGGGCGGTCGCCGGGATATCGGCTGGTTGTCGACGACGGCGATGTCGATGCGGTGCGGTTCGAGCAGTTGGTTGTGGTGGGGCGGCAGGCATCGGGGTCCGATCCGGCGCAGGCGCTCATGATGTTGCGCGAGGCAGAGGCGCTGTGGCGGGGGCCCGCATTGGGTGACCTGCTCGAATTGCATTTCGCCGCCGACGCGGCGACGCGGCTGGACCAGTTGCGGCTTGCGGCCACCGAAGATCGGCTCGCGATCGAGATCGCTTCGGGCACTGACATTCTCGACGAACTGCGGCCGCTGGCAGACGCGCATCCGCTGGCGGAGCGGTTGCAGGGTTTACGAATTCGCGCACTGTATGCCGCGGGCCGCCAGGCCGAGGCGCTGCGAGCCTACGACCGGACCCGCGACCAACTGGCCGACGAACTGGGCATCGACCCGTCCGCCGAGCTGACCGACCTGCACCTGGCGATCCTGCGTCAGGACCCCGACCTGCCGACGCGCAGGCGACGCACGAATCTGCGCGCGCAGGTGACGAGCTTTGTCGGGCGGGAGGACGACCTCGCCCGGATTACCACAACACTGGGAACGGCTCGGCTCGTCACAGTGGTCGGCCCCGGCGGTGCGGGCAAGACTCGACTCGCCGTCGAGGCGGCCGAGCATGCCGACGCACCGGGCGGCATCTGGTTGGTCGAGCTGGCGGCGGTGACCGACCCGGTCGAGGTGGCCACCGCGGTGTTGACCGCGATCGGTGTCCGCGAGGTAGGTCTGCTCGACCAGCCCGCGGGCGACGCGACGGCCAGGCTCGTCGAGTTCTTCACGCGCCAGCGTGCCATGCTGATCCTCGACAATTGCGAGCATCTGATCGAAGCCGTCGCCGAGCTCACCGATCGATTACTCGGAGCGTGTGCGCAACTGCGCATCCTCGCCACCAGCCGCGAGCCTCTCGTCATCGGTGGCGAGAACCTGCACCCCCTCGCCGCGCTGCCCTGGACCGCGGATTCGGTAGCCGATCCAGCCGAGTATCCGGCGGTGCGATTGTTCGTCGACCGTGCGCGTGCGGTCCGCCCCGACTTCGCCGTCGACGAGGCGAATGCCGATGCGGTGGTGGAGATCTGCCGCAGGCTGGACGGCATTCCGCTGGCGATCGAGTTGGCCGCGGCTCGGATGCGCGCGCTGAACGTCCAGCAGATCGCCGCCAAGCTGGACGATCGTTTCGCGCTGCTCGGCAGCGGCAGCCGCACGGCTCCGGCTCGGCATCGGACCTTGCGCGGGGTCATCGAGTGGAGTTGGGCGCTGCTCTCATCCTCGGAGCGGGAGTTGGCGATGCGACTTGCGGTATTTCCCTCCGGTGCGAGCCTGGACGCCGTCGACGACATCGACGTGTTGACCGACCTCGTCGACAAGTCGCTGGTGGAACGCGCGGGCACCCGCTACCGCATGCTCGAGTCGATCCGTTCCTACGCGCTCGAACAGCTGGCGTATGACGGTCGCGGTCCGCTGCTGCGCGACGAACACGCACGCTATTTCCTTCGCCTCGCCGAAGCGGCCGACCTTCGATTGCGCGGCGCCGACCAGTTGACGGCCTTGGCGCTGCTCGATGCCGAGCGCGAAAACATCATGGCCGCACTACGATTCGCCGTCGAGAGCGCCGATATCGACCTCGGTGTGCGGCTGCTGGCGTCGATGTTCTGGTACTGGGGCCTGCGCGGCATCCAGACCGAGCGGCTGCAATGGACGCGGGCAGTGCTCGATATCCCCGGCGCGGCCGACATCCTTACCTCGCAGGACGGACCGCATTCGCCCGTGCCGGACACTCACCGTGCCGTGCTCTTCGTCCTCGACGGCCTGATGCAGTACGAGACCGGCTCGGCCGAGGTCGGTGCGCGGGCCGTGGCGCGGGGGATCGAACTCGGCAGGCGCGCAGGCGGTTCGGCCGGTGCGCCGGGGCAGACGGTGTTGTTGGTCGCGCCGACGTTCCTCGAGGGCGGCGCGGGTGCGCGTGCGGTGGCGGACTCGCTGCGCGAGCTGTCGGGGTGGGAGCGGGCGATGACGCTGCTGCTCGCGACCATGGCGGCGCACGCGAACGCAGACCTGGTGTTCGACCAATTGGCCGAAGCCAGGCGCGAATTCGAGATGCTCGGCGAGCGCTTCGGGCTGGCCTCCTCGCTGCGCATGCTCGCCGGCCAACGGCTGCGCCGCGGTGACTCCGCGCGCGGGATCGCCGAGCTCGCCCAGGCGGCGGAGGTGATGGAGGAACTCGGCATCGCCGGTGACTGCGCGGAGATTCGCGCGGAGTTGGGCGCGGCACTCGTACGTGCCGGTGAACTCGATCATGCACAGGTCGCCTTGCAGGAGGCGCGCCATCACGCCGCCGCGGCGGGGGAGCCGCGAACCTTGGCCTACGTTCGAATGGCGGAGGCGGAGTACGAGATTCATCGGGGACACAGTGCTGTCGCGCTGCGTGAACTCGATCGGGCAGAAGCCGGTTTCGCCGGCGCCGCGCTCGGGGCCCGGGCGCGGATGGTGTGCGCCGGACTGCGCGCCTTGGTCGCGGTGCAGACAGGCGACACCGCCATGGCCCGTCGAACGCTGGATCGAGCGGTCGCGGCCTGCGCCGATACCGCGCAACCGGAGGACGTGGCGGTCGTGACGCACATGTACGCCGCGATCGCCGTGCACGACGGTGCGCCCGGCCGGGCAGCCTTTCTGATCGGTCTCGGCGCGGCGCTGATCGGCATCGAGGACCGCCGAGGCTATGACAACCTCCTGCGCCCAGCGGCACGCGCCAGAGAGCTGCTGGGCGCCGACGAATTCGCGAAGGCATACGACCGAGGGGCCGCGCTCACTCGCGACGCCGCGATTCGAGTACTGTGCGCCGATCCGCTGGCGACGAGTGCCTGACGGCGGGGCCGGTGTGGTGGTTCGAGTTGTCTGCGACACCGCTGTCGGTTTTGTGTGTCCCGTCACCCATGGCCTCCTTTTGCTCTAGCGTTGGCACGGTTGAGCACCGAGAGGGGTCGTGGATGCGGACGGGGATGCTGGGGCTGGTGGAGCTGCGCGAGCGCGTCGAGGAGGGGACCCTCGACACGGTGCTCGTCGCGATGACCGACATGCAGGGCAGGCTGCAGGGAAAGCGGTGCGCGGCACAGTATTTCCTGGACGAGGTGATCGGGCACGCCACCGAGGCCTGTGACTATCTGCTCGCCGTGGATGTGGAGATGAACACCGTCGACGGGTATGCGATGTCGTCGTGGGATACCGGATACGGCGATCTGGTGCTGCGGCCCGACCTGAACACATTGCGGCTCGTGCCGTGGCTGCCGGGCACAGCGCTGGTGCTCTGCGATGTCGAGCATGTGCAGCCCAAAGGTGTACCCATCGCGCCGTCGCCGCGGCAGGTGCTGCGGACACAGCTGGCCCGGCTGGCGGAACATGGGTTGCGGGCATTCGTCGGGACCGAACTGGAGTTCCTGGTCTTCGACGACAGCTTCGAATCCGCGTGGAACGCGGGCTATCGCGGTCTCACACCGGCCAATCAGTACAACGTGGACTATTCGCTGCTCGGCACCGCGCGGATCGAACCGCTGCTGCGGCGTATTCGCACCGAGATGGACGGCGCTGGCATGTATGTCGAGTCGGCGAAGGGGGAATGTAGTCCCGGGCAGCACGAGATCGCATTCCGCTATGACGAGGCATTGGTGACCTGTGACAACCACAGCATTTACAAGACCGGTGCCAAGGAGATCGCCGCACAGGAAGGGCGCAGCCTCTCCTTCATGGCGAAATACAATGAGCGCGAGGGTAACTCGTGTCATATCCACATCAGTTTGCGCGGCGAATCGGGTGAGCCGGTATTCGCCGGTGACGGCGCGGACGGCACCTCCGCCCTGATGCGGCATTTCATCGCGGGACAGCTGGACTGCCTACGCGAGTTCACCTACCTTCTCGCGCCGAACATCAACTCCTACAAGCGCTTCGTGCCTGGCAGCTTCGCACCGACCGCGCTGGCCTGGGCCCGGGACAACCGAACATGTGCGCTGCGCGTGGTCGGCGCGGGGGCTTCGCTGCGCATGGAGAATCGGGTTCCCGGCGGCGACGTCAATCCCTACCTCGCGGTGGCCGCGTCTATCGCCGCTGGTCTGCACGGCATCGAACGGCGGCTGCCGCTCGAACCGGAGTTCCACGGCAACGCCTATCGGTCCCAGCGTCCGCGGGTGCCGCACACGCTGCGCGAGGCGGCCGAGCTGTTCGGTGACAGCAAGGTCGCGCGTTCGGCGTTCGGTGACGACGTGGTGGACCATTATCGGAATGCGGCAGAGGTCGAGCTGGATGCCTTCGAGGCCGCGGTTACCGATTGGGAGCGAATCCGTGGTTTCGAACGACTATGAGGATGCCGGTGGCGCAGGGCAACGTCCGGTAATCGGGCTGTCGACCTATAGCGAGCCGGCTCGCTATGGGCCGTGGGATGTCGAAAGCGCGGTTCTGCCACGCAGCTACATCGATATGGTGGAGCGGGCGGGCGGGGTGCCGGTGCTGCTGCCGCCCGCGGGCGTCGCGCGACAGGAAGTCGTCGCCGGGCTGGACGGATTGGTATTGACCGGTGGGGCCGACATCGACCCGGCTCGCTACGGTGCGCCACCGGATCCGCAGACCCTGGGCACCCGTCCGGACCGCGACGACTTCGAGTTCGGCCTGTTCGAGCTGGCTCGTGCCGCCGCAATACCGACACTCGCGGTCTGCCGCGGTCTGCAACTGGTGAATGTGGCGCTGGGCGGCACCCTGATCCAGCACCTGCCCGACGTGCTCGGGCATACCGACCATTCGCGCACTCCTGGCGTGTTCAATATCGTTCGAGTGTCGACGGTGCCCGGCAGCCGGGTCGCCGCCATCGCAGGGCCGGAGTTGAAGGCGCACTGCCATCACCATCAGGCCATCGACGTGCTGGCCGCCGACCTGGTCGCGGCCGCGCATGCGACCGACGGCACGATAGAAGCGGCCGAGGCGAGGACCGGTTCGTTCCTGGTCGGCGTGCAGTGGCATCCAGAGGAGAACGCCACCGACCGCAGGCTGATGCGAGCCCTGGTCGAGGCCGCGGCCGCACACCGCGGCGAGCGGGCCTCGTGAGCGGGCGTCAGCGAGACAATCATGGACACCGCACGCCATAGCGCACACCGCAACGACGTGTCGGCGGCGGCATCGTGCGTATGACGGCCTACCGAAGGGAGCTGATTCGATGACGACGGCCACCGTGGTCAACCCTGCGAACGAGCAGGTTGTCGCAACGATCGAGGCGACGACCGAGGCGCAGACCGACGCCGCCATCGAGCGCGCGCACCGGGCCGCGGCGCAGTGGCGCGAGGTCGCGCCCGGCGACCGAGCCCGACTGCTGCGCCGATTCGCCGACGTCGTCGACGCGAATCTGGAACAGCTGGCACAACTCGAGGTCGCCAACGCCGGGCACACCATCGGCAACGCACGCTGGGAGGCGGGCAATGTCCGCGACGTGCTGCACTACTGCGCAGGCATTCCGGAACGACTGCTCGGCAGCCAGATTCCAGTGCCAGGCGGGGTGAACATCACCTTCCACGAGCCGCTCGGCGTGGTCGGGATCATCGTGCCGTGGAATTTCCCGATGCCGATCGCGGCATGGGGCTTCGGGCCCGCGCTCGCCGCCGGAAACACCGTGGTGCTCAAGCCCGCCGAGCTGACCCCGCTGACGGCGATCCGTCTCGGCGAACTCGCGATCGAAGCCGGCTTGCCCGAGGGTGTGTTCCAGGTGCTGCCCGGTAAGGGGTCGGTCGTCGGGCAACGGTTCGTCACGCATCCCGCGGTCCGCAAGGTCGTGTTCACCGGTTCCACCGAGGTGGGCAAGCAGATCATGGTCGGCTGCGCGCGGCAGGTGAAGCGGGTGACTCTGGAATTGGGCGGTAAGAGCGCGAATATCGTGTTCGCCGATGCCGACCTGGAGCGGGCGGCCGCGACCGCACCCTACGGGGTCTTCGACAACGCCGGGCAGGACTGCTGTGCCCGATCGCGGATCCTGGTGCAGCGCAGTGTCTTCGATCGGTTCCTCGAGCTGCTGGAACCGGCCGTGCGCGGCGTGCGAGTCGGTGACCCTGCCGACGAGGCCACCGAGATGGGCCCGCTGATCTCGGCGGCACACCGGGCGCGGGTCGCCGCGTTCGTCGAGCCTTCGACCAAGGTCGCCTTCACCGGTGACCGGCCCGACGGGCCCGGATTCTGGTATCCGCCAACGGTTGTGCTGCCCGGTGCGCCGACCGACCGGGTGCTCACCGAGGAGGTGTTCGGCCCGGTGGTAGCGGTGGTGGCTTTCGAGGACGAGGCCGACGCCCTGCGGATCGCGAACGACACCGAATACGGTCTTTCCGGGTCCATCTGGACCAGCGATGTCGGCCGTGCGCTGCGGGTTTCGCGTGGCGTCGAGGCCGGGAACCTCTCGGTGAACTCGCATTCTTCGGTGCGGTACTGGACCCCGTTCGGCGGTTTCAAGCAATCGGGGCTCGGTCGTGAGCTGGGGCCGGACGCCGCGCTCGCCTTCACCGAAACCAAGAACGTCTTCATCGCAACCACCTGAGTCAGCACACGTCGAAGAGGAGACACGTTGCAGCGCTTACAAGATCGAGTCGCCGTCGTCACGGGCGGCGGTAGCGGGATCGGCCTCGCCACGGTCCGTCGCTTCGCCGCGGAGGGCGCCAAGGTTGTCGTCGCCGATATCGACGCCACCGCGGGTGAGGCCGCGGCAGCGGCGGTCGACGGACTCTACGTGAAGGCCGACGTCACCAATGAGGCCCAGGTCGAGTCGTTGTTCCAGACCGCGGTCGACACCTACGGCGGCCTCGATATCGCCTTCAACAATGCGGGAATTTCGCCGCCGGAGGACGATTCCATCCTCACCACCGGCATCGAGGCGTGGCGGCGGGTGCAGGAGGTGAATCTGACCTCGGTGTACTTGTGCAGTAAGTACGCCATCGGCCACATGCTGGAGCGCGGCAAGGGTTCGGTGATCAACACCGCGTCGTTCGTCGCGGTGATGGGCGCGGCGACCTCGCAGATCTCCTACACCGCCTCCAAAGGCGGAGTTCTCGCGATGAGCAGGGAGCTCGGTGTCCAGTTCGCCCGCAACGGGATTCGGGTCAATGCGTTGTGTCCCGGCCCGGTGAACACGCCGCTGCTACAGGAGCTGTTCGCCAAGGATCCCGAGCGCGCCGCGCGCCGCCTGGTGCACATCCCGGCGGGGCGATTTGCCGAACCCGAGGAAATCGCCGCGGCCGTGGCCTTTCTGGCCAGCGACGACGCCTCGTTCATCACCGCGTCGCAGTTCCTGGTGGACGGCGGCATCTCGGGCGCCTATGTGACTCCGCTCTAGCGGAGTGCGCCATGTACTGTTCGACATTCGGCGCAGCTACCTGCGCCGTTGTGGATCGACCGTTGTTCGTGGACGGCATAATTCGCTATTTGCCGCCGATCGGAGGAGGCTCCAGGAATGAGTCAGGAAGACGGGCAAGCACCCGGACTGTTCAGTCACGACGCGGTCCTTGCGGAGACATCTCCCGTCGCGGAGGCCGACGGCGCGGATTTCCGCCCGGTCTTCAGTCGCTCCGATGGTTCGGGCCCGGGTGCGTATCTGCCCGCGGATGATCTGAAGTAACGCCCGCTGTGCTGTTCGGCGCTCAGGACGCGCCGAACAGCTCCAGCAGTTCGGTCTTACCGAACATGGCGGCCGCCTCCCGCGCCGACGGCGTGCCCGCATCCGGATCCGCGCCCGCCGCGAGCAGGGCCCGCAAGATCTCGGTTTCGCCCTTGAAAACGGCCCCAGCCAACGGAGTTTGCCCCTTATCATTGGCGCGATCCGGCTCGGCTCCCCGCGCGAGCAACGCCGCGACAGCCTCCTGATGGCCGTGATACGCGGCCAGCATCAGCAGCGTGTCGCCCCGATCATTGGTGAGATTCACCGGCACCCCGGCATCCACATACCCGCCGAGCGCCTCGGCCGCACCCTGACGGGCCAGATCGAAGACCTTCGTCGCCAACTGGATCAACTCGGGATCAATCTCGTCACCACTCATCCGTCCATTCCTACCCGCACGAGCAGCCTTCTCGCGAGTGGGACATGGTTGTGGCCGGTCTCGGCATTCGCCGCAGCGATGTCCCGCTCGCCGACCTATCGCGGTGTACCGAGGCGCGCGCCGCCGTCGACGCGAATCACGATGCCGGTGGTGAAGGTATTGCCGACCAGGAATTCGATCGCGTCGGCGACCTCGTCGGCGGTGCCGACCCGGCCGACGGGCGTGGTGGCGGCGATGGAGTCGAAGACCCCGGTGCGGGTGTCGTCGGGCAGGAAGCTCCACCAGTCTGTATCGATGACGCCCGGTGAGACGGCGTTCACGCGCAGCGGTGCCAGCTCGACCGCAAGGACCGGGACCATGGCTTCGACGCCTGCGTTGACGGCGGCCAGTGCTGCGGTGGTCGGCATTGCCCCGCCCGCCGATGCCGCGGACACCAGGGTGACCGAGCCGCCCGTGGTCAGGTAGGGGAGCGCGGCCTGCACCGTCGCGGTGTGGGCCATCAGTTTTCCGGTGTAGTGCGCGCGCAGCTGCTCTCGGTCGATCTCGCGGAACGGGGTGGTTCCTGACGGGCCGGTCACCGTCACCACCAGGTGATCGATGGGCCCGACCTCGGAGAACAGGCGCGCGAGGTCGGCCTCGTCGCGGGCGTCGACCCGCTGACCGGTGGCTGCGGCGCCCAGTTCCGTCAGCGCGGCGGCGAGTCGTTCCTCGTTTCGTCCGGCGATGACCACGTCCATGCCGTTCTTCAGTAGTCGGCGTGCGGTGGCCAGCCCGATGCCCGAAGTTCCACCGACGATGACGACCTTGTTGCTCACAACAGCCTCCTGAATTACGAACCTCTGTGTCTCGAAATATAAACGAGGCATGGTGTCTTGTAAAGTGATGCGCATGACAGGGACCCGGGGACGCCCCCGCAGCGAGGAAGCCAGGCGCGCGATCCTGCATGCCGCGCTCGAGCTGTGTGAGCGCGACGGCTACCAGGACCTGACCATCAAGGCGATCGCCGACGCCGCGGGAGCCGGGCGGCAGACCGTGTACCGCTGGTGGCCCGACAAAGCCTCGATCCTCATGGAGGCTCTGGTCGACCTCGGTCGTGAGCACGAGACGGCGCTGGTCCCGGTCGGTTCCGCCGATGTGCTCGGCGATATCGAACAGCTGCTGACGACCACCTACGAGCTCGCGCGGAAGGTCACCGGACCGGCGCTCGTCGGGCTGATGGCCGACGCGCAACGCGATCCCGTGCTGTCGAAACGATTGCAGGACACCGTGATCGGACCGCGTCGTGCGGCGCTGCGGGCGGTATTGCAGCACGGCGTCGATGCCGGCGAATTGGTCGCGACGGTGCCGCTGGACCTCGTCGTCGATTTCGCCTTCGGCGCCATGTGGTATCGGCTGCTGAGCAGGCATGCGCCGGTCGACGCGGCCTTGGCGCGCGAGGTCACCGCGGGCATTGCCGCGATGTTCGCGCAACGCTGAAAATTAGTGGCGATCAAGGGGTTACGCTGCGCCAATGGATGATGAGGAGCTGGTCCCGAGGGGACAGTTGTCGGGTACCGCCCGAGTAGAAGCCTTCAGCGACGGCGTGATGGCGATCGCCATCACGCTGCTGATTCTGGAGATCAGATTGCCCGAGTACGAACCGGGGCATCTGCTCGGCGCTCTCGGTCATATCTGGCCGTCGTACGTGGCCTATCTGGCGTCGTTCCTGACGATCGGTGTGATCTGGATGAACCACCATGCGTTCTTCAGCAGGGTGCGCCATGTCGATCACGTGCTCCGCTGGTGGAATCTGATGCTGTTGCTCGGCGTCTCCGTGTTGCCTTTCCCCACCATGGTTCTCGCGGAGCACGCCGTGCACGGCTCGGGCAACGACGCCAAGGTCGCCGCCGCGTTGTACGGCATCGCCGGTGTCATGATGACCGTGCCATGGGCGCCGCTGTGGTGGCGATTGGTGAGCAGGCCCGAACTGCTCGAACCCGCCTTCGATTCCGCATTCGCCCGGCGTGAGAGCGTGCGTGCCTACCCGGGCATCGTGATCTACGCGATCTGCATCGGCGTCGGCCTCATCCAGCCGGTGGCCGCCCTGATCCTCTACCTCGTCGTCGCCATCTTCTACGGCTTCACCAGCCAGGGCTGGGGGACGAAGCCGGGCGACGACTTGGACTAGCTCGGCGCTCGCCCGTCACGGTGAGGGTCGGATCACTCGGACGAGTGAGGCGCTCGTGGGGTGCTCGGGAGACACTGGATCGCTATGGATATTCGGAGTGCGGTCTCGGGCGCGGTCGGCGCCGCCGACACGGTGGCACGGCGGGTGACCGAGCGGGTCCGGGCCTTTCCGCCGGGTCTGCTCGACGCCGTCATCGCCGCCGCGGTGACGATCGCCTCCGTCGGGCCTGCCGTGGTCGACGGCGCCTCGTGGTGGATCGTCGGCCTCTCGGTGCTGGCCTCCGCTCCTGTCCTGTGGCGTCGGCGCGCGCCCATTCCGGTGCTGCTCGTCGTCGGTCCTGCCATCACCGTGCTCGCGTGCCTGCACGCCATGCCGACGCTGCCCTACGGCACCATCGTCTGCGCGTACACGATCGCCGCCTACAGTCCGACCGGGCGGCGTCGCTCGGCACTGGTCGGGGTGAGTGTCGGCGTCCTTTTCTCGCTGGTCGTCCCCAACGAGAGCCCCGACTCCTACGGCTACGCCGCCATGTCCTTTGCCACCGCGTGGGCGCTCGGCACCGGAGTGCGCGCCAGGCGCGCGCAGATCGAGATGCTGCAGGAGCGCGCCCGTCGGCTCGATGAGGAGCGGGTCGCCGCGGTGGACCGGGAACGATTGCGGATCGCGCGCGATATGCACGACATCGTCGCGCATTCGGTCGGGCTGATGATCGTGCAAGCCGAGACGGGGCCGCTGCTGACCAGGGTCGATCCGGCGCGGGCCGACGCGGCCTTCGCGGGCATCGCCGAGACGGGCCGCGCAGCGGTGCAACAGCTTCGGCACAGTCTCGGCGCATTGCGCGGCCGGACGGTCGACCTGCCGCATCAGCCCGGCATCGATGCGATAGCCGACTTGGTCGAGATGTCGCGGCGCAGCGGGCTGGCCGCCTCCTTCGAGGAATACGGGCCGCGCCGCTCGGTGTCCGGCGAGGTCGCGGTCACCGCGTATCGGGTGGTTCAGGAGGCGCTGACGAACACCGGGAAGCACGCGCACGCCACCTGCGTGCGGGTGTCGCTGCGGTGGTCGGAGGATCGATTGATTGTCCGGGTGTCCGACGACGGCCGGGGCGATGCGGGCACGGGCGGGCCGAGCGCGAGCGGGCCGGGAACGACCGGGCACGGTCTGCTAGGGATGCGCGAACGCGTCGGCGGCTCCGGCGGAACACTGCACCACGGACCGTCGAGCAGCGGCTTCGATGTCGCCGCCGAACTACCCATCGCACAGGAGAGTTGAGCATGCGGGTGCTCGTTGTCGACGATCAGGACCTCTTCCGTGCCGGCTTCCGGCTGATCCTCGACGCCCAGCCCGACATCACCGTGGTCGGTGAAGCCGCCGACGGGCTGGAGGCGATCGAGCAGGCCGTCGCCTTGGCGCCGGACGTCGTGGTCATGGATGTGCGGATGCCGCGGCTGGACGGAGTCGGCGCGACCCGGCGCATCTGCGCGGAGACCGATGCGAAAGTGCTGGTGCTGACCATGTTCGACCTCGACGAATACGTCTACGACGCGCTGCGAGCCGGCGCGAGCGGCTTTCTGCTCAAAGATGTGCGCCGCGAGGAATTGGTCGAGGCCGTTCGCGTGGTCGCCGCGGGGGAGGCGCTGCTCGCGCCCACCGTCACTCGCCGACTCATCGCCGACCTGGTCCACCGCGGCCATTCCCGCCCCGAGCTGGTCAGACAGCTCGACGACCTGACCGAACGTGAACGCGAGATTTTGCGCAGGCTCGCCGCGGGGTTGTCCAATGCCGAACTCGCCGCGGCACTTGTGGTCAGCGAGCACACGGTGAAGACCCATGTCAGTTCGGTGCTGACGAAGTTGCGGCTGCGTGACCGCGTGCAGGCCGTGGTCTTCGCCTATGAGGCGGGCCTCGTCATCCCCGGTCGCACCCGAGAGTGAACCGGAGACCGCTCGTCTCGGCGATGCGGTGGTCCGGTCGACACGAGGAGCATCGGATCGCATCCGATCAACGATCCGTGGAGTTCCTCGATGAAGCGTTTCCTGACCCTGGCCGCGGCGGTCCTGTTGTCCGCGCTGCTGTGGCGCTACGGCACCGGCCTGCATCCGTTGCCAGGCGTGGCATTTATCGCGCCGTTGCCGGTGCTGCTGCTCGCCCCGCGAGTATCGGCGGTCGCGGCGTTTCTCGCGGGTGCCCTGTCGTGGCTGGGTGGCGGACTGCAGCTGTGGCCCTACTTCACCGAGACCTTGGAGCAGCCGGTTCCGGTCACGGTGCTGCTCCTCATCGTCACCGCCGGTGTATCCGGCGTGGTGGTGGTCATCATGCGCGCGTTGCTGCTGCGCGGCCGTCCCGGCCTCGCGGTGCTCGCGCTGCCCGCGGGCTGGGTGAGCTTCGAGTTCCTGCTCGCGGTCATCGGGCCGTTCGGTGCGTGGTGGAGCATCGCCTACACCCAGGCCGACGTGCTGCCGCTGGTCCAATCGGCGGCGCTGACCGGACCGTGGGGCATCACATTCCTGACCCTGCTTGTCCCCGCGACCATCGCGGTGCTCGCCGCGCCCGCGGTGACGCACGCTCAGCGACTCCGCGCCGCCGGTGCGAGCGCCGTGGTGCTCGTCGCGTTCGCCGTATTCGGGTTCTGGCACTCGGCCGTTGCGCCGGAGCGTGACCAGGTGCGAGTCGGCCTTGTCGCGCTGTCCCAGCCGCCGGACTACATCGCGGTGGACTCGCCGGACGGCCGGGACATGGTGGCGCGCGCGGTCATCGAGATCGAACGGCTCGCCGATCAAGGTGTGCGAGCTGTGGTGTTCCCCGAAAAGGCCTGGCGTGCAGACGAATCGACGCTGCCGTTGCTGGCGGGCCCGCTGACGGATGTCGCTATTCGCCGCGACATCCACGTCGTCGCGGGATTGATCCTCACTACCCATGGCGCCAGTGTCAACGCCGCGATCGACTATCCGTCCGGTGTGGTCTACGCCAAGCATTACCTGATCCGCGGGCTGGAGGACGAGTTGCGACCGGGCATCCAGTGGCAGCGTGTGCCCGGCGAACCATGGGCGCTGGCAGTGTGTTTCGACCTGGATCGACCATCCCTCGTCCGTGAGAACCGGCGCCAAGGCGCGACCTTGCTGCTGGTGCCGGCGCTCGACTTCACCGAAGACCGCTGGCTGCACAGTCGGATGGCGGTGATCCGCGGCATCGAATCGGGCGTCGGCATCGCACGGGCGCCGCAACTCGGTGAATTGGTCGCCAGCGATTCGCGCGGTCACGTCCTCGCGTCAGTGGAAACGGATATCACGATCACGCGCTCGGTGGCGGCGTCGATTCCACTGGACTCCGGCACCACGATCTACGTGCGGTTCGGCGACTGGTTCGGGTGGTGGTCGGTGCTGGCGTTCGCGATCGCGATAGCCGGTGCGTGGTGGCCCCGGCGTGGGCGGTCCGGCGGCCGGTCTCGATGGCGATGAGGTGCCCGCACGGCTGAGACCCGATTCGCCTCGTGGTGACGACGCTCACAATGGGCGTTGTTTGCGCAGGTCGCAACGGCCATGTCGGCGGGTGGTCAGGGCAGGGTCGGGTTTGCCGCCCGGGAAACGCGGGTATCGGTTGGTTTCGTGCTGAAACTCTGACATTCGGAGCGGGCTGTCACGAAATGATGTCCGCTGGGATGGCGGGAGAGGAGGCGTACATGACTGATCGCGCAACCGAGGCGATACCGTTACGGCGCTCCGTCGCCGCCTCAGCCATGGGCAACGCCACCGAATGGTTCGACTACGGCGTGTACGCCGCGACGGCCACCTACCTCACCGACGCGTTCTTCCCCGGCGACCTCGGCACGCTGGGAACCATGCTCGGTTTCGCCGTGTCGTTCGTGCTGCGTCCGCTGGGCGGCATGGTCTGGGGACCGCTCGGTGACCGGCTCGGCCGAAAAGTGGTGCTGGCCACCACCATTCTGTTGATGGCTGCCGCGACCGGCGCCATCGGCCTGCTGCCGACGCACGCGCAGGTCGGCTGGTTCGCGCCGGTCCTGCTCATCGCGCTGCGCGTCGTACAGGGCTTCTCCACCGGCGGCGAATATGGCGGCGCGGCAACATATCTGGCCGAAACCTGTACCGACAAGCGGCGGGGTTTCTATGGCAGCTTCCTGGAGTTCGGCACCCTGGGCGGGTTCGTCGGCGGCTCCGCGGTGGTGCTGGCCTGTCAGCTTGTCGTGGGATCGGATGCGATGCACGAATGGGGCTGGCGCGTGCCGTTCCTGCTCGCGGTGCCGCTCGGCCTGATCGGCTGGTATCTGCGGTCGCACCTCGACGAATCCCCGGTGTTCACCGAGGTCGCCGAGCAGTCGCACCCCAAGGGCGGCCTGCGCGAGTTGATGACCACCTATCGGCGCGAGGTGCTGACCCTGGCGGGGCTCGTCGTCGCCCTCAACGTGGTGAACTACACGCTGCTGACCTACCAGCCGACCTATCTGCAGCACACCATCGGCATGGGCGAGTCGGCCACCACGGCGATGATGCTGATCGGTCAGCTGGTGATGATGGCGGTGTTGCCGTTCTTCGGCCGATTGTCCGACAGCGTCGGCCGTCGCCCGATGTGGCTGTTCTCGCTGGTCGGTCTCGCCGTGTTCGCCCTCCCGATGTACTGGCTCATGGGACAGGGAACCGGTTGGGCCATCACGGGATTCATCGTTCTCGGCCTGCTGTACGTGCCGCAGCTCTCGACCATCAGCTCGACCTTCCCCGCGATCTTCCCCACCCACGTCCGCTACGCGGGATTCGCGTTGGGCTACAACGTCTCCACCGCGGTATTCGGCGGCACCGCCCCGCTTGTCAACGAAGCCGCCATCGAGGCCACCGGTTGGTCACTGTTCCCCGCCGCGTACATGGTCGGCGCCTCACTGATCGGCCTGTTCGCCTGGACGTTCCTGCGCGAAACCGCGGGAACCTCTTTGCGTGGCACCGATGTCCCCGATGCCAACAGCGGCGAGCTACCGATCGTCGCGACAGCCGCGACCGCCCCTCCTCGACAGCCGCTTCAGCCACCACATCAGGTGATCCCAGCCGAATAACCCGGAGGCACCACGAACGGGACATGACGCAGCGGCCGCTCGCCGGGCCTGCGCCATGTCCCGTTCGTCGTGATGATCGGGTGGTGATAACGGGGTGATGGGGCGGTGGGCGGCGTTTGGTAGGACGGGGGGATGAAGATTGGCGTTTCGATACCGCAGCATGGCGCGCACGCGCATGAGGGTCATCGGGTGGCGGAGTTCGCGGGGGAGATGGAGAGAGCGGGGGCGGACAGTCTGTGGGTCGGTGAGCGGCTGATCGCGGCGACGAATCCGAAGGTCGGCTACGGCGGTGGTCCCACGATTCCGGAGGAGTTCAATGCGGTGCTCGATCCGTTCCTGCTGCTCGGCATGGCGGCCACGACGACCGAGCGGGTGCGGTTGGGCACCAATGTGCTGATCGCGCCGCTGTATCGCCCTGCGCTGCTTGCTCGCTCGCTGACCACGATCGACGTGGCGAGCCGGGGCAGGCTGGTGGCCGGTTTCGGAATCGGGTGGTCACCGGAGGAGTACGAAGCCGCTGGTGTGCCGTTCACCAAGCGCGGAATTCGGCTCGAGGAGACCCTGGACGCGCTCGAGGCGATCTGGACCACCGATCCCGCGGGCTACACCGGCACACTGGTCTCGGTGCCGGAACATCGCGCCGAACTGAAGCCGGTGCAGCGTCCACGACCGCCGATTCATCTCGCAGGATTCACTCCGGCCAGTCTGGAGCGTGTAGGTCGCCGGGCCGACGGTTGGTTGCCGGTGGTGCCGGTGCCGACCCCACCGGATTGGGGGTCGCGACTGCGCGCGTTGCGCACCGTCGTCGACACGGCTGCGGAGCAGGCCGATCGTGATCCGGCCACCATCGAGACGATCCTGCGGGTCAATGTTCGAGCCGGCACGCCGACCGAGCAGATCGCCGAGACGATCCGCCGCGTCGCCGCCGACACGCTGTTCGATGATTTCTTCGTCGATTTGATGTACGTCACCGATTCCTACGACAGCACCGTGGAAACGGCGATCCGCCTGCTCGACCTGTTGCGCTGAGTCGATCGGAGCTGGACGCCAGCCGCTTCGTGCAGTCGACTGCCCAGACATACGCCTCGGGGCGTGGTGTCGCCGTGCTGCGCGGAACGAATCGCCGGATGGTCGGATCCTTGGAGAAGTGCAGTACCTGACCAGGTTCGGGGTACACGCGCCTACTCGTCCGCTGGCCGATCGATGTCGTCCTCCGCGGGCCAGTCCGGCTCGATGATCAGCCGGCCGCTGCGCAGCACCTCGGCGTACTGCTCGGCGACGAGATCCGCCGGGTAGCTCGGCCAATAGGAGACGGCCCCGGTCGACTTGTCGATGACGCTGACCGAGCCGCCGATGGCGGGTGGCAGCGGGGGCGTGTGCGGGTCGGTCCCTGGCGGCGGCGGGAAGATCGCGACAACGGTGTAGCAACAGTCGAATTCGGTGAGCAGGTTCGTGATGCCCCACTCGGCGTCGTCATCGCCGGACAGATAGTGATCGGCGATGCGCTCGGCCTCGGTGGGATCCACCGGCGTGCTGGCCTTGGTGGCGTAGGCGTGGATGTCCATGTTCGTCTGACGCGTCCCGGCGGCTAATGGTTCCCGCATCGGCCGGATTCGGAACAATGTGCGGCTCAATGAGACTGGACCAGCGGTATTGTCATCGCCGCCGGAAAATCTTTCGCGTCCGCCGACCGGGGTGCCCGGGTTTCACCGAACGCGCAGAGCGGTGCGGCCGGTATTCTGCACGAGCAGCGGTTCCGCTGGACCGAGAGGTGTAACGATGTGGGTTCCGGTCACCGGATTCGTTGGCTGGACGGTGACCGGTTACGTCACCGCGGTTCTGGTGGGCCGGCTGTTATTCGTCCGGGAAACGATCATCGATCGGCTGATGAATCGCACGTTCCTGTGGAGCCTCGCCGGGCTGCTGCTGTACCGGTGCACGATAACGCCCCAGATCGCCAGTCTGGCGAATCAGCTGGCGCTCGGCTGCATTCTCCTCGCGATGACGAACCTGCACGGTATCGGCAAGTTCGCCGATACCGGCGGCGATCCGAGCGCCGTATGGCGGTGTCAACGCTTCTACAGTTGCGTCGCGGTCGCCGCCACCGCAGTGATCCTGCTGGCCGGGACCTCCGCACGGAATGACGGCCGGCTGCTGGACCTGGGCTTGGACAGGGAGGGCATTGCCGTCGGATACGCGTTCGGCATTCCGCTGACGATCAACACCTTCGTGTACTTCCGGGCAGGCGTTCGCGAGCTTCGGCGCGGCGATCTGTCGGCGCGGGAGACCGTCCTCGGTCATGCCTTGGGTGTCGGCGTCTTGTACATGTGGCTCACCGAGACGGTCTCGATCGCCCAAGCGAGCACCGGATGGCCTGCCCTCGGCCCGCAATTGCCGCGGATCGAGGCGGCGGCCACCCTGTGCGTCGGGTACTACGCCACGCTGACCGCCGTCCCGCTGGTCATCCTGCTGATCGCGAGGGCGGGCCTGGATCCTGCCGCGCGATCCTGCCGTCGGCTGCAGCCATTGTGGCGCGATCTCACTGCCGCCGTACCGGAGATCGTGCTGTCCTCGGCTGCTGATGAGTCGACCGGTGCCGACGCTCGTCTGCTTCGCATGACCGTCGAGATACGCGATGCACTGATGCACCTCGGGCCGTACTTCTCTGCCGAGTCCGACGCCACGGACTTCACGCGCACCTCCGGGTCCGGATCGGGGTGGGAGCCGACGCAGTACGCCCACCGTCTCGCAGATGCGGTGCGCGCCAGGCGAAGTGGGCTCATAGCGGAGCATTCGGGAAATTCACGGCGGCCACCACTGAGCGCCCAAGATTTCGACACCGAGCTACGGCTCTTGCTCGACCTGGCTCGCGTCTGGCCCGGGGCTCACGCGGTGGAGGGGGCCGGCGTGCAGAGGCGGGTCGGAACGTAAACGCCCGGCCGTCCCTGCATCCCCCTCCGAACGCAGGCCCGACCGGGCTGAGATAAACAATGCCTCGGAGGGCTTGACATGCGCTTAAAGGAGCCTTAAGAGTGGCCGTCAGCGGCGGGGAGTGTTGAGCTGGGTGAGGAACTCGGCGTTGGTCGGGGCCTTGCGCAGGCCTTCGAGCAGCAGATCGATGGCCTGCTGGCCGTCTATCGCGGTGAGTGTTCTGCGCAGCAGGTGGGTGGCCGCCAATTCCGTTGGGGCAAGTAGTAATTCGTCCTTGCGGGTGCTGGACTGGGCGATGTCGATGGCGGGGAAGACGCGGCGGCCTGCGGTGGCGCGGTCCAGTTTCAGTTCGGCGTTGCCGGTGCCCTTGTATTCCTCGAAGATCACCGTGTCGGCCAGCGAGCCGGTTTCCACCAGCGCGGTGGCGATGATGGTGAGCGAGCCGCCGTTCTCGATATTGCGCGCCGCGCCGAGGAATCGTTTCGGTGGCGCGAGTGCTGCGGCGTCGACACCGCCGGAGAGCACGCGACCCGAGGACGGGGCGGCGTTGTTGTAGGCGCGGGCGAGGCGGGTCAGCGAGTCGAGCAGGACGACCACGTCGCGGCCCATCTCGACCAGCCGCTTGGCTCGTTCGATGGCGAGCTCGGCGAGCGCGATGTGCTCGCGGGGCGCGCGGTCGAAGGTGGCGGCGGCGACGTCGGCGGGCACCGACCTGGTCAGGTCGGTGACTTCCTCGGGGCGCTCGCCGACCAGCACCAGCATCAGTTCGCACTCCGGATGGTTCTTGGCGATGCCGTGCGCGATAGCCTGCAGTACAGAGGTTTTGCCCGCCTTCGGCGGTGCGACGACGAGTGCGCGCTGGCCCTTGCCGATGGGCATGACGAGGTCGGTGACCCGGGTCGTCATGGCATGCGGTTCGGTCTCGAGGCGCAGGCGCTGATTCGGGTAGATCGGGACCAGATCGGCGAAGTCCGGCCGAGATTGTGCGCGGCGCGGGTCCTGCCCGTTGACCGTCTCGATCAGGTGCAGGGGGTCGAGTTTGTCGCCACGCGTGCCGGGCTGAGCGGTGCCGATGATGAAATCGCCACGGCGCAAACCGTATTCGCGGATCAGTCGGGGCGGGACGTGGATATCGCGTGGTCCGGACAGGTAGCCGTCCACGCGCAGGGCGGCGTTGCGATTGTCGACGATGTCGAGGATGCCGCACACGGAGCGTTGTTGCTGCTGTCCGGGCTCGCTCACCGCGATCCCGTCGGGTGCAGAAGTGTTGTTGTTCATGGTGTTTCTTTCTGAATGGTGTGTGTGGGGCTACGGCGAAAGCCGTGACAGGCAGCGGTCGAATGCACGCTGCGAGGAAGATCTCTTGCTTCCGAGGGAAACGATTTCGAGGTGGCCGAATGGGCCGATACGGAAAAGGAATCTCAAAATGTCTTGGTGGGAGGTACTCCTACATCCACTGCAGAGACACCGGTGAGACTACACGCTCGAACGTCTGTGCGCAATTGATCAAGGTCACAGCCCGGCTACGGAAGGCGCCCGTGGTGGTCTGCTCGGGCACGGATTCACAACTTTCGCCGAATGCTGAGAACGGCTCGACGGCGTGTCGCGCTTTAGCCTGTGACCAGAGATGGCAGGAGATACGCGATGACCGACCTCAAACCGTTCTACCAGCAAGTTCAGGCGCACTACGACGTGTCCGACGAGTTCTACCAGCTGTTTCTCGACCCATCGATGACCTACAGCTGTGCGTATTTCGAGCGCGACGACCTGACGCTCGAGCAGGCCCAGCTCGCCAAGATCGACCTCGCGCTCGGCAAGCTGGGCCTGGAACCCGGCATGACGCTGCTCGACATCGGATGTGGCTGGGGCGCAACGATGTTTCGTGCGGCGCAGCAGTACGGCGCGAAGGTCGTCGGGCTCACGCTGAGCCGCAACCAGTTCGAGCACGTCCGATCGGAGATCGGCCGGCGGGGCCTCGCGGACGTGGAGATTCGGCTGCAGGGCTGGGAGGAATTCGAGGGCAGCGCCGACCGGATCGTCAGCATCGGCGCGTTCGAACATTTCCGCCGCGAGCGGTACCCGGCATTCTTCGAAGTGTGCCATCGAATGCTGCCGCCCGACGGCCGGATGCTGCTGCACACCATCATCGGGCACACCCTTGCCGACCTGCGGCGCATGAAGATTCCGGTGACGCGGGAGGATGCGCTGTTCCAGATCTTCATCAAGCGACAGATCTTCCCCGGCGGGCAGTTGCCGCAGGCCCCCGAGGTGACCCGGTTCGCAGGCCGGGCCGGGCTCGGCACCGAGCGAATCGATGCGCTACGGCTGCACTATGCGCGCACCCTCGACCTGTGGGCGCAAGCGCTACGACACCGGCACGACGAAGCGGTGCGGATCGCGTCGGAGGAGATCTACGAGCGGTACATGAAGTACCTCACCGGGTGTGCGGCGTACTTCCGCAAGGGGAACATCGACGTCATGCAGTTCACGCTGGTGAAGTAGGCTGCGGGCGTCGGCCCGCGGCGCCGATCACAGAACCGCTTGGGTCTGCGTCACTTTCGCGACGAGCTTGTCCGCGGCATCACGGATTTCGGTCTCGACTACGATGAACGTACGCCCCGCGTGCAGCGGCCGCGCGGAGGCGATCGCATGACCGGATCGCACGGCCCGCAGGAAGTTCGTCTTCGACTCGACCGTCGTCGTGCCCTGCTTGCCCTCCGGCAGATTGAGAAACGCGCATACCGCGGCGGTCGAGTCAGCCAGCGACATCAGCACACCGCCGTGCAGCACACCGCCCAGTGTGCACAGCGACTCGTCCCACGCGATCCGGCTGCGCACCAGGCCCGGCCCGTGCTCGAGCACTTCGATGCCCAGCCGTTCGGTGAACGGCATGGACTGATGGAAAAGCTTGGTGCCCGTCTCATCGATCATGGAACTCAGCCTGCCCGATGGGTCCGTCCTGCGTCGATTACCCCTGAGGTAATGACGAGCACGAGCAGGGCGGTCGCACCGCCGAGCAGCATCACGGTCGAGGGTGCGGTGCGGTCCACGATCACGCCGCCGACCAGCGCGCCGAGAGAGAATGTCGCCTGGAAAGAGGCGGTGAACAGCACCGAGGACACTTCCGCTGCGCTGTGCGCCGCGGCGGCGAACCAGGTCTGCAAGGCCACCGGCACCGCGCCGTACCCGATACCCCAGATGATCAGCAGCAGCGCCGCACCCGTTTCCCCTCGCCCCAGCAGCGGCAGCGCCAGCGTCGCGCAGGCTATCAGCGCCGCCGCGCCGCCGAGCGTGGTGCGTGGGCGGCGGGCGACCAGCGCGCCGCCGAGGAAGTTGCCGAGGATGCCCGCGCCGCCGTAGATCAGCAGCAGCATCGTGATGGTGGCCGCGCCGACACCGGTGACCTGGTCCAGGAACGGCGTCACGTAGGTGTAGGTGCCGAACTGCGCCAGCACCACGAAAAATGTTGCCAGCAGGGCGGATCGAATGCCGCTGCCACGGAGCCCGTCACGCAATGTCGACAGGCGAACGGCCTGGACGGCAGGCAGCGGCGGCAGGGCGATCAGCAGCAACAACAGCACTCCGGCCGACAGGATGCCCAGCACTACGAAGGCCGCGCGCCAGCCGGCCAGGCTGCCGACGAGGGTGCCCGCGGGCACACCGAGCACTGAACCCAGCGGAACCGATGCGAAGATCACCGCCGTCGCGCGGGCCACCGACTCGGGTGGCACCAGCCGTCCGGCGAGCCCGGCCGCGATCGACCAGTACCCGCCGATCGTGATGCCGATCAGCACCCGGGAGACCAGCACGAGCCAGAAGTCGGGCGCGATCGCGGCGACGGCATTGGCCAGCACCAGCACGAGCGTGCAGGCGCACAGCAGCAGCTTGCGGTCGATGCGCGCCGCCGCCACGGTGATCAGGGGCGCGGCCACGGCGGCGAGCAGGCCGGGCATGGTCATCATCAGCCCGGCCATGCCGTCGGAGATGGTGAAGTCGGCGCCGATCGAGGTCAGCAATCCGATCGGCAGGATCTCGGTCGTGACGATCGAGAAGATGCCGAGCATGACGGCGACGACCGCGAGCCAGCGCAGCAACGGCGGCCGGATTGTCGTCGCGCGGGGTTCGGGGGAGACCAGGACGGTGGACATGCGATCCAGTTCAGCGATCGCGGCCGACGATTTCCGGCGGGATTGCGACATCACCGTGCCGTGCGGGGTCGCGGGGTAGGTGACAACAACACCGATGCCCGGCAGGCGACGGGGAAGTGGGCGTCACCTGCCGGGCATCGGCGTGGGGTCTTACTACGCGTAGACCGCGTTGTAGAACTGGATCGCGCTGGCGATGCCGACCGGGACACCGACCAGGATCATGCCCGCGGCAGCGCCGAGGGTGATGCCGACGCCTGCGCCCGCGATGCACAGGCCGATCGGGCCCGCGAAGAAGGTCGGAACAACCAGCGGCGCACCGATGACGGCGCCTGCCACGCAGCCGAGGCCGCCGCCGACGATCGTGCCGACCAGCGTGCCGACCGCGGTGGCGAGACCGAACTGGGTCGCGGCGGTGCTCAGCGCCGTGTTGAAGTCGGCGCCGGCGACTTCCTTGGCGACCGGCTGCAGCATGGCGGCAGGCCGGGCATCGGCCGGATCGGTGCTAGGCGTGAAAGTTGCTGTGTTGCCTTCGACTTGGGCTGCGATCGGCCATTCCATACCGTCTTTCAGGTAGGTCAGCGGCATTCCGGCAACCAGGCGTCCCTCACCGTCCAACACCTGGAATTGCGTGCCCCGAGTTGTCAGCGACCCCATATCGGTCTTCAGCACAACCGAATTGTCGACCACATTGGCGGTGTAGTGGATGCCGGGCAGGATGTCGGTCTGGACAGTCGATCCGGGAGCTTGGGCGGGCTGGGCGTAGGCGGTGCCGCTCGTGATCCCGACGGCCGCGATAACCAGCACAGATGCGGCAGCGAACTTCTTCAGCTTCATGTATGTCTAACACTTTCCTCAGCAGGAGCACCTTCGGCCCACAAGGGGATCGAGCCGGCGCGGCTCATAAACAAGAACCTTTCAGAAGGCTCGTCCCGCTTTGTTGCGAAAAGGTAACGAAACCCATAAGGGAACCGTCAATTCGAAGTGAAATATGTTAAAGGCGCATTAATTCAGACATTTAGCTAACTTTTAGCATCCGATAATGTGGCGGAGGCCACGCTATTCGGAAATCTTTGTGACCTGCGACATCCAAATATTCGATATGAAGCTCAGCCGATTCGAGCGACCACTGAACCGGGCAGGCGCGGCAGCACCAGATCGATCAGGCGCCACGGCCATCCCGGCACGCAGGCCCTGGTCTTTTCCCGTTCGATCGCGCTCACCATCGCTGCCACGCCCTTGTCCAGCGGCGCCACCATCCGTGCGTCGCCGGCTTTGGCGGCCATATCGGTGGCGATGAAACCGGGCAGCAGGGTCGTGACGGCGATCGGTGATTTCGCCAGGTCCACCACGAGCGCCTCGCCGAGCGCTGCCAGTCCGGCCTTGCTCGCCGAGTAGGCGGCCTTCTTTCCCGGGAGCCCGCGTACCGCGCTCATCGAGGACACCAGCACCAGGTGCCCGGAGTTCTGCGCGCGGAAGATTTCGAGCGCCGCCTCGGTCTGGGCGAGCGCGCTGACGAAATTCGTTGTCGCGGTGGCGAGATTGGCATCGGCCCGTCCGCTGCCGATCACCGCGCCCTTGCCGATG
This sequence comes from Nocardia sp. NPDC057440, assembly GCF_042802915.1. NCBI lineage: Bacteria > Bacillati > Actinomycetota > Actinomycetes > Mycobacteriales > Nocardiaceae > Nocardia > Nocardia sp. NPDC057440. The sequence goes on from NZ_JBHVDF010000004.1 coordinate 374,406, forward strand.
CCCGCATTCACGATCACCCGGTCGAGGCCGCCGAGTTCATCGCGCAGCTCGCCGAACACCCGCGGCACCGCCGCATGATCATCGACATCCAACGCGCGGACCGCGACCTCGATCCCGGGATGTGCCGCGACGAGCTCGTCGCGCAACGACTCCAGTGCGTCGACCCGCCGCGCGCACAGTGCCAGGTCGCGTCCCTTGGCCGCGAAGTCGCGCGCCATCGCCGCGCCGAGCCCGGCGCTCGCGCCGGTGATCAGAATCTTGCTCCTCGTCATGGATGCCGACCCTAGCCAGGCGAGCCGATAGGCGTCTCGATCGGTCGCGCTGGTTCAGCCGCCGAACGAGCCGGTCTGTGGCTGCGGGGGCAGCATGTGCCATGGGCCGCAGTTCACGGTCTTGAAGGCGACGTCGGTCGCTTTGATCTCGGCGCGCACCGGACTGAGCCGGGTGAATTCGTTGTTGATGATGTAGTGCTGGTCGGTGTTGTCGCCCTCCACCTTGCGCAACCGCCGCCAGTCGCAGCCGTTGGCCTTGTCCTGGGTGCCGGGGGCCTCCCAGGTGCCGGGAGAGATGTCGACGCCGACCAGGTAGAGGCCGTCCCCGGGCATGGTGTTGGCAGGGACGGCGGCGGCGGTGCCCGGACCCAGCAGTGTCACCGCGGAGGCCATGGCTCCGGCGATCATGAGCGTGCTTGCGCGCATGGCGATTTCTCCTCGAATCGTGCTCTTGCCGCCTGTGAGCAGCTGACCTGCGGGGATCCCCGAATCTCCCGGGAAAGATCTACCAGAGCCGGTGATGGATTTCGGCTGAATCGGAGATTTCCGTCACGGCGCGACACTTCGCACATCACGCGGTGACGGGCGGTATGCGCGGAATCCGCATGCGACGGGCGTTGTCACCCGGCGTCGTCGCCGCGATATCCGTTGTATGAGAAGTATTCGGCCGGTCACCGGTATCTCGGACCAGCGCTCCTTCTGTGGAGACCGCTGCGCGCGGCTGTGTACGGATGACGGCATTGCCGCGGTACTGACCGCGGATCGAGCGCTGCTGCACTGGCGGGCGATGCGCGGACTCGGCGACTCCGGTCTTGCCGAACAGGCCGTGCAGGAGACGTTGCTCCGGGCGTGGCGTTCGTGTGCCCGTTTCGACGCGGGCAAAGGCACCATTCGCACCTGGCTGCTCGCGATCCAGCGCAACGTGATGATCGATATCGGCCGTGCCCGCGCCGCCCGCCCCGGCGACACCGGATGGGACGAGGTCGCGGAGCTCAGTGATATCCGCTACGCCGACCCCGACTTCTCTGAGGGCATTGTCGACGGACTGCTGGTTGCGCAATTGCTCTCGCGGCTGCCCGAGTCCCAGCGCGAGGCGGTGGTGGAGGTGATCCTGCGCGACCGGGCGTATCAGGACGTGGCTGACGACATCGGTGTACCGGTCGGCACGGTGAAGACTCGGGTGCACTACGCGTTGCGCTCGCTGCGGCGGTTGCCGATCGGTGCCTGAGCGGGCCCTGCGCGGGTTGACGCGATCGCGGCCCGACCCGGTTGCGCCGGTCTGATCAGGCACGATTGCCTGCCGCGATGGTCACATTTCGGTAACGGAGCTTGCTTTGCTGGTGCCTGCGTTGCGAGAGTTAACCACTGGGTTTGGTGTTACTAGTGGGAAGGGAGGGGCGCTCCATTCCGGAGCGCCGACCGAACATGAAGCCAAGCATCATCAAGGCCGGTTTCTGCAGCGCCGTCACGGCGGCGGTGACAGTGACACTCTCCGGGCTGGTCCCGGTCACCGCACACGCCGCTCCGGCGTCGCCGGACATGGCCAATAAGCTCGCAGGCAAGACGGTATTCCTCGACCCGGGCCATCAGGGGCCGAATCACTCGGAAAACTTGGCGCGGCAGGTGGACAACGGCCGCGGCGGCACCAAGGACTGCCAGACCACCGGCATGACCACGGTGAACGGCATACCCGAGCACACCATCAACTGGAACGTGACGCAGCTGGTGAAAACCTCACTGGAGAGTCTCGGCGCGCGGGTGGTGCTCAGCCGCCAGGACGACACCGGCTGGGGCGGCTGTGTCGACGAACGGGCGAAGGCCGCCAATCAATCCGGCGCCGATGTCGCGGTGAGCATCCACGCCGACAGCGCCCCCGCACAGTTCCGTGGCTTCCACGTCATCATTCCGGAGCTGCCGATTCCCGACGCGAAGGCGGATCAGGTCCAGTCGGGCCCGGGTCTGGTCGCCTCGAAGTCGATGCGCGACGCGTACTTGAAGGAAGGCTTCCCGTCCGCCACCTACGCGGGCGTGCAGGACGGTCTGCAGACCCGCGCGGACGTGGCGGGTCCCGCGCTGACCACGGTGCCCGGTGTGTTCGTCGAGATGGGCAACGGCGGCAATACCGAAGACGCTGCGCTGCTGGAGAGCTCGGACGGGCAGCTCAAGCACGCCATCACCATCACCACCGGACTGGTCGGCTATCTGCTGGGTGCGCCGTCGCCGGTGGGGCAGACCGGCTCGGCCGCCGACCGTCCGGCCGCGGTGCTTTCGCCGAGCACACCGCACGTACAGTCCGCACCGAAGGCCCAAGCGGTGCCGCAGTCTGTGCCGCAGGCTCAGTCTGCGCCGGAAGCTCAGTCTGCGCCGGAAGCTCAGTCTGCGCCGGAGGCTCAGTCTGTGCCGCAGGCTCAGGCGGCACCCCAGGCTCAGGCTGCGCCGCAGGCTCAGGCCGCACCAAAGGTACGGTCCGCACCGCAGGCGCGTACCGCACTTGTGCCGAACGCGCCACAGGCCGTTCCTGCTTCGCCGCAGTCGCAGGCATCGCCGCAGTCACCAGCCGCGCCACAAGCGCAGGGCACCGCGCCTGGCAAAAAAGCGCCAGGTGCGAGCACCTCGCTGAGCGGGCTCGTCGGCACGGTCATGCAGATGCTGCTCCCGCTGGCCAGGTCGCTCGGCATGGACAACTCGGTGGTCACCTCGGAGCTGATCAACCTCGCCTACACTCTGGCCGCCGCGCTGGTCGGCCCGTCCAAGTAGTCCGCATACCGCAGCCGAACGCCACCCCCGCCACTTACCGGGGGTGGCGTTCGGTCGTGCGGTGATGTGTCGAGGGCGCGCACTAAGGTGGGCCGGGTGGCTGACCGGATTCCACTTCTGATCGTCGCCGGATTCCTCGGATCCGGGAAGACGACGCTGCTCAACCACCTGCTGCGCAACAACCGTGGCACGCGGATCGGCGTGGTGGTCAACGACTTCGGCGCGATCAATATCGATTCGATGTTGGTCGCCGGACAGGTCGACGCGATGGTGTCGCTCGGCAACGGATGTGTCTGCTGTGCGGTGGACGTCAGCGAGCTCGACGAACTGTTCACCCGGCTGGCGGAGCCGCGCGCCCGGATCGATGTGATCGTGGTCGAGGCCAGTGGTCTCGCCGAACCGCGCAACCTCATTCGGATGGTGGTCGGCAGCGAGAACCCGCGCATCCGGTACGGCGGACTCGTCGAGGTCGTCGATGCCGAACAGTTTCCGGCCAGCCGGGCACAACACCCCGAGCTCGCCGCACACCTGCGGCTCGCCGATCTGGTGGTGGTCAACAAAGCCGATCGGGTGCCGCAGCCGGACCTGGAGCGGTTGCGGCAGGAGATCTCCGACCAGATCGGGCAGGTACCGGTGTACGCGACCACGCACGGCCGCATCGATCCCGGGCTGCTGTTCGACGAGCCGATGCGCGAAGCGCCGCGCGTCGCCGAGCAATTGAGCTTCGACGAGCTGCTCTTCGACCACGACCACGACCACGACCACGACCACGACGCGCACGACGACCACCGGCACCTGCACGACGACTACACCAGTGTGAGCTTCACCAGCGAACGGGAACTTGACCCCCGTCGCCTCATCGGCTTCCTGGAGGACCCGCCGCCCGGCCTGTTCCGCGCGAAGGGCTTCGCCGCGTTCGGCGTCGCCGCGGAGCGCCGGAAGTTCGTCCTGCACATGGTGGGCAATCACATCGTGTTCGAACCGGACAACTGGCGTCGCGGCGAGCCGCGCACCACCCAATTGGTGCTCATCGGCGCGGGATTGCCCACCGAGACGGCGCTGCGGCGATTGCACGAGACGGTCCACACGGCCGCGGAGCCGCTCGATCCACAGACCATGCTCGGCGTCTGGCGCTACACGCCGCACTGAGTTCCTGCTCGGGCCCGCGCCCGTCCGGCGCGGCGCGCAACGACATTGGCGTGTTCGGCTCGAAACTGGCGTGTTCGGCTCTTCCACGTCCGCGGCGTGGACCAGAGACTGGCTGACGTGCCCGCCGCGCAGGCACGTGCGCAATGGAGCGAACACGCCGCGCGGCGTCGGTTCGAGTGCACAGCGGACCGCTCACCCGCAGGCATTCACCCATTCCGACAGGCCATCGGCAAACAGCTGGCGCTTCCAGATCGGTACCTCGTGTTTGATCCGGTCCACCAATTCCGCACAGGCGGCGAACGCCTCGGCGCGGTGCGGCGCCGCGACCGCGACGACGATCGCGCGATCGCCGACGGTCAGCGCACCGATGCGGTGCACGGCGGCGACCGGAAGGCCGGAGGATGCGGCCAGCTCGGTGCAGCAGTTCCGCAGGAACCGTTCGGCGTCGGGATGGGCCGAGTATTCCAGCGCGGAAACGGCTTGTCCGCCATCGTGGTTGCGGACCTTGCCGGTGAACACCACGACTGCCCCGTGCTCAGGTCCGGTGACCGCCGCCTCGACCTCCGCGGGATCCAGCGGCTGATCGCTGATGGCCGCGAGGCGCACGGCCGCGTGTTCACTGGTTGTCATGGTTGCCGCCTCCTGCTACTTGCGCGAGCAGATGATCCAAGAGCGGCTCGAGCACCGCCATACCGTCTTTCACCCCGCCCGGCGAACCGGGCAGGTTCGCGATCACCGAGCGCCCCGCCAGTCCCGCGACGCCGCGACTGAGCGCGGCGAGCGGGAATTTCGCGGTGCCGCGCTGCCTGATCGCCTCGGCGACGCCGGGTAGTTCGCGATCGATGATGGCCAGCGTCGCCTCGGGCGTCGCATCGGTGGGGGAGGCGCCGGTCCCGCCGGTGGTGATCACCAGCGACGGCGCGAGGCGCAGCGCGTCGGCGAGGCCGACGGCGATCTCGGCGTCGGCGTAGACCAGTGGTCCGCGTACCGCGAAGCCGAGTCCGGTGAGCCATTGCGTGAGCACGGGTCCGGTGGTGTCGATTCGGCTGCCTGCCGCGACGCCGGTCGAAGCGACCACCACCACGGCCGAACGCGGTTCGGCATCCGAAATAGCCTGCTGCGCTGCGTCACTCGGAACCTCGCCCGCGTGAGCCGTGCCGGACACCTGCTGCCGGCCGCTTTCGGTCGGCGGGACAGGTGCTGCCGCAAGGGATTGCGTCGTTTCGTCATCGGCACGCACCCAATGTCCGTGCTTACCGCCTTCTTTGGTGAGCAGTCGCACGCCGTTGAGGGTCGCGGCGGGGTCGACCGCTTTCACCATGTCGTGCAGGGTGAGCCCGGCGACGGCGACCGCGGTGAGGGCCTCCATCTCGACGCCGGTGGGGCCCTTGGTCTTCGCGGTGGCCTCGATCGTGATGGCGGTGTCGGTGAACGCGAACTCGACCTTGACCGACGAGAGCGCGAGCTGATGGCAGAGCGGGATGAGCTCCGAGGTCTTCTTCGCGCCCGCGATGCCCGCGATTCTGGCCGTGGACAGCACATCGGCCTTCGGCATGTCGTCGGCTCGCACCAGCGCCACCACCTCGGCAGTGGTCTGCAGCTCACCAGCCGCGACCGCGATTCTGGTGGTGTCGGTCTTCGCGCTCACATCGACCATGCGGGCGCGGCCCTCGCGGTCGACATGGGACAACTCACTCATGATGTCCACATTGGCACAGCGCCGCCGCGGCGGGCGAGGTGACCTCCGCGCCGTCGTCAAGTGACCGGGCGTCGGCGTTCACAGCGATCGGACGACCACGGACGCGCCGGCCGGGACCGAGGTCGCCTCCGCAGGGATATCAATCAGTACCTCCGCCCATGCCATTCCGGCGATGAGGTGCGATCCCGGCCCGGAGACGGCCTCGACGCCTGCGTCGGTCACCCGGCCGCGCAGGAACTGCCGCCGCCCCGACGGCGATTTCACCGGTTCCAGCAGCGGCAATTCGCGGGTGAGGACCTCGGGCAGTCCCGCGAGCCTGCGCAGGATCGGCCTGGCGAACACCTCGAAAGACACCATGGTGCTGACCGGATTGCCGGGGAAGCTCAGTACCGGAACGCCGTCGACGACGGTGAGGCCCTGTGGGCCGCCCGGCTGCACCGCGATCGAGCCGAATTGACCGCCGAGCGGTTTCAGCACCTCTTTGACCACTTCGAAATCGCCTTTGGACACGCCGCCGGAGGTGAACACGATATCGGCGGATTCCGTTGCGGCAGTAAGTAATCGGCGGAACACCCCAGGGTCGTCGGTGCTGTGCTCGACGGCGGTGACCAGCACGCCGTTCGCGGTGAGCGCCGCCGCGAGCGCGATGCCATTGGAGTTGTAGATCTGCCCCGGCTGCAGTGGCGTCCCGGCGGGGACGAGCTCGTCGCCGGTGGTCAGCACCGCCGCGCGGAGGGGCCGCAATACCGGCACCGAGGGCAGACCGACGGCGGCCAGTGCCGCGATGTGCCGGGGCGCGAGCCTGGTTCCGGCCGCAATCAGCAGCTCGCCGGCGCGCACGTCGGTGCCCGGCTCCCGCACGAATTCGCCTGCGCTGCGGCCGCGTTCGATGGTCACCATCGTGCCATCGGTGTGCACGTCCTCCACGGGAACCACACAGTCCGCGCCGGGCGGAATCGGCGCGCCCGTCATCACCTTCATCGCGGCGCCAGGCGGCAACGGCGTCGCACCGGGACTGCCTGCCGCGACGACACCGGCGACCGGCAGCAGCACCGGGGCGACCACGACGGTCTCCGACCGCACCGCATACCCATCCATGGCGGAGTTGCGGAAGACCGGCAGGTCGACCGGCGAGTGGACATCCGTGGCCAGTTGCCTGCCCAGCGCCGCGGGCACCGGGGCGGATTCGGCCGTGCGCGCCGCCAGCGGTCGCAGCAGCTGTTCGATGGCGTCCCGGTAGTCGTCGACGGACCGGACCTGGGACGTGGCGGGCCGAGAGGTCATGTGGTCAGCCTAATCGCCGACCCTGGCGAGTTCTCTTGTCGCTTCGCACGAACGCTCACCCGCTGATCTCGGCGTTTGTGAGGTCGAGTTGGTGTGGTCCGGCCCTAGGCGACACTGATAGAGCGGTCATAATAGAGAGGTGACGTTGGTCCAGATGGGGATTCCCGCCGTGCGGTCTGGGCGGCCCTCGCTCGATGGACGCCCCGACACGCCGTTCCTGGTGGACCGATTCGGCCGTACCGCCCGCGATCTGCGGGTGTCTATCACCGAGAAATGTTCACTGCGCTGCACGTATTGCATGCCCGAGGAGGGTCTGCCCGCGATTCCGCACGAGGAGTTGCTGACCGTCGAGGAGATCGTGCGACTGGTCGTGCTGGCCGTGCGCGAACTCGGGGTGCGCGAGGTGCGCTTCACCGGCGGCGAGCCGCTGCTGCGTCGTGACCTCGAACGGATCATCGCCGGTTGTCACGAACGCTTACCCGGGATCCCGCTGGCCATGACGACCAACGGTGTCGGTCTCGCTCATCGCGCGCGCGGTCTTGCGGCGGCCGGGCTGAGCCGGGTGAATGTTTCGCTGGATACCGTCGACCGGCTCGGCTTCGCCAAGCTGACTCGCCGCGACCGCCTCGAGTCGGTGTTCGCGGGCATTCGCGCGGCACGGGACGCGGGCCTGGCACCGATGAAGGTGAACGCTGTCCTGATGCGTGAAACGCTGCCCGGCGCGGCGGATCTGCTGCGCTGGTGTCTGGACGAGGACTGCGAGCTGCGCTTCATCGAGGAGATGCCGCTCGACGCCGACCACGAGTGGGCGCGCGCCAATATGGTGACCGCCGCCGAACTCCTCGATGTGCTCGCCGCACGCTTCGACCTCACCGAGGCAGGCCGGTCGGATCCGTCGGCCCCCGCCGAGACCTGGCTGGTCGACGGCGGCCCCGCGACGGTCGGCATCATCGCCACCGTCACCCGCAAGTTCTGCGACACCTGTGACCGCACCCGCCTCACCGCCGACGGCATGCTCCGTTCCTGCCTGTTCAGCGATCAGGAATTCGATCTGCGCCAGGCATTGCGCTCCGGCGCCGACGACATCGAGATCGCCACCATCTGGCGCGGCGCCATGTGGAATAAATGGGCAGGTCACGGCATCGACGCCGACGATTTCGTCCCCCCGGAACGCACGATGGGAGCCATCGGTGGTTGAGATCCGCTATTTCGCCGCAATCGCCGACGCCGTCGGCAAGGACAAAGAAACCCTCGACTTCCCCGCTGACGCAACCATCGCGGACCTGCGCACCGCCCTGGCCGAGTCCTACGGCCCCAACCTGGACAAAATGCTCGCCGTCTGCGCCTACCTGATAGGCGACGAACTAACCCGCGACCCCTCCACCCCCCTGACCCCCCGTGTGGATGTCCTGCCCCCCTTCGCGGGCGGCTGAAAAGCCCGGCCCAACTCTCACCCCAAGCCTCGAGCCACCAACCAGCCCCACCCCACCCGTGTCATCCCCCGCTGCAGTCACAACATTCACAAGCGACACGAGCGCAGTGAAATGGCGGCTCCCACCCCCGAACCAACCGCCATTCGACTACCCTCGGGGCCGAAAATGGTTGGGACACAACCACGGCGATCTCGATGGCCGCCGCGCTCGTGTCGGAGCCGCGCGATGGGGTGTATTTGTCAGCGCCACCAGGTGTCGAGGGGGGTGACCGGGACGGTGCGCTTGTGGCGGGTGTTCTGGAAGATCGTCTCCAGTTTGGCGGCGACCTCGGGAGTGATGTCTTTGCCTTCGAGGTAGTCGTCGATCTCGGTGTAGCGCAGGCCGAGCGCTTCCTCGTCGGGGAGGGCGGGGCGGTCGTCTTCGAGGTCGGCGGTGGGGACCTTGGACCAGATGCTGGCGGGTGCGCCGAGCTCTTGGAGGAGGGCGGCGCCCTGGCGTTTGGTGAGGCCGGTGAGCGGGGTGATGTCCACGCCGCCGTCGCCGTACTTGGTGAAGAAGCCGGTGACGGCTTCCGCGGCGTGGTCGGTACCGACGACCAGCAGGTTCTGCTGGCCCGCGATGGCGTACTGGATGACCATGCGTTCGCGCGCCTTGATGTTGCCGCGGACGAAATCGCGCAGGTCGGGCACGCTGAGACTGCGCGCGGTCTCGGCGGCGACCGCATTCGCGCCCGGACGGACATTGACCGCCACCGAGCGGTCGGGCTGCACGAACTTCATCGAGATCCTGGCGTCGGCCTCGTCGGCCTGCACACCGTAGGGCAGCCGCACCGCGACGAAGGTGGCCTCGACGCCGTCGGCGCGCAGCTCCTCAGCGGCCAGCTGGCACAGTCGCCCGGCCAACGCACTGTCCTGGCCGCCACTGATGCCGAGCACGAAACCTGTTGCGGGGGTGGCACGCAAGTAGTCCTTGAGGAAATCGATGCGGCGGCGCACCTCGATCTTCGGTTCGATGCTCGGTTGGACGCCTAGTTCAGAGATGATCTGTTCACGCAAGGACTGCATGGCAAGTCACTGTACTGGCGTTTGCGGTGTGACAACACGCCGAACGAGCGCTTCCCAGTTGTCGCCGATCTGTTCGCGCGAGTAGCCGAGGGCGTGCATCTGGTGCATCACCAATGCCGCGCTGAGCGCACCGAGCAGCGCGTCGGCGACCAGCGGTATGTCGCCGAGGACCTCCGCCTGCCGCAGCAGCATCGACACATGGGCCTTGAGTAACAGGTAGGGCGGTCCCGAGAACCGTTCCCCGGTCTCCGCCGCGCGATACAGCTCGCCTTCGACTTCGATGTCGAGCAGCCGCGCCCGGCCGAAGGCGATCAGCCGGTCCTGTGGTGGCGCGCCGGGCCCGAGGGGCGGGGGTCCGTACATGAACCCCTGCTGATACTTGATTTCCGAATGGTCGAGCAGGGCCGTCATGAGCCCCGCCCGGCTGCCGAACCGGCGGAAAACGGTGCCCTTGCCGACGCCCGCCCGTTTGGCGAGCGCGTCCATGGTGAGGCTGTCCACCCCTTGTTCGCGCACCAGTTCTTGCGCCGCGTCCAGCAGTAATCGTCTGTTGCGGGCGGCATCGGCGCGTTCGGTCGGCTCGGGTGTGCCGAGCAGGGGCGCGCCGACGCCGAGCAGTGGACGCTCGGGCATCGACCCGCGCGGCGGGTGTGTGCTGTAGCTCACAAGACCCTCATCGTCTCCAAAGGAATGAAATCGGACCGTGGTCCGGTTAGTGTCTCATGAAAGCCCGGACACCAACATTCAGTACACCAGGAGTCGTCATGAGTCAGACCCGGATCCTTACTCTGGTCGGCAGCCTTCGTGCCGCATCCATCAATCGACAGCTTGCCGAGGCTGCGGTGCAGACCGCGCCCGAGGGTGCTGAGGTCGCCATCTACGAGGGGCTCGCCGACATCCCCTTCTACAACGAAGATCTCGATGTTCCCGGTTCGGTGCCCGCCGCCGCCCAGGCGTTGCGTGACGCGGTCGCCGCGGCCGACGGCCTGCTGCTGGTGACGCCCGAGTACAACGGCACGCTGTCGGCCGTGTTGAAGAACGCGATCGACTGGGCCTCTCGTCCGTACGGCGCGGGCGCGCTGAAGGATCGGCCGGTCGCCGTGGTGAGCGGATCGATCAGCCCGAACGCGGGGCAGTGGGCGCACGGTGACGCGGTCAAGGCGCTCGGCGTCGCGGGCGCCAAGGTTGTGGAATCCGCACACCTGCACTTCGGCACCTTCGGCCAGCGGTTCGGCGACGCGCACCCGCGCGAGGATGCCGAGGCGCTGACCCAGCTGGCAGGCACGGTGCGCGAGCTCGTCGTCGCCGCGCGCGGTGTGCTGGTTTCCGCCTGAGCTGCGGTAAGTCCGCAAGCTTCCCGAAGGGCCACCCTCCACTCGGTGCGGGGTGGCCCTTCGGTATGCAAAGAAATGTTTGCTGAAAGAGAGCTACGGTACAAAATTGTGATCTGCGCCACGGTCGTGTCAGGTTGCGAATCGAGTGTCCAGGTACTTACCGCGTAGGAATTTCATCAATGTGGTTCGCAACATGTCGTGTTGTATGAATCTGTCGGCCACTAGGTGTAGTGTCTTCCGTACTGGAGAACGGCGCGAGGCCCGAGGCGAAAAGCATCGGTGCGAACCGGCTGAGCAGGGCTTTCGAGATCGGATCCAGGAGTTTGCGCAGCGTACATCGGATCATGCACTGCATACGGATCACAGGCTGTGGATCAGGCATAGGAGAGAGGGACACCATTGACCATCACCGTGTACACCAAGCCCGCTTGCGTCCAGTGCAACGCGACCTATAAGGCCCTCGACAAGGTCGGGGTCGACTACGAGGTCATCGACATCTCCGAGAACGACGAGGCGCGTGACTACGTCATGGCCCTGGGCTACCTGCAGGCGCCGGTCGTCGTTGCCGGTGAGGATCACTGGTCGGGCTTCCGGCCGGATCGCATCAAGTCGCTCGCCACTGTCGCGGCCTGACGCCACCGATCGTTTCCGTTCATCCGAATGATGGAAGAAGGGAGTCGGCCATGTCCGAAGGGACAGCGCTCGTCTACTTCTCCAGCGCTTCGGAGAACACACATCGTTTCGTCGAGAAGCTGGGTATCCCAGCGACTCGTATACCACTGCACACCGCCGATTCGCTGCGCGTAGACGAACCCTACGTGCTGATCGTCCCCACCTACGGGGGCGGTCGGCACGTACTGGGGGGAAACAGATCCGACAAGGATTTCGTGCCTAGGCAAGTCGCCAAGTTCCTCAACGATCCGCACAACCGCGCCCTGCTGCGCGGTGTCGTCGCGGCGGGAAACACGAACTTCGGCGATACGTACTGCTATGCGGGAGAGGTGATCTCACGCAAGTGCGGGGTGCCGTACCTGTATCGCTTCGAACTCATGGGAACCGCTGAGGACGTCGAGCGCGTCCGAGAGGGATTGGGATTGTTTTGGCAACAGCAACGACAGCACCGGCCGGAAAAACGGCTCGCTTAGAGCAGCCCCCGGTACGGGGCGCGGAAGCCGGCGAGGTCATGGACTACCACGCCCTCAACGCGATGCTGAACTTGTACGGCCCGAACGGCGAGATCCAGTTCGACAAGGACCGCGAGGCCGCACACCAGTACTTCCTGCAGCATGTCAACCAGAACACCGTCTTCTTCCACAACCTGGACGAGAAGCTGGACTACCTGGTCAAGGAGAACTACTACGAGGCAGAGGTTCTCGACCAGTACAGCCGCCCGTTCATCAAGTCGCTGTTCCAGCAGGCCTACGCCAAGAAGTTCCGGTTCCCGACCTTCCTCGGCGCGTTCAAGTACTACACCTCGTACACGCTGAAGACCTTCGACGGCAAGCGCTACCTGGAGCGGTTCGAGGACCGCGTCTGCATGGTCGCGCTCACCCTCGCCGCCGGTGACGAGGCGCTCGCGGGCAAGCTGGTCGACGAGATCATCGACGGCCGCTTCCAGCCCGCCACCCCGACCTTCCTCAACTCCGGCAAGAAGCAGCGCGGCGAGCCGGTGTCCTGCTTCTTGCTGCGCATCGAGGACAACATGGAGTCCATCGGGCGCTCCATCAACTCCGCGCTGCAGCTGTCCAAGCGCGGCGGCGGTGTCGCCTTGCTGCTGAGCAATATTCGCGAGCACGGCGCGCCGATCAAGAAGATCGAGAACCAGAGTTCGGGTGTCATCCCGATCATGAAGCTGCTCGAGGACTCGTTCTCCTACGCCAACCAGCTCGGCGCGCGTCAGGGCGCGGGCGCGGTGTACCTGCACGCGCATCACCCCGACATCTACCGGTTCCTGGACACCAAGCGCGAGAACGCGGACGAGAAGATCCGCATCAAGACCCTCTCGCTCGGTGTGGTGATTCCCGACATCACCTTCGAGCTGGCGAAGAAGAACGAGGACATGTACCTCTTCTCGCCGTACGACGTGGAACGCATCTACGGCAAACCGTTCGCCGATATCGATGTCACCGAGAAGTACTACGAGATGGTCGACGACAAGCGGATCCGCAAGTCGAAGATCAAGGCGCGCGAGTTCTTCCAGACCATCGCCGAGCTGCAGTTCGAATCCGGTTACCCCTACATCATGTTCGAGGACACGGTGAACAGGGCCAACCCGATCGCGGGCAAGATCACCCACTCGAACCTGTGCTCGGAGATCCTGCAGGTCTCCACGCCGTCGGTGTTCAACGACGACCTGTCCTACGCCGTGGTGGGCAAGGACATTTCGTGCAACCTCGGGTCGCTGAACATCGCCAAGACGATGGACTCACCCGACTTCGCGCAGACCATCGAGACCTCGATCCGGGCGCTGACCGCGGTGTCCGATCAGACGCACATCTACTCGGTGCCCTCGATCGAGCAGGGCAACAACCAGTCCCACGCCATCGGCCTCGGCCAGATGAATCTGCACGGGTACCTGGCTCGCGAGCGGGTCCACTACGGTTCCGACGAGGGCATCGACTTCACCAACATCTACTTCTACACCGTGGTCTACCACGCGATTCGGGCGTCGAACCTGATCGCCGAGGAGCGCGGGACCTACTTCGGCGGCTTCCCCGAATCCAAGTACGCGTCGGGCGAGTACTTCGACAAGTACACCGACCAGGTGTGGGAGCCGAAAACCGAACGCGTGGCACAGATCTTCGCCGACGCGGGCGTGCGCATCCCGACCCAGGACGACTGGCGTGAGCTGAAGTCCTCGGTCATGGAGCACGGCATCTACAACCAGAACCTGCAGGCGGTCCCGCCGACCGGCTCGATCTCCTACATCAACCACTCGACCAGCTCCATACACCCGGTCGCTTCGAAGATCGAGATCCGCAAGGAAGGCAAGATCGGCCGCGTCTACTACCCGGCGCCCTATCTCGACAACGACAACCTCGAGTACTACGACGACGCCTACGAGATCGGCTACGAGAAGATCATCGACACCTACGCCGCGGCCACCCAGCACGTGGACCAGGGCCTGTCGCTGACCCTCTTCTTCAAGGACACCGCAACCACCCGTGACCTCAACCGCGCCCAGATCTACGCCTGGCGCAAGGGCATCAAGACCCTCTACTACATCCGCCTGCGCCAAATGGCCCTGGAGGGAACCGAAGTAGAGGGCTGCGTTTCCTGCATGCTGTAGTCGCGCGCTGCCGACAAGGGGCGGTCTCCATGGGAGGCCGCCCCTTCGCGTGTATCCGGTCGGCCGTCGCTTCGCGTTCGAATCCGTTGTCCCTGTGGTTAGAGTGATCGCACTACGGTGAGTGCGGGGCGACTGGAGGGGCAGCGATGAGTGACGTTGTGCTGGTGATCAATTCCGAGCGGCGTCGAGATCCTGAGTGGCTGGACCAACTGGCCGACGAGCTACAGGAGGATCTGCGGCAGATCAGGGGACTGGCCGTTCGGAAAGCGACCACGTCCGCCGCGACGGGCGCGAAGTCCGGTGCGCTGGAGCAGATCGGCCAGCTCGTTGCTTCCGGTGGGGCGATCGGAACCACGGCGTGGGCAATCCGGGACATCGTCATCAAGTTCCTCGATCGGACCAGGGCGACGTCGGTTACCGTCAAACGCGGTGACCGGGAGGTCACCATCGTTCGACCGAAGGACGGCCAGGTCGACGAGATCGTCGATCGGATCCGCGACGTGCTCGACAATGAATAGTCCTACCGGTCGCCGGTTGGCACTGTTCATCGCCAACGACACCTACCATTTCGAGGGTCTGCCTCGGCTGTACGCACCGGTCTCCGATGCCGAACAGCTGCGAGAGCTGCTGCGGGACCCGGAAATCGGTGGTTTCCGGCCGACCGAAATTCTGACCAACGAATCCAAGGCCGAGATCGAACGCAGTATCGAGCGACTGTTCCGCGGCGCGGAGCCGGAGGACGTCGTTCTGCTCTACTTCTCCGGCCACGGCCTGCGGACCAGGCAGAACCTGTATCTGGCGACCAGCAACACCGACCCGCAGTTGCTGAGCAGCACCGCGGTGTCCTCGACATTCATTCGGGAACTGATCAGGGAGTCCGCCGCCGCCGCGAAGATCATCCTGCTCGACTGCTGCTACAGCGGCGCGTTCCTCGGCGCGGACGTGGTCAAGTCCGCGCCGAATATCGACGATGTCGGCCGGGAACTCGCCGCGGGCGACGGGATCTGCGTGCTGACCGCCTCCAGCGCGGTCGAGACGGCCGAGGACGGGCGCGCAGGCTCGGATAAGTCCGCGCCGCTTTCGGTGTTCACTTCGGCTCTGGTGAAGGGCATCGGTACCGGACTCGCCGACAATGGCAGCGGCCTGATCGGCACGCACGACTTGTGGACCTATGTCAGCGCCGATGTGCGCAGCCGGACGAGTAGACAGACCCCGAACCACTACGGCGTCTTCAAGGACGAGGTCTACGTCGCCCGCGTCCGGCGGAAGTACTCCGCCGTTCTCGAGGTAGGTGACCGAGTGCAGCTCGGTGGTCTGCTCGGCCGGCTCGAACGCGATCCGGCCACCGGCCTGCGCGCGGAGAACTGGTGGGGGACAGGAAGACTCAAGGTGCCGATCGGTCAGGAGCGGCGCGCGGACGGCGCTCCAGGCGAGACGGTGTGGCTGGACCTGGCCGGCGCAGACGGCAATCTTCTCGTCGTCGGCCGCGCGGGCTCGGGAAAGAGCACGCTGCTGCGCACGCTTGCCGGATCGCTTGCCCTCACACACACCTCGAACGAGGCGCAGATCTACGTGCTGGAGTCGAGTAACCGCCTTGGCTCGATGAGCGCGCTGCCGCACGTCGCGGGTGTGGCGGGCGACGATGAACCCGAGCAGGTGCGGATGCTGCTGGAAACGATCACCGGCGCGATCCGCAGTCGCAAGAAGCTGTACCGGGACAACAGCATCGATTCCCCGGCCAGCTTGCGCGCCGCACGGTCACTGCTGACCGACGGGCCGGTCGCCGATGTGTTCCTGCTGATCGATCGGTGGGGCGACTTCCGTGAGCACATACCAGAATTCGACAACACGATCCGGCAGGTGGCCAGCGCGGGACCGGAGTACGGCGTGCACGTGGTCGCGACGGTCCGCGATTGGAGTGAAGCTCCGGACTGGCTGGGCGATCTGCTGCCCGCGCATGTCGAACTGCGGTTGCACCGCCCGGCCGAGTCGCGGATCAACCCCGAGCGTGCCGCGCGGCTGCCCGACGGTCCCGGCTGGGCGCTCTACGGCCAGCGGCCATTTCGCATTGCCATGCCGGATCTGCGCGAACTGCAACCCGATTCCGTCGGCATGTCGGACATGACCGATGGCGCGGCCGAGTTGGTGAGTCGCGTGGTCGGCGCGTGGCCGACTCCGGCCGGTGCGTCCGGTCCGCAGCGTTCGCCGTTGGACGGCGAGGTCGACTTCGCTGCCCTCTTCGGCATCGGCCAGGACGACCGGATCGTCCTCGATGAGGCGTGGCGTTCCAGGACCGGTCGCGACCGGCTCCGAATTCCCATCGGGGTCACGCACACCGGAGAAACCGTGGAGCTGGATCTCAAGCAGGCCGCTGAAAGCGGCATGGGCCCACACGGTCTGGTGGTCGGAGCCGTCGGATCGGGCAAGTCGACGCTGCTGAAGAATATCGTCGCCGGACTCGCGGTACGCCACTCGCCGGATGTCGTCAACTTCCTGCTGATTTCATTCAAGGACGCGGAGACGTTCGATGGTTTGGCCGACCTGCCGCATGTTTCGGCGTTGGTCGACGATCTCGAAGCAGATCTCTCGCTGGTCGATCGGCTCGGCGAATCGATCACCGGCGAGGTGCAACGCCGACAGCAGCTGATCCGGTCGGCGGGAAACTTCAACAATATCGACGAGTACGAACGAGCACGGGTGACCGGATCGCCACCGGACCCGGTGCCGCAGGATCCGCTGCCTGCTCTGGTCATCATTGTCGACGAGGTCGCCGAACTCCTTTCACAGAAGTCGGGATTCGGCGATGCCCTCGGCATGGTTGCCCGACTCGGTCGGTCGTTGGGAATGCATCTGCTGCTCGCGACGCAACGCCTGGACGGGTACCGGATCGGCGCGATCGAGAGCCAGCTGTCCTATCGAATCGCGCTGCGAACCTTCTCTGCCAACGAATCCCGTTCCGTGCTCGGCACGCTGGATGCGTACCAATTGCCGAGCACGCCGGGGCTCGGATACCTGAAATACGATTCTTCCGACCCCGTTCGCTTCAAAGCTCCGTACGTGGCGCGGCCGGAACGTGATGTGCACGGCACCGGCACCGGTGCGAATGTTCAGCGCACTTTGCTCGATGCTCTGGTCGAACACCTGCGCACGAGAGCGCCACGCGCGCACCAGATATGGCTGCCGCCGCTGACAGTCCCGGCGACGATCGGCACGCTGGTGCAGAACTCCGCCGTCGCGCACGGTCGACTTCGCGTGCCGGTCGCTGTCATCGATGATCCGTACGCCCAGCGGCAGGATGTGCTGACGGTGTCCTTGGACGGCGAGCACGGCAATATCGCGGTGTTCGGTGGCCCGGGGGCAGGCAAGTCGACCGCGCTGGCGGCCGTTGTCATGGCGACGGCCGCGACGCATACTCCGGAGCAGGTCCAGTTCTATGTGCTCGATTTCGGTGAGGGGTTGTTCGCCGGTCTCGCGGGTATTCCGCATGTGGGATCCGTCGCGAGCAGGACGGACGCGGATCGCGTACGGCGCACGATAGCGGAGCTGACCGCACTGTTGCATCGGCGTGAGGAGTACTTCGCCGCGCACAGCATCGAGTCGATGGTCGAGTTCCGCAGTCGCAGAGCCGATGTCGATTCGCTGCCGGTCGGGCATCAGGCCGCATCCCCGATTCTGCGTGAACCGTTCGGGGACGTATTCCTGGTGATCGACGGCTGGCGAGAACTGTTCCAGCAGTTCGAGGCCTTGGAACCCGAATTGAACCTTCTTGCTGTCCGTGGCCTCCAATACGGCATCCACGTGATCCTGTCGGCCGCCAGGTGGGTGGACATCCGCCCGGCCGTCAAGGAGCGCATCGGTGTGGGGGTGGAGCTGCGGCTCAGTGACCCGAACGATTCCGATATCAGCAGGCGCGCGGCGGCGCTCGTGCCGCACGTACCCGGCCGCGGGTTGATTCGAGGGCCTGCCGGAGCTCAGCACATTCTGATGGCGCTGCCGCGCCTCGGCTCGAGTACGGACGCCCAGACATTGTCTCTCGGTATCGGTTCGGCTGGTCGGAAACTCAGCGACGCCTATCCCGGCCGACGCGCACCGGAAATTCGGATGCTGCCCGCGCGGATCGACCGATCCGAGGTATTGGCCGCCGCCGACGCACTGGGGATCGATCAGAGCGGGAGCCGCGTCGTCGTCGGCGTGCGGGAGTCCGACCTCCAGCCGCTGGTACTGGACTTCCAGAGCCAACCCTTGTTCTTGGTTTTCGCCGACGCCGGCGCGGGTAAGACGACACTGCTACGCAACATCGTCGCCGGGATAACCGAGCGGGCCGCCGCAGAACAGGTGCGCATTGTCCTCATCGACCCTCGGCGAACCATGCTGGATGCGGTGGATATCGAATACCGTTCGGGGTACTCGAAGTCGTCGCTCGAGGCGGCCGATATGGCGGCTCAGCTCGCCGATGTCATTGCTCGCCGGCTGCCGGGGCCGGAGGTGACGGCACAGCAACTTCGCGAGCGCAGCTGGTGGAGCGGTCCCGAAATATTCGTTGTCGTCGACGACTACGACATGGTGGTGACCAGTTCCGTGAATCCACTGACGCCGCTGGTCGATGTGCTCGCGCAGGCCGGCGACTGTGGTGTCCGTCTGATCCTGGCTCGGCGCACGGCAGGCGCCAGCCGCGCCATGTACGACCCGGTGATCAGCCGCATGCGAGACCTCGGCGCGGACGCGTTGGTCATGAGCGGGTCCAGAGACGAGGGCAAATTGATCGGTGACGTTCGCCCCTCCCCGATGCGCCCTGGCCGCGGCACATTCGTCACTCGTACCCGTGAGCCGGAGCTGGTCCAGATCTGCGAACTGCCCCGAGAGTAAGGGCAGGAGAAGGGGTGGTCTCCGCGTTGGAGACCACCCCTTCGAGTGCTCATGCCAGCGCGGGCGCGACCTCGCGCTCGAACAGTTCGATGCCCGAGGTGTCGTAGGCGGCTTCGGGGAAGTTGAAGATGGCGTACCCGAGTCCGAGATCGCGGACCTTGGTGAGGTTCTCGATGATCTGCTCGGGCGTGCCGACCGCGGCGGCGCCCCGGTAGAGATCGTTGACATGAGTCGCGGCTTGATCGGCGCCGACGAAGGGGCTCAGGCGGGCTTGCAAGGCGGCGAGGCGTGCTTCGACCTCGGCCTCGGTGGACCCGATGGCGACATTGAAGTTGGAGGTCCGCACGATGGCGTCGAAATCGGTGCCGACGTCGGCGCAATGGGCGCGCAGGATCTCCGACTTGTGGGTGAACTCCTCGAGATTGCCGCTGAAGTTGGTGTAATCGGCGTACTTCGCCGCGATCCGCAGCGTCTTCTTCTCGCCGCCGCCCGCGATCCAGAGCGGAATCCCGCCCTCCTGCAACGGCAGCGGACGCACTATGGCGCCGTCGACCTGGTAGTGCTTGCCGTCGAGGGTGGCCTTGCCCTCGGTCCACGCCTGCCGGAAGATCCGCACGCCCTCGTCCAGGCGTCCGAGACGTTCACCCGCCGACGGGAATCCGTAGCCGTAGGCGCGCCATTCGTGCTCGTACCAGCCGCCGCCGATGCCCATCTCGACCCGGCCGCCGGAGATCAGATCTGTCGTGGCCGCGACCTTCGCCAGGTAGGCCGGATTGCGGTAGCTGATCGCGGTACACATCTGCCCCAGCCGAATCCGCGACGTCGAGGCCGCGAACGCCGCCATCAACGTCCACGCCTCGTGGGTGGCCTCGTCGGTCGGCGTCGGCACGGTGTGGAAATGGTCGTACACCCACAGCGACTCCCAGACATCACCGGCGTCGGCCCGCTGGGCGAGATCGCGCATCACCCCCCACTGCGCCGCAGGGTCGATACCGACCAGGTCCAGTCGCCAACCCTGCGGGATGAAGATGCCGAAGCGCACAGATATCTCCTTCATGTGTTTACTCGAAAATCTAGCCGCGATCGGTCACCGGCGTCGGACACCGGCCGACGGTGTGGCGGCCGCACAAGTCCGCCGACGCCCCGCAAGGCGCGCCGGACCCGGCTCACTGTCCCGGGTAACCAGCGGCCGGGCAAGAGTTCGACGCCGCGTGCGTCCAACGTCGGCGCGGTGACAGTGCGGAGCCGGCCGAGTGCCCCTGCAGCACTCGACCGGCTCCACTGACCGGCGTCGGCTCAGGCGCCGGTGAATTGTGCGCCCGAGATGGACGTCGAGGCCACCCCGTCGACGCCGACCGGGATGTCACCCTCGAGGGTGGTGCGGTACAGGACCCTGGTGACATCGAGATGATTCAGGTCGCTCGGCGCGAGATGCGCGGTGGCCCGGTTGTCCCAGAACGCGATGCTGCCCTGCTCCCAGCGGAATCGCACGGTGTAGGCAGGCTGCGCTATCTCGTCGAAGAGCAGCTTCAGCAGTGCGTCGCTCTGGTTGGGGCTCAGCCCGATGATGCGGGTGGTGAAGCCCGGGTTGACGAACAGCGCCCGTTCCCCGGTCACCGGATGCACTCGAACCACCGGATGCTCGGTGACCAGCGGTGCGGCGGCTACCTTCTTCGCGTAGTCGCTATCGGCGTTCCACACCGGCCTGCTGCCACCGAACCGGTGCTCGGCTCGCAGGCCCTCGACGAAACGCTTCAGCGATTCCGGCAGGTTCTCGTAGGCCGCGACGAGGTTCGTCCACTGGGTGTCACCACCGTGCACGGGGGCGATGTCGGCGCGCAGGATCGATGCCGCGGGCGGGTTGATCAGCGGAGACACATCGGTGTGCCAGAAGTTGGTGTAGCTGAATTTCCGTACGCCGAAACGCTTTTCGTACAGCCGGCTGTCGACTGCGAGGATCTCCGGGTACTCGGTCGGCGCGTCGTCGTCGTAGGGATGTGACGGGGTGACCGCGCCGAATCGCCGGGAGAAGGCGATCTGCTCGGCGTGGCCGATGTGCTGGTCACGGAAGAACAGCACCTTGTACTTGTGCAGCGCGGCGGTGATGTCCTCGACCTGCTGGTCGGTGAGGGACTCGCGCAGATCGACGCCGGAGATTTCGGCGCCGATGTGTCCGGCGACCGGGGCGATCTGCACGGTGTCGGTGGTGGTGGTTGTGGTGTCGTGCACGGCAGTCATGGGAACTCGCTCAGTGAATCGGGATGGGTGATGGGCGCGGGTCGATCTCCCGCGCAACAGGCGCTGCGGCACACGCGCATGAAGTCGATGACGCGCCGTTTCGTCAAGGGCGTCACGGCAATTCCGGTCCGATCGCATAGCGGGCGCCGAGGCGTCCGCCGCCCCAGCCGAGCGCCTTGCGGTAGCTGCCCAAGAGCTCGCGTTCGATCAGGTACGTCTCGTCGCGCTGGATGTCGTCGGGCGGCAGTGGCTCGGTGCGCGCCGCGACGAACAACGCGTCCACGGGGCAGTAGGCCTCGCACATGAAGCACGTCTGGCAATCGGATTGCCGTGCGAGCACCGGGATCCCGTCCGCACCTCGATCGAAGACGTTGGTGGGGCACACCTCGATGCACTTGTCGCATCCGATGCACCGGTCGACCGAAACCACCTCGATCATGCCGGTACCAACTGTGCTCGGGCTCCGGCGAGGAAGGCGGGCTCGGGCGCGGTCCACACCTCGTCGAGCCCGCCGGTGATCAGTCGATGGTGCTGGGCCGGATCGAGGTCGGGGAACTCCTGGCGGCGCGCCATTCCGCGGGACTCGGTGCGCGTGAGCGCCGCGGTGTACATCCACCGCGCGTGCGCGGTCATCGCCGCTGCGGAGCGGACCTTGGCGGTGTCGGCGCCGGTCAGGCCCGTGCGCGCCTGCTGCCACAGCTCGTGCAGCGCCGCCAGAGCGGGCCGCAGCCGATCGCCGTGGCGCAGGTAGTTTTTGTCGTAGGGCAGCACCTCCCGCTGCACCGCGGTGACGACCTCGGCCGGTCGGAGGTCGGCATCGGGTCGCCCGGTGGGCCGCAGCCCGACGCCGCCCGCGCCGAACCGCCGACGATCGTCGACCGAATTGCTTTGGTGCAGTGCGTAGTCCGCCGCTGCGGCACCTGCCCAACTGCCCGAGGACATCGCCCACGCGGCGTTGTGGCTGCCGCCGCCGGTGAACCCGCCGCAGATCAGCTCGCGGGTCGCGACATCGCCTGCCACGTAGAGACCGGGAACGCTGGTCGAGCAATCGCGGTCGGCGACGCGCACGCCGCCGGTGCCGCGCACCGTGCCCTCGAGCAGCAGCGTGATCGGGAAGCGGTCGGTGAACGGATCGATGCCGAGCCGGTCGAAAGTGAGGAAGAAATTCGGCTGCCCGAGTCGCATCGCCCGGCGTTGCGCTGGATCGGCCTGGTCCAGGGTGCAGTACACCGGCTCGCTCAACAGCGCTCGCGCGATCGCGGAGCGCCCGCCCTTGCTCGACGCGCCGGCCAGCGGCTCTCCGTTGCCCAGGTAGAAGGTCGCGAAGGAGTAGTACGCGGTCTTGGTCACCGAGGTGAACTCCGGGGCGATGGCGTAGGCGTTGGAGAATTCCATGCCGGAGAGCTCGGCACCCGCCTCGACGGCCATCAAGGCGCCGTCGCCGGTATTGACGTTGCAGCCCAACGTTTTCGACAGGAAGGCGCACCCGCCGGTCGCCAGCACGACGGCGCGGGCGGCGATATCGATGTACGTGCCGTCCGACAGCCGCTGCAGGCGGGCTCCGGCCACCGCGCCGTCGGCGTCGGTCAGCAGTTCGATCGCGGGCGTGTGGTCGAGGATCCGCACCCCGGCGCGCCGCACCCGAAGCCGTTGGCGCTTCATGTATTCCGGGCCCTGCACGCCCGTCCGCAGCGGCTGTCCATCGTGGCCGACCGGGAACGGGTAGCGGCCGATCTCGGCGAGTTCGTTCACTCGAGAATATGTTTCGTCCAGCACTCGTTCCATCCACCCCCGGTCGGCGAGATAGCCGCCGAGAGCCTCGCGGCTGGCCATCGCCTTCTCGCGCAGCTCCGGCTCCGGCCGGACATACCAGATCCCGGTCCCCGCGGCGGCCGTCGCGCCGCTGCTGCCACAGAATCCCTTGTCCGCCAGTGCGACCGAGGCGCCTGCGGCCGCGGCCTTCAGTGCGGCCCAGGTGCCTGCCGGTCCGCCACCGAGGACGAGAACATCGAGTTCGGTCATGATGTCACCTTCTGCTGCAGGAGATCCGATTGCCGGAGCCCGGGGTGTTCCGAAGAGTCGTGGCCGCGGGGCAGGTCCCGGTCTTCGGCGGGACGCGGCCACGGGACGTACTGCGGGATATACCGGCCCATCACCGTCGCGCCGAGCGCGGAAATCCCGCCGATCGCCAGGACCGAGACCGCCAGTGGGGCAGCGGTCGCCAGTGCGGCGATCAGCAGTGGCCCCGCGAACGCGCCCGCGTCGTGGTTGAGCCGCCATGCCGCGAGGAACTCGGCGCGGATCGCGGCGGGCGCGACGTCCGCGCCGAGGACCATGATCAGCCCGTTGCTGATCCCGTTGCCGATTCCCATGACCACCGCGACAATTCCCAATGTGGGTGCCGAATGTGTCAGTGGCACAGTGAAATACGCGATCGCAAGGATCGCGAGCGAGGGGACCGCGATGAAGCCGCGGCCGAAGCGGTCCATCACATGCCCGGCGGGATAGGCGAAGACGACCTCCAGTGCCGCACCGATGCCGAAGATCAAACTGGCTGTCGCCGCGCTCATCCCGACGTGATCGGCCCACAGCGGCAAGATCGCATCGCGGGATGTGCGCGCCACTCCGAGCAGCAGCACACCCGCGCCCAAGGTCGACAGCACCCGCCGATGCAGGCGTGCGACTTCGAGCAGCGATAGCGGCGGCTCCTTCTCCTGCACAACGCTTCCCGGCACGGGCCGCACCATCAGCGCGCCCGCGACAGCGAAGGCGACCAGCTCGACCACGAACCCGCCCCTGGTACCGAGGCCGAGGATAGCCACCGCGCCGAGGAAGGGACCGACGAAAAAGCCGAGCCGCATCGAGCCGCCGAACAGCGACATCACTCGCGCGCGGCGCTCGAACGGAATGGCCTCGGCCAGGTAGGTCATCCGCGCCAGGCCCCAGACGGCATTGGACAGCCCGACGATGAGCAACCCCGCGCACAGCATCGGAATGTTCTGCGCGAGCAAGCACACCAGCACGCCGACGATCCCGACCGCGGTGCCGCCGATGATCGAGGTCCGCTCGCCGACCTTGGCCACCAACTGACCCGCGGGCAGATCGCCGAGCACCTGACCGAGCCCGACCAGCGCCACCGCCAGTCCCGCGACGGCCGTGGAGGCGCCGAGGTCGAGCGCGGTCAGCGTCATGACCGGTGCGCCCGCCCCCATGCCGATGCCGCGCGCCAGGGTCGGCAGGTAGACCGAGAACATCAGGGGCCGAAGAGAATCCGCGGCAGGCAGCCCCGATTCCGGATCGGCGGTCATGCGCTCGCTTCGGTCTGCACCTCGGCGAACTGGCTTTCCACCGATTCGAGTCCGTAGTGCCCGCGCAATGTGTCCGCCTCGTAGTCGGCGCGGAAGAGGCCGCGCTCCTGCAGGATCGGCACCACCCGCTCGACGAACACCTCCAGTCCACCCGGCAGATAGGGCGGCATGATGTTGAAGCCGTCCGCCGCGCCGTTCTCGTACCAGGTCTGCAGCTCGTCGGCGATCTGCGTCGGCGTGCCCGCGAACGAGCGGTGGCCACGACCACCGCCCAATTTCCCGATCAGCTCACGCACCGTGAGGTGTTCGTTCTCGGCCAATTCCTTGACCAGGGTGAACCGGCTCTTGCCGCCTTCGATTTCGGTCACCGACGGCAGCGGTGGCAGCGGTGCGTCGAGTGCGTGCTCGGTGAGATCGACGCCGAGCAGCCGCGACAGCTGACCGAGCGCGTAATCGGGTGAGATCAGGTCGGTGAACTCCCGCTCCAGCGCCTCGGCCTCCGCCGTGGTGTCGGCGATGTAGGGCACCAGTCCTGGCAGCACCTTCAGCTCGTCGGCGGAGCGCCCGTATTTCGGCAGCCGAGACTTGAGATCGCGGTAGAAGGCCTGTCCCTCGGCCAGCGTCCGCTGCGCGGTGAACACCGCCTCGGCGTATTGCGCGGCGAATTCCTTACCGCTCTCCGATGATCCGGCCTGCACGAGCAGTGGCCGTCCCTGTGGGCTGCGCGGCGAGTTCAACGGCCCGCGGACCTTGAACCGGGGACCGTCGTAGTCGACGGTGTGCACCTTGTCCGGATCGGCGAACACGCCCTCCTCCGGGTCGAGGACGATCGCCGAGGATTCCCAGCTGTCCCACAATTGGATCGTGACGTCGACGAATTCCTGCGCCCGTTCGTAGCGGCGGGCATGCTCGGGGATGGCTTCGAACCCGAAGTTGAACGCCTCCTCCTCGCTGCCGGAGGTGACGATGTTCCAGCCCGCCCTTCCGCTGCTGATGTGGTCGAGCGAGGCGAACTTGCGGGCCAGGTTGAACGGTTCGTTGTAGGTGGTGGAAGCCGTGGCGATCAGCCCGACCCGCGAGGTGGCCGCGGCGATGGCGGCCAGCAGCGTCACCGGCTCGAAGACCGCCAGCGTATTGCGTTTGATGCGCGGCCCGACCGCGAGGCTGTCGGCGAAGAACACCGAGTCGAGCTTGCCGCGCTCGGCGATCCGTCCCAACTCTTGGAAGTGCTGCACGTCGAGCACCCGGTGCTCTTCGGTGCGCGGGTGTCGCCACGCCGCCTCGTGGTGTCCGACTCCCATCAGAAAGGCGTTGAGGTGGAATTGTTTACGAGATGCCGACATCGGTGATTGTTCCTTTGGTACGGGCTCGGATGGCCGGGTCAGGCGTTCGATTCGATACGCCAGCGCGAGAAATGGCGTTCGAGTGCGACGAGCACACCGTTGAAGACGAGGCCGAGTAGGGAGATAGCGAGGATTCCCGCGTACATGTTGGGAATCTGGAAGTTCTGCTGGGCCGCGGTGATCAGATAGCCGAGTCCCGCTCGAGCGCCGACCATTTCGGCGGCGAGCAACACGAGAATCGAGCCCGCCGCGGCCATGCGCAGGCCGGTGAAGATGGACGGGAGCGCGGCGGGCAGGATCACCTTCTGGAACAGCCGCAGCGGTGACAACCCCAGCGATACTGCGGATTTGATGAGCAGTGGGTCCACGGTACGCACACCGGTGATGGTGTTGAGCAGGATCGGGAAGGAGCTCGCGTACACGACGAGCGCCACCTTCGAGGTTTCCCCGATGCCGAGGATCAGCACGAACACCGGAAGCAACGCCAGTGCGGCGGTGTTGCGGAACAGCTCCAGTATCGGGTTCAGGAAGTCGGAAACCGGCTTGTACCAGGCGATCGCGACCCCGAGCGGCACCGCGAAGGTCAGCGCGATCGAGTAGCCCGTCAGCGAGCGACCGAGACTGGTCGACACATGCGTCCACATCTCGCCGCTCTGCACCAGGTCGATGAAGGCCTGCGCGACCGTGGTGAACGGCGGCAGGAATATTTCGTCTACCAGCCCCCACGCCGGTGCGAACTGCCATATCAGCAGCAATGCGGCGAACGCGGTGGACGGCTTCAGCACGCGCCAGCTGAGCTTGCCCGCCGCGGCGAGCGCCCGCCAGCCGATCGAGGGCCCGGCCTCGGCCGCGTCGGCCGGGGCGGGTTGGGATGGCACGGCCACCTGGAGCCGAGGCGGGGGAGCGATGAGTTCCACTGCGCTAGACATGGGTCAGCCTCTCGGTGTCGGATGCGACGGGGGTGCTGCGCTCGGGCGCGATCTCGCTCTGCAGGAGCGACCAGATCTCGTGCCGATACCCGCGGAAGAGTTCGGTCGACCGGATGTCTTCTGCGGCGTTCCTGTCGATGTCGACATCGAGCACCGCCTTGATGCGGCCCGGTCGCGCGGTCAGTACCGCGACCCGCTGGCCGAGATACACCGCCTCGTCGATGCCGTGGGTGATGAACAGAATGGTCTTGCCGGTTGCTTGCCAGATGCGTAAAAGTTCGTCCTGCAACGATTCCCGGGTCTGCGCGTCGAGCGCGGCAAACGGCTCGTCCATCAGCAGCACCTCCGGGTCGAAGGCGAGACTGCGGGCGATGGCGACGCGTTGCTTCATGCCACCGGACAGTTCGTGCGGGAAGCGGTCGCCGAACCCGCCGAGTCCGACCAACTCCAGATACTCCTCGGCACGTTCGCGCCGGGCTCTGCGCCGCAAACCCTTTGCCTCTAGGCCGAATTCGATATTCGCACGCGCCGTGCGCCAGGGGAACAGCGCGTATTGCTGGAATACGATGCCCCGGTCGAGTCCTGGGCCGTCGATCGGCTTGCCGTCCAACAGGATTTCACCGGACGTGGGCTTGCTCAATCCACCGAGCAGATCCAGCAGTGTCGATTTGCCGGATCCGCTCGGCCCGACCAGGACGAGGAACTCGCCCTCGCGCAGGTCCAGCGAGATGTCCTCGATGGCGGTGAACTTCTCGTGTGAACCACGGATCGGAAATTGCTTGTTGACGTGAGTGAGCGAGAGTTTCGCTGTGGTTGTCGTCATTTCGCTGCCACCGCTTCTCCGGTCGGTCCGCTCTCGGCCTGGAAGGTGCCGTTGGAGTACGGGTTGTACTTATTGGTGAACAGATCGTCGACCTTCAGCTGTCCTTCTTTGAGCTCGCCATTTCGTGCCAGCCAGTCGATCCATATCTGCAGTTCCTTTTCGGCGATCACGCCACCGGGAACGGGAATTCCCGCGCTCTTCCAGTACTTCAGCAGGTCGGTGTTCTCGTTGCGGCCACGCTTTTCGATGATCGTTCTGAATCGCGCGACCACCTCGTCGCGCGGAGTGATCTGCAGCCAGCGGGTTGCCCGTGCGGTCCCCTGGACGAAGTCCGCTACCGCCTCGGTGTTCTTGGCGATGTAGTCGTTTCGGAAAACGTAGGTGCCGTAGTCGAACTGTCCGAATAGCGCCTTGTCGGTGTAGAGCGGGTGGATGCCGCCGCGTTCGACGGCGGTTTCCCGGAAAACGCCACCCAGGGTGCCGACCTCTACCTGGCCCTTGCGCAGCGCGTCCTCGGTGTTGGCGGGCGGCAGCACAACCAGCTGGACCTGCTTGATCTCGCTCTCGGTGAGGCCCTGCTGATGCAGCCACTCCCGCGTGATGAACTCGTGGTGCGCGCCGAGGGTATTGACGCCGACCTTCTTGCCGATGAGATCGCGTGCTGATTTGATATCGGAATCATCGCGGACGAAATATCCACTGAACGACTTCTCGTCTGCGCCATAGGAACTGAGCACCGAGGTGACCTTGGCGCCACCGGAGATCAGCTTCACGACGGCGCCATTGAACGCGCTGCCCACCTCGACCTGGTTGGTCGCGGCCGCCTGAATATTGGCGGGCCCACTGGTGGTGTCACCTTCCCAGTGCAGTGCGATCTTGCTGAAGTAGCCGAGATCCTCCGCCAGCTCGTACGCGGTGACCTGGCCGGTGCTGCCCTGATACCGGATGACGGCCTTGCCGTCGGCAGTGGTGGCCGGTTCGGACTTGCCGCACCCCGTGAGGACGGTAATGCCGGTGAGCAGGGTGAGGGCGGCGGCGAACGCTCGGGTTCGGCGGCGCGGGGGTGCGGAGGACGCCATGATGTTGTTTCCTTCGATGAAAATGCGCTGCGCGGAACGAAATAGGCATGCGGCAACGACAGTGGAGTCGCTGAAATCGCGACTCGAGGATGTGTCGGAATCTGGAAAACGCGAGCCGGACCGGTGCGGAAGATTGTTCCGCCGGGCTCGTCGCTGCGTCAGGGGCGACAGATCCCGTGCGGAACCCGCATGAGGTCGATCGCGCGGCGGCGGATCAGCGCTGTGGGTATCAACACGTCGAGACTTTCGTGAGCTGTGGTGCGGGTCGGGCTGTGGCTTTCCATGGTGTGGCCCTGTGGACGGGGAAACAACGGCCATTCCACATTGTGAAAATCGGCGTGAGTTTATCTCCGGCACAGTGGTATTCCTGCTACTCGGTATCCGGTGCTCAGCCCGCCGTGGCTGCGCCGTTCTGCACGACCCCGCCGATGCGCACGGCGATCTGACGCATGGCGGGCAGGATTTCGCGGACCAGTTCGTCGTTGAGCCGCGCTGAGCGGGCTTGCACGCTCAGCGCGCCCCAGACCTGCTTGTCGGCACCGAATACCGGTACCGCGATCGAGCGCACCGGATCATCACTCTCGAGCTCCTCAAGCGCGAAACCCTTGCGCCGCACCAGATCCAAGTCCTCGGCGAGACGTCGGTCCGCGGGCGTATAGGCGAGCAAGGCGCGCCCGGCCGCGCTGGATCGCAGCGGCTGCCGCGGGCGCGGCAACTGATGCGAACAGAAGAGCACCGGCGGACGTGCGTGGAAGACGGTGACGGCGTCGCTCGAATCGGCGACGCTGAGACTCGCGGTGATCTTGATCCCGGCGGCGAGGGCGTACATATGTGGTGCGGCCGAATCGATGCCGAGCCGGGTCAGCGCAGGCCGCGCCAGCGTCGCAAGGCCTTGCCCGACCCGGTAGCGGTCGTTGGCCGGGTCCTGCTCCAGCAGCCTGCCGCGGACCAGGGCCTGGGCGAGACGGTGCGCGGTGCTGACCGGAACACCGGCCAGATGCGCCAATTCGCTGATCGAGAGCTCGGGATCGTCACCTTCGAAGCAGTTCAGCAGGTGGATGGCTCGCTCGACGGCCTGAGACCCCGAACGTGGCTGATCGGTGGTGCCCATGGTGATTCCTCGGGTCCGGATGCCGGTCCGGCGGCGGGTGCGGACCTGGCACACACTTTCCCGGGCGGGCTGTGGTCGAGCAATAGTTCGACGCCCGATGCGTCTAATGGCGGCTGCGGTGGCGGCGATCACTCGTGGTGAGTTGTTCCACCCCGGCATGTATCCTGCACAAGGACGTCATCGCGTCCTTTCGGTGTTTTCGGTACATGGCGTGGACGCAGAGATCCGCGGCAACGACTAGAAGGAGGTGGGGTTGCCATGCGCAGCGAACCTCCGAGTCGAAGGCCGCGCGGCGCCGCCCTCTCGTACTCATAGCTCGTACGCGACAGCAGGGACCGGCGCCCGCGGTGTGAATCACACGCGTCTCATTCACCTCCCGCTCTGCTGAGGACTTCCCTATGTCGCAGACCGAACTCATCGATGCACGCTCGACGCTGTCCGAATCGCTGCCCGACGTCGCGTTGCCCGACGTTTCGTTGCAGGATGCCGTCGACACCCACCGCGTCGACGCCGCGCTCGAATGGCTCGACAACCACCCGCCGCACGTCATCGCCGACCAGCTCGCCCGCATGGACGCCGTCCAGGCTGGCATGGCCTTCCGGCTGCTGGACAAGGATCTGGCGCTCGCTGTGTTCGAAGAACTCGAACCGGTGGACCAGCAGCAGATCCTGCAGGGCCTGCGTGACCAGACCTTCCGCGAGCTCGTCGAAGGCATGGACCCCGACGACCGGGCCAGGATGTTGCGCGAGGCGCCGGCGAAGGTCGCCAAGAAGGTGCTCGCGGGGCTGAGCCAGCGCGAGCGCCGGATGACCGCCGCGCTGCTGGGCTACCCCGAGGGCTCGGTCGGGCTGTACATGACGCCGGAAGTTGTTGCGCTGCCGCGCAATCTGAGCGTCGCCGATGCATTGCAGACGGTGCGTATCAAGGGCATCAACGCCGAGACGGTGTACACGCTGCCGGTGGTGGACTCGGGCCGCCGCCTCACCGGCATCGTGGAGCTGCGCGAGCTGGTGCTGAGCCGGCCGGACACGATGGTCTCCGAACTCGTCGTCACCGAGCCGGCCTTCGTGCGGGCCACCGACTCCGCCGAGAAGGCGGCGCGGCTGATGCGCGAGACCAACGACATCAACCTGCCGGTCGTCGACAGCGAGGACCGGCTCGTCGGCCTGCTCACCATCGACGACGCGGTCGAGGTCATCGAGGCGGCCGACAGTGAGGACGTGGCCAAGCAGGCCGGATCCGCGCCGTGGGAAGGCCACTACATGGCGGCGGGGGTGTTCCAGCTCGCGCGCTATCGCGCGTTGTGGTTGCTGCTGTTGCTGCTCGCGGCGACCTTGACCGTGAGCGTCACCGACTTCTTCTCCGGAACTCTGGAGCAGGCCGCGCATCTGGCGCTGTTCATTCCGCTGCTCATCGGTGCCGGCGGGAACGCGGGCGCGCAAGCGGCCACCTCGTGCGTGCGTGCGCTCGCCGTCGGTGAGGTGCGCGGTTCGGACTTGCTCAAGGTGATCTGGCGGGAATGCCGGGTCGGCCTGGTGCTCGGCGGCATGCTGGCCGGTGCGGGCGTGATCATCGGGGCATTGTTCGTCGGGGCGAAGATAGCGCTCGTCGTCGGCATCACCCTGATCCTGATCTGCGGCTGGGCCGCTACCATCGGCGGCACCATGCCGCTGCTGGCCAAGCGCCTGCGCATCGACCCGGCCGTGGTCTCCGCCCCCATGGTGACCACTCTCGTCGATGCCACCGGCCTGATCATCTACTTCACCACGGCCAAGATAGTTCTGGGCATCTGACCGAATTGCGAAGGGGCCCTCGGGCTCTCGTCGACGCGTACCCGTCGGCAGCTGCTCTGGTTCGCTTCGGGAAAACACTGGCATATGCCAGTGTTGTCGATTATTGTCGAACACGTTTTCGATGCCGTAGTGAAGAAGGGGAGGGCTCGACCCATGAGTAGCAGCGGGAAACCACTTGAACAGCGTGTATACGAACTAGAACTATGGCGTGATCACCAAATCACCCGGGATACTGTGACGGTGACGCAAATTCACGAGCAGCTGGCCGCGATCCACACCGGTATCGCCGATATCCACACCGATATCGGTGATATCCACACCGATATCGGTGATCTGGACGGCCGCTCGGTCGCCTCGCGGTTGATTTCGATGGGCGTCGACATCGGCAATATCGCATCGCGCCAAGAGGCGATGGCGTCGCGTCAGGATGTGATGGCGTCGGGGTTGGAGGCGATGGCGTCGCGTCAGGATGTGATGGCGTCGGGGTTGGAGGCGATGGCGTCGCGTCAAGATGCGATGGATCGCAGGCTGATATCGGTAGAGGCGGATGTCAGCACTATCAAGGTTGATGTCGGTGGGTTGAAGACCGACGTTGCTCAAATTCTGCGAATTCTGCAGAAGCCCAACGGCGACACGTAGTTTCAGGCCATCGAGAGTGCCGGTGCCCTGCCGCTGCTGGTTCGCAGCGGCAGGGTGCGCGGTCAGAACTCCCAGTCGGCGTCTTCGGTGTTGACTGCCTTGCCGATGACGTAGCTGGAACCAGAGCCGGAGAAGAAGTCGTGGTTCTCGTCGGCATTGGGCGAAAGCGCCGACAGGATAGCGGGATTCACGTCCGTCTCGTCCTTCGGGAACAGACCTTCGTAGCCCAGGTTCATCAGGGCCTTGTTGGCGTTGTAGCGCAGGAACTTCTTGACGTCCTCGGTGAGGCCCACCTCGTCGTAGAGGTCCTGGGTGTACTCGACCTCGTTGTCGTACAGCTCGAAGAGCAGCTCGAAGGTGTAATTCTTCAGCTCGTCGCGCTCGGCCTGGCCGATGAGCTCGAGGCCCTTCTGGTACTTGTAGCCGATGTAGTAGCCGTGCACTGCCTCATCGCGGATGATGAGCCGGATCAGGTCGGCGGTGTTGGTGAGCTTGGCCCGCGAGGACCAGTACATCGGCAGATAGAAGCCGGAGTAGAACAGGAAGCTCTCCAGCAGGGTGGAGGCCACCTTGCGCTTGAGCGGATCGTCGCCGTTGTAGTACGCCAGCACGATCTCGGCCTTACGCTGCAGGTTTCGGTTCTCCTCCGACCAGCGGAACGCGTCGTCGATCTCCCGGGTGGAGCACAGCGTGGAGAAAATGGAGCTGTAGCTCTTGGCGTGCACCGACTCCATGAACGCGATGTTGGTGTACACCGCCTCCTCGTGCGGGGTCAGTGCGTCCGGAATCAGGCTCACCGCGCCGACGGTGCCCTGAATGGTGTCCAGCAGCGTGAGGCCGGTGAACACGCGCATGGTCAATTGCTTCTCATCGGCGGTGAGGGTGTTCCACGACGGAATGTCGTTGGACACCGGCACCTTTTCGGGCAGCCAGAAGTTGCCGGTCAGTCGGTCCCAGACCTCGGCATCCTTCTCGTCGGGCACCCGATTCCAGTTGATCGCCGACACCCGATCGATCAGTTTCATCCTGCCTCCACACCCTTCCCGAGCACGCTGCCGTCACGGAATTGCTACCCACTGAACACTACTCCTAGTGGGTGACAAGTCTATGCAGCACAACACCTTGTGTCGCAGCGGTGCGTATCACTGTGGCGCAGATACGCCCATGACCACCGCATGCGGGACTCATTGTCCGTCATGACCCGTGATTCGAGCGCATCGGACCCGGCGCGTTCCGATCGATCGCCGACGGTTTGCCTACCGCTGTGTTCCGGTGCCGGGTCGTGACGGATCGCATGGTCTGCGCCCCGTCGTACGGTTAGCTGTCCTTCGATCCGCGAACTCGGCGCCGCTTTCGCCGGTCGCCGATCACGCCCGGCGCCATGGACTCCGGAATACCCCGGCAGTAGCATCGGTGCCAACGTGTGGTGACCGAGGGGGCCCGATGTCCGCACCGACCGATCCCGACATGACCGACCTGGTCGGGAAACTTGCGCGAATACCGAGCGGTCGCCGCGGCAAGTGGGTGGTCCTCGGGGTCTGGATCATCGCGTTGATCGCACTGGGCTCCTTCGCGGGAAAACTCACGGGTGCGCAGAAGAACGACAGCGTCACCTGGCTGCCCGACAGCGCAGAATCGACGCAGGCATTCAAGCTGGCCGAGAAATTCGGCAACAGCGAGCATGTTCCTGTCGTGCTGGTCTATGAACGGACCAGCGGTGTCACCGATGCGGACCGGGCCGCGGTCGGCGCGGACGCGGCCCGGTTCAAGCAACTCGAGCACGTCGTCGTCGACACTGTGCTCGGCCCGATCCCCTCCGGAGACGGCCAGGCCGTGGAGATCCTGCTGCCGATCGACATGGGCACCGAAGGCTGGACCCGGCTGACCGACGTGGTCGCCGAGATCAAGGACGGCGCGGGTGATCGGCCGGAGGGATTGTCCTTCTACGTCACCGGGCCCGCTGGATACGCGGCGGAATTCGGTGCGGCGTTCAAGGGCGTCGACGGCCTGCTGCTGTACGCCGCCGCCGCGGTCGTCATCGTCATTCTGCTGCTGACCTATGGGCCGATGCTGTGGGCGCTGCCGCTGATCGCCGCGGGGTTCGCGCTGACGATCGCGCAGAGCGCCGTGTACGGCGCGACCCAGCTCGGCCTGACCGTCAATGCGCAGAGCCAGGGCATCCTCACCGTCCTGGTATTCGGCGCGGGCACCGACTACGCCCTATTGCTGGTGGCGCGCTATCGAGAGGAACTGCGCAGGCACGCGGACAAACACGAGGCGATGGCCGTCGCGCTGCATCGGGCCGGACCCGCCGTGCTCGCCAGCGGTTTCACCGTGATCATCGCGATGCTGGCGCTGCTGGTCGCGGAAATGAACTCCACCAAGGGGATCGGTCCGGTCTGCGCGATCGGCGTCGCGGTCGCGCTCGCGGCGATGCTGACGCTGCTGCCCGCACTGCTGGTCATCGTCGGCCGCTGGATCTTCTGGCCGCGCCACCCCGATTTCGGTACCGCCGACCACACCGAGTCCGGTCTCTGGGCGCGCATCGGGCTGTTCATCGCGGATCGACCGCGTCCGGTCTGGATTGTCACCGCGCTGGCGCTCGTCGGGCTCGCATTCGGGGTCGTCGGGCTGCAGTCCAATGGCATCGCGAACAAGGATTCGTTCGTCGGCTCCTCAGACGCGGTCACCGGAACCGAAGTCCTGGAACGCCATTTCGACGCCGGCATCGGTCAGCCGGTCATCGTCATCGCGCAATCCGCTCGGGCCGACGCCGTCGCCGCCGCTGTGCGCGCGACACCGGGCATCACCGCGCCGACGCCGCCGATGGTCAAGGACGATCTGGTCTACATGGAGGGCACGCTGTCCGATCCGCCGGACAGCAAGGCCGCGGACGCGACCGTCGACCGCGTGCGCGCCGCCGTGCACGCGGTGGACGACCAAGCCGAGGTCGGCGGTGGCACCGCGATCGTGCTGGACATCAAACGCGCAGTCGCCCATGACAATCGGGTCATCGTACCGGTGGTGCTCGCCATCGTGATGGTGATCCTGATGGCGCTGCTGCGCGCGGTCCTGGCGCCGATTGTGCTCACCGCGACCGTGGTGCTGTCGTACTTCGCGGCACTCGGGTTGAGCCGCTGGATCTTCGACCTGGTCGGGTTCGTCGGCACCGATGCCGGGCTGCCATTGCTCGCGTTCGTATTCCTGGTGGCACTGGGCATCGACTACAACATCTTCCTGATGTCGCGGGTCCACGAAGAGGCGAAGAAGCACGGCACGCGCAACGGTGCGCTGATCGGTTTGTCCGCGACCGGCGGGGTGATCACCTCGGCCGGGCTCGTGCTGGCCGGCACGTTCGCGGTCTTCGCGACCATGCCGGTGGTGACGTTCGCCGAGATGGGCATCGTCATCGCCATCGGTGTTCTGCTCGACACGGTGATCGTCCGCTCGATCCTGGTGACCGCGCTGACCCTGGATATCGGCGACCGCATCTGGTGGCCGAGCGCCATGGCACGTCCGCGAACAGAAACGGTGACCGAATCGGTGATCAGCGTCGGCAAGTAGCCGCACCGCCGGTCGCTCACGCGAACTCGCCCGATGACCTGCGCCGATTTCGGCCGTGTACCGGATACGTTGAGGCGGATAGGCGATTACCACGCGTTTCGAAAAGGAGTGTGTGTTATGACCAGTCCCGCCTCGACCCCAACACGTCCGGCGCTCAATGACATGACGATTTTCGCGGGCGTCCTGATCCTGATCACCGGCCTGCTGCACCTGATGGCGGCCATCGCCGCCATCGCTGGGCGCGACATCTTCGTGGTGACCGAAGACCAGGTGTTCCTGGTCGACGTCTCCGTATGGGGATGGGTCCACCTGGTGATCGCGGCGCTGATCATTATCGCGGGCATCGGCGTCGTCACCGGCAAGACCTGGGGTTACCTGGCAGGCATCGTGATGGCGTCGGTCAGCATTCTGGACAACTTCCTGTTCGCCCCGATCTATCCGTTCTGGGCATTGGTGATCATCGCCATCGACATCCTGGTGATCTGGGCGCTGGCCCGCCAGCTCAGCGCCGGCTGACACAGACGCCGCCCGGTTTCCGGCCTCGGCCCCTGAGTCCTATCCAGAACGGGACTCAGGGGCCGAGTCGTCTCTCACCTACCCCCTGGCGGTGGGCCACCGGGGCCGCCCGGTGGCCGACCCGGGCCGTTATCGGACCGAGTGCTCTGCGACTTCTCGGCGACACCCACGGTGAGCGCGACCGACATCCCGGACGCGGGTGTACCGGACACGGTGGCAAGTTCGGCGTCCCAGCCGTCACCGAAGACGTTGTCCGAAGCCAGCGAGGTGTCGGCGAGGTTGGGGATGCTTTTCGCATAGCCGGAGTCGTAGGCGTACACCGCGGCGCAGGCGTCCTGGGGGAGAGCGATCTGCGAGGTGAGCCGGGCATTATCGCCTGCGACGGCCACCGCGAGCGAGTCGTAGACCTCGAAATGAATGTGGGTCCACCGGCCGGAATAGCAACCGGGGAAGACGGATTCGAAGGTGACCTTGCCATCGGCGTCCGCCACCTGGACGCCGCGCAGATAGTTCTGGGCGGTGGCGCCGTCGCTGTACAACGAGTACTTGCCGTCCCGATCGCAATGCCACAGATACACGGCCATGCCCGCGCCCGCCGCGCCATTGTTTGCCAGGTCTTGCAACGCCAACTCGAGCGTCATCGGAACACCATGGGCGACACCGGAATACGACCCGAAGCTGCCGGTGATATCGCGGCGCACAACGCCGGACTCGATGAGCACATTGGGCCCGTTGGATCCGTCGCCCGGATAGGGGCCCGCCGTCTCCTGCGGAATCGCGGTCGCGGTCCCGGTTGCCGCGACGGTCGCGGACGCAGTGCCCGCAGCGGTCGTGCGAGTGGTTGTCGACGCGCACCCCGCCGCGACCGTCGCCGCTCCTGCGACACCGAAGAATGTCAGTGCACTGCGGCGCGACATCACCTTCATATCGTGCCCGAGCCCGAGCCCGAGCCCGAGCCCGAGATCGTGCACTTCGACGCCGTCGCCACGGTGTGCATGGTGTGCGCTCACTGAGTGTCCTTCCATCGTCACAACATGTTGTCCAGTGCGAGGTTATGGAGGGGTGCTCGGGAGTGTCTGGGTTCCTGCTGGGAGTCCTCTGTGAGACGGTCTACTCGCCCGTTTCGGGCGTGATGCGGGGGATATCGGCACCGTCGCTGGCCCTCGTCCGCGATACGGCGATTGTTCGGCGATCGAGTCCGAGCGCGATCGAGTCGAGCTCGGTCAGTCGGTGACGAACCCGTTGAGTGTGCCGCGGATGTCGGTGAGCAGTGCGCGCGCGGCGGTCAGGCCCCTGCCGTGCCAGACGGAGTCCTCGACGGCGAAGACACGGTGATCGGTGGCGGCGCCGAGTTCTTTCCACGCGTCGCTGCGCAACACGGTTTCGCCGTGCTTCTTGCCTGCTTCGCCCGCGAAGATCACGTAGATGAGATCGCCTTCGACCTTGTCGAGATCGGCGGCGTCGATGTCGAAGGAGGGACCGCGCTGCACGGCCGGGCGCTGCACGCCCGCGTCGGCGAGCACTCCGCCCGCGAAGCTGTTGTCGCCCTGGACCTGGTCCTGGTCGGCGGTGAACCGGACGACCGACGCCTGAGTCTGGTTGGCGATGACCGCATTACCGGTGTCGACGGCCTCGGTGCGGTAGTTCGCCAACGCGATGGTCGCGGCGTTACTGCGGCCGAGACCCGCTGCGAGCCCGGTGAATTCGGCCTGCCAGCCGCTGGTGGTGCCGACCAGGACAGTGGGTGCGATGGCCTGCAATGCGTCGAAACCGGCTGTGCCCGAGGGCAGATCGCCGATGATCACGTCGGGACGCAGCTCGGCGATCTTGGCGAGATCGGGCTGTGCGGCGGTGCCGACGGCGGGAATCTTGTTGACGCCGTAGCCGAGATAGGCCGGGTGCGGGGCCGGTCCGTCGTCCGTGGTCGCTCCGACGACGCGCTCCCACAGGCCGAGCGCGCAGGTCGCGTCCAGGGCCGCGGTGGCGAGCACGACAATGCGCTGCGGGTCCGCGGGCACCTCGGAGACGCCCGCGGCATGGGTGACGGTGCGGGTGCCGCTCGCCGCATCCGGCGCGCTCGGCAGTGCGCACGCCGTGGTGGTGTCGCGTTCCAGCCCGACCACACCCGCGCCCGCGATGTTCGTCGTGGTCCGCACGATCGAGGCGGCGTCGTCGGTTTTGCTGCTGCAACCTGCCACGAGGACGGCCGTGCACAGCGCGGCGACGGCCGCACTTCGGCGACCGAGCGTGCCGTATCGGATCGAGTCCATGTGGTTTCGGGTGCGAACAAGGGCGCTCACCGGCATGCGGGTGAGGGTACATGCGTCGGCGGTCGGTGCGGTGCGAGGCCACCACGCGGCGCGGCCGCAGAGAAACTGTGGCGTGGATTACCTGGGGCCGTGAGCCGGGTGTCTCGCAAGCTCAGGCCGTTTCGCCGCCGATGCTGAATCGAGCGCCGGTCGGGTCGACGACCCCGACCATGCGTCCATAGGGCGAGTCCATCGCCGGGACCAGTACCGCGCCACCCAGTTCGACCACCTTCGCGGCGGCCGCGTCGACGTCATCGGCGCCGAAGTACACCTTCCAGCCTGCGGGTGCGCCCTCGGGCATGAATGCCGACGCGTCCATCACACCGCCGAGCATCGGGCTGGTCGAATGAATGGTGGTGTAGCGGAATTCCGGTGTGTCGGCAATGGTGAACGGGTCCTGCCAGCCGAACACGTCGCGGTAGAAGGCCAGCGACGCTTCGTAGTCGCGAGTATGCAGCTCGAACCAGGACGGGGCGCCCGCATGGTTGCTCCATTTACCGCCGGTGACGAGGCCGAGTGTCTCGAAGCCGCCGAAGGTGCCTGCCTGCCAGATGCCGACGCCTGCGCCGCCGACATCGCCGAGCACCGCCATCGCGCCCACATCGCCCACGTCCATGGGCGGTACGACAACAGTGCCGCCATGGGCCACCGCAGCGTCGGCCGTCGCCTTGGCATCGGCGGCGGCGAGGTAGACCGTCCACTGGTCAGGGCTCTCGACGCCGTCCGCCGTCTTGCCCATCGCGCCCGCGACGGCCTTGCCGTCCTTGCGGAAGGTGATGTAGCCACCGAATTCTTCGCCTGCCCGCTCGGCGGTCCAGCCGAACAACTCGCCGTAGAAGGCGATCGCGCGGTCGGGATCGGCGGTGTAGAGGTCGACCCAGGTCGGGTCTCCGGGCTTGTGGGTCGCGTTGTCTGTCATGAGTGATCTCCTGGCCAGGGGGTGGGAACACCTGTCACTGATGCAGACGTGCGCCGCGTCCGGAATTCATCGGCGCGGCAGTGCCGGGCGAGCGAGATTCCGGCACAGGGCAGCGGGCGGGCGGATCAACGAAATACGACAGAGAGTAGGACCCGAGCGGACGGCTGCGGCAGCACCGTTTACGATTCCATGAGCGCAAGCGAACCGTCGTCTGTCTCGGCACCGAGATCGGCGCATGAAGCGGAGCCTGCGGAGCGACCTAAAGGCACCTTTCAGGAGGATCAGTGACTGCCGTAGAGCCAAAGCCAGTCCCTCAGTTGGAAGCGACTCGGCCGTATCCGGCTCGGACCGGGCCCAAGGGCTCGTTCCTCTACAAGATGGTCACCACCACTGACCCCAAGGTCCTCGGCACCATGTACCTGGTGACCGCGATGAGCTTCTTCCTCGTCGGCGGTCTGATGGCGCTGATGATGCGCGCCGAACTGGCGCGTCCCGGCCTGCAGTTCCTCTCGCCGGAGCAGTTCAACCAGCTGTTCACCATGCACGGCAC
Source organism: Nocardia sp. NPDC057440 (assembly GCF_042802915.1). NCBI lineage: Bacteria > Bacillati > Actinomycetota > Actinomycetes > Mycobacteriales > Nocardiaceae > Nocardia > Nocardia sp. NPDC057440. The sequence goes on from NZ_JBHVDF010000004.1 coordinate 414,674, forward strand.
CATCATGCTGCTGTTCTATGCGACCGCGATCGTGTTCGGCTTCGCCAACATCGTGCTGCCGCTGCAGATCGGTGCACCCGACGTCGCCTTCCCGCGGCTGAACGCGTTCAGCTACTGGCTGTACCTGTTCGGCGGCACCATGGCGACCGCGGGCTTCATCACCCCGGGTGGCGCCGCGGACTTCGGCTGGACCGCCTACACCCCGCTGACCGACATTCTGCATTCGCCGGGTGTCGGTGCCGACCTGTGGATCCTCGGCCTCGCGGTGTCGGGCCTCGGCACCATCCTCGGTGGCGTCAACATGCTGACCACCGTCGTCTGCCTGCGTGCCCCCGGCATGACGATGTTCCGGCTGCCGATCTTCACCTGGAACATCGCCGTCACCAGCGTGCTCGTCCTGCTCGCCTTCCCGCTGCTGACCGCCGCGCTCTTCGGCCTCGCCTACGACCGTCACCTCGGTGGGCACATCTACGACCCCGCCACCGGCGGCATCCTGCTCTACCAGCACCTGTTCTGGTTCTTCGGGCATCCCGAGGTGTACATCATCGCGCTGCCGTTCTTCGGCATCGTGTCGGAAATCTTCCCGGTGTTCTCGCGCAAGCCGATCTTCGGTTACACCACGCTGGTCTACGCGACGCTGGGCATCGCCGCGCTGTCGATCGCGGTGTGGGCCCACCACATGTACGCCACCGGGGCCGTGCTGCTGCCGTACTTCTCGTTCATGACCTTCCTGATCGCGGTCCCGACCGGTGTGAAGTTCTTCAACTGGATCGGCACCATGTGGCGCGGTCAGCTGACCTTCGAGACGCCGATGCTGTGGTCGATCGGCTTCCTGGTGACCTTCCTCTTCGGTGGTCTCTCGGGTGTCATCCTGGCCAGCCCGCCACTGGACTTCCACGTCACCGACAGCTACTTCGTGGTCGCGCACTTCCACTACGTGCTGTTCGGCACGATCGTGTTCGCGACCTTCGCGGGCATCTACTTCTGGTTCCCCAAGATCACCGGTCGCATGATGGACGAGCGTCTCGGCAAGTGGCACTTCTGGACCACCTTCGTCGGCTTCCACACCACGTTCCTCGTCCAGCACTGGCTGGGCGCCGAGGGCATGCCGCGGCGCTACGCGGACTACCTGCCCGGCGACGGGTTCACCACGCTGAACACGATCTCCACGATCGGTGCGTTCATTCTCGGCGCTTCGATGCTGCCGTTCGTCTGGAACGTCTTCAAGAGCTTCCGCTACGGCGAAGTGGTCACCGTGGACGATCCGTGGGGCTACGGCAACTCCCTGGAGTGGGCGACGACCTGCCCGCCGCCGCGGCACAACTTCTACGAATTGCCGCGTATCCGGTCGGAGCGTCCGGCGTTCGAGTTGCATTACCCGCACATGGTCGAGCGCATGCGCGCCGAGGCCCACGTGGGCTGGGGTTCGGGCAAGCACGCCACCGAGGTGCACGAAGGCGCCCTCGCCAAGAACTAGCCGCCGCACTGGCGTAGCGGCAACGAAGTAGCATTCTCGAGTGTGCACCTGCTGGTGACCAGCAGGTGCACACTCGTTTGTGGAGCGCATCCCGCACCGTCGGCGATGCGTACGGCGACAATGCGGTCGGCGCAGTGACAACGAGGTCCAGCTCAGCGACGGCAAACACTCGGACTTGGAGCACATCAGTTGGCCGACACCACAGTTCTCGTCACCGTCACCGGGCCCGACCGGCCCGGTGTGACGTCCGTGCTGCTCGCGGCGATGTCGCGGCACCAGGTCAGCCTGCTGGACGTGGAGCAGGTGGTGATCCGTGGCCGCCTGACACTCGGGGTGCTGGTCACCTGCCCGAATGACCCCGAGGCATTGCAGGACGAGCTCGAAGAGGCGATGAACACCGTCGGCATGCATGTCGACGTGGAGGTCGACGCCGAGATCGGCAGGCAGCCGATGTCCACGCACGCGGTGGTGATTCTCGGCAGCCCGGTGACCGCGCGCGCGTTCAGCTCGGTGTCGCGCCAGCTCGCGACGCTCGGCGCCAATATCGACACCATCCGCGGCATCGCCGACTATCCGGTGACCGGCATGGAGCTGCTCGTCACCGCGACCGACACCGATGCCGACGCCGACGCACGGCTGCGCACCGCGCTGGCCGAGGTCGCCGTCGCCGAACAGGTCGACGTCGCGGTGGAGCGCGCGGGCCTGGCGCGCCGCGCCAAGCGGCTCATCGTGTTCGACGTCGACTCGACCCTCATCCAGGGCGAGGTCATCGAGATGCTCGCCGCGCACGCGGGAGTCGAGGACGAAGTCCGCAAGGTCACCGAGGCCGCCATGCGCGGTGAGATCGACTTCGGCGAATCGCTGCGGCAGCGGGTGGCGACGCTGGAGGGGCTGGATGCCTCGGTGATCGATGCGGTCGCCGATCGGATCGAGCTGACGCCGGGCGCGCGCACCACCATCAGGACGCTGCGCAGGATCGGCTTCCGCTGCGGCGTGGTGTCGGGCGGCTTCCGTCAGGTGATCGAACCACTCGCCCACGAGCTGGAATTGGACTTCGTGCAGGCCAACACCTTGGAGATCAAGGACGGCAAACTGACCGGCCGGGTCGTCGGCGAGATCGTCGATCGGGCGTTCAAGGCGACCGCGCTGCGCAAGTTCGCCGCCGAGGCCGGAGTGCCGATGGAGCAGACGGTGGCGGTCGGCGATGGCGCCAACGACATCGACATGCTCAATGCGGCGGGCCTCGGCGTCGCCTTCAACGCCAAGCCCGCGCTGCGCGAGGTCGCCGACGCGGCGCTGTCGCATCCCTACCTGGACGCGGTGCTGTTCATCCTCGGCGTCACTCGCGACGAGGTGGAAGCTGCCGATGCTCGTGACGGCGGTGTGCGCCGGGTGCCCCTCGCCGGTAGGTGAGCGCTGTCATCGGTGCTTCGACCATGACTCCGACGACTCGCTGGAATACCGTCCGGCACTCGCCCGTTCGTGTACGCGAGCGGTGTCGGTGGCCGGGGACAAGCAGTTCGTGTCGGTAGGCTCGCAGAAGTTGATCATTCGTCGATCGGAGGCTGCGGTGCGAAAGTTCCTGCTGGTGCTCGTTCTCGGCGCGACACTCGTCGCGTGCGGCACGAACGACTCCGACTCGGAGACGAAGGGAACTCCCTCGGCGCGGCCGACCTCGCACCCGGCGCATGACGCGCTCGCGGTGACCGATTCGAACAACGACCAGGAGCGGACGCTGCGGATCGGTCAGCAGCTCGTCGTGTCGCTGCCCGCGAATCCGTCCACCGGCTACACGTGGGGGCTGGGTGAGCTCGAGCGGAATGTGCTCCGGCAAGACGGCGAGCCGGACTATCTCCCCGCCTCGAATGTGCCGGTCGCGCCCGGGTCCGGCGGTACCGCGGTGTGGACCTTCGTCGGAAACAGCGTGGGGGTCGCGCATTTGACGCTCGACTACACACGACCGTGGGAGCAGGGCATCGACCCGGCGCAGAAGTTCTCGTTGACGATCAAGGTGGAGTGATGACGGGTTCCCCGGAATGTGGTGCCGATGTCCGGGACGGCAGCGAAACAGACACCGGTGCAGCAGGATTCCATTTCCGGCATGCGGAGCTCGCACAGGGCTACGGTGGCGCGGGAGATCCGGACGATCCGGCCATGGTGCAGGCGATGCAGATGGTGTTGCACATTCCGAAGGCCGATCCACCGCGCCGCAGCGCGCTGCTCGAGGCGGCCGCCGCGGCGAGCGTCGCGCTGTGTCTGGACGAGCGGGTCGGGCCCGGTGGGGAGTGGGAGCAGCCCTACCTCGGGTGGAAGCGATCGCGGATCCGGAAGGTGGCCCGCCGTGCCCGGGGCGCGCAGTGGCTGGCGGCCGACGAGGTGCCCGGGGTGACAGTCGATGTCGACGGCGCTCAGGCGCGAGCGCTGGTGCCGGGACCGGTGGGTGCGGTGGATCCACGGATCAAGCGCCTGCAGATCGGCGGCACCGATCTCGAGCACGACGATCCTGGTCCCGCCGATCCCGGACTGCCTACGCTGTGGGTGAATTCGGAGCTCGGCATGACTCTTGGCAAGGCCGCCGCACAGGTGGGGCATGCCAGCATGCTGCTTGCGGGCGCGTTGCCCGAGGAGCAGGCCTATCGATGGTCGCGATGCGGATTCCGGTGCGCGGTAAGGGAAGCGGACAAGGATCGGTGGGCGGCGCTGGTCGACCAGGTGCGACTCGGCACCGCGGTCGCTGTACGCGATGCTGGATTCACCGAGGTCGCGCCGGGTTCTCTGACGATTATCGCGGTACCGGGATCGAAGTGAACTGTCCCGGGGCCTGGACGGTATATCCCTCCGAAAGGGTTGACGTCGTCCGCAGCCGGGACGACAGTGGGATGGCTCGGTGTCCAGGTGAGCGCCGGGACCGGGTTTGCTCGCCGCTTGCTTTGATGCGGAACGCCACCGATTTCGGGGCACTACCGATCTCGCTTCTCGGCACAATGGGGTTCGCAGCGCGCATATCTGGGTACTGAGACGGAACAGGACCGCCCGCACGTAACTCGCCGGAGGACCGCATGATGACAACGCTGTTGGTGATTCTCGCCGTATGGGTAGTCTGCTCGATTCCGCTAGCACTGATCTTCGCTCGGCTGTTCCGCTCGACGAAGTCCACGCCGCTCGATCCGTCGAAGGCCGCCGCCCGGCCGGTGGACGAACTCTCGGCCGTGCGTCGTCGCAAGATCGCCAGGTCGGCGATTACGCCATGGGTCGGTCGTACGAGCGCGGCACATTTGGTCCAAGATGGAGCCCGTGCCGCAACCGGATCCCGATCTGCTCATTGATTTCACCGACGTGACCATCCGACGCTCGGGTCACACCCTCGTCGGTCCGGTCACCTGGCAGGTCGAGCTAGACGAACGCTGGGTCGTGCTCGGCCCCAACGGTGCCGGCAAGACCTCCCTGCTGCGGATGGCCGCCGCCGAAGTACATCCGACCTCGGGGATTGCCCACTTGCTCGGTGAAGTGATCGGCAAGACCAACGTCAGCGAACTACGCCCGCGGATCGGCCTGTCCTCGGCCGCGGTGGCCAGCCGCATTCCGCGCGACGAAAAGGTCAGCGATCTGGTGGTGTCCGCGGGCTATGCCGTGCTGGGGCGCTGGCGAGAGCGCTACGACGACCTGGACACCGACCGGGCCATCGATATGCTGGAAAGCCTCGGCGCCGAACACCTTTCCGATCGCACCTACGGCACCCTCTCCGAAGGCGAACGCAAGCGGGTCCTCATCGCCCGCGCGTTGATGACCGACCCGGAACTGCTGCTGCTGGACGAGCCCGCCGCCGGACTCGATCTCGGCGGCCGCGAGGAACTGGTGGAACGCCTCGGCGACTTGGCCGCGGACCCGGACGCGCCCGCCATGGTGCTCGTTACCCACCACGTCGAGGAGATCCCGCCCGGCTTCACCCACGGCTTGCTGCTCAACGAGGGCGCGGTGGTCGCGCAGGGCCTGCTACCGGAGGTGTTGACCGCCGACAATCTGAGTGCGGCCTTCAGTCAGTCCATCGCCCTCGATCGAGTCGACGGTCGCTACTTCGCCCGCCGCTCGCGCCGCTTGGGGCGGCATCGCTCGCGGCAGTAGGCCGCGCAGTTTCGCAGCTTCGGACCGCCGATTTCGCCGCGTGGGCTGTTCGGTGGCTCGCGAACACTGCGGCGTCGAGCCCGGACTGCTCGGCGCGAACGGCATTCGACCCGCCTGGGAACATGTCCTTCGAATAGTGACCGGTGCCGAGTGCGAGCTGCGCTCGCCCGGCGATCGGCGGCGAGCCGCCGCGCTCGATGCGCTGACCCGGATGGGCAGGCGACCCAGCACCAAGCAGGCGCTAGGGTGCAAGGGTGAGTGAGACAAACGCGCAGGCTGACTCTCAGCCGCAGGTGCCGTCGCCCAAAGACGCGTCGACGGTCATGGTGGTGCGAGACGGTGCCGCGGGACCAGAGGTGTTCCTGCAGCGCCGGGTGGGCGCGATGGCGTTTGCCGCAGGGATGACGGTTTTCCCCGGCGGTGGCGTCGACCCCTCGGACGGGACCGCGGATATCGAGTGGGCCGGCCCGGAACCCGCATGGTGGGCCGCGAAATTCGGTACCACGCAGGCGCGTGCCAAAGCGCTGGTGGCCGGCGCGGTGCGCGAGACATTCGAAGAATGCGGAGTGCTGCTCGCGGGGCCGACCGCGGACAGCGTCGTCTCGGACACGGCAGGCTACCGCGATGCCAGAGGGCGGCTGGAACGCCGTGACGTGTCGCTCGCCGCCTTCCTCTCCGAGGAAAAACTCGTGCTGCGCGCGGATCTGCTGCGGCCGTGGGCGAATTGGATCACCCCGGTGATCGAGCCACGCCGCTACGACACCAGGTTCTTCGTTGCCGTGCTGCCCGAGGGGCAACTGGCCGACGGAGCCACCTCCGAGGCCGAGGAGGTGCAGTGGCGTACGCCTGCCGAAGCGCTGGATCGCTGGCGGTCGGGCACCGACATTCTGCTGCCGCCCACCTGGGCGCAGCTCGTCGCGCTGAGCGAGTTCGCTTCCACCGCGGACATTCTCGCCGCCGAGGTGGTCATCGACCCGATCATGCCGGTGCTGTCGGCGGTCGAAGGACGTCAGGTGCTGACCTTCCCCGACAATCAGCGCTACTTCGCCGACCTCCCGGATCAGAGTCGGCTCAAGGGATCCGTGCGCAAGTGAGGAAACCGGCGGCTACCCGGTAGCGTGGCGTTCCATGGCCGAATTCGTGACCTTGGATCTGCCCGAGGGTGATGCCGCGCGTGGCGTGGCCGTGCTCCGGATCGCCCGCCCGCCGATGAACCAGTTCACCGTACAGCTGGCGCGGGAAGTGGCCGCGGCAGCCGAAACGGTCGCCGCGGACACCCGCGTCGCGGCGCTGGTCGTCTACGGCGACGAGCGGGTGTTTTCGGCGGGCGACGATCTCGCCGAACTGGCCGGGCTCGACCCCGATCAGGCCGCCGCCATGGCAGCCGATCTGCAGACCGCGCTCGGTTGCCTGGCCAAGATCGGGCAACCGACGGTCGCCGCGATCAGCGGCTACGGCCTCGGCAGTGGGCTGGAGCTGGCGCTTGGCGCCGACCGGCGCATCATCGGTGACAACGTCAAGCTCGGGTTGCCGCAGATCCAGGCCGGTTTGATTCCGCTCGCGGGCATCCGCAGGCTGTCGCTGTTGATCGGCCCCGGCCCCGCGAAGGACCTCGTCTACACCGGCCGCTTCGTCGAAGCGGAAGAGGCGCTCGCGCTCGGCCTCGTCGACGAGGTGGTCGCCCCCGATGACGTATACACCGCCGCGCTGCGCTGGGCCGAGCAATTCATCGGCGGCCCGGCTCGCGCGCTGTCGGCCGCCAAGGCAGTCTTCGAGGCGGGTCCGCACGGCCTCGACCGCGCGCGGACGGAGTGGGCCGATCTGTTCACCACGGAGGACCGGGAAATTGGAACGCGTTCCTACCTGGCCGACGGTCCGGGGTCCGCGGCGTTCGTCGGCCGCTAATCCGGCGGATCCCCAGCTCCGTCAGCGCAACACTCGGCTGCGGTTGCACGCGGGTACGTCGCTGAGCGCTCCCGAAACCGGAGCGGGTTCTCGACAGTGGGACCCGCACCGCGAATTAGGCGGCACTTACTACTCCGCTGACGACTGGCACCGGCGGGTTAGATAGGCTTGCCGACCATGACGGTACGTTCCGACGACCCCGCGCCGAACCCGCATGCCACCGAGGCCGAGGTCGAAGCAGCGCTCAAGGATACAAAGCTCGCCCAGGTCCTGTACCACGACTGGGAAGCCGAGACCTATGACGACAAATGGTCGATTTCCTATGACGAGCGCTGTATCGAATACGCCCGCGGGCGATTCGACGCCGCCGTGGGTGCCGCCCCGCTGCCCTACGAGCGGGCGCTGGAACTCGGCTGCGGCACCGGCTTCTTCCTGCTGAACCTGATGCAGGGCGGCGTCGCGAAGTCCGGTTCGGTCACCGACCTTTCGCCGGGCATGGTGAAGGTCGCGCTGCGCAATGCGCAGAACCTCGGGCTCGACGTCGACGGTCGCGTTGCCGACGCCGAGACCATCCCGTACGACGACGACACCTTCGACCTGGTCTGCGGGCACGCGGTGTTGCACCACATCCCGGATGTGGAGCTGGCGTTGAAGGAATGCCTGCGGGTGCTCAAGCCGGGCGGACGTTTCGTCTTCGCCGGCGAGCCGACCACGGCGGGCAACTTCTACGCACGCTGGCTGGGCCGGATCACCTGGAAGGCCACCACCTCGGTCACCAAGCTGCCCGCGCTGGCGGGCTGGCGGCGGCCGCAGACGGAGCTGGACGAGTCCTCGCGTGCCGCGGCGCTGGAAGCGGTCGTCGATCTGCACACCTTCGACCCGCGCGAGCTGGAAGCCATGGCGTCCTCGGCGGGCGCGGTCGAGGTGAAGGCGACCACCGAGGAGTTCGCCGCCGCACTGTGGGGCTGGCCGGTGCGCACCTTCGAGGCCGCGGTGCCCGAGGAGAAGCTCACCATGGGTTACCGCCTGGCGATGTACAAGGCGTGGCTGGGGCTGAGCTGGGTGGACGAGAACGTCATGCGCCGTGTGGTGCCGCGCCAGTTCTTCTACAACGCGATGATCACCGGCGTGAAGCCCGGCGCTTCCGCGAAGTAGTGGGGTACAGCTTCGGCACCGAGGATGTCACCTTCCTCGGCAGTGCGGCGGGTATCGCCGCGCTGGCCGAGGTGGACGGGCTGGAGCTGACCACCACGACGCACCTGCGCGATCTCGAGCGGGTGCGCCGTGCACACGGCGACCGCGCCGCCGCCCTTGTCGAGACCGTGCGGCTGCGCCGAAGAGCCGCCACGAAGCTCTCCGATGCCGGGGCCTGGCTGTTCACCGATGACGCGCTGCAGCAGGCCACTCCGACCCTGGTGGCCCGGCACCGCGCCGCGCGGCTGGCCGATCGGGCCGTGCACGACGTGACCTGCTCCATCGGCGCGGAACTCGCCGAGCTGGCTCGTGCCTGCCCGTCGGTCATCGGCAGCGATCTGGACGATGTTCGCCTCTCGATGGCCGCGCACAATCTGGCAGCCGCGCGAAACGTGGTGCTGGCCAAGGCGGATGCCCTGGTGTCCTGCAGTGTCGGCACGGTCGTTATCGCCGACCCCGCCCGGCGGGCCGATGGCCGCCGCACTCACGATCCGGCGAAACTGCAACCACCCCTGCCCGACCTGCTTGCTGCCTACCCAGGGCGCGATCTCGCCGTGAAATGTGCGCCCGGACTGGATTTCGATCGACTCGACTGGCCGGGCGAGGTCGAAGTGGTGTCATTGGACGGAGCCGTGCGTGAGGCCTGCCTGTGGTCGCCGGGGCTGGCCGAGACCGGCACCCGCCGGGCGACGGTCCTGAACTCCAACGGCGAATCCTGGACGCTCACCGACGCCGAGCCCGACCAGATTCCCGAACAGGATCCGGGGGAGTGGATCATCGACCCGGACGGGGCCGTCGTGCGTGCCGGCCTGGTGCGCCACTACGCGGCGAAACACGGTCTGTGGCAATTGGACCCGCGCATCGCCTACCTCACCGGCGACCAGGCGCCCGATGGTGTGCGCGGCTTCCGGATCATCGATCGGCTGGAATACCGGGAGAAGAGCCTGCGCACCGAGCTGCGCAAGCGCGAATGCGGGCCGCTGGAGATTCTGGTGCGCGGTGTCGATGTCGATCCCGATCAGCTGCGCCGTCGGCTGAAACTGTCGGGCTCCCAGCCTTATACGTTGGTCATCACGCGAATCGGGCGCACCGCGGCCGTTTTCCTCTGTATCCCGCAAGCTCCCGTCTAGCGTAGCCGGATCGGTCATCGAAACTCGATGACCGGGCACTCGGCCGGACGGGCGCGGCAATCAGAGCTGACTACCGGTCGGGCTTGAAAACGAAGAGCTCGCCGATTCGAGTGGCCAGGACGATTTCGCCATCGGCGCCGATGGAGGTGCCGGTGGTGCTGCCCTTGGCGTCGGGCATGACATCGGAATCGACGGTGGCGCCGGTTTTGGTGTCGAAGGTGATCAGGTTCAGGCCCTCGCCGATGGAGGCAGCCGTGTAGCCGGTGCTGCCCGCGGTCTGCACAGGCGTGCCGCGGAGGGCGAGATCCTTACGCTCCCATGCGATCTCGGTGGAGTCACCCTTGTCTCGCATGGCGAGCAGGTAGCCGTCGTCACCGGACGGGATAATGAGGCCGTCGCCGGAGACCGAGATGCCGCCGCGAGGCGTCCACTCCAGGGTGTGGGACCACTTGGTGCGGCCGTCGGCGGTGTCGACCGCGATGAGGCGGTTGCTGTTGTCGCCCACATAGACGGTGCGGCCGTCGGCGGACAGGGTGGGACTGGTCGCGCTGCCATCGATCAACAGGTCAGCGCTCCACTCCTGCTGGATCTTGTTGTTCGCGTAGCGTAGCCCGACCAATGCGGCGGGCTTGCCGGGCTTCCAGAGCGTCAGGAAGAAGCGGCCGGTGTCCGGGTCGACGGCGGAGATGTTCGCGACCGGGCACTGCGGTCCGCCGGTGCGGCAGTCGTCGAGGCCCTGCCCCGCAGCGGGGCGGACCAGGTCCGGATACTCGAGAAAGTCGGGCTCCCCCAGTAGCTGCATGGTGGGGACCACACGCGCACCTGTCTGCCGTGACAGCACGTCGACCTGGCCGGACTGGCTGATCGACAGCACATTGCCGTCGCCGGTGAACTGCACCGAAACCGGAACTCCGGCAACGGGCGTGCGCCAGCGCGGCTGCCCGAGGTAGTTGAACGAATTCACCCCGGCGGGTGCGTTCACGCCGTCGTCGCCGACATAGACATTGGTGGCGCCGTCGACTATCGACGGCGCGGAGATCGCGTTCGGGCCCAGAGCGTTGCAGAAACGTTTACGGCCACTGCGCATCTGGAAGGAGAAGATGGCGCACCCGGCCGAGGCGCGGGTGGTCAGGAACATCTGTCCTTCGGCGCCGATCGTGACGGCCTCCTCGACCGGACCGCCGATAGGACGCGACCAGCTCAGCGATACCTTGCGCGAGCCGGTAACCGGACTCGTGCCGCCGTTGCGACCGTCGTAGTGCGCGGAGGGCCAGCCTTTGCCCGGGCCGACGGTGATGTCGTCGATGTCGGTACCGCAGCCTGCCAATGCCAGCGCGCCGACGATGGCCAACGATCCCACCGCGTGCAGCCGGGACGGTCGCCACCTGGATGGATCCAGTACGCTGCCGCTTCGCACCTGCTGCACTCCTGTCGTCGTTGGCCGCTCGCACGAGACTAAAGCGTGTCGAACCGCAGCGCGATCACGTCCAGGGGAGGGTGTCCACGTGCAGACTCGAGGGCGCTGTCGCCGGCGCACGAGACACTGTAACGGAGGGACATCCGAGGGGTGTGCGCGTCCCGTCAGTGTCGACGCGGGTGGTCGCGGGCCGTATCGCGCAGGCGGATAGGCTCTATCTGTTGCGGCCGGGCCGGACGCGACCCGAAGGACCACGAAGGAGACCGTTCGTGACGAGCATGTGGGGCGCACCGTTGCGCTCGCGGTGGCGCGGATCGCGCCGTCGGGATCCGCTGCAGGCGCGTTTTCTGACCGTAGCTTCGCTGCGCTGGGTGCTCGCCAACCGGGCATACACGCCTTGGTATCTGGTGCGCTACTACCGGCTGTTCAAGTTCAAGGCGGCCAACCCGCACATCGTGCTGCGCGGCATGGTCTTCCTCGGCCGTGGGGTGGAGATCCACGCGACACCGGAGCTTGCCCGGATGGAGATCGGTCGCTGGGTGCACATCGGCGACGGCAACGCCATTCGCTGCCACGAGGGTTCGCTGCGCATCGGCGACAAGGTGGTGTTCGGCAAGGACAACGTCGTCAACACCTACCTCGACATCGAGATCGGTGAGTCGACGCTGGTCGCGGACTGGTGCTACATCTGCGACTTCGACCACCGCATGGACGACATCAACATGCCGATCAAGGATCAGGGCATCGTGAAGAGCCCGGTGCGCATCGGCCCGGACACCTGGATCGCCGCGAAGGTGACCGTGCTGCGCGAGACGCGCGTCGGCCGCGGTTGTGTGCTCGGTGCGCACGCGGTGGTCAAGGGTGAGATCCCGGACTACAGCATCGCCGTCGGGGCCCCGGCCAAGGTCGTCAAGAACCGCAAGGAGACGTGGGAGGCGGGCGCTGAGGAGCGCGCGAAATACGTTGCCGCGTTGGAAGATATCGCGCGCAAGAAGAACGGCGTCACGCAGTCGGCGTAGCCGTGCCGCCGGCGGCGCTCGACCCGCTGGCCGGGCGGACCGATGTCTGTCGGGCGCGATCGGTACGGTCGGCGCTATGAACAGGTACGCGGCGCTGTTGCGCGGGATCATGCCGACCAACCCGAACATGAAGAACGAGAAGCTGCGCGCGGTCTTCGAGGGTCTCGGGTTCGAGAAGGTCGCGACGCTGCTGTCGAGCGGCAATGTGGTGTTCCACAGCACCGACACCGACATACCGGAGTTGGAAGCGCGCATTCAGGATGCGTTGAACAGCGAGCTCGGCATTCCGGGCGGCACGATCATTCGCAGCTACGAAGAACTGCGGGATCTGCTCGATACCGATCCGTTCCCCGGCCTGACGCACGGTCGCGAAACCTATCTGACCGCGACCTTCCTCAAGCAGCCGCCGCCGAAGATCACCGAGGAGCTGCAGAAGCGCGGCGAGCCCGGCGTCCGCATTGTCGGCTACGACGAGAAGGCCCGTGTCGTCCTCTCGGTCATCGACAACACCGAGCCGCGTACCCCGGACTACATGGCCTGGATGGAGAAGACCTACAGCAAGGAGATCACCACGCGCACGTGGCTCACCATCCAGAAGGTCGTGAAGAAGCTGGAGGCCTAGTCGCGGCGATCAGACGGGCTGGTTCGGATCGCGTTCGGGGAGTGGGCGTTCCACGATCGTCGGACGGCCCATCGGATTGCGGACGCGGCGTTTCGCGGACTGGTAGACCTGGATCGTCTCGGCGGCGACGACGTCCCAGGCGAAGTCGGCGGTGAGCCGTTCGCGGGCGGCGTAGGCGCGATCCTGGGCCGCCGCGGGGTCGTCGAGCACGGCACGGACCGCGTCGACGAGGCCGTCCACGTCGGCGGGTTCGAAAGACGCGCCCGTGACACCGTCGACGACGAGTTCGCCGAGACCGCCCGCGGTGGAGGTGACCAGCGGGATACCCGCCGCGGCCGCCTCCAGCGCGACGATGCCGAACGGTTCGTAGCGGCTCGGCAGCACGATCGCGTCGGCGCCGTGCAGCCAGCCGAGCAGCTCGTCGTGGCCGAGCTGTCCGGCGAAAGTCACCGCGCGCGCCACCCGGTGCACCCGGGCCCGCTCGCGCAACCACTCGAACTGGGTGCCGGCACCGGCGACGGTCAGCGTGGTGCCGGGGTGCGCGCGCCGGATCCTCGGCAGCGCCGCGATCGCGTCTTGCACGCCCTTCTCGTACTCCAGCCGCCCCACATACAACAGCCGCGGCGGGCCGGTGCGCGGTGCGCGCGGACGGAAGGTCCATGCGCCGACGTCGATGCCGTTGCGGATCACCCGCAGTGGAATTCGCTCGGGCCCGTAGAGCCGTTCCACCTCGTTCTGCATCGAGGCCGAACAGGTGATGAGCGCGTCGGATTCGTTGGCGAGCCACCACTCGACCGAGTGGACCTGCTTGTTGACCCGGCCCGATACCCAGCCGCTGTGCCTGCCCGCCTCGGTCGCGTGCAGGGTCGAGACCAGAGGCACGTCGTAATACTCGGCGAGGGCGATCGCGGGATGGGCGACCAGCCAATCGTGCGCGTGCACGACGTCGGGGACCCAGCCGTCACCGATGCCCGGCTTGTCGAGCGCGACACCGGCCCGCACCATCGCGTGCCCCATGGCCAGCGTCCAGGCCAGCATGTCGTCGCCGAAGTCGAAACACGGCGGGTCCTCCGCGACCGCGACCACCAGCACGCCATCGGCGATGAAGGAGTGGGTGGGATGGGTCGAGGAGTCGGTGCCGGTGGGGCGGCGCGACAGCACGACGACCTCGTGGCCCGCGGTGGCAAGCTCGATCGCCAGGTGATGCACGTGCCTGCCCAACCCGCCGACCACAACCGGCGGGTACTCCCACGACACCATCAAAATCTTCATGCATGTCCTTCTGAGGCGGAGCCTTGGTCCGCGGCGGGGCCTGGTCCCGGTGCAATTTCCGGCGCGGCAGCGTGATGACCGGACCCCGAGTCGGCAAGTCGCCGTGCGTCCACACCGGGGAAGAATCCGTCAGCCGCACCCCATCCTGCCGCCAATTGCTGTGCTTTGGCGACTTGACCCGCACCGACCGCGGCCGCGATCTCGCGCACGGCATGCGCGTGCCGGTGCGCGCGATCCCTCGCGTAACCCGCCGCGGAGTCCTTGCTGACCATGAAGGCCCAGTCGCTGGACACGGTGAGGATGGCCTCGCGCAGCAGCTGGTCGGCTACCTGGTCGCGCAGTTCGACGCCGCCGTCCGCGGTCCGCATCTTGTCGACCGTGTCGAGGGTGAGCCGCACGATGTCATCGTTGAGTTCCACCAGGTCACGGACCTGGTCACCGGCCCAGACCCGCCAGTCCTTGCCGGAGCCCCACGACGAATCCGCCAGCGGCACCGGCTCGCCGACGAACCCGCGTTCGCGGGCATCGGCGAGGGTGCCGACCTGCACGCCTGCCTCGGGCAATGCGCGCAGCACCTGTTCGAGCCACTGCGGACCCTCGTGCCACCAATGGCCGAACAGTTCGGTATCGAAGGCGGCGACGACCAGGGCGGGACGGCCGATCCGCTCGGATTCGGAGATCAGCCGCTCGCGCACGGTCCGCACGAAATCGTCGACATCGCGGGTGATCGCGGCGGCGGCGAGCTCCGGGTCATACGGCGCCTTGTCCGGGCCCGCCACCGTCTTGCCGGTGACGCGGGAGGGCTTGAGACCCGTCGCGTGGTCATAGTGATGAAAGTCACGGTAGGCGCTGTGCCCCGGGTAGCCGGACTTGGGTGACCACACCCGGTAGCTCACCTGGAGATCGCGCCCGAAGGCCACCACATCGGACTCGCGAACGGGTCGTCCGAGCGAGGTGTCGCCGCGCAGCGCGGGACCGTCGACCATGAAATGCGTCACACCGGCGTCGGCGTATTCGGTCTCCATGCCGGGGGTGTAGCCGCATTCCGGCGCCCAGATCCCGGCCGGGGTGTGGCCCAAGCGCTGCTGTGCGTCGACGAGGCCCTCGGTGAGCTGGAAGGCGCGCAGCCGTGGGTCCAGCAGCGGCTGGAACGGATGCGCGAGCGGACCGCCCAGCAGCTCGATCGCGTCGGCGTCGATGAGGGCCCGCCAGACCGGGGCCGCGCCGTGCCGCCAGCGCTGTTCGAAGTCGGCCAGTGCGGCGGTGGCCAGCCGGTGTTCATGCCTGCCGAGCGCGGTGTTTCCGGCCATCGCGGCCTCGTCGGCACGCAGCTGCCAATTGCCCAGCCAGTGGTGCATGCCGGACAGGCAGTGCGGATCGTCGAGCTGGGCGGCGAGCACCGGGGTGATCCCCAGGCTCAGCAGATGTGAACGTCCTTCGGCGGCCAGGTTTCTCAGTACCTCGGCGACCGGAAGGTAGGACGCGGCCCAGGACTGATAGAGCCATTCCTCGCCGACCGGCCAGCGGCCGTGATGGGCGAGCCAGGGCAGGTGGGAATGCAAGACCAGAGTGAACTGGCCGGGTACGGCCGATCTGCTCAAGGCTTCACCGCGATGGCGACAAGGTCGAGGCTGGCGTCGATGTCGTCGGTGAGCAACGCGAAATCGTCGATGCCGACAGCCGCGACGTCGGCGGTCAGCTCGGCGGGCCAGGGCTCACCGGCGAGCGCGCGTTCGATCTGGGCGTCGATGAACGAGCCGCCGTGTTTGGCGTCCAACGCTTTCAGGCTCGGGCCGTGGTGCACGCCGGTCATCAGCGTGACCTCGAATCCGGCCTCGACCAGCAGTTCGGTCAGCTCCGCGGCATTCAGTTCTCTGGTGTGGAACGGGTTGAGCGGGGTGTCGCGACCCGGTGAGAAGGTGATCCGGTTGGGGGTGCTGATGAGCAGCTCGCCGCCCGGCCGCAGCACCCGAAGGCATTCGCGGATGAACTGGCCCTGGTCCCAAAGATGTTCGATGACTTGGAAATTCACCACCACGTCGACCGCGTCGTCGTCGAGCGGGAGCGCGGCGAGATTGCCCTGAAGCATCTCGACGCGTGGATAGCGGGCGCGCACGTGCGCGACCGCGCTGCTGTCGTAGTCGAGACCGATGACCTTGGTGGCCACGTCGGCGATCATGTTCGCGCCGTAGCCCTCCCCTGATCCGGCCTCGAGCACAGTCTTTCCCGCGCACCGCTCCAGCAGGCGCGCGTAGACGATCTCGTGCCTGCGGAACCAGTAGTTCTCCTCGGCAATGCCGGGTACGGTGCGCTCGCCGGTCAGCGGCAGCGGCTCGAGGTCGCCGGTGGTCGACTCGGGAGTAATGCCCGGTGGGGTGCCCACTGCGGCAGGGATCACAGCCTCGCTCATCCGTCCGACGTTACTGGTACAACCGGCGCACGATATCGCCCGGACCGGTGTTGTGAGAGAGAAGCGGTTAAGTTACCCATGAGTAACTTAACGTAGGGTAGTGTCACGCCCTGAGCTACTCAATGGACGTACGGCCCGCTCGTGCGACCACCACAACGTGCCCCCAGAACAGGAGGTCGACGAAGACCAATGCCGAACATCGTCGTACTCATCAAGCAGGTTCCCGACACTTGGTCCGAGCGCAAGCTGACCGATGGTGACTTCACGCTCGACCGCGAGGCTGCCGACGCCGTCCTCGACGAGATCAACGAGCGCGCCGTCGAAGAAGCGCTGCTGATCAAGGAGGCCCAGGGCGGCGAGGTCACCGTGCTGGCCGCCGGTCCGGACCGTGCCACCGAGGCCATCCGCAAGGCGCTGTCCATGGGCGCCGACAAGGCCATCCACGTCAACGACCCGGCGATCCACGGCTCCGACGCCGTCCAGACCGCCTACGTGCTCGCCGCCGCGCTCGGCCAGGTCGAGGGTGTCGAGCTGGTCATCGCGGGCAATGAGGCCACCGACGGTCGCGCGGGCGCTGTGCCCGCGATCATCGCGGAGTACATCGGCATCCCGCAGCTCACGCACCTGCGCAAGCTGGTCGTCGACGGCGACAAGATCACCGGCGAGCGCGAGACCGACGAGGGTGTCTTCAAGCTGGAGGCCACCCTCCCGGCCATCGTCAGCGTCACCGAGAAGATCAACGAACCGCGCTTCCCCTCCTTCAAGGGCATCATGGCCGCGAAGAAGAAGGAAGTGCAGACCCTCACGCTGGCCGACCTCGGTGTCGACCCGGCGACCGTCGGCGTCGCGAACGCGGGCACCACCGTCACCGCGGCCACCCCGAAGCCGCCGCGCACGGCGGGCGAGAAGATCGCGGACGAGGGCGACGGCGGCAGCAAGATCGCCCAGTACCTCGTCGGTCAGAAGATCATCTGATCCGCCCGCTCGAGACTGCTTAGGAGAGAACACAAAATGGCAGAAGTACTTGTGCTCGTCGAGCACGCCGACGGTGCGATCAAGAAGGTCAGCACCGAACTGCTCACCGCCGCCCGCGCCCTCGGCGAACCGGCCGCCGTCGTGCTCGGCTCGGCCGGGACCGGCGAGAAGCTGGCCGACGCGCTGGCCGCGGCGGGCGCCGAGAAGATCTACATCGCCGAATCCGACGATGTCGAGAACTTCCTGGTGACCCCGAAGGTCGACGTGCTCGCCGCACTGTCGGAGTCGGCCTCGCCGGCCGCCGTCATCGTCGCCGCCACCGCCGAAGGCAAGGAGGTGTCGGGTCGCCTGGCCGCCCGCATCGGCTCCGGCCTGTTGGTGGACGTCATCGATGTCAAGGCCGACGGCTCGGCCGTGCACTCCATCTTCGGTGGCGCGTTCACCGTCGACGCCAAGGCGACCGGCGACGTGCCGGTGATCTCGGTGCGCCCCGGCGCCATCGAGGCCTCGGCGCAGGCCGGTGCCGGTGAAAAGGTGACCGTCGAGGTCCCGGCTCAGGAAGAGGGCGTCGTGCGCGTCATCTCCCGCGAGCCGATCGTCGGTGGCGACCGTCCGGAGCTCACCGAGGCGAGCATCGTCGTCTCCGGTGGCCGTGGTGTCGGTTCCGCCGACAACTTCGCGGTCGTCGAGGCGCTCGCCGACTCGCTGGGCGCCGCTGTGGGCGCCTCGCGTGCCGCGGTCGACTCGGGCTACTACCCGGGTCAGTTCCAGGTCGGCCAGACCGGTAAGACGGTCTCCCCGCAGCTGTACATCGCACTCGGTATCTCCGGCGCGATCCAGCACCGCGCGGGCATGCAGACCTCGAAGACCATCGTCGCGGTCAACAAGGACGAAGAGGCTCCGATCTTCGAGATCGCGGACTACGGCATCGTCGGCGACCTGTTCAAGGTCGCCCCGCAGCTGACCGAAGCGGTCAAGGCGCACAAGGGCTGATAGCTCCGCGCTGAGCGTTTCCCAAGTGGCCCCGGCTGGAAACAGCCGGGGCCACTGACATTTTCACGCTCGCCGCGACAATGCGCACCGACTTGTCGCCTGAATTCGATGCTATGGCATCGCTATCGACATGTCCCAGCCGATGTCTGGCGCACCTCGCTACTCCGGCGGTCGGCCACCGTGCCGGGGCAGTGTGGGTGTACGACCACGCGTCTCCCGAAATGCGCTGGCTCGCAGGTCACTTCACCGGGGCGCTCTGTCGATATTCGCCGCCCTCGTGTTCGTGTCGCTGGGAGTCGTCGGCTGTGGCTCGGAGAGTTCGTCGCCGATGGAGGCCGGCGACTGCGGCTATTTGGTCGACCCACCGGGCCGTGATCGGTTCGACTTCCGAAAACGTGGTTGTGACAACCCTGAGGCGGCAGTGCGGGTGGTGCGCGGCTGGAATGTGCAGCACTGCCCTGCGGGCGAGTTCGAAGAGTACGACTCCCCACGGCGGGGCCGAACCAGCTACATATGCCTTCAGCTCAATGCCGCGCTCGGCGACTGTTGCACCGAAGTCCAACTCACGATGCGACTCACCACGCTGCGGAAGATTCCGTGCACCCAACCCGGTGCCTTCCAGGTGAACGCCAAGCTCGACTCCCGCGATGGCGGCGTCTGCACCACGACCGTCAGGAAACGGCATCCTGGTACGAACACGTTGATGCACTCGAACAAGAGCTACTGCCTGCACCCGATCTCCCAGTGAGAACACGACGCCCACGGTTGCGGGGTCGCCGTCTGGATGTGCATCACCCAGCAAGGCCAGACGCGCAACCGCCATCGGTATCGCGGAATCGCGCACCCGCCGGGTTGAGCTAAATGGCCGCTCACGGGCCGCGCTCGGGTCGCTCGCGGGTGCGATAGCCTGCGAATATGGCTGTTCCCACGACTCGGATGTTGGTCCTCGCGGTGGTGCGGTTGCTCGCGCCCGTGCATGGCTATGACGTTCGGCGCGAGTTGTTGTCCTGGCATGCGGACGACTGGGCGAATGTGAAGCCCGGTTCGGTGTATGGGGCATTGAACACGTTGCAGCGCGACGGCCTCATCGCGGTGGAGGGGGTGGGGCAGGAGGGCGCACGGCCGGAGCGGACCACCTATCGGATGACCACCGAGGGCGAGAAGGCGTTCGGGGACATGCTGCGCGAGGCGATATGGACCTCGGAGCAGGCGAAGAATCCGTACTTCGCGGCGGTGGCGTTGATGCCGTACCTGCCGAAGGAGGAAGTCGTCGCCGCGATGCGCGGACGGATTCTGAAGTTCGAGTCTGATCTGGTCTTTCTGGAGCGCGAGGAGCAGCGGATTCTCGCGGGCTCCGGCGATCCGACGGAGTACGAGCCATACCACGTCGCGGACGCGATGCGGTTGGCGGCCGATCACGTCAGGGCCGATCTCACCTGGTCGCGAAAGACATTGGAGCGTATCGAGAGCGGTGAGCTCGATGTCTGGTCGGCGTGGGCGCGGGTGGACGGGGGTCCCATGACCACAAAATGATCAACTATGAATAGTAAAGCTTGACTATTAGTTCGATCGTTCCTACCGTTGTCGGTGTGGAAACGATCGAATCGGTTCGTGACCGCACCGCTCCTTCGGTGATCCGAGTCCGCGGGCTGTCTCGCACCTTTCACGCCAAAACTGGTCCCGTGCAAGCGGTTACGGGCATCGACTTCGATGTCTGCGACGGCGAGATCCTCGGGCTGCTCGGCCCCAACGGCGCGGGCAAGACCACGACGCTGCGCATGCTCAGCACCCTGATCAGGCCGACCTCGGGCGAGGCGACCATCGCCGGTGCGGATCTGCGCGCCGAACAGCGAACGGTGCGCTCACGAATCGGCTACGTCGCCCAGGGCGGCACGACCAACGACGGTGAACTGGTCATCGACGAATTGGTCTTGCAGGCAAGGCTTTTCGGACTGAGCAAGGCGGCGGCGACCCACAATGCCGAGGAGTTGATGGCGGCGCTGGAGCTGGACGGGCTCGGTGGCCGCAAGTGCGCTCAGCTCTCCGGCGGCCAGCGCAGGCGGGTCGACATCGCGCTCGGTCTCGTGCACCGACCACGACTGATCTACCTCGACGAACCGACCAGTGGCCTCGACCCGCAGAGCAGGGCCAACCTCTGGGGGCACATCCGGCGCCTGCGCGAGCAGGGCACCACGGTCGTGCTCACCACCCATTACCTGGAGGAGGCCGACGCGCTCTGTGATCGGGTGCTGGTCATGGACCACGGCGGCATCGTCGCGGAGGGTACGCCCGACGAGCTCAAACGGCGGATCTCCGGTGATGTCGTCAGTCTCGAAATCGACGACGACCACACGGATCTCGCACTCGAGATCGCTCGAGCGGTGCTCGATGTGCGGTCGCTGGTGCGCACCGACGGTGTCGGTTCGGACCGGGCCGGGGTCACGCTGCTGCACCTCACCGTCGAACGGGGTGACGCCGCGGTCGTCCCGCTGCTGCACGCGCTCGACGCGCGCGGCATCACCCCCGGCGCGCTCACCGTCAAGCGCCCGAGCCTCGACGATGTCTTCCTCACCATCACGGGACGTTCGCTGCGCGAAGGGAATCGGTCATGAGGTTCCTGCGCGAGACCGGATTGATCTTCTGGTCCCAGCTTCGTGCGAATCTGCGCAATCCGGTCTGGGTGCTGATCGGGCTGTCGCAGCCGATCCTGTACCTGGTGCTGTTCGGTCCGCTGGTCAAGGGCATCGCGGCCGCGCTGGGGCCCGATACCGACCCGTGGCAGGTGCTGACACCGGCGCTGGTCATCCAGATCGGGCTCTTCGGCGCGATGTTCGCGGGCTTTTCCATCGTGATGGAGTTGCGCGCGGGTGTGGTCGAGCGCCAGCGGGTCACCCCGGCAAGCCGGGCCGCGCTGCTTCTCGGCCGCGTTCTCAAGGACATGGTCGTGCTGGTTGTCCAGGCGTTGGTGCTCGTGGCGGTGGCGATGCTGGCCTTCGGATTACGTCCGGACACACGGGGATTGGTGGCATCGGTGCTGCTGATCGCGGTGATGGCCGCCGGTCTCGCCGCGGCGTCCTACGCGCTAGGGCTGTGGGCGAAGGCGGAGGACACCCTGGCGTCGGTGCTCAACAGCATCACTGTTCCGCTCATGCTGCTGTCGGGGATTCTGCTGCCGATGACCCTCGGCCCGACCTGGTTGCAGAACATCGCCAAGGCAAATCCGTTCTCGCACACCGTCGACGCCGCGCGGGCGCTGTTCCGTGGCGATTTCGGCGCCTCGGAGGTGTATCTCGGCAGCGGGCTCACGGTGTTGGTCGCGGTGGTGTTGATGGTGCTCGGCGCGCGCAGCTTCGCGCGGGAGAATGCCTGATCAACATCGGTGCGGGCCTGCAGACCTGGTTGTCGCGGTCAACAGGACGAAGAGCCCGATCTTCGAGATCGCGGACTTACGGCATCGTCGGAACAGTTCAGCCTTGCCTTCGTCCGCATGGTCGCCGCGGCGGCAGGACCGGTCGCGGCCACGAGGAGTCAGCGCTGATCCGGCATTTCTCGCCGCGGCCACTCGCGGCCGCTTCGGGGCAGATCGGCGGCAGCGGTTGCCAGTGTGGAGGATTTGCGCCGGGTGGCCACGGACTGGGCGGATCGGGGCTGGGCAGCAGCGGGCCGGGCAGATGCGGGGAGTGGATCAGGCTTGCTGAGTTCGTCGAGTTCGGCCAGCCCAACCACCGCGACCAACATTATGGTGATCACGGTGACGGTCAGGATCAGCGGTGTGATCAGCTGCATGGGGTCGGCGCCGTTGGGGGGCATGTCATGCTGACCGACGTGCTGGGCGTGCATCGACGCCATTCCGGTGTAATGCATGCCGCACACCGCGAGGCCCATGATCAGCGCCGCGCCGATAGTTGCGCCGAAGCCGCTGACGTGCAGCATGAACCATAGCGCCGCGGTCGCCGCGACCACGGCGATCACGAGCGACAGCGCAACAGTTCCGAGGTTGTATCCCACGGTCGCATCGGTGTTCATCGCATGCATGCCCAGGTAGTGCATGGCAGCCACGCCGAGCCCGGTAATCGCACCGCCGATCGGCAGCGCAAGGACTTCCCGTCCCCAGCGCACGACGACCGACAGCCCGATCCACACCACCACAATCGCCACGGCCGCGCTGAGTAGCGTCATCGGCACGTCGTAACGAATGGTTCCACCGCGGATGGAGAAGCCGAGCATCGCGGTGAAATGCATGACCCAGATACCGGCGCCACCCAGGGCAACCGCCGCGGCGATGAGCCAGCCTGCGGGCCAGTACGACGATCGGGCGTGCACCGCGCATCGAAGGCCGAGCATCGATCCGGCGACGGACATGATGTAAGCCAGAACGGGGGTCACCCACCCGTTACTGAAGTGATCTAGTTCCAGCACGCATCCGCTCCGTGGCCACTAACCGGCTTCTTGCCAGCAAATCGACTGCGACCATAGCGCAACTCAACGAGAGTTGCATTATGCAAATTTCACATTGCGTGATTGCGCTGCGCGCCCTGCTGGAGTCGTCACTCGGTTCGGGGCGACGGCGGCGGTTGTACCGGGAGTCTCTTTGAATCTATGTCGCGGTAGTGGTGGCACGGTTCGCCATGAGGCTTACCGCCTGCTGGGCCGGTGGCTCGCACTGAACGCCGCGGTCCGCGTCATCCGACCCGGTGAGCAACCACGATGGAGCACTTCGCCAGATCTACGCGCTAAGTACCGGCAAATCGCAATGCAAGACAACAGCAAATCCATCAGCGACCGATCCACGTGATCGCGAAGTCCCTGCGCGCCTTCGCCTTCGACGGGCACGCGGAACGGACAGCCGCAGCAGTACGAGGATCCAGCATGTCCGGGCACTGGGTAGGTTCTGCGCGACGGCCACGTCGCGGTGGAGGGGCGAGGCCAGGAACAGCTCGAGTGCGCGTTCGAGTGCTCGGTCGATCATTCAGCTAGCTTGCCTCGACGTCCAGCACTCGTAAGGTCGCGCGGGCGATGAGGGGTTCGAAGTGGTCGGTGAACAGCTTCGCGACGAGTTCGCCGCGGCTGGTGACACCGACCTTGTCGAAGACGGACTTCACGTGGTCGCGGACAGTGTGCGCGGAAAGGACTAGCCTGGCGGCGATTTCGCCGGTGGACAACCCGCGGGCGATGAGTTCGGTGACTTCCAGCTCGCGGCGGGTCAGTTCGTAGGCGGCGACCACCAGGGACGCGACATCCGATGGCTTGGCCGGTTCGATGACCAGCGCTGTCATTCCGGCGTTCCCGTCGGCGTCACGCAGGCACGAGGCGTGGCAGACCAGCCAGCGACCTGTCGCGGTCCGGATGCGGATCCGCGTGCTTTCGCCGGTCAGCCGAGCCCGGCCCGCGGTACTGAGAATCCAGACCGGCAGCGGCAATTCGATGCCGAGCGAGGTCGGCGTCGACGGGCCCCGGGGCATCTGCGCGAGCAGGTCACGAGCCTCATCGTTGATCGAAATCAGGCCGCCGGCCGCGTCGAAGAGGAGCATGCCGGGAGCAATGGCCAGGGTTGGCGACGACTGTGCCGCCGGTTGTGCGAAGCTGCGCAATCGCCGCGCCATCGGGGCGGACAGCGTGTGCACCAGAGCGATGTCCCTGGCCGAGAACGGCTTTCGCCCGCGCTCACGGAACAGGCTGAGCTGACCCCACGGTTGCCTGTCGACGCGCAGCACGGCGCGCAGTTCGTCCTCGAAACCACGCGGGCACATGAAATTCCGGTACAGCGGGCTCAACGTGGGGCGATCACCTGTCACCTCGCGTAGCCCGGCGACCGGAATCGCGGCTCGTGCAAGGTCGCGGAAGAGATTCACGTGCTCGGCGAAAAGTTCTGATTCCCAATAGGTTCCGCAACCACTCTCGTGCAGGTTCTCCACCCGCACCGGTGCGGCAGTCAGCCCGTTGATCGGATCGGTGGCCACCCAGACGGCGGCGTCGAAGGGCGCGAGCCGGCGCAGCCGGGCCGAAGTTTCCGCGAACAGCGCGTGCGCGTCGGGAGCGTCTGCGATGCCGGTCAGCAGGGCGCCGACCGCGTGCGGAGTCGGGGTGGTCATGTCGCCATCCTGCTACCGCCCGCGCGTGCCCGCTATCCCCCATGTGAGGGGAATTGACGCGCCGCCATCGAAATTCCCGCATTCGCGGGATATCGCCTGGGCCGCGGTCGGATGAGGCTCGACACGACAAGACACGAGTTGAGGGAGATCATCATGCGGATTGGAATCGTCGGCGGGGGCGCTGCGGCGGTCGGCCTGCTGGACACACTCGCCGGAACCGACTCCGCGCGCGGCCGCATCACGGTGTTCGACGGTTCGTCCGCGGTATGGCGAGGTCGTCCGTACCAGTCGGACCTGGAGGCGGTGCGGGTGAACGCCCCGCCTGCCTTGATGTCGGTGCGCGTGGGCGACCAGGCGCACTACGCGCGCTGGCTGCAAGCCCGAAACGATGCGGCGAGCTACCTCGACGAGGGGCTCGGGCAGCCACTCGTGCCGCGCGGCGTATACGGCGAGTATCTCGAGCAGAGCGCGCTGGCCGCCATCAGGCGGTTGCGGCGCGCGGGGTGGCAGGTGAGCGTGGTCAATGCGCGCGTCACAGGGTTCGCCGATGACGGCGGCACCGTCCTGCACACCGAAGACAGGGGCGCCCATCCGCTCGATCGCGTCGTGCTCTGCGTCGGGAGTGGCCGTCCCCGTGACCATTACGGCCTCACCGACGCCCTGGGGTACGTCGACGAGCCCTACCCGCTCGAGCACACACTCGCCACCGTCCGAGCGGACGCGCACGTCGCGGTCATCGGCAGCGGCCTGACCGCGGTCGATATCGCCGCCGCGCTGACTGCGAACGGCCATACCGGGCCCATCAGCCTGCTCTCCCGCGGCGGCGTTCTGCCCTACGTCCAGCAACGCCCGCTCCCCCTCGCCCCGCGGCACCTCACCCCCGCTAACGCGGTGCGAAAAGCTGAACAAGGCACTGTCACCTTCGCTCAGTTGGTCGAGCTCATGCGGGCTGAACTCGCCGATCTCGGACAGGATTTCGACTCCTTCGCCACCGAAATCCGGGACACCGGCACCGAGGAACCCGTCGCTCGCCTGCGCCGCCAACTGGCCGAGGTCGACTCCCCGCACCAGGGCCGCCGCCTGCTGACGATGGCGATCCGCACCATCGGCCCGATCCTGTGGCCCATGCTCGCGGAGAGAGACCGAGCAATGCTGCGCACCGAACACTTCCGCACGGTCAGCAGCCTGAGCTCTCCGATGGTCCCGTACAACGCGAGAATCATGCTGCGCATACTGGATTCGGGTCAACTCCGACTCCGCTCCGGGCTCACCAAGATAGAGGCCCGCCCAGGTGGTGGATTCACTGTGTTCGACGACGCCGAATGGACCGCTGACGCCGTGTTCAACGCTGTCAACCCGCCTGCCTACACCACACCCCAGGAAAGTGAACCCTTGGTCAGCGCGCTCCTCGCCGCCGGCGCGGCAGAACTCGCCCCCTCCGGCGGCCTCCGCGTCGAACCAGGAACCCGACGACTTCTCACCGCGGGCCGCCCGAGCTCTACCTGGCACGTCCTGGGCAACCTGGCTGCCGACTCCATGTTCATCGCCACCAACCCACCCGGCCTCGCCGCCGAAGCGGCCGCCTTTGCCGACCATCTCACCTGCTGACCAAGGGAGATGGACAGACTATCGCCGGTATCTACGTGGTGGACGGCAGACGAGTCAGCAGCGGTGCAGGGCGGTGAGGAGGGTGGTCAGGGTGGGGGAGCGGCGGGCGTCGGTGCGCAGGACCGCGGACACCGGGATGCGGAGGCGGTGTTCGGTCAGCGTCAGCACCACCAATCCTTCGGTCGGGCTGTCGGCGTAGAGCACGGTCCAGGCATCGGGGCGGTTGATCAGTTCCATCGTGGCAGTGTGGTCGGGTGGGATCGGTGGGCCGAAGGTCGGTCCGGTCGGCAGGTCGGCGAATGCCGTTCGAATGATGGTGTGCAGCAAGACCTGTTCCTGCTCGGGGGGCAGCAGCAGCGGATACGGACTCAGTTCCGCCAGTGTGACTTCCTCGCGTGTGGCCAGCGGGTGTCCACTCGACGTGGCGATCACCAGATCCTCGACCCAGAGTTGTTCGACGGCCAGGCCGGGCTGATCGACGCTGCCTCGGATGAGCGCCATATCGCAGTCGCCGTCGGCCACCGCGGTGATCCGCTGCCGGAACGGCTTGATGACGAACTCGATCTCGGCGTCGGGGTGGGCGGCGCGGGCGCCCGCAATCGCCGTGAGGGATCGAGTCGCGAAGGACATGTTGGCGGCCAGCCGGATGCGGTGTCCGGAAGTGCGCACCGTGGCACGGATGGCGGACTCCAAGCTGAGCATCTGCTTAGCCAGGGGAAGTAGCCGTGTGGTCGCGTCGGTCGGCACGACAGCCCTGGTCGAACGCTCGAAGAGCTGCACGCCGAGGTCGCGTTCCAGCCGGGCGATCTGATGGCTGATCGCCGATTGTGAGATGTAACACCGACTGGCGGCTCTGCTGAAGCTGAGCTCCTCGCAGACTGCGACGAAGTAGGTGAGCTGGCGAAGCTCCACGTCATCTCCAATTCATGAGCAATCTAGATAAGAGTCATCTACATTATGCGCCTGAACACGTGAAATATCTGCGCTTCGAATGACGGTTGGTAATGAGAGAAGGAGGCTGTCATGGAACACGCAGATGTTGTCATCGTTGGATCGGGATTCGGGGGGCTTGCCGCCGCTAAGCAATTGGCCAAATCGGGTATCAACTACGTACTCATCTCGAGCACGCCGGAACATCTCTTCCAGCCACTGCTCTACCAGGTCGCGACGGGTGTGCTGGCTTCCGACGAGATCGCGCCGCCGATCGCCTCGGTGCTGCGACGACACCGGGAGGCCGACGTCCGGCTCGGCAAAGTGGTCGGCATCGAGCCTGCCACTGCGATCCTCACCTACGAGCACGAGGGGGTGCGTCGGCAGATCCGGTACGGCTCGCTGATCGCCGCCACCGGCGCTTCGCAGTCCTATTTCGGGCGCGACGACTTCGCCGACAAAACTTTCTCGCTCAAGACCATCGACGATGCGAGGCTGCTTCGCGCCCAGATCGAGCGGGTCTTCGCCGAGGCCGCGGGCGCGGACGAGGAGACACGGGGCAGGCTGCTCAGCTTCGTGGTGGTCGGCGCGGGCGCGACCGGCGTCGAGGTCGCCGGTCAGTTGAAGGAACTCGCGAAAAGGCATTACCACCAGGAAGTTTCGGTAACCCTGGTGGAGGGCGCCGGTGAGGTGCTTCCGCCCTTCGGCGGCGGGCTCTCGGAATACGCGAAGAAATCGCTCACCAAGAGCGGCGTGGAGGTGTTGCTCGGCACCTTCGTGACCGACATCGAGCTCGGCAAGGTAACGGTCAAGGACAGCGACGGCGTCGAGCGCAGGATCGCGGCGGAGACCGTGGTCTGGTCGGCGGGCGTGCAGGCGGGCGGCTTCGCGACCCTCCTCGCCGAGGCCACCGGCGTCGAGACCGACCGGGCCGGAAGGCTTTTGATCAACCCTGACCTCACTGTCGGCGGCCACGCCGACATCTTCGCCATCGGCGACATGACCTCGCTCAACGGGTACCCAGGGCAGTCGCCGGTCGCCATGCAGGAGGGTCGGCACGCCGCCGACATCATTCGCAGGAAGAAGCGGCCGGGCACCCCGTTCAAGTACTGGGACAAGGGCAGCATGGCGGTGATCAGCAGGTTCAGCGCGGTGGTGAAGCTCAACGATCGCATCACCTTCCGCGGCGTGATCGCCTGGTTCATGTGGCTTGCCGTACACCTGCTGTATCTGGTCGGCTTCCGCAACCGCTTCGCGGCGGTGGCCTCGTGGCTCGTCGCGTTCATCGGAACGGGTCGCCCCGGCTTCGACGAGGTGGAGCGGCCTGCGGTGCGAACTCTGGAACGCACCGCCGCCTGACCGCACGTCACGGCAATCGCGCTGTCCCCGCTCATGGGGCAGCGCGATTCTTCTGTGCTCGATAGGTCGGCGAGCAGGCACAAGGCGCGGTTCGGATGCGGGCGCGGGAACGAAATACGACCGTCCGGTGAACGGCCGGTGTGACCATCATCGCGTTCACCGAACCGGCATCGACGCGACACTTCGAGGTTGCTCC
This sequence comes from Nocardia sp. NPDC057440, assembly GCF_042802915.1. Lineage (NCBI taxonomy): Bacteria > Bacillati > Actinomycetota > Actinomycetes > Mycobacteriales > Nocardiaceae > Nocardia > Nocardia sp. NPDC057440. Next base: position 443,395 of record NZ_JBHVDF010000004.1, read on the forward strand.
GCCGCAGTTTCGGGCTGGCTTCATCACGGATATGACTATTTCGTCCGTGTTGACAGCCCCGGCTCGACAGACGGAATCCGGGGTGGAGCGGTCCCGGTATTCATTGGTCGTTTCCTCCGACGCCGAGCACCGCACGGCGGCTCAGCGGCTGCGCTACGGCGTGTTCGCCGGCGAGCCGGGCTTCCGGATTCCCGACAATGGCACCGGCCTCGACGCCGACCGATTCGACGAGCACTGCGATCACCTGCTCGTCCGCGACGATGTCACCGAGCAGTTCGTCGGGTGCTACCGAATGCTGCCACCGGACAAGGTGATCGCCGCGGGCGGGTACTACACGGCCACCGAATTCGATCTGAGCCGGCTCGATCCGGAAGGCAACCGGATCGTGGAGATGGGACGCGCCTGCGTGGTGCCCGATCACCGCAACGGCTCGGTGCTCACCCTAATGTGGGCGGGCATCCTGCACTACATCCAGCTCACCGGATACGAATGGGTGATGGGCTGCGTGTCCGTGCCGATGCAGGACACCCCCGCCGACCCGGCCGGGGTGAACGTACGCGGCGTCAGGGACATGCTGCTCGGCAGGCACGGCTCCGATCCGGAACGGCGGGTGCATCCCCACCGGCCGGTTGTCGTCGACGGTCTCACGTTGGACGAGATGACGCCGCCCTCGCGCCCCAAGCTGCCCCCGCTGCTGCGCGGCTACCTGCGCCTCGGCGCGGAGATCTGCGGCGAGCCCGCACACGATCCCGATTTCGCGGTCGCCGACTTCGTCGCGCTGCTCGGGCTCGACACGATCAACACGCGCTACCTGAATCGATTACAGGACGCCGCGAACGCACTCGACGGGGGACGGTGAGGTACATGGTGTTCGACGCGCCGCCCGCACAGCGCACCGCACACGCGTGGATGCCGTCGAGCCCGTGCGGGCCCGGCTGCATCGAGCAGATCGATGAGGTCGGGACCGGCCGGGTCATCGCCCGGCTGCTCGGCGTGGCCGCGTTGCTGGTCAGCTTCCCGGTGGTGAACGTCGCCACCCCGCGCGGGAGGCGTGAGCAGCTCCAGCGGCGCTACGCTCGCATGGTGCTCGGCTGTCTCGGCATGCAATTGCGCGTCGTCGACAATCGGGTGACGACCTCCGGTGCGCGCAGTGCGTCCTCCGACGCACGTTTCGCCGAGCGCGGCGAGGGCGTGCTGATCGTCGCCGGTCACATCGGCTGGACCGACGTGGTCGTGATGGCCGCGGTGCAGCCCCTCGGATTCGTGGCGCGCGCGGACATGGTCGATTGGCCGGTGCTCGGCGGTTTAGCGAAGCTGATGCGCGTCATCCCGATCGAACGCGAGCGGCTGCGTGAACTCCCCGGTGTGGTCGCCCGCCTCGGCGCGCGTCTCACGGCCGGTGACCGCGTCGCGGTCTTCCCCGAGGGAACCACCTGGTGTGGCCGCGCGTACGGCACCTTGCGCCCCGCCCTGTTCCAAGCCGCGATCGATACCGGCACCTCGGTTCAGCCGGTCCGGTTGCGCTACGTCGACCGCCATGGCGCACAGTCCACGGTCCCCGGCTTCGTCGGAGAAGACACCTTCGGCAGTTCCGCGAAGCGAGTCCTCAAGTCCGCGGGCATGGTGGCCGAGGTAGTGCTCGAGCCCCTCGAATACCCCGGCCTGGACCGCCGCGATCTGGCTCGCCGCTGCGAACTCGCGGTGCGTGGCACAGAACAATCACGCCACGGTGTGCTGGCCACGCAGGAATGGATCGAGGCAGGCGTCACGCGCGTCCAAGATCCGGAACTCGCGGTGGCCGCGCCCGAGGTCATGGGTCGGCCTGCACGGCGATTGCGTCCATTCCGGCGGAGCTCTCCGCGCCGGGTCGCCGCGGCAGATCACCGGACCGTGTCCGATCCCGCGGAAACGACAGCCATCAGTGCGAACCCGTAAGAGCGCGGTCGACATGCCGGGCGAGCCATCGCAAGGACGCGTCCACCGACGGTCCGTCTAGGGCGGACCGTCGGCAACCAGCCGGTAACTGGAGTTGAAGTAGGTATCGGGACTCGGTGGCTTCCAATGCTGTGGTCGTCGCTCCTCGGGATCACAGTCGCGACCGGATGGTTGAAAAGACACTCAGTTACCGCACTCATGGTCCGGCCGAGGTGCCGAAATGAGACCGCGGGCATGAGCGGGCCCCCGCCCGGGCGCGCAAGTAGTTGAATACTCGTGCAATTGGCGGCGGGATGGCGCATTCTGAGTTAATCGGAAGAGTGCCCATAGTTCATGACGTACCTCGGATTGGGACGACGCATCATGTCCACGCCGCACGGACAACAGGCGCTGCGTTACGAACCGTACTCGATGGCAGGCGAGCGTACGCGGCAACAGTCGGTTGACGGTGCCGTTCTGTCCCATCGTGTCGGCCATGGAATTTGGCGCGAGATTCCACTCGATCCCAACGAGCCCGGCGTGACGATCGGGCGGTCGAAGGCAGCCGACATCACGGTCATCACCGACGCGACCGTGTCGCGACTGCACGCCATCATCGAGCGGGTGTCCGACTGTTGGGTCGTCATCGACAACGGTATGTCGACAAACGGCACCTTCGTCAACGGCGAGCGCATCTCCGGGCGTCGAAAGCTCAACTCCGGCGATACGATCCGCCTCGGAGAATCGGTGTTCTCCTTCACCGACGGCCACCCGTCCGACGACGAAATAACGATTGTCCGGCTCAACTTGCCGACCCGGAATGCGCTGACCGACGCCCAGTACCTGATTCTCGAGGCACTCTGCCGCCCGCACGACGCTCAGACTGCGTACACCTATCCCGCGTCGAACTGGCAGATCGCACACGATCTGTGCCTGAGCGTTGCGACGGTCAAAACCCACATGCGGGCATTATTCAAAATATTCCACGTCGAAGCCTTGCCGCAGAACCAAAAACGCACGCTTCTGGTCGAACGGGCCATCGCGAGCGGCGTCATTGCCAATCACGATCACAACGGATCGGACTTCGGCGGGAGTGTGCGGTGATGTCGGCTCGCGGCCCCATCACCGCGGTGCCGAGCAGCAACTCCTCTCCGGTCGATACGGTGTCCAGCTAGATCGGGTGGAAACCTGCGCCGACGCCACCGCGCGCGTTGATGTCGGCGATGATGGCGGCCATGGTCCCACCGAGCTGCGGTCCGAGGCACGGCACGCTCAGGTATCCGTTGACCATGCCGACGAGCGTGGTTCCGACCGTGACCGGCCCGCCGGAGTCACCGGGTAGGACACAGATCTGCGTCCAGGTCCAGGTGTTGGACCGGAACACATCTCCATAGGTCAGTCCGCAGGTCTGGCCAGTGGTATAGCCCTGCTTGCAGGCGATGTCCGGGAACCGCGCTGGACCGCCCAATCCGGTGATCATCGTGTTACCCACGCGGTTCACCGGTACGACCTTGCCTGGATCGAACTCGATGACGGCATAGTCCATATCGGTGTACGTGTAGGCGAAGGTGCCGACAACGCCGGCGTCACGGTCGGCCTCGGAGACGACCTCGGTACCCGCCTCGCCGCAGTGACCTGCGGTGAGCCCGACCAGTCGATCCGCGGCATCGCGCCCAATCGTGGTGAGTGTGCATATGCCCTGGTCGCCGACGATGATGCCGGAGCCGCCACCCAGCGTCGATGGACCTGCCGCATGCGCGGTGCCTGTTTGTGCTCCGACCAGCATTGCGCCTGCTCCGAATGCAACGGCAGCCCTCGCGAGTTTCTTGAACATGTCCAATCCAATCGTCCGGGCCGCAACTAACCTGTGCGGCGCGAATAAACGTCTGCACATTTCCTGGACGGGGTCTATCGGCACTGCGCCGTCAGGCCCCGTCAGGCGTTCTCTGGCGTGGAATCTGGTTGGAGGTGTGTCGTAGGACGACACTATGACGGTCGCAACACCATCTGGTGTGCGACGCGCGGTGTTGTCGGGATTGTTGTGGTGCTGTCGAGCAGGTCATACGTCAGACAAGGCAGATGCCTGTACCGAACGGGAAGATCGGCGGGACGAAGCAGACCCACCACAGCCATGGGGCCCACCACAACACGGCAGGTTCGACCTGCACAGGGACTGGCTCGGAGGGGGCCACCTGGACAGGCAGAGGGGACTCGGCCGGTGCCGCGGTCGCAACGCCTGAGCCGAGGGCGATCATCGGTGCGAGCGCTACCGCTGCCACGACTACGCGAATTTTGTTCGTGTTCATGATGCTTCCTTCAACTGAGCGCTTCCGGGACGCCCTCCTTCGTTGAAGGCTTCCCGCATGTGAACATCACCAACTCTCCTCGTAGAGTGCGCGGATGATCATCCTCCCGCGGGTTGGAAACACTCACACCTCGGGTGGAACTACAGGGCGTCGTCATCAGGGTGATCGCGAAGACGGGTAGCCGGAGACCCACACCGACACCGCCGCGCTCGACGCCGATCCGCATCTGGTGGACCGACGGCGCGATGCCGACGCCTGACGATCGGCGAAGCTCGCGGCGCGGCTCCGGGAATACCGGAAGGCGGCCGGCGGGTTGCGGATCGTAGGTCGAACGCAGACAAATCGGAGACAGCGGGGGATACCCCCAAGATGTGCAGGTCAAGGCTGGGATAGGCTTTATCGGTCATGAAGTCGGGTTTTTCGGGTCAGCTCAACGGTGCGCCCAAGACGGTCTACCTCGATCATGCGGCGACCACACCGATGCTGCCTGCCGCAATCGAGGCGATGACGGCTGCGCTCGGGCTGACGGGCAATGCGTCGTCGTTGCACGGTTCGGGACGCGCGGCGCGGCGGCTGCTGGAGGAGGCGCGGGAGTCCATCGCCGCGGATCTGGGCGCCAGGCCCTCAGAAGTGATCTTCACTTCGGGCGGCACCGAGAGCGACAATCTGGCGATCAAGGGCATCTATTGGGCCCGGCGCGATGCCGATCCGCGGCGGACCAGGATCATCGCGGGCTCGACCGAGCATCACGCGGTCATCGACACCGTCGAGTGGCTCGAGCAGCACGAGGGCGCACAGGTGACCTGGCTGCCGGTGGACGGGGACGGAGTCGTCTCGCCGCGCACGCTGCGGGCCGCGCTGGCAGAACATGTCGACGAGGTCGCGCTCGTGACCGTCATGTGGGCCAACAACGAGGTCGGGACCATTCAGTCGATCCGTGAATTGACCGCTGTAGCACAGGAATTCGGTGTTCCGATGCACAGCGATGCCATCCAGGCCGCCGCTCAGCTGCCGATCGACTTCGGCGCGAGCGGCCTCTCGGCGGCGAGTTTCGCCGGGCACAAGGTCGGCGGGCCGCACGGCGTCGGGGTGTTGTTGCTGGGCAGGAAGGTGCCGTGTGTGCCGCTGCTGCACGGCGGCGGGCACGAACGCGATCTACGGTCGGGCACCTCGGATACCGCGGCGGCCGTCGGGCTCGCCACCGCGCTGCGCGAGACGGTGGCCGATTTGCCGGCGCGCACCATCGAATTGACCGGACTGCGTGACGAGCTGATCGAGCGGATCCGCGGCATCGTGCCCGATGCGGTGCTCAATGGTCCCGCGGGCGACCAGCGCCTGCCAGGCAATGTGCACTTCACCTTTCCTGGCTGCGAAGGCGATTCGTTGCTGATGCTGCTGGACGCGGCAGGCATCGAGTGCTCGACCGGGTCGGCCTGCAATGCGGGCGTTGCCTCGCCGAGCCATGTGCTGATCGCCATGGGCGTCGAGCCGTGGCAGGCCCGTGGTTCTTTGCGATTTTCGTTGGGGCACACCTCGACCCGCGCCGATGTGGACGCGTTGACGAGGGTGTTGCCCCAGGTGGTTGAACGGGCCAGGGCCGCGGGTCTGGCCGGTGCGAAGGGAGGTGTCTGATATGCGAGTACTCGCCGCGATGAGTGGTGGTGTGGACTCGGCGGTTGCGGCGGCACGTGCCGTCGACGCTGGTCACGAGGTGGTCGGCGTGCATCTTGCGCTGTCGGCGACACCGGGCACGCTGCGCACCGGTTCGCGCGGTTGCTGCTCGAAGGAGGACGCCGGTGACGCACGGCGCGCCGCGGACGTGCTCGGCATCCCGTTCTACGTCTGGGATTTCGCCGACCGCTTCAAGGAAGACGTGATCGACGATTTCGTCGCGGCCTACGCGGCGGGCGAGACGCCGAACCCGTGCCTGCGCTGCAACGAGAAGATCAAGTTCTCCGCGCTCGCCGATCGCGCGGTCGCGCTCGGGTTCGACGCCGTGGTCACCGGGCACTATGCCCGGCTGGCGGACGGGGTGCTGCGGCGCGCGGTCGACGCCGACAAGGATCAGTCCTACGTGCTCGCCGTGCTGACGGCACAACAGCTTTCGCGGGCCATGTTCCCGGTGGGTGACACGCCGAAGCCGCAGATCCGTGAGGAAGCCGCCGAGCGTGGTCTCGCGGTGGCCGACAAGCCCGACAGCCACGACATCTGCTTCATCCCCTCCGGTGACACCCGCGCGTTCCTCGGCGCCAAGATCGGCATCCGGCCCGGTGCGGTCGTCGACAACGACGGCCAGGTGCTCGCGAATCACGAAGGCGTGCACGGGTTCACGATCGGCCAGCGCAAGGGCCTCGGCCTGCCTGGTCCCGCCGCGGACGGTAAGCCGCGCTATGTCACCGACATCGATCCCGACTCGGGCACCGTCCGTGTCGGTTCTGCCGAGGACCTGGAGGTCTGGGGCGTGCAGGCCGATCGCGCGGTCTGGACCTCCGGCGCCGCGCCGAAGGGGCCGATCGAGTGCGTCGTGCAGGTGCGTGCCCACGGTGGCATGGCCCCTGCGGTCGCAGAATCGGTCGGTACTGGACTGACGGTGCGCCTGCGCGAGCCGCTGACCGGCGTGGCCCGCGGCCAGGCGATTGTGCTGTACCGCCCGGATGTCCTCGGTGATCAGGTGATCGGCAGTGGGACCATTTCGGACACGGTGCGCGACGCGGCCGACGAGTCCAACGCGGTGAGCGGCGCGAGCGCGACGCAGTGACCGTCGCCGGTGCACGGCACCAGGCGACATGCGCACGCATGCTTTTCGGCACCCCGGCGTGCGCCGGGGTGCAACCCACGATGAGGCGCGAGCCTCGTACAGAGGTGGCACGGTGAGCGAGATCGCCAAGGTAGCCGGCGAAGTCGACGCGAAAGAATTGGTGCGTATCCCCGGCGGCATCGCGACGGCCGTCGGCTCCTGGCCGGGCACCGATCCACGCGAGGCGGCGACCACCATCCTCGGTGAGCTGTCGGATCTGGCGCATCTGGTGGAGCTGCCAGGTCGCGGCATCGGGGCGGACATGCTCGGCCGGGTTTCCGCCCTGCTCGTCGATATGCGATTCGACACCACGACGCGGGGTTACCGGCTGGCCCCGCGCCCCGGTGCCACGTCCCGGCGCGCACGAGACCTGCTGCGTGTGGATCTCGATGCGCTCGAAGAGGCTTGGGAAACATCGGGTTCGGCGGGCACCGGTCGCATCGTCAAGGTGCAGGCCACTGGCCCGCTGACCCTCGCCGCGCAGGTGGAACTGCCCGGTGGGCACCGTATCCTCACCGATTCCGGTGCGGTGCGCGATGTTTCGGAATCGCTGGCGGAGGGCCTTGCCCAGCATGTGGCGCAGGTGCGCAAGCGGCTCGGCGCGGAAGTGGTTCTGCAACTGGATGAACCGTCGCTGACCGTGGTGCTGGAAGGCTCGCTGCGCGGTCCGAGCATTCTGAATACCGTGCGGGCACTGCCCGAACCGGAAGCGCTCGCGGTACTGGATGCCGTCATCACCGCGCAATCCGCGCCGGTGTTGGTGCACAGCTGCGCCGAAGCGCCCGCGCTGGGTTTCCTGCGCGGGAGCGCCGCCGCGGCGATCGGCTTCGACATGGCCGCCATCGGCACACGCGACCTCGACCACATCGGCGAAATCCTCGACACCGGAAAACGATTGGTTCTCGGTCTGGTGCCGACGGCACCCCCGCCGAAACCGGCGACCTGGCGTGACTTCGCCGAACCCGGCGTCCGGCTCGTCGACCGCCTCGGCTTCCCGCGCAAGACGCTCGCCGAGCGGATGGTGGTCGGCCCCGCGTGCGGATTGGCGGGGGCTCCGCTGGAATGGGCGCGCACCGCACTGCGTCTGTCCGCGGAAGTCGCTCGCGCCTACGCCGAAGAACCGGAATCGCTGACCTTCGACTGACCGTGGGCCGCCATCGGGCCTCCCGATCGGAATCGGGTCATCGAGGGCGGCGACGTGCGGGAACGTGCCATCGAGATGTCGGTGGGCTCGGCTAATGTGCGATGGGTGAGTGACAGCGACAGCGCGGCGGTCCCGGCGACGGCAGAGCAGCGGGTGGAGTGGCAGCGGCGCGCCGACGAAGTTCGCGAGCACCAGTTCCGCTACTACGTGCGCGACGCGCCGATCATTTCCGACGGTGAGTTCGACACCTTGTTGCGGCAATTGCAGGCTCTGGAGGAGCAGCACCCGGATCTGCGCACGCCCGATTCGCCGACCCAGCTGGTCGGCGGTGGGTTCGCGACGGATTTCACCGCCGTCGATCACCTCGAGCGGATGCTGTCGCTGGACAATGTGTTCGACTTCGACGAGCTGCGCACCTGGGCGAGCCGGGTGGAGGCCGAAACCGGGTCGAACCTGCACTACTTGTGCGAGGTGAAGATCGACGGCGTCGCGCTGAACGTCGTCTACGAGAAGGGGCGTCTCGTGCGCGGCGCGACCCGCGGCGACGGCCGCACCGGCGAGGACGTCACACTCAACGCCCGCACTATCGAGGACATCCCCGGCGAGCTGACGCCGAGCGACGAGTTCCCGATTCCCGACCTGCTCGAGGTTCGCGGTGAGGTGTACTTCCGGCTGGCGGATTTCGAGACGCTCAATGCCGCCATCGTCGCCGAAGGCAAACCCCCGTACGCGAACCCGCGCAATACCGCGGCGGGATCGCTGCGGCAGAAGGATCCCGCGGTGACCGCGCGGCGCAGGCTGCGCATGATCTGCCATGGCTTCGGGCGCATCGAGGGATACACCCCCGCCTCGCAGTACGAGGCCTATCGTGCGCTGGCGGCCTGGGGGCTGCCGGTGTCCGAGCACACCAGGCGGGTGCAGGGCATCGACGCGGTGATCGAGCGCGTCGCCTACTGGGGCGAGCACCGCCACGATATCGAGCACGAGATCGATGGTCAGGTGATCAAGGTCGACGAGATGGCGCTGCAACGCCGACTCGGCTCGACCTCGCGCGCGCCGCGCTGGGCGATCGCCTACAAGTACCCGCCGCAAGAGGCGACGACCAAGCTGCTGAACATCGAGGTGAACGTCGGCCGCACCGGCCGCGTCACCCCGTTCGCGGTGATGGAGCCGGTCTCCATCGCGGGGTCCACGGTGGCGATGGCGACGTTGCACAATGCCTCGGAGGTCAAGCGCAAGGGTGTGCTCATCGGCGACACGGTCACCATCCGCAAGGCGGGTGACGTGATTCCCGAGGTGCTCGGCCCGGTGGTGGACGCGCGGACCGGCGCGGAACGCGAGTTCGTGATGCCGTCGAACTGCCCGGAGTGCGGCACCGAGCTGGCACCGCAGAAAGAAGGCGACGCCGATATCCGTTGCCCGAACCAGCAGTTCTGTCCGGCCCAGCTGCGGGAGCGTGTCTTCCATGTCGCGGGCCGCGGCGCTTTCGATATCGAGTCGCTCGGGTACGAGGCCGCGGGCGACCTGCTGAAGTCGGGTGCGATCACCGACGAGGGCGATCTGTTCGACCTCACCGAGGAGCGTTTGCTCACCACCACGCTGTTCGCCAATAAAGACGGTGGTCTGTCCGCGAACGGCAAGCGGCTGCTGGAGAACCTGCATGCCGCCAAGGATCGACCGCTGTGGCGGGTGCTCGTCGGGTTGTCCATCCGGCATGTCGGCCCGACGGCGGCGCGGGTGCTCGCGCGCGAATTCGGCAGCCTCGACCGGATTCAGGACGCATCGGCGGAGGAGCTCGGCGCGGCTGACGGTGTCGGCCCGACCATCGCCGCCGCGGCGGCGGAATGGTTCACCGTCGACTGGCATCGCGCGATCGTCGACAAGTGGCGGGCCGCGGGCGTGCGGATGGCGGACGAACGCGACGAGTCCGTCGAGCGCACGCTGGAGGGTTTGTCGATCGTGGTGACCGGTTCGCTACAGGGGTTTTCGCGAGACGGCGCCAAGGAAGCCATCCTGGTGCGCGGCGGCAAGGCTTCCGGCTCGGTCTCCAAGAAGACCGCGTTCGTGGTCATCGGTGAGGCCCCCGGCTCGAAGGCCGCGAAAGCTGAGGAACTCGGTGTGCCGATCCTCGACGAGGACGGCTTCCGGCGGTTGCTCGAAGCAGGACCGGAAGCGGTGACGCCGGGTGCGGCGGCGGACGCCGCCATCGAGGATGCCGTAGCGGAGGAATAGGGCGGGTCGGTCGCGTCGCGGTCCGTCGTTGCCGCGGTCGCGATCGTGGTTCGTTCGGGGGCCTTGGTGTGCCGATGGTGAATACTTCTTGACCTCAACCTTGGTTCAGGTATGAGGATCGAGTGGTAGGCAACGATCAGGAGTTCACCATGGTTCACCGCCCTACCGCCCTCATCACGGGCGCTTCCGCAGGATTCGGTCTCGCACTGACGCGTTCGCTGGTCGGACGCGGCTGGCGGGTGATCGGCACCGCCCGCCGCGCCGACCGACTCGACGGTGTGCGTGCCGAACTCGGTGACGCCGTGCTCGCGGCGCCCGGCGACATCACCGATCCGGCGCATCGTGCCGAGTTGGCCGATATCGCGCGACGGATCGGATACCTCGACCTCGTCGTGAACAACGCGAGCAGGCTCGGTCCGAGCCCGATGCCGCGACTCGCGGACTATCCGCTCGACGAACTCGAGCTGGTGTATCGCACCAATGTCATTGCTCCGCTGGCGGTTCTGCAGTTCGCGCTGCCGCTGCTCGGCTCCGCCGGTGTCGCGATCGACATCAGCTCGGATGCCGGCGTCGAACCGTACCCGGACTGGGGCGGTTACGGTTCGTCGAAAGCGGCACTCGATCAGCTGACCGCAATCCTGGCCGCTGAGCATCCCGACGTGTCGATTTACGCCTTCGATCCCGGCGATATGCGCACCGAAATGCATCAGGCCGCGTTTCCCGGTGACGATATCTCCGATCGTCCCGAGCCCGAGACCGTCGTTCCCGCGCTGCTGCGGCTGATCGAGGAACGACCGAAGAACGGGCGCTATACCGCAGCCGATTTCGCTACGGGGGTGGCCGGATGACGTCGGTTCTCGCCGACTGGGCGCACGTCCTGCCGCCGGAGCGCAATGCCATCGCGCCGCCGGAGGCGCGCGGGCTGGCGCGCGACGAGGTCAGGATGATGGTGTCCGCGGATCGGCTCACCCACACCAGATTTCGCGAACTGCCACAACACCTGATGCCAGGGGACCTTGTGGTGGTGAACAATTCGGCCACTGTGGCCGCGGCCGTGGACGGCACGATCGACGGCAGGCCGGTCACACTGCACTTCTCCACGTGGCTCGATGCGCGGGCCGAACCCGACGCACAGGTGAACGACACCGCGAATAACACTGCCGCAGATACTTTCGGCGGTTGCACCGGACGGTGGGTGGTGGAAGTGCGCACCGTGGATCGCACGCCGGTACCCGAGGGAGAACTGGACGCGGGCACCGAGATCCGGCTACCAGAAGGCGCGGTGGCCACCCTGCGCGAGCCATGGTTACCCGGTGCGCGCCGACTGTGGATTGCCGAGCTGGCCGGCGACCCGCAACGGCTGCTGGGGCGGCACGGTTACCCGATCACCTATTCGTATGTGCCACAACGCTGGTCGTCGTCGTATTACACGACGGTCTTCGGACGCATCCCCGGCAGCGCGGAAATGCCGAGTGCGGCACGGCCGTTCACCCAGCGACTGGTGCTGGACCTGGTGAGCTCCGGAGTCGCGATCGCGCCGATCACACTGCACACCGGGGTGTCCTCACCGGAAGCGGGGGAACCGCCGAGCCCCGAACGCTTCGCGGTCTCCGCCGCGACCGCGCGCAGAGTCAACGACGCCAAAGCGGCGGGGGGCCGCATCATCGCCGTGGGCACCACGGTGACGCGAGCCCTGGAAACCACCGCGGACCACACCGGGCAGGTCCATCCCGCACACGGGTGGACCGAACTCGTCCTCGGACCCGATCACCCGGCCCGCACGGTCGAGGGCATCATCACCGGCTGGCACGCCCCCGGCGCGTCGCACTTGGATCTGCTCGTCGCGGTGGCAGGCGAACCGGCCGTGCAGGAGGCCTACGCGACGGCCCTGGACGCCGCGTACCTCTGGCACGAGTTCGGCGACAGCGCCCTGCTTTTCGGTGCGGGCGGTGCTCGGAGCTAGGACGGGTTGATGGTCACCGTGGCGTTCAGCTGACCGGCGATTTCGATCCGCCCGCACTGACCGTTGCTCAGATCGAGGTGCCGCGTGGCGGTCTTGGTCTTGCCTGTCTTGATGGTCGCGTCGACGATCACGTTGACCGGCCCCACCGAGCACACCTTGGACAGGGCGGGCGATCCGTCGAAACTGACCGTCCCACCACCCTGACAGGTATTCGTCTCGTTAGTGAAGAAGAGTCGCGCTGTGCCGTCCGGGCACGGCGCCTCGGCGACGGCCTGGGGAGCAGCGACGACGATCGACCCCAAGCCGAGGGCGGCGACGATGGAGCTTCGGACCACAAGACGACGAACGGTCAATTCCATCGTTATCCATCCAATCGAAACAGTTCGCGCAATGAGCACCACGAAGCAACCGTGGCGCCAGCATGCTAACGCGCCCGGCCTACCCCTCGCACCACGAATGGCCCGCGTACCTGCGAAGAACGCAAGAAATCCGGTGCCGATGAGCGATATCCGTTCGCATCGCGCACGGCCGCCGCCCTCGGCGGTTTCCGCTGTTGTGGGCTGCCGATGGCGTGATTTCGAATGCTGGAGCGCAGCGCTCGCGGCCGGATTTCCTGGCATGCGCGGCGCGGTCGGAGGTGGCGGTGTCGCGGCGCGGCGCGGGAGAGGACAGGATGGCGGGATGCTGCGGAGTTTTCAGGTGACCAACCACAGATCGTTGGCGGATCGGCAGGAGTTGCGGTTGACCCGGGGGAGCGGGCCGGTGGCGGTGCCGGTGACCGGGGTGCACGGCGCGAGCGCCGCGGGGAAGACGAGCCTGATCGATGCGCTGGGGCACATGCGGGACGCGGTGCTGAATTCGGTGACGGGGTGGGATCCGTATGCGGGTCCGGTGCGGTGGCCGCATCTCGGCTTCCCCGATCGGCCTTCGGAATTCGTGGCGGGTTTCGTCGCGGAGGGTGTCCCGTACACCTATGGCTTCCAGTTGGACAACGCCGATGTCACGGCGGAGTGGTTGCACGCGCATCCGCGCTCGCGCAAGCGAATCGTGTTCGAACGCAACGGAGAACAGATCAAGATCGGGCCGATGTTCGAGGCCGCGCGTTACGGCATCGCCGCGCTGATCCCGTTGGTGCGTCCGAATGCCTTGTTGCTGAGCCTCGCCGGTCAGATGTACGCCGAAGCGCTCGTCCCCGCCTATCGCTGGTTCTCCTCGATGCTCGAGGTGCAGCAAGGCCCGGCGGCGGCCACGGCGGTCGCTCATCGACTCGGCAGCCATGTCTCGGCGTCCGGCGACAATGCGGTGCGGTTGCTCATGCTGCTGCGCACCGCCGATCTCGGCATCACGGATCTATTGATCGCGGAGAACGACCCGCTGTACGCCGATTACCTCCTGGACCTGGACGGCGATATCGCGGGGACCACCAAACAGCTCGAGCTGTGCGCTTCCTCTCCTGGTCACGCCGACAACCTGTTGCGGGAGAACGGGGTCACCGAGGTCATGCTCGACCGGGAACTGAGCAATCTGAAGTCGGCGCGCGATGCCCTCTACGCCAGGATGGCGGCCCGCCGCGGCGTCGGCCTGAGCCTGGTGCACGCCGGCATCGACAACGCCTTCGACATCACCGACGAATCCACCGCCACGCTGTCGTTGCTGCGCCTGCTGCCCGCCATGCTGGACGCACTCGATTCCGGCCGCGTGCTCGCCGTCGACGACATCGGCGCCGACCTCCCCGCCGAGGAGACCGACCGTCTGATCCAGCTCTTCCAGAACCCGGAAACCAATTCCCGTGGCGCGCAACTGATCTTCACCACCAACAACCGTGCCCTGATCGATCGGGGCAACGGCCGTTCGCAACGAACGCGCACCGCCGTCTGGCAGGTGCGTCGCACCGAAAACGGCACCAGCGAACTCGCGGCTCGGTAGCCGGTGCGCGGTGCGGTCGTCGATCGCGCTGCCCGATCGACGGCCGCACGCGGGTAGGTGCTCGCAGGATCCGGTGGGACAGACCGCGCGCGCCGGGGCCGTGGCGTGATCGGCCGCGGCACCGGGGCCAATAGCATGGTCGACATGCTGGAGTTCGGGATGCTGCTGATCATGGTCACCGCACTGGTCGGCTGGTTGGTGATCTACCTGCGTGGACGCCGGGGGATCCAGCCCGCACAGGCCGAAACGGGTGCGCTGTACCTCACCGGGGTGAGCCCGCGCCCCGATGCCGCCGGCGAACAGTTCGTGACCATCACCGGCAACCTGACGGGCCCCTCGGTCCCCGGGACGGTGGTGTACGGCCGTTTCGTCTGGGACACGAACGCCTGGCCCGCCGTCGGCGACTACCTCACGGTCGTCTACCCGCCGGGCAAACCGGAACGCTTCCAGCTCGCCGACCCCGGCGCCCGTCCGGGCCTCGGCCACTGACCGCCGCGCGGGCCGGGCTGACGGCGGCTGTGAGCCAGGGCACTGCTGCCCGGCTGTGACGCAGCGCGCACGGCGGCGAATGCGAGGATGCCGGTATGAATGCTGCCGGTAGGGATCCGAAGGACGAGGTCGTGGTTCGGACCGCCCGGCCGGACGAGTACGACGCCGTCGGCGAGCTGACCGTCGAGGTGTACGTCGGCGAAGGGTATGTAGTCCCCGGCAGCCCTTACGCCGCGGAGCTTGCCGACATCACGCATCGGGCAGCGTCGGCGCGGGTGCTGGTTGCCGCGCACGGCGACCGCGTTGTCGGGTCGCTGACCGTGGCCCGGCCCGGTACACCGTATGCCGAGATCGCTCGGCCGGGGGAACTCGAGTTCCGCATGCTCGCGGTCTCGAAGACGGCGCGCGGTCTCGGCGCGGGAACGGCGTTGGTGCGCACCGTAATCGATATCGCGACCGCGGAATCGTTCGGCGCGGTGGTCCTCACCACGATGCCCGCCATGATCGATGCCCGCCGAATCTATGACCGCTTCGGATTCGTGCCTGTGCCGGAACGGGATTGGCGCACGCCCGCGGGCGAGCAGCTAACCGTGCTGCGCCTGCGGCTGTCCTAGCCCAATACGGTCGCGATGATGCCGGCCAGGTATCCCAGCCGCGCGACCTCGGAGGGGCGGAAGTCGGGGCCGCCGGGTCGCCCGAGCAGCAGTACCTTGCCGGTGTTGCCGAGCGGGGCGGCGGCCAGCTTGGTGTCCATGTCGGTCCAGATCTGCGGGACCCACTCGGCCTCCGGATCGAGGACGGCGGGCTTCTCCAGCGGCATCCACGGCGCCGAACCGGCCTGGGTCTCGGGGGCGCTCGGGCTGCCGACAACGCGGTAAGCGCCCTGCGGACCCATGTCGATGACGGTGCTCCAGCCGACCCGCAGCACCCGGGGCACGCCGTCGACGAGCACCTGCAGCCGGTCGTCACGGGCGCTGGCGACCTGGTCGATCAGTTCGAGTTCGCGATGAGTGTCGAGCACGCCGGAGTACGGGCGAATGGAATCCACGCGCACATCGGGGATCGATTCGGCGGCGGTGATCAAGGTGTCGGGCAACGCGCCCTGCGGCACCTCGACGACGAGGTCGTCGATCGCGAAGCCCGCCCCGCGCTCCACGACATCCAGCGACTGTATGTCGGCTCCGACGGAGCCCAGTGCGAGCGCGAGCGCACCGAGGCTTCCCGGTCGATCTGGAAGTTGCACGCGGAGCAGGTATGACACGTGCTTTCCTTTCCTTGGCAGCCGAGCGTGGTGAACGGATACCCGGGTCACGCAATACTTACACCCCGAAGTGCCGGTTATCGACTCGAAGCCCGGCAGGTGATCGATACCACTCGGCGATTTCCGGCGAATGCGGCGTGTCACGCTAGTACGCGAGGTGTGTCGTCGTGCGTCCGGCTCCTGTGGAAGCGGGCCGCCGACGAGTCGCTAGGCTGTGCGTGGCCTATTAAGCACGCTCAACAATGCCGAAAGGGGTTCCGCGGTGCCCGCCATCTCCCGCGACGAGGTCGCACACCTCGCCCGGCTGTCCAGGCTCGCCCTGTCCGAGTCCGAACTGGATCAGTTCGCCGGTCAGTTGGATTCGATCCTGAGCCACGTGCGGACCATCTCCGAGGTCGCCGCCGCCGATGTCCCCGCCACCTCCTCGCCCAACCCGGCGACGAACGTGATCCGCCCCGATGCGGTCGTGCCGTGCCTGACTCCGGAGCAGGCGCTGTCGGGCGCCCCCGCGGTCGAAGAGCAGCGGTTCCTGGTGCCGCAGATTTTGGGAGAGGCCGAATGAGTTCAGCATCGGGTAGCGATTCGGTGAGCGGCGGCGGTCGGGAGACGGGTGGGCGTGAGCTGACGACGCTGTCCGCGGCCGAGCTGGCAGCCAAGATCCACGGCCGTGAGGTGTCCTCGGTGGAGGTCACTCAGGCGCACCTGGATCGGATCGCGGCGGCCGACGGCGAGATCAACGCGTTCCTGCACGTCTCGGGGGAGCAGGCGCTCAGCGCCGCGGCCGCGGTGGATTCCGCGCTGGCCGCGGGCAACGCGCCCGCGTCGCCGCTCGCCGGAGTTCCGTTGGCGCTCAAGGACGTGTTCACCACCACCGACATGCCGACCACCTGTGGATCGAAGATCCTCGAGGGCTGGGTCTCGCCGTACGACGCGACGCTGACCACCCGGCTGCGCGACGCGGGCATCCCGATTCTCGGCAAGACCAACATGGACGAGTTCGCGATGGGCTCCTCCACCGAGAACTCCGCGTACGGCCCGACCCGTAATCCGTGGGACACCAGCCGGATTCCCGGCGGCTCCGGCGGTGGTTCGGCGGCCGCGCTCGCCTCGAATCAGGCGCCGCTGGCCATCGGCACCGACACCGGCGGATCGATCCGTCAGCCCGCCGCCGTGACAGCGACCGTCGGGACCAAGCCGACCTACGGCACGGTGTCCAGGTACGGCCTCGTCGCGTGCGCCTCGTCGCTGGACCAGGGCGGCCCGTGCGGGCGCACCGTGCTCGACACCGCGCTGCTGCACGAGGTGATCGCCGGGTACGACCCGCGCGACTCCACCTCACGCAAGGTCGCCGTGCCGCCGGTGGTCGCCGCGGCGCGCGAGGGCGCGAAGGGTGATCTGCGTGGACTGAAAGTCGGCGTGGTCAAGGAACTTCACTCCGACAGCTACCAGCCGGGTGTGCTCGCCTCGTTCGACGCGGCGGTCGCGGTGCTCAAAGAGCTCGGCGCCGAAGTGATCGAGGTGTCGTGCCCGCACTTCGAGTACGCGCTGTCCGCGTACTACCTGGTGATGCCGAGCGAGGTGTCCTCGAACCTGGCTCGATTCGATGCCATGCGATACGGCCTGCGCGTCGGTGACGACGGTCAGCACAGCGCCGAGCAGGTCATGGCCGCGACACGCGCCGCCGGATTCGGTCCGGAAGTCAAGCGCCGCATCATGATCGGCACCTACGCACTGTCGGCCGGGTATTACGACGCCTACTACGGCCAGGCGTTGAAGGTCCGCACCCTGATCGCGCGCGACTTCGACAACGCCTACGAGAAGGTCGACGTGCTCGTCTCGCCGACCAGCCCGTTCACCCCGTGGAAGCTGGGCGAGAAGGTCGACGATCCGCTGGCCATGTACCTGTCGGACCTGTGCACCCTGCCCACCAACCTGGCCGGACACCCGGCGATGTCGGTGCCGTCCGGGCTGAGCAAGGACGACGGCATGCCGGTCGGCTTCCAGATCATGGCCCCCGCGCTTGCCGACGACCGGTTGTACCGCGTCGGTGCGGCCTACGAGGCCGCTCGCGGACCGATCAGCTAGTCCGCCTCTGTCGCGAATTCAGGCCGTATCAGTTCGGTGCCAGGTGGGTGGCGCGCAGATCCCGCGCTGCCTGCCTGGTTCTATTTTGGGTAACGTCGACCTTGTGAGCCGCACCCAGTGGACGATCCATGGTGAGCACGTCGTGGACGAAAATCGACACATCAAGCTCTCTACCGTCGACATCGAGCTACCAGACGGGGTGAAGTTCACACAGTACGTCGCACGGATGCCGCGTTGTGCTATGACGTTGGTACTCAACGACAAGCGTGAAGCCTTGCTGATGTACCGGCACAGATTCATCATCGATCGTTGGGTTTGGGAGCTGCCGGGCGGCTACGTCGACCACGCCGAGAACGTAGCCGTCGCGGCGGCGCGTGAGGTCGAGGAAGAGACCGGCTGGCGGCCGAAAGCCATGGAGCACCTGGTCAGCTTTCAGCCATCCATCGGAACCCTGGATCAGCCACAAGAGATCTACCTTGCGCGGGGCGCGGATCTGACCGATACGCCGCCGGACGTCAACGAAGCTGAATCCGTACGTTGGATTCCCCTGGAGGAAGCGGTCGCGATGATCGATCGTGGCGAAATTGTCGGTGCTGCAACAGTTGTCGCGCTATACCGGGCGCTCAATCTGTCCGCGCAGTGATCGCGAGTACCTGTCGTCGGAAGTGTTCGATGTCGGGCAGCGCGGTGTACGCAGCAAGGCGGTGGCGCACCTCGCGGAGATAGGCGTGGGTTCGGTGCGACTCCAGCCTGCTGATGATGTCGAGCGCCTCAGTGCCGACGCGCGCTGATTCATGAGGATCGTCGTGGGCGAGTGCTGAAGCCAGCAAGCACAGATTGAATGCGCGCCCGCGAAGGTAGCCGTCGGACATGTTCAGGGATTGCCCCCATCGCATCGAGGCGGCCGGATAGACCGCTACCGCATACGACGCTCCGAGCAGGAACCGTCTGCGCTCCACATCACTCCCCCACAACGCGGTCGCAGCGGCTGTCGCCTCTGTGAGACTCAACGAGAACTCCAGCCCGAGATCGGCCGGGTTCTGCCCGCCGGACATTCCGCAGTCCGACGGAACCACACGTCGGCCGAGAACTTCCGTCAGAACCTCGGCAATCAATTCCGGGCCGGGTGAGTTCGGTTGCTCGCCTGCCACCCATCGGCCGACTGCGGTGTGGTCGTAACGGAGTTCGACACCGACGGCACGTCCGCCCACAGTCACGGTCACCGGCGCGGCACCGGGAGTGATCGTCGCCCTACGCCGTGCAGCAGCGATTGCCTCCGAGCACGGACACAATTATGTCGGCTTCGAAGATCTCCTCGTCGCACTGCTCGATGCCCCGATGTCCCCGTTGCAGGTTCACTGGGAGCAACGCGAACTCGGTGCACTGACTCTCGGGGAACTCCGGGAACTGGCGCGGTCCATCATCCCCGGACCAGTGCGCGGCACTCACGGTCCTGCCGAACCTGCCACAGTCACGTTCGAACTGTCCGGACCACACTCGGACGAGTTCCGACAGTCGATCGGCGAGCATTCGTGACCGACATCCGAGAACAGACGCAGCCCTGGTTGCCCGGGGATTGACAGACAGCCGGGGCCGCGTCCCGCTCGCGGACCGATCAGCTAGGACGAACGAAAGTGGGGCGGTCGCCCGAACCCTCGATGGTCCGGGTGACCGCCACATTTCTCATGCGGGCCAGGTGAATTCGGGGTCGGTCAGGTAGTCCTGGCGGCGCTGGTCCAGTGCCATGGCCACCATCTGGTGGGCGCCAGGTCCGATTACCTTGCGCACCGGCGGGTTCGGCATGTTCACGAGTTCGAGCAGACCTGCCGCGGCCGCTTCGGGCGCCGCCTCGACCCACTCCGGTTCGACGTCGGCCTGCGGCGGCGGTGCGCTCGGGTCCGGGTAGTCCGGCATGCCGAGGATGGCCGTGCGGAGCGCTTCGTAGGCGGGTAGTCCGGAGCCGAACTTCATGCTCGACTTCGCCCAGTCGGTATCGAAGCCGCCCATCTGCGCGAGGGTGACGGAAATCCCCAGTGGCCGTAGCTCGTCCGCGAGTGAGGCACTGAATCCTTCCAGTGCCCATTTGCTCGCGTTGTACATCCCGAACAGCGGCAGGCTGCCGACCGCGCCGACGGTCGAGATCTGCACGATGTGCCCCGACTTCCGCTCGCGCAGGTGCGGCACCGCGGCCTGTGAAACCCAGAGGGCGCCATAGAAATTGGTGTCCATCTGGTCGCGGATCTCGGCCTCTGTCAGTTCTTCGATCGCGCCGACGAGGCCGTAGCCCGCGTTGTTCACGATTACGTCGATGGTGCCGTTCACCTCGAATGCCTCGTTCACAGTGGCGATTACCCGATCGCGGTCGCGAACATCCAGGGGCAGCACGGTCAATCGGTCGTCGGCGAGGCCGGCCATGGACTTCGGGTCGCGAGCGGTCGCGACGACGTGGTCACCGCGGCCGAGGGCGGCGACGGTGAAGGCCCGGCCGAGTCCGCGGTTGGCGCCGGTGATGAACCAAGTTCTGGGCACTGTGTCGATCCTTTCCTCGCGAGACGATCCGTCTCGTTGAAGACGATGCCAAGCGACTTCGGTCTTGTCAAGACGAGACGGTTCGTCTCGATTTTGCTACAGTTCGGGCATGGTCGACACCCCCAGCGCCGCCCGGCGCAGCGAACGCGCCCGCGCCGCGATCCTCGCCGCCGCCACTGAACTCATCCGCGAGCTGCCCTATGGGAAGCTGACGGTCGAGGCGATCGCGGCCCGCGCCGGGGTCGGCAAGCAGACCATCTACCGCTGGTGGCCCTCGAAGGGCGCCGTCGTTTTCGACGCCATGCTCGAGCTCTATACCGGCCCGGACGGTCTCGTCCTCCCCGACACCGGTGATATTCGGGCCGATCTGCGCGAGTTGGTGCGCGGCGCGATCGTCGAGCTCACCGATCCCGGCTTCGAGGCGTTCCTGCGCGCGATGTATATCGAGATCCAGCATGACCCGGAACTCGGCGCGGCCTATCGGGAGCGGCTGCTGCTCCCTCAGCGTGCCGCCATCGCCGAGCGGCTTGCCTCAGGTGTCCGAGCCGGTCAGCTACGCGCCGATGTCGACCTCGACTTCGCCGTCGACCTTTTGCTGGGTCCGATCCAAAGCCGTTGGTCGGTCGGCCTTCCCGGACTGACCGAGGCATACGCCGACGCGACGCTGGAGGCCGCTCTCGGGCATCTCAGCGCCTGAATCCCGGTTCGGCAGAGGGAAACTCGGCAGGCTGGGGGCACACCGAGTTGCGGTGGGCGGGGTAACGAGGCGAATGTGCGCGACCGCCGTCCGCTGGTCGGGCCTGTGCTGCGCGGCCGGGGCTGCGAGGGTGTTCGGATCAGCGGATGTCTGCGAGGTTCACGGTCGCAGCCGTGGCGCGGTAGCCCGCTTCGCTGGGGTGCAGATGATCCCCGCTGTCGAACTCCGGGATGAGACGCTCGCGGTCGGCCGGGTCGGCGAGTGCGGCATCGAAGTCGACCACCGCGTCGTACTCGCTGGAGGTGCGGGACAACCTCGTGAACCGGGCGGGCATTACCCGGGGTGGCGATCTTTGGTCGTCGTCGCGTCTATCGCGTGCGGGCGGCGAGGAAACCGGTCTGCCGCCGAGACGCTGACCGCCCGCCCGCCGCGCTGTGGTTCGACCGAATGCGAGCTCCGGCGGGGCGTATGCCGCGCCCGGTCAGGGGGTACGCAGTGATTCGGCCTGCTTGCGGATGCCTTCGGTCATTCCGGTGAAGCCACGCTCGAGGTTCTTGCCGAGGACGGCGCTCACCACAGGCTGGAACCAACCCGCGAGTTCGAAGTGGGATTCGTAGCGGGTGCGATCGCCGTCCAACGCGGTGACGATGTGGGACCGCAGGCTGTGCAGGGTGCCCAGCGGCACCGGCTTCATCGAGTAGCTGAGTTCGCGGCCGGGCGTGTGTGAGCGAATCCATTCGCGCTGACGCCTCGGTTTCGCGCCGGAGACCTGCACGAGCATGTCGATCGGTTCGCCGGGAACGAGGGTGCTGCGGCATTCGGGGACGAAGGGATTCCACTCGCCGTAGCGGGCGAGGTCGGTGATCACCCCCCACACCAGGTCGACGGGTGCGTCGATGTCGACGGAGGCGTCGATGACAAAGGCCATGAGGGAAAACTAGAACATGTTTCAGCTGTGGGCAAGCATCGGCGCCTTCAGCAGCTGCCGAGCGCGGTGCCCTGGTCGGTGCCGTAGCGGTGGCCGTGGCCGGGCGGGGCGTCCAGTGCGGCGAGCAAATCGGTGCTGGTGTGCAGGAAGCTGACTACCGGGAGCCAGTGCGGGACCGGGGCGTCCACCCGGACCCCGGTGAGGTCGGGGGCGCGCCACAGCAGCGACGGTGACCAATGGACCACTGGGTCCGAGCTGTTGGCCAGCACCGTCGCGCCGGCACGGTGCACCTGACCCGCGGGCGGGCCCGCCCAGAGCGCCGCGCAGGTCCTGCGGTCCTGATCGGCGTCGTCGGTGAAGACCGAACTGCCGCCGAGGGCGCCGAGGCTTTGGCCGTAGATATAGAGCCGGGGTTTGCGGTCCATCGTGCGGATACGGTTCTCAACGGCGGTGAACAGCGCACGCGCGTAGGCCACCGCTTCGTCGCGACCGAACAGGAAGCTCACCCAGCTCGGCGCGTAGGAGTACTGCACGCCGACCAGCGCGACATCGCCGCCGAAGTGCTGATAGAAACCGGACACCGCGTTCGAGTCGATCCAGCCCGACCCGGTCGGCACCGCGACGACGATATTCGACCGCTCGAAGCCGCCCGAGCGCTCCAACTCCCGAATCGCAAGGGCCACCCGGGAATCGCGGTCCGGCGCGGAATCCAGGCCGACATAGACACGGACCGGACCGGCGGGCGACCCGCTGACGAACTTGCGCCCCTCGGCCCCCAGCGACGGCCAGCTGACCGTCGATTCGGCGCTGCCGGACCGCAGCAACGAAACCGGCTGCACCAGTGTGGGATCGATCCTGGCATTGGCGGTGGCATAGGCATCGCGTCGCCAATCCGCCATGGCGGGAACGCCGACCAGGTACAGCACGGACGCGGCGACCGCGGTCACCGCAACACTGCGTGACCACCCCAGCTTGCCCACGACCCACCCCGCGGTCCGCGCGATTGCGGCGAACACTCCGACCATCAGTGCGGCCCCGACCGCACAGCGCAACCAATAGTCCGATCCGATCGGCACTGTTCCCATCACCGCGCGCAGCCGGTTCTGCCAGTGGCCCGCGTGCGCGGCGGCACCGACGATCGAGACCAGCGTCAGTCCGAGCAGCGGGAGACGAAGCCACGCGAGTGGTCGATTGATGTCGACGTTCCAGCGGGCCGACAGGAATCGGACCAGACCAGCGACGCCGAGTGTGAGGGCGACGAAAAGCCCGGTCAGCGCGGCCTGCGCGCCAGGCGTGCGCGGCAGCAATCCCGGAGCCAGCGACATGAGCACACCGGCTCCGACGGCGAGTGTCGTGCCGATCCGCGGCCGGAGCGTGCGCTGCGCCATGCCGGTGGCAATGGCCTTCCAGCGACCGGTCCGCGGGTGCGGCATCGGTGTGCCGGACCGGTTGGTGTCCACCCGTTTTCGGGTTGGTTCGCTCACCAGCGTCGCGGTGCTGTGCATGTCCGGTGTCGCGGTGCTGTGCGCAGTTTCGACTGCTGTGGCGGTGGGCGGCGGGGTCATGGTCGAGTTCGTCATCGCGGAACGCCCAGTGCTGCGAGCTGATTCACCGATACCGTGCGAATCGGCAGAACGGGCTTGCGGTCGCCGCCGGTGGCCCTGGTCGGTCGTCGCAGCGACGGCGTGACGCCGGCGAGAGCGGCTCCCGCGGCGGCCAGGCCGAGCACGCCACCGCCGATGAACACGGCCAGCCAGCCGCTGAAATCGCGGTTGGTCTGGGAATCCGTTGTGCTCCACAGTGATTCGGCGACCGGCGCGCCGTAGCCTTGGCGGCGGGAGTTGATGTCGACGAACGTCGACGCGATCGTGGCCATGGCATTGCAGCGGGCGCGGGAAAAGGGGTCGGTGCGGGTATCGCAGGCCTCGTGCATGTGCAGGCCGAGGGTGCTGTCGAGGGCCTGCCTGGCCCACGGGCCGAGCGGTTCATCGCTCTGATCGGCGTAGCGCAGCAGGTCGTAGCCGAGATCATGAGCTTTGCATGCGGTGTCGAACTCGGCGGGCAGGGTGACCGGCGACGAGCATTCGCCGCCCGGGTTCGCGAGCAGACCGTCGACGAGGCTGGGCCGGTAACCGAAGCGTGCGGCGAAATCATCCGGAATGGTGGTGACGGCTTCGGGGCCGCCCGCGGTCAGGATGGACACCGCGGCACCCACCGCGACGTTCTCCACCGAAGGCCGAATCACCGCGGCATGGGTTGCCGGCGCAAGGACAACGGTGGCCGCCATGGTGGTCAGCGCCGCGGCCGTCAGCGCCGCGCCCCTTCGGTAACGAGCGGAACGGGGGCGTGCGTCGGTGACCGCTGACTCGGTGCCGGCCTGCCGTGCGGTGGTCGGTGTGCTCATGATCCAAGACGCTAGGAATCGGACGCGCCCGCGCACCTCACGCCGAGGTGCGGTTCCTCGGCCCATGCCGCCGGGGGAGCGGGACTGTCGCCTCCCCCTCGGGTACCGGTGGCGAATTCACCCGTGGGTATGAGGACCGCGACGCCGTCGGGTTTCTACTGTCGTAGGCATGAAGCAGAAACGCGGTGCCTGGACCAGGTCGATGAACGCCAGGATGTGGTTCGACGCGTTCACCGTGCTGGTCGCGATCGTCTTCTACTCGGTGGCGTGGCCGACTCTGCATCTCACGCACGCGGTGCCGGTGCCGGTGCAGCCGTTCATCGCCGCACTCGCCGCGTTCCCGATCCTGCTCATCCGCATCAATCCGGCGCTGGGCTGGGCGATTTCGGCGGGGTCCGCGCTGGTCATCGCGCTGGCGATCCCGCATCAGCCCAACAATGAGATCCCGATCCAAGTGGTGCACATCCTGTGCCTGTTCGCGTTGCTGTTCGGGGTGGCATTGCGGGCGGCGGTCCCGGTTATGGCCGTCGCATGGGCGGCGACCTCCCTGCTGCTCGCCACCACCATGGCCGATGGCGGCGGTGACCTCGCCGGCTCGGCCTGGGGCTGGCCGATCGCCTTGGCTGCGGTCGTGCTGCTCGCGTTGATGATGCGCTGGCTGGTGCAGTCGCGTGAGCAGTTGTTGCGCAAGGAGGAGGAGAACGAGCTGGAGCGGGCCAGGCGCACCATCCTGGAGGAGAAGGCCCGCATCGCCCGTGACCTGCACGATGTGGTGGCTCACCACATGTCGCTTGTGGTGGTGCAGGCGCAGACGGCGCCGTACCGGGTGGAGGGCGTGACGCCGGCCGCCCGCGCGGAATTCGAATCCATCGGCGCCACCGCGCGGGAGGCATTGAACGAGATTCGCGGCATGCTCGGTGTGCTGCGCAGCGATGGTCAGCTGCCTGAGCATGCGCCGCAGCCGAAGGCCACGGACGTGCTCGGTCTGTTCGAGGGAGCGCGCCGAGCGGGCGTGCACATCGACTGGACGATCGATGGGCCGCTGGATGCGGTATCGGAGACCACCGGGCTCGCGCTGTACCGCATTGTGCAGGAGTCGCTGTCGAACGCGTCGCGGCACGCCCCCGGCGCCCCGGTCCAGGTGGTGATCAGCTGTGGCGTCGATGTGCACTCGAGTGTCGTCAACGCACCCGGTGCGGTGCCCGCCAAGCAGGGCGACAACGGCGGCCACGGTATCGCGGGGATGCGCGCTCGTGCGCTCGCCGTTGGTGGCGAGGTGACCGCGGGCGCGCGCTCCGACGGAGGCTTCGAGGTGCGGGCCCGGCTGCCGCTCGGTCCCGCCGCCGACCTGTCGCCGGATCCGGCTATCGCGCTCGGTTCGATGATCGCCGACCGCTGACGATCGCCGAGGGCGGGGTCGAGGCGGTTGCCGATTAGGGTGTGTGGGTGGCAATAACGGTTTTGATCGCCGACGATCAGGCGATGGTGCGCCAGGGCTTCGGTGCGCTGCTCGCCGCGCAACCCGACATCAGCGTGGTCGGTGACGCGCCGGACGGGAAAGTCGCGGTCGCCGAGGCCAAAAGGCTGCGGCCGGATGTGGTGCTGATGGATGTGCGGATGCCCGAGATGAACGGCTTGGATGCCGCGCGCGCCATCCTCGCGGCCGGATTCGATCCGCCGGTGCGGGTGCTGATGCTCACCACCTTCGACATCGACGACTACGTCTACGAGGCGCTCAGTCTCGGCGCGAGCGGGTTCTTGCTCAAGGATGCGCCCGCCGAGGAATTGGTGCGTGCGGTCCGTGTCGTCGCCGACGGCCAAGCGCTTTTGGCGCCCACCGTGACAAGGCGGCTCATCGCGGATGTCACCCGACGCCGCACCGCGACCCGCGCCAAACCCACTCCGGCGCTGGGTTCCCTCACGCCACGCGAGCGCGAGGTGCTCGAACTCATCGCAAAAGGCATGTCCAACACCGAAATCGCGGAATCCCTGTTCGTCGCGGAGCAGACCGTGAAGACCCATGTCTCCAAGGTCTTCTCGAAACTCGACCTGCGCGACCGCGCGCAGGCGGTCGTACTGGCCTACGAATCAGGACTTGTCACACCGGGCTGACCGGCACGGTGCTCGGCGCCGGTCAGAGCGGGCACTTGCCGCCGCGCAACTCGTCGAGGTGGCGTTCGATCAGCTGGGCCATCCGATCGAGCAGGCCGGTGGCGTCCTCGAACAGGCCCGAATCGGCTTGTGCGGCAAGAGCGATGGCTACGCTGCCGGACTTGCTCGGCAGCACGCCGAACTGGCGAACCAGATAGGCGCCGGTGTCGTCGTCCGGACCCCAGCCGCCTTTGAATTCGGCGCCCGCGATCGAGCCGAGGCCCCAGCGCTGGTCTGGCGCGATCTGTTCCATCAGCTCGGTCACGGTGGCTGACTGCGCGAGACACGGCAGTCGCGAGGCGAACCTGGCCTGATTGGCCAGTGTCCACTCGGTCGCCCCGAACGAGTTGAAGTCCAGCCGGGTTCGGGGTCCGGGCACACCGGTCACGGCATCGCCCGCCTCGTCGAGAATGTCCTGGACGGCTTGGGCCGCCTCGAGGCCATCGCCGAGCGACTCCCACAGTGCCTCCGCCGCACCGTTATCCGAAACAGTGATCGCGGCCTCGGCGTTCTCCGCCGCGCCTTCGGGGTCGCGACGCAGCGCGGCTATCGCCAGCGGAACCTTGATGGTCGACCACGCGATGCCGCTGGTCCAGTCGCCGAAGATGGTCATCCGGCCGCCACCGACCGGCATGATCGCCATCCCGACCTGGCCGGGCAGATGGGGCTGCAGGTGGGTGAAATCCGCGGCGAGTGAGTCGGGCAGCGTGACCGACAAATCTGGATGCCACGATCCCGCGGTGTCGACGGTGATCGTCGGCGCGGCCGCGGGCTCGTGCTTGCCCGGCAACAGGACACAGGAGGTCAGCGCGAGCAGCGTGACGAGGGCGGCACAATGCAATACCGCCCGCCACGCAGGAACTGTTCTCAAGACCTCACCACCGCGTCTTCCCCACCACCACAACACGTGACCGTTGTCCATCGGCGGTGCAACAACTTACCTCTGCTACCCGAATACCCGTTCGGTCGGTGACCGAACAGCGAAGATCATCACCCCGCCGTTGGACGGTGAAGCGATGATGATGCCTCATGGATAGTTTTGCTGATTTTCGCGGAGAATTCGAAACGCCGTGGCCAGGGGGCTACCCGCCGGACGGCCGCCTAGGCCGGGCGTGTCCCGGTGCGGGCTGCGGACGGACCGAAGTCCGGCTGGGACTATTAGGCTGACGGTGCTGTTATCACCTCGAAGGGGGTCGCGTTGCTGAACAGCGGTGTGGTGTTTGCCGGGTTCACCATCGAGCGTCTGCTCGGGCAGGGCGGCATGGGGTCGGTGTACCTGGCGCGCCATCCTCGGCTGTCTCGGCAGACGGCGTTGAAACTGCTCAATCGCGAGCTGTTCACCGACGCCCAATTGCGGGCGCGGTTCGAACGCGAAGCCGATCTGGCCGCGCACTTGGACCACCCGAACATCGTCGCCGTCTACGACCGCGGCTCCGAGGACGATCAGCTGTGGATCTCCATGCAGTACATCGATGGCATCGACGCGGCGACGGTGAATCCGCAGACGCTGCCGCCCGAGCGCGCGGTGCAGATCATCGAGGGAGTCGCGGACGCACTGGATTACGCGCACGGCATGGGCGTGCTGCACCGCGACGTGAAGCCGGCGAACATCATGTTGGCGCGTTCGGTCGGCGGGCAGGGCGAGCGGGTGTTCCTGACCGATTTCGGTATCGCGCGGCTGCGTGAGGATTCCACCCACCTGACCCAGGCCGGCATGTTCACCGCGACCCTGGCCTATGCCTCGCCCGAACAGATGACCGGCGCGCACCTCGACCATCGCTCCGACCAGTACTCGCTGGCCTGCGCGCTGTACTGGCTGTTCACCGGAATGGCCCCGTTCGATTCGCCCGACCCGAACGACATCATTCGCGGCCATCTGCAATACGCCGCGCCGCCACTGGCCACCAAACGGCATGGCCTCAACCCGGCTCTCGACGGGGTGCTCGCCATGGCCATGGCCAAGCGTCCCGAGCATCGCTTCGCCACCTGCACCGAGTTCGCCGCGGCCGCGCGCCGCGCGCTCAGCGCGCCCGCGTCGGCGGTGCAGGCGGCAACGGTTCAGGTCAACCCGGCCTACCCGCCTGCCGGTTATCCCGGGCCGGGGCCCGCACTCGCTGTGCCGCCCGCGAATCCGGTCGCGGTGATGCCGCCCGGAGCGCCGCCGCCGCACCTGCCTTCCGCACCGCTTGCCGCCGCCGAACAGGCCGCATTCGCGCAGCAGGCGCCCGCGCAGGCCGCGCCGACGGCATCACCAGGATATGAGGGTGCGCCCCAGCAGCATTCGCCCTACCCGGCGCAGCCTCCCGTCAATCCCGGTGTCGCCCAGCCGATGCAGGCCGCGTCGCAGCACCCTGGGAGCCCACATCCCGGTGCGGCGCCCCCCGGGTATCCGCCGCCGAGCGGGCCGAATTATGGTGGCCGACAGCCGATGCCGCCGCACCGTTCCGGCGGCGCCATCGGCTTGCTTGTCCTCGGTGTGGTGGTCGCGGTTGTCGCCGTCGTCGCGTTCCTCGGGGTCATGGCCTTCGACTCGGAGCCGGGCGAGGATTCCGCGGCCTCGCCCGCGCCGTCGACGACGGTGTCGACCCCGGCCGCCCTGCCCACGGATCCGCTGGCGCCGAGTCGCCGCGCGTTTCCGAATCTCTTGCCGCAGGGCACGGGCGCGTTCGGTGACGCGGAATTCCAGGATGCGGAGTGCATGGCGCGCAAGCCCGCGGACGGCGTGCGGCTCAAAGATGAACTGCTGCAAACCAGTCGCTGGGTGGTGGCGTGGGAGTGCAGCCGTGACATCGCCGACAGCAACCATATGAACTACACGATCCTCGGCTACGAGTCCGCTGCTGCCGCGCAGGCAGTCGTGACCGCGCTGCCGCCGAATACCGCGACGCCGTCGCGCAAGAACGGCGCGGGACAGACAGCGCATCTATGGATCGTTCCGGATCCGCCCGGCCCGCTCGCGCCGTTCTATCACACGGCAAAACTGGTCGTCAGCTTCGAATCCGATCCCGCTCGCTCGAATTACCTGCTGTACGTGAGCTATCACGGCACCTCGGGTGACCCGCAGACCGCGCCGCCTTCGGCCCAGGACGGCGTGCTGACCTGGTGGGCCGCCGCGCCGCTATAGCGGCAGCGGCCCGTCGTCCCCGCGCCGGCCGCAACGACGGGCCGCTGCCACCCGCGATCGGAGTCAGTCGACGGCCAGCGCCTCCACGATCGGCATCCGGGCAGCGCGCAACGCCGGCGGGATGGAGCCGAGCAGGGCGAGCACCAGTGCGGCGGTTCCGTAGACGAGCAGGATCGGGCTCGGCGCGTAGCGGATATCGATGGTCATGGCATGCCCCATCGCCACGGTGGCCAGGAACTGCACCGCCGCGCCGACCGCGAGACCTAGTGCGGCGCCGATCAATCCGATGCCCGCGGCCTCGGCGAGTACCGAACGCAGCAGGAACTTGCGACTGGTGCCCATGGCGCGCAGCACGCCGAGTTCGCGGCGTCGTTCGAGCACCGAGAGCATCAGTGTGTTCAGCAGCGCGACCGTCGCCACCAGCACCACGATCCAGAGGATGGCCGCGCTCATCGCCGCACCCTGCCGCACGCTCGACGAGATAGCGGTCACGGTGGCCTGGCCGGTGTCGACGTGCATGCCTGCCGGGGCCACTTGCCGGATCGCTGCCGCCACCGCGCTGTGGTCCACGCCCGGTTGCAGGGTGACCTCGAGGATCGTCTCGCCCGGTCGCTCGTACCACTGGCGCATCTGCCCGAGATCCATCACGACCACGCCCGCGATGGCGGAGAAGTACGGAATCACCTGCAGCACTGTGGTGGTGTGGTCCCCCGTCGGCGTCGGCAGCGTGACGTCGGCGCCCGCGTCCACCCCGAGCGATCTGGCGACATCGCGCGAGATCACCACGCCCTCGCCCGCGGCCATCCGCGCCACCACCTCGCGATCCACCGCACTGGTCACCGAACCGTCGACCTCGGCGGGATAGCCCTGCAACATCACGCGACCGCTGCCGAGGGTGGCGAACGCCATCTGCGCAGGGTGCACCGCGGAGACGCCGGGGACCGCCGCGATCTTGTCCCGCAGGTCGCTCGGCAGCAGCGGCCCGGTGGGGAATTGCTCCATGGCGGTCGGACTCACATAGAGGTCGGTGCTGCCGAGGTCGTCGAAAGTGGCAGTGGCCGAATCGACCATATTGCGCGACGCACCGCCCATAGCGACAGTGGCGGCCACCCCGATCATCACCGTCATGGACGTCGCCCACACGCGTCGCGGTGCGCGTTCCAGCGTGGTCGCGCCCAGCGCGCCGGGAGCGCCGAACAGGCGGGCCACCGCGGCGGTTGCCCGCACGATCGGCCCGGTCGCGGCGAAGCAGAGCGCAACGGCCGCGGCGAACGACAGGGAGATGGCGGCGAGCGAGAAGCGGCCGAGGTCGGCCTCGGCGACGCTGATCGCCGCGGCGGTCACTCCGAGCCCGACCACGATGTGCGCCCACCACAGCACCGGATTCACCGTGTCGGTCCGTGCCACCCCGACCGGGACCAAGGCTTCGATCGGTTCGACCCTGTACACCTGACGTGCCGCGATGGCCGCGGCCGCGACGCTGGCGAGTACACAGGCGGCGATCGCGACGGGAATCGCGTACCACGGCACCAGGTATTCGGTGCGCGCCTCCACCGACTGCACGATCGCGGCGGGCAGCCGGTCGATTGCGCTGCGGCCCATGACGACACCGAGCACCGCCCCGACCGCCCCGCCGAGCGCACCGAGCAGCGCCGCCTCGGCGAGCAGATCGCGCACCATGGGCGCGCGTTTGCCGCCGATGGCGCGCAGCAGCGACAACACCGGCCTGCGTTGTGCGACGGCCATACTCATCGCGTTGTAGATGAGGAACGCCGAGACGATCAGCGCGGCGGCCGAGGACATCAGCGTCGAATACCGGACCAGCTGGATCGCACCGCCCGCCTGGGCCGTGCGCAGACTCGGTTCGGCGACAACGGCGCGGCCGTCGACCACCTCGGTCAGCGCGGCGCGCAGTGTAGCGAGGTCGGCGCCGGGCGCGGGAACGATCTGAATGGAGTCGAGTCGCCCGATCCGTCCCGTCACCTGCTGCGCCACACCCAGTGAGGCGGCGACGATGTGGCCGCCGTTGAGCTGCTCGGAAGTTTTGTCGTCGAGAACGCCTGCGACGGTAACGGTTCCGGACCCGAGTGCGAATCTCTCACCCTCAGCGCGGCCCATCGCCGTACCGACGAGCACGCCGTTGGGCACGCCCAGCAGCTTGCCCGCCTGCCCGCCCATGGGGCCCGCCAGCTCGCTGCCGAGCGCGGCGATGCTCGCGTCGGCGCCGATCAGCAGGGCACGGTCGGCGCCGCTGCCGATCTGGGCGCGCAACATCGGTACCGCCTTCTCGACGCCGGGCGTCGTGGCGATCCGTTGTTGCAGTTGCTGATCGAAGCCCGCGTCGGTGACGCCGGTGATCTCCAGCGCAGCCTTGCCGCCCAGGCTGCGGGTGAGCCGATCCACCGAACCGGTGACCGAGCCGGAGATGCTGAACACCGCGACGAGCAGGCCTGCCGAAACGCCCATGACCGTCAGCGACATGAGGGTCCGGCCGCGATGCGCGAGCAGTTCGCCGATATTGAACAGCCGCAGCCGATCCCACGCGGCCCTGATCATGCCCGCACCGTGCGCTGTGTGCGATCGACCTTGTCGTTGGAGCCGATCTGACCGTCGCGCAACGTGATGACCCGATCGCAGTACTCGATTGCCCCCATATCGTGGGTCACCATCACCACCGAGTTGCCGTTGGCCGCGATATCGCCGAGCAGTTTCAGGATCGATGCACCGGTCTTCGAGTCGAGATTGCCGGTGGGTTCGTCGGCCAGGATCAGCGGCGGGTCCATGATCAACGCCCGCGCCACCGCGACCCGCTGCATCTGACCGCCGGACAGTTCGGTGGGCCGGTGCGCGGCGCGGTCGCTCAGCCCGACCAGGTCGAGCAGCTCCAGCGCGCGCGGTTTGGCTCTGCGTAATCCGGTGCCGTCCAGCAGCTTCGGAATCGCGACGTTCTCCCATGCGGTCAGCGTCGGAAGCAGGTTGAAGAACTGGAAGATGAAACCGACACGATGGCGCCGGAACTCGGACTGTCGTTCTTCGTCCAGCGAGCCGATCTCCGCACCCTGGAAGCGAATCGACCCCGAATCCGGGCTGTCCAGCGCGCCGAGCAAATGCAGCAGTGTGCTCTTGCCCGAGCCGGAAGGTCCGATGATCGAGGTGAATTCGCCCGGGTCGATGCGCAGGCTGATGCCGTCGAGCGCGCGCACGGTCTGCTCACCCACCCGGTAGTGCTTGGTAATGCCCGACAGTTCCAACATCGCGTGATCCGACATGGCTTCCCCCGCTTTCTTTCGTTTGCTTATCGCGCCATGGCCCGCGACGTCAGGTTGCGGCGATGATGGTGCGCGTCGAGCACCGCCCGCAGCGCTGGTTGTTCCGAGGTGAGCTCGAGGTAGACCTCGACGGCAGATTTCCCCTCCAGCAGAGCCTGCTCCATTTTCGCGTCGAGATGTAGATTCCACCGATACCGCAGTGCGAGCAATACGCCGTCCGGGCCGCCGAAGAGCCGTTCCAGCCCCGGGATTTCCGAGAACAGGTCCGGACTGTCCGGATCGACGGCCGCGCGGGTGAGCACGGTGTGCACAATGTCGGTTCGGGCGTGCTGATCTTCCCAAGACATGGCATTCGCCTTCCGTGATGTGTTCGCCTCCGGCCGCGGATGACGCGACGCGGAGCGGATGCTGCTCACGCTACGGACGCCGAAAAGCGCTGTCTTCGTGCCAGGGACCCGAATCGGTCTCCGACCGTGGTAGGAGCGTCGGACCGCTCCAGGGACGATGACCAGGGCCGATCGGACGGTTAGCCTTGGATGATGGATGTGACCCGCGCCATGATCTCGCCTGCGGGCGGCGGACCGGCGATTCCGTTCCGGGAGACCGGGACCGTCTGGTCACGCACCGTCGCATTCGCGCGCCACCCGATCGCGGTGGCCAGGCAGAACATCGAAGAACTCCCGTTCGACTACCCGCCCTCTTTGATCGTCAGCGCCGATGTCGCGCTGTTCCTGGTCGGTGTCGCGGCGACGGCGCAGCGGCACAGCTACTTCCCGACGGCAGTGCCGGTGCTGGCCATGCTGCTGATGTTCATCGCCTCACCGTTGTTCTGCATATTCGGCGTGCGTCCGTGGCCGTGGATCGTCGCGTGCTCGGGGATGGCGGCGACGGCGTTGTTCCTGATCCAGCCGGTGTCGGGGGACTTCGCCCCGTTCGTTCTCATCGTCTGCGTCGGCGAGGTAGCCGCCATCGCACCCAAACGCGCCAGCGTGCTCTTCGGCGCTGTCGCGATAGCGGAACTGCTCGCCTTCGACATGGCGGGAAACCTGCAGTGGACCGCGACGGGTGAGCGGCTCGAAGGCCTGCCGATGTACATACTCGGGATCGCGCTGGGCTGGCTGGTCGGCGTGATGATGCAGCACCAGCGCCGGTTCCTCTACCAGGAACGTGAGTTCCAGGACATTCGGGCGGCTCGGGCCGCCGACGAGGAGCGTCGAAGGATCGCTCGCGAGGTGCACGACGTGATCGCGCACTCGCTGAGCATCACGCTGCTGCATCTGACCGCGGCGCGGCACGCGTTGCAGACCGATCGCGATGTCGATGACGCGGTCGAGGCACTCGTCGATGCGGAGCGGCTCGGTAGGCAGGCCATGGCCGACATCCGGCGCACCATCGGCCTGCTCGACGTAGCGCCCTCGAAGCAGGCTCCGGAACCCGGTGTCGAGGACATCGAGGATCTGGTCGGTGATTTCGTGCGCGCGGGACTGGATGTCCGCTACACCGGCGCCGCCGACCTGGGCCCGGTGTCGGCAGCGGTCGGGCTCGCGCTGTACCGGATCGGGCAGGAGTCGCTGGCCAATGTCGTCAAACACGCGCCGGGCGCGTCCACGACGGTCGAGCTCGCGGTGGACGCCGCCGCGGTGACCTTGGTCGTCAACAACACGTTGCCTGGAGGCGTGCCGCCGAATCGAGGACACGGGATGGGGCTGTCCGGCATGGCACAGCGGGCCGAATTGCTCGGCGGCCGAATCACCGCCGGTCCTTTCGACGACGGCTGGTCGGTGCGCGCGCAGTTTCCGCTGGCAGGCCGATCCGGGCCGTGGTGTTCGCTACTCGGCCAGACCTCCGCGCGGGAGGGCGCGTGAGCGCACTGGGACCGGCCCATGACGAGGTCGCCGTTCTGGTCGTCGATGATCAGGAACTCGTTCGCGGTGGACTGCGGCGCATCCTGCGCAGGCGGGACGGCTTCGTCGTCACGGAATGCTCGGACGGGGACGAGGTGCCTGCCGCCCTCGTGAACGGACGCCCCGACGTCGTTCTCATGGACCTGCGCATGAAACGCGTCGGCGGCATAGATGCCACGCGGATGCTGCGCACCAAAGACGACGCCCCGCCAGTTCTCGTGCTCACCACCTTCGACGATGACCAATTGCTGTCGGGTGCGCTGCGCGCCGGGGCAGCCGGATTCATCCTCAAGGATTCGCCCGCCGAGGATCTGATCCGCGCGGTGCGGACGGTAGCCGCGGGCGGAGCCTGGCTCGACCCCGCGGTCACCGGCCGGGTGCTCACCGCCTACCGCACCGTGCGACCCGTGCGCACCCGTGACTCCCGGCTCGCCGAGCTGACCGCACGCGAGTACGAAGTGCTCGAACTGATCGGCCGCGGCCGCGTCAACACCGAAATCGCTCGTGAACTCGGCATCTCGGAAGTCACCGTGAAAAGCCATGTCGGACACATATTCGGCAAGCTCGAGCTGCGCGATCGAGCCGCCGCAATCGTGTTTGCGTTTGACCACGGGGTGGTATCACCAGGAGAATCCTCTGTTTGACGGGCAGAACCCGGTCGCGAACCGACGTGATTGGCGGTGCGTGATCTCGGCCCGGGATGCGGAGGAATGACGGGGTGGACGGACCTGGTCGGAGAGTCGGAAGTCGATTCGGGCCGTATGAGCTGCGCTCGCTACTCGGCAAAGGCGGCATGGGCGAGGTCTATGAGGCCTACGACGCGGTGAAGGACCGCGTGGTTGCGGTGAAGCTGCTATCGGAGGAGCTAGCCCAGGACCCGGCCTACCAGGTGCGCTTCCGGCGCGAATCACAGGCCGCCGCACGACTGGCCGAGCCGCACATCATCCCCATCCACGATTGGGGCGTGATCGATGGCGTGCTTTTCATCGACATGCGCCTGGTGCCCGGCATAGATCTGCGTTCGCTGCTGCGCCACCAGGGGCCGTTGAGCGCCGAACGCGCGATCGGGATCATCGAGCAGATCGCCGCGGGCTTGGACGCCGCGCACGCCGACGGCCTGGTGCACCGCGACGTCAAGCCCGCCAACATCCTGGTGACCGACGCGGATTTCGCCTATCTCGTCGACTTCGGCATCGCCCACACCGAGGGCGACAGCGCGATGACCCAGGTCGGGATGGCTATCGGCTCCTATACCTACATGGCGCCGGAGCGGTTCGACGTCGGCCAGGTGACCGGTCGCGCCGATATCTATTCGCTGGCCTGTGTACTGCACGAATGCCTCACCGGATCGACGCCCTTCGCGGCGGCGAGCATGAGTGTGCTGATCCGCTCGCACCTTTCCGAGCCGCCGCCGCGACCGAGCGTGCAGCGGCCGGGAATCCCGGCCTCGATGGACGCGGTGATCGCCCGCGGCATGGCCAAGGATCCCGCCGACCGGTATCCCACGGCGGCGGATCTGGCGCGGGCCGCCCGAGCCGCCCTGGGCAGCGCGGCGACGGCGAGCAGTCCCACGTTCGTGGTGCGTGCGCCGGACCCCGCGACCTTCGGTCAGTCCGATCCCACCCTGGTGCAACGGCATTCGGCCTTCATTCCGCCGGAGACGACGGGCGAGCTGGTGATCCACCCCACCGGCCCGACGGTGGTGACTCAGACCGACCTCCAGTTCACGCCATTGCCGCCGCAACAGCCTGCGGGGTCGCCGTTCGGACCGCCCGCGCCGTATCAGCCGACGCAGCAGCCGCCCGTTCGCCCTTTTCCGGATGCCCATCTGTATCAGGAAAGCGAGCAGTACTCGGAGCCGCAGCCGTATTCGGATGCGCAACATCCCGGCGCGCAGCAGTACGCGGACCCGCATCACTTTGCAGAACCGCAGCTGAACCCCGGACTGTCTGCGTTCGCGGACCAACGTTTTGATGCACAACAGTATTCGGATCCACAGCAGGCCCAGGAAACGCAGCGGTACGGGGCGCCGCAGCGTCCCGAGCCGCCGTTCTATCCTGACGCACAGTCTTTCTCGGATCCACACCAGTTCTCCGGTAGCCCGTCGAATTCGCCTTTCCAGCAGCCGCACCAACCGCAGCACGCGGCGGGCCGTGACTTCCGCGCGCCCGACTATTCGGAGGCGGCCGATTCTCGCGCCCGCGAAGACTATGTGTCTCCCGGCGACTATGACGACGACGATTACTACGGGCCGGATTCGGTGGCGGACCCGTACTTCCAGCCGCGGCGGCGATCGATCGTGATGCCGATCCTGATCGGTGTGCTCGCTGTCGTCGTGCTTTCGGTCGGCGGCGTGGTGGGCTGGCAGCTGTTCGGCTCCAGCGACTCAGAGACCTCCTCCTCCGCCGCCGCCGACGTCGAGGCCGGGTCGTCGGTGACGCCGACGACCCGCACCAGCGCCACACCGAGCACCTCGACAGCGCCCGCGACGACCTCCGCGCCCACGTCGTCCACGCCGGTCGTCCTGCCCGAGAGCGCGCGCCCCTGCTCGGCAGGCGGACCCGGACGTGGGGGGTTCACCCAGGTGGCCGCGGGCAGCCAGGTGACCAGTTGCGAATTCGCCGAAGAGGTCCGCAGGGCCTACGCCGAATCCGCCACCGCTAATGTCTCACGCGCACCACGCTCGGTGGTGGCGACAAGCCCGGTCACCGGCCGGACTTACACGATGAATTGCGTCGCTGAGGGCCAGATGGTCACGTGCAGCGGCGGTGAGAACGCGGTGGTGTATGTCTACTGATCGATCCCGGCGCTTCCGAAAGGTTTTCGGCGCCGCGGCGCTGGCCGCGCTGCTGCCACTGACCGCCTGTGCGACCGGTTCCGGTGCGAACTCGGCCGCGCCGCCGTCGAGCATCACCCAGGCCGCGGCGCACACCGACCAGCAGCACCTGTCGATGACCATTCCCGGCACGCTCGCCGCCGGATTCGTCGAACTGCAGGCGGGTCTGCGCGGCCATGTCGGCATGGCGGTCATGCCGGTCGGCGGCGACAAAATGGTCACCTTCGGTGACTGGACCACCGGACCCGCCTGGTCGACCATGAAGGTCCCGCTGACGGTTGCCGCATTGCGCCGCAATTCGGCGAACTCGACCTATGCCGCCACCGCGGCGATCACCGCCTCGGACAACGCCGCCGCCGACACTCTGTGGCAATCGCTGGGCAGCGGTCAGGAAGCGGCGAAGGCGGTCGAGGCCGTGCTGCGTGAGGGCGGTGACACCAGGACCACGGTGCCGCCGACGAGGGCCAGGCCCGAGCACTCGGCATTCGGTCAGGCGGAGTGGACGCTGGCCGACCAGGTTCGCTTCGCGTCGCGGCTGCCGTGCCTGCCGCAGGCGGGGAACGTCATCACGCTGATGGAGCAGATCACGCCCAACCAGCGCTGGGGACTCGGCGCGTTCACCGGCGCCGAATTCAAGGGCGGCTGGGGTCCCGACACCTCCGGCGCATACCTGGTCCGGCAGTTCGGGCTGGTGCCGACGTCGGATGGTCAGATCGCCGTCGCCATTGCGGTACAACCCGATTCGGGTGCGTTCTCCGAGGGGATGGCCATCCTGGACAAGCTGGCCACGCTGATCTCGCAACACCTCGATGAACTCTCCGGCGGCGCCTGCTCCTGACTTGACCGGGTAACGACGACCTCTGACAATCACGACTATGGGGTGAGGTTGCGGGGCCCTTGGTTTGCGGTGCTCGCAGGCGCATCCGCAAGGTGGAGGTAACGGGTGGACGTCACGCAGTCGAGGGCCGGGGCGCGATTCGGTCTCTACGAGTTGCGTTCGTTGCTCGGCAGAGGGGGCATGGGCGAGGTCTACGAGGCCTATGACACGGTGAAGAAGAACGGTTCGACGTCGGCTCGGTCAGCGGCACCGCCGACGTGTACTCGCTGGCCTGTGTGCTCTACGAATGCCTCACCGGCGCACAACCTTTCCCGGTGGACGGGATGAGTCTGCTGATCCGGTCGCATCTTTCCGCGCCGCCGCCGCCGAGCGCCAAGCGGGCCGGGCTACCGGCGGCGCTGGACGGCGTGATCTCGCGCGGCATGGCGAAGACGCCCGCCGATCGATACCCGACCGCGGGCGCGCTTGCCGCCGCGGCACGGGCGGCGGGCGGCGTCAGCGACGCGGGGAGTACCCGCTCGATAGTCGCCTACAGCCAGGCCAAGGAACGGGACTACACCATGGAATGCACGGCCGGCGACGAGTTCGTCACCTGCACCGGCGGCGAGAATGCGATTGTCTATGTCTACTGACCGTTTCCGTAACCCAGGGTTCACGGGGGCGGGGCCCTACGGCCCCGCGGTGCGGGGCAAGATATCCGCCATGCGCATCGGAGTCTTGACCGGAGGCGGAGACTGCCCAGGACTGAACGCGGTCATCCGCGCCGTCGTTCGCACTGCGAACGGCCGCTACGGAGACGCGATCATCGGCTTCCAGGACGGTTGGCGTGGTCTATTGGAGGACCGGAAGATCCCGATCCTCAACGACGATCGCACCGACCGGCTGCTCACCAAGGGCGGCACCATGCTCGGCACCGCACGCACCAATCCGGACGTGCTGCGCGCCGGGCTCGGGCAGATCAGGCAGACCCTCGACGACAACGGCATCGAAGCGCTCATCCCGATCGGCGGCGAAGGCACGCTCACCGCCGCGAGCTGGCTGTCCGACGAAGGGGTCCCCGTGGTCGGGGTGCCCAAGACCATCGACAACGACATCGACTGCACCGACGTCACGTTCGGCCACGACACCGCGCTCTCCATCGCCACCGAGGCAATCGACCGACTGCACACCACCGCGGAATCGCATCAGCGTGTGATGCTCGTCGAGGTGATGGGACGGCACGCGGGCTGGATCGCCATTCACGCGGGCATGGCCGCGGGCGCGCACCTGACCCTGGTACCAGAGGTGCCGTTCGACGTGGACGAGGTGTGCACCATGATCAAGCGCCGCTTCCAGCGCGGCGATAAGCACTTCATCTGCGTTGTCGCCGAGGGCGCGCACCCCGCGCCGGATTCCGGATTCGCGCTGCGCGAGGGCGGCATCGACGAGTTCGGCCATGAGCGCTTCACCGGCGTGGCCCAGCAGCTCGGCGTGGAAATCGAACGCCGCATCGGCAAGGAAGTTCGCACCACTGTCCTCGGCCACGTCCAGCGCGGCGGCAGCCCGACTCCCTACGACCGCGTCCTGGCCACCCGCTTCGGCCTGCACGCCGCCGAAGCGGTGCACGCGGGACACTTCGGCCAAATGGTCTCCCTGCGCGGCACCTCGATCGATCTCGTCCCGCTGTCGGAGGCCACCAAGCAGTTGAAGCGGGTCCCCGAGGACCGCTACCGCGAAGCGGAGGCATTCTTCGGCTGAGCTTCGCTGTAGGTCCGGAACACGCGATAGCGACAGATAGCGGCTGATGCTATCTTTGGCTATGTGAGCAGGACGATCAGCCAAGCGGAGCTACGGAATGGCAGCGCCGGTGTGATGGATGCGCTCGAGGCGGGTGAATGCTTCATCATTACCCGCAACGGCCGTCCAGTGGGTGAACTGCGGCCGTTGGCCCCGAAACGTGAGATCACCACCGCTGAGCTGAAGCAACGACTGACCCGCTTTGCCCGCGCCGGGTCGAGCGCCGAAGAACGTGCACAGGTGGACGCGGTTTTCGGCGAAGACCGGCTCGATGACCAGTGAGCGCCACGACGCGGGCCTGCTCGACACGGGTGTGCTGATCGATCTCGACGATCTGCCGGAAGATCAGCTTCCAATCGTGTCGAAGGTCAGCACCGTGACCCTTGCCGAACTCGGGTTGGGTATCGCGGCGGCACCCGACGCCATCATCCGGCTGCTGCGTACCGAGCGCTTGCAGGAGTTCGAAAGTTCCTTCGAGTCGTTGCCGTTCACGGCCGAAGCGGCCCGCCGATTCACTCTGATGGCGGGCCTGATCACTGCTGGTGGCCGCAGCCCGAAGCCGCGAAAATTCGATCTGATGATCGGGGCCATCGCATCGGTGCACGGCTTGCCTCTGTACACCCGTAACCCGAAGGACTTTCAGGGGCTCGAGCAGGTATTGACAGTCGTGTCAGTGTGATTCGGCGATTCATCCGACCATTTCCGCGGCGTGGGTACTGTGGTGGCTATGCGCAATGGGCGAGTGATCACGTTCATTCTGTTTGTCGTTGCCGCCGTGGTGGCCGGGTGTTCGTCGGGATCGGACAACCCGCCCAACCCGGTGACCGGTGACTGGAAGGGGGCGATCCAGACCCCGGGGAAGCCGATCGATATCGGGGTGACCTTCGCCGAGGACGGCACCGCCACCATCGACATCCCTGCGCAGGAGGTGCACGAGACACCGCTGAAGGATGTGAAGACCGACCGTGACGCGGTGGAATTCGCCATCGCGGATATCCCGGGTGACCCGAAGTTCCACGGCAGGTACGACTCCGGCGCAGGCAAGATCACCGGTGACTTCAGCCAGGGCGGGCAGAGCTTCCCATTGGCGATGGAGCGCGGCAAGGTCGCTGCGCTCCCGCGGCCGCAGGAGCCGAAACCGCCTTTCCCATACCGCTCCGAGGACATCACCTACCGCAGCGGCGACATCACCATCGCGGGCACGCTCACCCAGCCACAGGGCAACGGGCCCTTCCCGGCGGTGCTGCTGATCACCGGCAGCGGCCCTCAGGATCGCGACGAGACACTGATGGGCCACAAGCCGTTCCTGCTCGTCGCGGACACCCTGACCCGTGCGGGGTACGCCGTGCTGCGCACTGACGACCGCGGTGTCGGCGGCACTGGCGGCGACCTCGACGCAGCGAACTACACCGACCTGTCGGGCGATGCCGCGGCAGGTGTGAGCTTCCTGCGCGGCCGTCCTGGCATCGACCCGGCCCGTATCGGACTGTTCGGCCACAGCGAGGGCGGCTATCTCGCACCACTGGTGGCCTCGCGTCCCGACAGCGGCGTCGCGTTCGTCATCACGATGGCAGGTCCGTCCGTGGTCGGCGCCGACGTGGTGAACGAGCAGAACGAACTGATCGGCGCGGCACAGGGCACGCCGCCCGAAGAGCTGGCCGCGCAGGTCCGCGACACCGCCGCGGTGACCACCCTGTTGCGGACCGGTGATATCGAGGGCGCCAAGAAACTGGCTCGCGAACAGAACGCCGCCCTCCCGGAGGACAAGCGAACCAAGGACTCCGACCTCGACGCCCAGTTCACCCCGTACTTCGCGGCCTTGGTGTCCTACGATCCGGCACCCGCGCTGAAGGCATTGCGGGTGCCGGTTCTCGCCTTCTACGGCGGTAAAGACCTCCAGGTCCCCGCCGCCCAGAACGAACAGCCGATGCGCGACAACCTCGCCGCCGACCCGGACGCGACGGTGCTCACCTTCCCCGGCCTCAACCACCTCATGCAGCCCACCGAGACCGGCAGGCCCAGCGAGTACACCGACATCGAGACCACTATCTCGCCGGAGGTGCTGACCTACGTCACCACCTGGCTGACTCAGCGGATACCGCCGAAGTAATCGCGGCCCCTCCGGCAGCCACGAGGACGCTCGACGGTGACCGGCGTGGCCGCCGCTGGTGGCTGGCAGCCGCCGCCGGATCGGCCGCAGGAACCCTCGGAATCCGACGGCGGGCGGGTGAATAGACTTATCGCCATGAGCGCACCCTCCGACGACCTGATGGACTATGCCGATGTCATCGCCCGGTTCGAGCCGGTGCTGGGCATGGAGGTTCACGTCGAGCTGAATACCGCGACCAAAATGTTCTGCGGTTGCCCCACCGAGTTCGGCGCGGAACCGAACACTCAGGTGTGCCCGGTGTGCCTCGGACTGCCCGGCTCACTGCCGGTGGTGAACGAGAAGGCGGTCGAGTCGGCGATCCGGATCGGGCTGGCGTTGAACTGTTCGATCACCCCGTGGGGCCGGTTCGCGCGCAAGAACTACTTCTACCCCGATCAGCCCAAGAACTACCAGATCAGCCAGTACGACGAGCCGATCGCCACGGCTGGCCACCTGGATGTGGTGCTCGACGACGGCAGCGTCTTCCGCGTCGAGATCGAGCGCGCGCACATGGAAGAGGACACGGGCAAGTCGCTGCACGTCGGTGGTGCGACCGGCCGCATCCACGGCGCGAGTCACTCACTGCTGGACTACAACCGGGCCGGTGTGCCGCTGATCGAGATCGTCACCAAGCCGATCACCGGCTCGGGGGAGCGTGCGCCGGAGGTGGCGCGCGCCTACGTGACCGCCCTGCGCGAGGTGTTGAAGTCGCTCAACGTCTCCGACGTCAAGATGGAGCAGGGCTCGTTGCGCTGCGATGCCAACGTGTCGCTGATGCCCATCGGCGCATCGGAATTCGGCACCCGCACCGAGACCAAGAACGTGAACTCGCTCAAGAGCGTCGAAGTCGCGGTCCGCTTCGAAATGCGGCGTCAGGCCGCGCGGTTGGCCGAGGGCCTGAGCATCGTGCAGGAGACCCGCCACTTCCACGAGGCCGACGGCAGCACCTCGCCGGGCCGGGTCAAGGAAACCGCGGAGGACTACCGCTACTTCCCCGAGCCCGACCTGGAGCCCGTCGCGCCCGAAACGGACTGGGTGGAGCAGCTGCGCACCACCATTCCCGAGTACCCGTGGTTGCGCCGCGCCAGGATCCAGGCCGACTGGGAGCTGTCCGACGAGGTGATGCGCGACCTGGTCAACGCGGGCGCGCTCGACCTCATCATCGCCACCGTCGACGCGGGCGCCCCGGCCAACGAGGCGCGCTCCTGGTGGGTCGCCTACCTCACCGAAAAGGCCAA
This sequence comes from Nocardia sp. NPDC057440, assembly GCF_042802915.1. Lineage (NCBI taxonomy): Bacteria > Bacillati > Actinomycetota > Actinomycetes > Mycobacteriales > Nocardiaceae > Nocardia > Nocardia sp. NPDC057440. Next base: position 487,355 of record NZ_JBHVDF010000004.1, read on the forward strand.
GGAGCGCGAGGTTTCGCTGGAGGACCTGCCGATCACGCCCGCCCAGGTCGCCGAGGTGATCAAGCTCGTCGAGGCGAAGACGGTGAACAACAAGGTCGCCAAGCAGGTCGTCGACTTCGTGCTGGCGGGCGAGGGCAACCCGGCCGAGATCGTGGCCGCCAAGGGGCTCGGCATGGTCAGCGACGACAGTGCGCTGCAAGCCGAGGTCGAAAAGGCGCTCGCCGCGAACCCGGACATCGCCGATCGGATCCGCTCCGGCAAGGTCCAGGCCGCGGGCAAGATCGTCGGTGACGTCATGAAGGCCACCCGCGGGCAGGCCGACGCCGCCAGGGTGCGCGAACTCGTGCTCGCCGCCTGCGGCTGATTTCGGGCTGAATTACCTCCTGCCGCAACAGAATCGGGCCGCGACACCAAGGCGTCGC
>NZ_JBHVDF010000004.1:487786-511260 GCF_042802915.1 Nocardia sp. NPDC057440
CGCGCCCCCTCACGGCCGCCGCCCCCCCCCGATTCTGTTGCGTGCGGTCAGTCCGACCCGCCACCGCCCTGCGGCGGCGGGATCCGCACGACGCGGTCGTCGAACGGCCCGGGCTGACCATCGGTCTTGTTGACCGTCGCCACCCAGATGGTGCCGTCGCCGCCGGCCGCCGCGCCGCCGAGCTGTCCGTATTTGTCCTGTGCGATGAGGCTGGGCGGGGAGGTCACGGCGTGCGTATTCGGGTCGGCTATGGCGATCGCCACCGCTTTCGCTCCGGTCAGCGCGATGGCGACGCCGTCACTGGCCGCCGCGCATCCCGCGACGCCGGGACGGTCGGGCCAGGTCCACGCGGTAGTGACGGCGCCGTCCTTGGCGAGCAGCTGCAAGCGGTCCTCGGTCGCGGTGCGGTCGGTGATCCACACGCTGTCCTTGCCGTCGCCGCAGACATCGCCCGCGGTGCCGATGCCCGACACCACGACCTCCGCCGTCGACCCGGGCGCAGGGGAGTTGACCCGCAGCAGTTTGCCGCCCAGCGAGGACGGTGACGCGGCAGCGCCCGGGTTGCCCGCGTCGCCGGTCAACACCAGCATCTGCGTCGGTGTGACGAACTCGATCGAACCGTGGTTACCGCTGGCGCCCTTGGGAATTCCGGTCAGGATCGGCTTCGGCGGTCCGCCCTCCGCGATACGGACAACCCGGTTGTCGCTGGCGGTGGTGATGTAGGCGTATATCAGCCCGTCCTCGCGAAAGGTCGGGGAGAGCGCGATGTCGGAGAGCCCGCCGTCGCCGGTGCCGTCCACGTCGACGCGCGCGACCTCCGTCGGAGTTTCCTGCGGGCTGCTGGGGTCCACCGGCACCACCTTCAGGATGCGTCCGGTACGCCGCTCGGCCACCAGTGCGCTGTCACCGAGGGCGATCAGACCACCGGTGGTGTCCATGCAGGTCGCTACGACCGCCGGGTCGGGATCGATGCACGGACCGGTCGGGCGAGTGCCCGGGGACGGCAGCTGCTTGGGCGGTTTGGGGTCGGCGGGATTGACGGTCGGCTCGGGGGTGAACGGACTGGAAGCTGAATCATCGAACCGTGCGCAGCCTGCCAGCAGGACGGAGCCGAGCGCCAAGCTCAGGGCGACGCGGCCCGCGACAACCAAACTCATGGTTCAGACGTTACGGAAACAGTGGCCGCCGCGCCCCTCCCGGGTCGGGTGTTGTCGTCCGAAACCCGGGAAGCTGACACGCCGTTGCTTCCAGACCGCCCGTCGTAGCCCGCAGCGGCATAGGGTGTTAAGCCGTGAGCGAGTCTGTGAGCGAACGATCAACACAGTGCGCCTCGCGCGCGCCGAAGCCGAACCTGGGCGAGGTGCGGTCGTGAGCGAGGAAACCATGTCACAGTGCGCGTCGAGCGCGACCGAGCCGAGTGTCAGCGAGGGGGCGGCGTGACCGACAAGTCGAAAGACACATCCACGGCCACCGGATCCGCGGGCGGCACGCCGCCGTCGACGGCGGAGCAGGAGGCGGTTTCGACCACCGGCAGCGGGGTGAGCAGCCCATTCGATTCACCGACCGAACAACTCTCGTCGCTGGGGAAGGGCCCCCAGCTGACCAAGGACGTGCCGCGCACGGACGACGAGCTCGGGCTCGACCCCGAGGTCCCCGCCGTCGGTGAGCAGGCGAACCAGGCCGACACCGCACCCGCCTACGCGTACGCCAGCATCCCGCCCGCCGCGAGTCCGCCGAGCGAGCCGAGCCGACCGCTGCGCCGTCGCAACGGCGACAATCGCCGCGGCACCCTTGATCTGGGCCTGTTCGTGCTGCGCCTGGTCGTCGGCGGCACCTTCATTTACCACGGGCTGATGAAGCTCACCGGCTGGTTCCACGGGCCCGGCCTCGACGGCACCCGAGACATGATGGCCAACGGCGGCTGGGACCACCCGACGATGGCCACCATCCTGGTGACGGCCGGCGAACTCGGCGGCGGCGGACTGCTTGTCCTCGGCCTGGCCACCCCGCTCGCCGCGGGCGCTGTGCTCGCGGTCATCCTGGACGCGTGGGCCTGGAAGCAGGGAATGCTCCCCGGCTTCCAGTACAAGGTCGCCACCGGCGTCGAACTGGAAACCATCCTGGCGGGCGTCGCCGCGGTCATCATCCTGACCGGACCCGGCCGCCTGTCCTTCGACCGCAACCGCGGCTGGGCCACCCGCCCCGCCTACGGCTCCTTCGCCGTCCTGATCCTCGCCATCGCCGCCGCCGTCGGCACCTGGATCTGGCTGCACGGCGGCAACCCTTTGATCGGCATCGGCCCCTTCTGATCCGGCTCCCCGAATATTCGGGGAGCCCCGGTCGGTGCCGCGAGGCCCGCGTCACGTCTTGCGCGGGGTGCTCGGCTGAGCTCCGGGCATGCCCGGTGAGTTACCCACGTACATGCGAGATCGGTTGGCGCGTCCGGATACGGATCGACAGCGAACGGCGTCCCTCAGGTCTATATGAGGGACGCCGTTCGTTTGTCGGTGAACGGGACATGGCCGCGGCAAGTGTCGCGTAGACCGATCATGTTCCGTTCGTCACCCGCAGCGCTCGGATTCCGAGGGTCTGTCATTGGAAACGGGCCGGCGCACTCCGCCATGTCTGCTTCGGCGACGAAAGCGTGGCGATAAAGCGTGGCGATAAAGCGTGGCAACGAAGCGTGGCGATAAAGCGCGGCGACGAAGAGTTCCGTCCAACGAAAACGGCGCCCCACGTCGTTCGACATGGGGCGCCGTTCGGGCGAACTGCTACGGGACGTAGCGGACGGCGCCCTTATCGGCGGAGGTGGCGAGGGCGGCGTAGGCGCGCAGGGCCGTGGTGACGGGGCGGACGCGGTCGACCGGCTGCCAGGGGCGTTCGGATGCTTCCATTTTCGCGCGACGCTCGGCCAGGACGGCATCGTCGACGAGCACCTCGAGGGTGCGGGTGGTGACGTCGATGCGGATCTGGTCGCCGTTCTCGATCAGGCCGATCGCGCCGCCGCCCGCGGCCTCGGGGGACATATGGCCGATCGACAGGCCCGAGGTCCCGCCGGAGAAGCGGCCGTCGGTGATCAGCGCGCACTCCTTGCCGAGGCCCGCGCCCTTCAAAAAGGCGGTGGGGTGCAACATCTCCTGCATGCCTGGCCCGCCCTTCGGGCCCTCGTAGCGCACCACGATCACGTCGCCCGGCTTGATCGTCTTGCCGAGGATCGCCGACACGGCCGCTTCCTGCGACTCCACGACCACCGCGGGACCCTGGAACGAGAACAGCTCCTCGTCTATGCCCGCGGTTTTGAGCACCGCGCCGTCGACGGCGATATTGCCGCGCAGCACGACCAGGCCGCCCTCCTTGGTGTAGGCGTGCTCCAGGTCGCGGATGCAGCCGCCCTCGGCGTCGGTGTCCAGCGAGGACCAGCGGTTGTTCGTGGAGAACGGCTCGGTCGTTCGCACGCCGCCGGGCGCGGCGTGGAACAGCTCGATCGCCTCCTCGGAGGCCTTGCCGGAGCGGATATCCCAGGTGTCGAGCCACTCGTCGAAGCTCTTGGTGTGCACCGTGCTGACGTCGGTCTCCAGCAGGCCGGCGCGCCGCAACTCGCCGAGGATGGCGGGGATGCCGCCGGCCCGGTGCACGTCTTCCATGTGGTAATCGGAGTTGGGGGAGACCTTGGACAGGGTCGGCACCCGGCGGCTGGTCTCCTCGATGGTGCGCAGATCGAAGTCGATCTCACCCTCCTGCGCGGCGGCCAGCGTGTGCAGCACCGTGTTGGTGGAGCCGCCCATCGCCACGTCGAGCGCCATCGCGTTGCGGAAGGCCTTGGCGTTGGCCACATTCCGCGGCAGCACCGACGCATCGTCCTCGCGGTACCAGCGATTCGCGATATCCACGATCACCGTGCCCGCGCGCTCGAACAGCGCGTGCCGAGCCTGGTGGGTGGCCAGTGTGGAGCCGTTGCCGGGCAACGCGAGTCCGAGCGCCTCGGTGAGGCAGTTCATCGAGTTCGCGGTGAACATGCCGGAACAGGACCCGCAGGTCGGGCACGCACTGCGCTCGACCTCGCTCAGCCCTTCCTCGCTGACGTTCATATTGGCGCTGGCGGCGATCGCGGTGATCAGATCGGTCGGCGCCTGCGCGACACCGCCGACGACCACCGCCTTGCCCGCCTCCATCGGGCCGCCGGAGACGAACACGGCCGGAATGTTCAGGCGCATCGCGGCATTGAGCATGCCGGGAGTGATCTTGTCGCAGTTGGAGATGCACACCAGCGCGTCGGCGGTGTGCGCGTTCGCCATGTACTCGACCGAGTCGGCGATGATTTCGCGCGAAGGCAGCGAGTAGAGCATGCCGCCGTGGCCCATGGCGATGCCGTCATCGACCGCGATGGTGTGGAACTCGCGTGGCACACCGCCCGCGGCGCGCACCGCGTCGGCCACGATCTCGCCGACGTTCTTCAGATGCACGTGCCCCGGCACGAACTGGGTGTAGGAGTTCGCGATGGCGACGATCGGCTTGCCGAAGTCGGAGTCGGTCATACCGGTGGCGCGCCACAGTGCGCGAGCGCCTGCGGCATTGCGGCCGATGGTGGTTGTCCGTGAACGAAGCGGTGGCATGTATGAATCCTCGGGAGGTCGCGGGGGCTGAGTTGCGACTGCGCAGATTCGCTCGGCGGCGCCGAGCGAATTCGACGGTCGTCCACGTTACTCCCGCGCACGTGCGGGTCGACGTGCCGGTCATCGGCGGCGGGCCGCCGTCGAACCGCGCTCTCGCAGTCGGTCTGTGGTTCGGGATGGTGTCGCCGCGCGGGGTTGGCGTCGGCGCTGACGGTGTCATCGGTTGTGTCGGTTCCGGCACCGTCGGTGTCCACAGGTCTGGTGAATTGGGGCGGGGGTCATCCGTCCCACGCGGTCACCAGATCGCGCATCCGGCTGTGAGCCTACCGGCGGCAGTCCCGCCGATAGATCGGCGACGCGGTGAGGATGCGCATACCCGGTCCGGGAATAACGCACCGCGCCGCCGGCGGTCCTACGCCTCGCTGTCGCCGGCTTTGGTCGCGGTGCCATTCGCCTGGGGGTCGGTGCCGGTGCCATTCGGGTCGGTGTCGGCAGGCTCGGCCGCGAGGTCCTTCGACTCCGCGCGCTCCGCTTCGGCCTCTTTCTTCTCGGCCTCGACCTTGGCCTCCCACGCCGCGGCCTCCGCGGCGAACAGGTCCGGGATGCGGCCACCCGACGCGTCGATCAGATCGCGCAGCCGGTCGTAGCTGACCGCGGGAAGTTTCACATCGCTGTCGTCGGTGAGGTGGGCGCGCACGAACCCGCGCTTGGGGATGGTCACCCCCGCGACCTGCGACCAGTCGAGGTGTCGCGCGCCGAATACGGTGCGCAGATCGAGCCCGTCCTCGGAGACGGTGGTCCTGGTGCGATAGATCCACACCGCCACCGCGACCGGGATCAGCAGCAGCCACCACAGCGCGATCGGCCAGCCGACGAACGGGAAGAACACGCAGAACAACAGCACCAGTACGCCCAGGTAGGCCAGCTGCGGCACCCGGATGATCTTTGCGGCCCGCGGCGGCTGCGCCGGGTCCGTCGAGCTACCCGTATCCGATCCGTCGTCGGAGATGTGGGATGATTTAGCCGGTGGCACGGACTGATGCGGTGATGACACACCACCATCCTCGCATCATGGTGGACAGACTCGAGCACCCACTCTGTCTCACATAATGGGACTTGTTTGACTGATCGGCTCGCGCACACATACCGTCATGCGCGTGAATCGAAACGAGTTGCTCGTAATCGGCCGGCGCGTCCAGCGTTGAGCCTGACTATCTGAGTCGAATACGTCAGCTCGCGCGCGACGCGCCACCCTCGAACAGCCATGCTGTCGGGGGCTTTTTTGTGTTCGGACTATCAACACCGAGTTCCGGACCACGGCGCGACGCATGCACCGCGTGCACAGGAAGTGTTGTCCGGGGTCAGAACAACAAGCAGTGAGGAAACCAAGACGGTGAGCGCACCAACCGCCCGGCCAGGGCCCTCGGCCCGCAGGCCGGCGCCTTCGGCGAATCAGCCGGCATCGCCCGCTGGCATCCCGACGAACGCGGCCAACCGCCGCCAGGTCCCGCCCGAGCGGGTCACCGGCGCGCAGTCGGTCATCCGTTCGCTCGAGGAGCTCGGCGTCGACACTGTATTCGGCATTCCCGGCGGCGCGATTCTTCCGGTGTACGACCCGCTTTTCGACTCCGTCAAGGTGCGCCACGTGCTGGTCCGCCACGAGCAGGGTGCGGGGCACGCAGCGACCGGTTATGCCCAGGCCACCGGCAAGGTCGGTGTGTGCATGGCCACTTCGGGCCCCGGCGCGACCAACCTCGTCACCCCGATCGCCGACGCCCAGATGGACTCGGTTCCGATCGTCGCCATCACCGGCCAGGTCGGCCGCAGCCTGATCGGCACGGACGCGTTCCAGGAAGCCGACATCTCCGGCATCACCATGCCGATCACCAAGCACAACTTCCTCATCACCGAGGGCGTCGATATCCCGCGCATCATGGCCGAGGCGTTCTACCTGGCCGCGAGCGGTCGTCCCGGCGCGGTGCTCGTCGACATCCCGAAGGACGTGCTGCAGGCGAACACCACCTTCAGCTGGCCGCCGGAAATGCGGCTGCCCGGCTACCGTCCGGTCACCAAGCCGCACGGCAAGCAGGTGCGCGAGGCGGCCAGGATGATCATGGAAGCCAAGCATCCGGTGCTCTATGTCGGCGGCGGCGTGATCAAGGCCGACGCCTCGGCCGAGCTGCTCGAACTGGCCGAGCTGACCGGCATCCCGGTGGTCACCACCCTGATGGCGCGCGGCGCGTTCCCCGACAGCCACACACTGAACATGGGCATGCCCGGCATGCACGGCACCGTCGGCGCGGTTGCCGCGCTGCAGAAGTCGGATCTGCTGATCACCCTCGGCGCGCGCTTCGACGACCGCGTGACCGGCCAGTTGGAGTCCTTCGCGCCCGACGCCAAGGTGATCCACGCCGACATCGACCCGGCCGAGATCGGTAAGAACCGGCACGCCGACGTCCCGATCGTCGGTGACTGCCGCGAGGTGATCGCCGAGCTGATCGAGACCCTGAAGTCCGATCCCGCCACCACCTCGGCGCCGCTGCTCGCACTCGGCGAATGGTGGAAGTACCTCGACGGCATCCGCAAGAGCTACCCGCTCGGTTGGAGCACGCCGAGCGACGGTTCGCTCTCGCCCGAATTTGTCATCGACGCGCTGGGCCGGCTGGCCGGACCCGACGCGATCTACTGCGCGGGCGTCGGGCAGCACCAGATGTGGGCCGCCCAGTTCATCAAGTACGAGAAGCCGCGCTCCTGGCTGAACTCCGGTGGTCTCGGCACCATGGGCTACGCCGTTCCGGCCGCCATGGGCGCCAAGATGGGCGCACCCGACAAAGAGGTGTGGGCAGTCGACGGCGACGGCTGCTTCCAGATGACCAACCAGGAGCTGGCCACCTGCGCGGTGGAGGGCGTCCCGATCAAGGTCGCGCTGATCAACAACGGCAACCTCGGCATGGTCCGGCAGTGGCAGACGCTGTTCTACGAACAGCGTTACTCCAACACCGATCTCGGCACGCACACCCTGCGCATCCCCGACTTCGTCAAGCTCGCCGAAGCACTCGGCTGCCACGGCATCAGGGTCGAGCGAGAAGAAGACGTCGAGGCCGCCATCCGCGAGGCGCAGTCCATCAACGATCGTCCCGTGGTGATCGACTTCATCGTCGGCAAGGACGCCCAGGTGTGGCCGATGGTCGCCGCGGGCACCAGCAACGACGAGATCATGGCCGCGCGTGGCATCCGTCCGCTGTTCGACGAGGACGAGTCGGCCGCCGAGCCCGCCGTGATCCACGAAGCCATGTCGCACCAGCACGAACAGAACAAGGTGAACGAAGGATGAGCACGACTCACACCCTCAGCGTGCTGGTGGAGGACAAGCCCGGTGTGCTCGCGCGAGTCGCGGCGCTGTTCTCTCGCCGTGGCTTCAATATCGAGTCGCTCGCGGTCGGCGGCACCGAGCTGCCCGAGATCTCCCGCATGACCATCGTCGTCACCGTCGACGACCTGCCGCTCGAGCAGGTCACCAAGCAGCTCAACAAGCTGGTCAACGTCATCAAGATCGTCGAGCAGGACTCCGACGCCTCGGTGGCCCGTGAACTGATCCTGGTCAAAGTGCGCGCTGACGCCAGCGTGCGGACCCAGGTGATCGAGGCCGTTGCCCTCTTCCGGGCGAAGGTCATCGACGTGTCCCCGGACGCGCTCACCGTCGAGGCGACCGGAACCCGGTCCAAGCTCGACGCGCTGCTGCGCATGCTCGAACCGTTCGGAATTCGCGAGATCGTGCAGTCCGGCGTCGTCGCAGTCGGCCGTGGTCCGAAATCGATCACGGCTACCCGCTAGGGTGCGAGCCGTTGATCGCAGCGACCAGCTAATCTTGCTGCGATCAACGGTCGGCGTACCGCAAGCCCCGTGTACGCGGGGAAGATCCCATTCGCACATTCAGCACCTGCGTCCGCACGGTGCGCTCCCCGCCCAGGCGGGGCTGATCCTCCAGAAGGGAACCAACCAGTGGCAGTCGAGATGTTCTACGACGACGACGCCGACCTGTCGATCATCCAGGGCCGCAAGGTCGCTGTCATCGGCTACGGCAGCCAGGGCCACGCGCACTCGCTGAGCCTGCGCGACTCCGGTGTCGACGTTCGCGTCGGCCTCGCCGAGGGTTCGAAGTCGCGTCCGAAGGCCGAAGAGGCCGGTCTGACCGTCGGCACTCCCGCCGAGGTCGCGGCGTGGGCCGACGTGATCATGGTGCTCGCCCCCGACACCGCGCAGGCGTCGATCTTCACCAACGACATCGAGCCCAACCTGAAGGACGGCGACGCGCTGTTCTTCGGCCATGGCCTCAACATCCACTTCGGTCTGATCAAGGCTCCGGCCGACATCACCGTCGCCATGGTCGCCCCGAAGGGCCCCGGCCACCTGGTCCGTCGTCAGTTCGTCGACGGCAAGGGCGTTCCGGCCCTGATCGCGGTCGACCAGGACCCCAAGGGCGAGGGCCAGGCCTTGGCGCTGTCCTACGCCAAGGGCATCGGCGGCACCCGCGCCGGCGTCATCAAGACCACCTTCAAGGAAGAGACCGAGACCGATCTCTTCGGTGAGCAGGCCGTGCTCTGCGGCGGCACCGAGGAACTGGTCAAGACCGGTTTCGAGGTCATGGTCGAGGCGGGCTACGCGCCGGAGATGGCGTACTTCGAGGTCCTGCACGAGCTGAAGCTCATCGTCGACCTCATGTACGAGGGCGGCATCGCCCGCATGAACTACTCGGTCTCCGACACCGCCGAGTTCGGTGGCTACCTGTCGGGCCCGCGGGTCATCGACGCCGACACCAAGAAGCGCATGCAGGACATCCTGAAGGACATCCAGGACGGCAGCTTCGTCAAGCGCCTCGTCGCGAACGTCGAGGGCGGCAACAAGGAGCTCGAGGGTCTGCGTAAGGCGAACGCCGAGCACCCGATCGAGGTCACCGGCGCCAAGCTGCGCGGCCTGATGAGCTGGGTCGACCGGCCGATCACCGAGACCGCCTGAGTCTCGGTCGAATAGCGCGAACGGCCCGGCACCTGAATGGTGCCGGGCCGTCGTCTGTTCGGTCGGGTCTGCCGAGGCAGTCCCGGACTATCGAGATTTATGGTGCTGGCCGGTTGTTGGGGTTCATCGGGCTGGCCGGGTTGTTCGGATTCATGGGGTTGTTCGGGTTATTCGGATTACCCGGGTAGTCGGGGCTCAGCGGGTTGGCCGGATTGCTCGGGTTGAGCGGACTCTGCGGGTTATTGGGGTTATTGAGGTTGTGCGGGTTGAGCGAGCTGTTCGGGTTGTCCGGATTGGAGAGGTTGGCGTCCCAATTGTGCTCGACCTGTTCGCGCCATGCTCGCCCACACTCGTCCCGCCGCTCGGGGGTTTCGGGGTTGACGCAGTCCTCGGGCGTGAGTTGCCCGATTTCCGTTGCGGCTGCGGGGGGCGTCGCTGGGTCGGCCGAGGCCGGAATCGCCAACGCGGTCAAGGGAGCTGCGGCGATCGCCGCCGCAAAGGACGCCATGGCCAGCATCCGACGTGGAATGGTTGTCGAGAACACCATGAATTCTTTCTGATTCTGCTGGGGCAACGCGCTCACCGCCGTTGTGGCGCACGATGATCGGCGTCGCGCATCCAGCGGGTTGAAATCGAAGTCCATGCGGGCGGAACCCCCGACAGCGGCTTTCCGGTGACGTGCCGCTTATGTCCCGCCCGATCCAGCAACTAGCTGCTGCCGAACAATCCGCCTGGGAAGAGGTGACGGGGGAAGCCGCCGCGGTCGTCGTGACGTCCGCGGTTGTGACGTCCGCCACGGTCGCAGTCGTCCCAACGGCCGTCGCTGTGATTCCAGTCGTCCCAGGGGCCGCGGCGGTCGCAATCCCAGTTGTTGTCCCATGGGTCGTTCCGGTGGTGCCGGACTTCGGTAAGCGCAGGACCATCGGCTACGACTTCCGCCGAGGCCGGAACCGCCAAGGCGGTCAAGGGAACTGCGACAAACGCGCCGGCGATGACAACACGAGCCAATCGTCGGCGTGGAGTAGTCGACTTTGCTGTCGAGAACACAGGGATCCTTTCTCTCTTTCGGTGAACCGCGCGTTCACCAGCCCTCTGCGAGGGTCTGCTCTTGTGGGCGAAAGCCCCTCGGGCAGGTCGGGATCGAGGTCGCGATCGTGGCCGTCATCAGTGTCGATGAGACCTGAACGCGTCGACCGGACGTTCTACACTCTGCCGGACATCGGCCGAAAGACAATGGGGCTAACACCATTACAGGGAAGTTTCATCCTTTGGTATGACGAGTCCCTTAGCTCGTGAGTATCAGGACTCAGGGTCGCTTCGCCGCGATGCGATGCGGTTCGGCCGGTGGGGCGGGGACGGCGAAACCCGCTGCGTACAGACGTTCTAGACTGTTACTGATGAGTAAGTTCTTTGGTTCGGTGGACGAGGTGACCCGGCGACTCACCGACGCCGGATACCTGCCGTCCCTCGACGTCGCCACCGCGGTTTTCCTCGCGGGCCATCTCGGTAAACCGCTGCTGATCGAGGGCCCCGCCGGCGTCGGCAAGACCGAACTGGCCAAGGCCGTCGCGTCCGCGGCAACCGCCGATCTCGTGCGCCTGCAATGCTACGAGGGCATCGACGAGGCCCGCGCCCTCTACGAGTGGAACCACGCCAAACAACTGCTGCGCATCACCGCGACCGACAACGAAAGCTGGGACAGCACACGCGACCACGTCTTCACCGAAGAATTCCTGCTCGCCCGCCCCCTGCTCGCCGCGATCCGCAACCCGAACCCGACAGTCCTGCTCATCGATGAACTGGACAAGGCCGACGTCGAACTCGAAGGGATGCTCCTGGAGGTGCTCGGCGACTATCAGGTGAGCATCCCCGAACTCGGCACCATCACCGCCGTCCGCAAACCCTTCGCCCTCGTCACCTCCAACGCCAACCGCGACCTGTCCGAGGCGCTGAAGCGGCGGTGCCTATATCTCCACATCGACTATCCGACGGCCGAATTGGAACGCGCGATCGTCCGGATGAAGGTCCCCGAGCTGGACCAGGCGTTGGCCGAACCCTTGGTCGGCGTCGTCGGCGCCCTCCGCGAACTGCCCTTGCGCAAAGCACCCTCGATCGCCGAAACCCTCGACTGGGCGAGAACTCTCGCCACCCTCGGCGCCCGCAACGTCACCAGCGCCATCGTCCGCTCCACCCTCGGCGTCCTGCTGAAGTACCAATCCGATCACCGCATCGCGATCGAGCGGCTGGGCTTGCTCGGCGCGGATGGGGCGAATGGGAAGGATGCGGTGAAGTGACGGGGCATGTCATGACGAGAGCGCGGATCGCGCCGACGGGCGCGGTTGCTGCAGACCCAGCCACCTCTCAGTTCGTGGTTCGAGTGCTGAATGGTGATCCGATGGCTCGCACCGAATCGACTGATACTCCTGCCCTACTGACAATGTGGCGCGTAACCAGCGCAACGTATCTCCTCGGTGCGGCTAGGTCGCAGCGTGCGAACCACGATACGGCCGCGTGGGTGCTGGACGGCTCTCGGTCAGCCCGCGCGATATTGACTGAAACTGCTCCCCCACAAGGTATGTGGCGCACGAACCGTCCAACGCGGTCCTCCGGAGCCGGCGGGACGGCGCACCCGAACCTTGCGCGATTCCATGTGCGGGGTGGCAGCGCAGCATTGGGACAGTCCGCGCTTGTATACCGCGACCACTCTCGGCAAGGTGAGGCGCTATGACTGCACTCGCGCGGCCTGGTCGACCCGACCGGCCCGCCGAGTCCATGACCGACCGCCTCGTCGAATTCGTCGGCCTGCTCCGCGACCACGGCATCCACGCGGGTCCCAGCGAAACCATCGACGCCGCCGAGGCGATCCTCGTTCTGGGTCTCTCCGATCGGAACCGACTGCGTTCGGGGCTGGCGGCAACCCTGTTGCGCCGCAACGGCCAACGCGCTGTCTTCGATCAGCTCTTCGACCTGTACTTCCTCACCCCCGACCCACTGGATTCGGTACGTCCCGCAGATCCGGAGTCCACAGACGCGCTGCGCGATCGACTGGTTTCCGCACTGGCACAAGACGATCGCGCGGCCGCCACCGAACTCGCTCAACAAGCACTGACCGAACTCGGCGGCTACGGGGGAGTCGGAACAGGCCAGAGCTCGGGCCCTGTCACCACTGCCTCCGGCGCGGGCTGGTCCTCCTACCTGACCATGAAAGCCCTACGCCCAGAAGACCTGATCGACCGCATCGTCGCAGGCATGGGTGAATCCACCGGCGAGTTCGACACCACCGTGCGCACCATCGAAGCCAACCGCCGCCTCACCCAATTCCGCACCGCGGTCCAATCCGAGGCCCGCCTCCGCTCCGCCCAACTCCGCGGCACCGAATACATCGCCCGCCGTGGCGTCGAATCCAGCACCGACCAAGTCGACTTCCTCGGCGCCCGCGAACAAGACCTGGCCGAAATGCGCCGCCTCGTAACCCCTTTGGCCCGCAAACTCGCCACCCGCCTATCGGCCCGCCGCCGCAAATCCGTCCGCGGCCACATCGACATGCGCCGCACCCTCCGCCGCTCCATGGCCACCGGCGGCGTCCCCATCGACCCGGTCCTGCGCGCCCGCAAACACGGCCGCCCCGACCTCGTGGTCCTAGCCGACCTCTCCGGCTCGGTCACCGGCTTCGCCGAATTCACCCTCCAGCTGGTCCAAGCCCTCCAAGACCAATTCAGCAAGGTCCGCAGCTTCGGCTTCATAGACACCTGCGACGAAATCACCCCTTTCTTCACCCCCGGCGAACCCCCCACCCCCGGCACCGCCGCCCGAATCGTCCGCAGCTCCAACGTCACCCGCTTCGGCAGCAGCAACTACGGCGAATCCCTTCAGGGTTTCGTAGACCACTACCTCGAAGCCCTCGGCCCCCGCACCTCTCTGCTGATCCTCGGTGACGCCCGCACCAACCGCACCGACCCGAATCTTGCTGCGCTACAAGCGATGACTACCCGAGCGAAGCACGCCTACTGGCTCAATCCTGAGCCCGCCCGATCCTGGTCCACCGGCGACTCGGCCGCCCAGGTGTACGCCGAGCACGTCACGATGCACGAGTGTCGCAACGTCAAACAGCTCGCCGAGGTAGTCGGACGCCTCTTGCCTGCGTGAGTCATATCGGCCCGCTGGTTTCGAGAGCCTCTTGCCGCGCCTCCCGAGAATGATGTGAGTTGAGCGCTATTCTGACCCAGGTGCTGGCCAACTATGAGAGCAGGCAACGCGCGGCCGGCAGCAACAGGTGCACGGACGCTGCGCTCCGATCACCGCAATAGTCGAGGCTGGCAGGGTAGTTAGGGGAGTTCTCACAGATGGCCCGTATTCGTGAAATTGTTCCGAGTACTCAGAACGTCCGGGCACACAAGGTCGAGGACGCTGTCAGCTGTCAGTACAAGGTGATCGAGGATCCTGACGGTGCCACCCTGGTCCACCTATCGACGTTTGGGTCCGACCAGCGTGAATCCCAGCCCAAGAGCAGCCAATCGATTCAGCTCAACCGCCAGAACGCGGCTGAGCTGATCTCGATTCTGAGCACGGCCTTCGGGTTTGCCTGGCGGCCGAGGCACGCGGGGTTCGTCGAGCCTGAGCCTGAGCCCGATGCGAACGCCGATATCGAGCTCGAGTTTGCTGATGCTACCGACGAACTCGCAACTGAGTTGTACATGCCCAAGGAATGGTTGCAGGAGAGCATCGCCTTGCTCCGGGATCGGCCGCAACTGATATTCTACGGTCCTCCGGGAACGGGGAAGACCTATCTCGCAAAGGCTCTCGCCAAGCACCTGTGTGGTGCCGAGCACGTCAAGATGGTTCAGTTCCACCCGTCATACTCGTACGAAGACTTCTTCGAAGGCTTCCGTCCGGTCGAGACGGAGAACGGCCAAATTGCCTACGACATCCATCGGGGCCCGTTGCGTCAGCTGGCCGCGGATGCACGCAAGGACCCAGGAAACCTATACGCACTCATCATCGATGAGGTCAATCGCGGCAATCTATCGAAGATCTTCGGCGAGCTCTACTACCTGTTGGAGTACCGCGACGAGAGCATCAACCTGCTCTATTCGGATAAGGTCGAGATGTTCAGCCTGCCGAAGAATGTGCTCATCATCGGAACAATGAACCGAGCCGATCGATCGGTCGCTTTGGTCGACTCGGCGATGCGCCGTCGTTTCGCGTTCGTCCACCTTCACCCGGCCAAAGAGCCGACACGAAGTGTCTTGCGAAAGTGGCTGAAAGACAAGGGCGAGACAGAAGTGATCGCCGATATCGTGGACGAACTGAACGAATCTATCGTTGACGAAGACTTCAAGATCGGCCCGTCGTACTTCATGCGGCCCACCGCCACTTCCAAGGTCGGTATGGACGTTGTTTGGCGCACTACGGTGCTGCCCCTCATGGAGGAGTATCACTTTAACGACCCCAGTGTCGATGTGCACGAGCGATACGAGCTGGCCGGGATCGAAAGACGGGTGAGCTCTCGAGACTCTGAAGCGGAAACGTAGAAGTGCCACCGCTCGTCGATCTTGTCGAGCATGGCCGACCGCAAGAGGTCGAGCTTTCCGAGGAGCAGTACGAGGCTCTTCGCGGTCTCAAAATTGCTGGGGTAACCCGGATCTCGCCCGGGAGCTACAGCATCAAGCCTGGTCAAAAGGTCGGCTCCATCCGACTGGGTCCTGTACAGATCAACATTCGACCGAAGATCGCCGAACTCAACCGACTCTTGTTCTTCATCGGATACAGCTCGAGCCCCTCGATCTGGCGTGACGAGTTCGTTCGACTCGAGAAGGCCGACGGCCTTTTCCCCGCAGTCTCGGAGTCGTTCGTGCGCTTGGCATCCGACGCATTCGCTCGTGGGCTGTTGCGCGGGTATCGCTCCACCACCGACTCGTTGTCGGTCGTACGTGGTCGAGTTCGATTCCAGGAACAGATCACCCGAAACTATGGCCTGCCGGTCCCCATCGCTGTGCAGTACGACGATTTCACGGCGGATGTAGCGGAGAACCGGGTCATCCTGTTGGCCACGTTGCGTCTGCTCGCCCTGCCGGACATCGGAGCCGCTGCCCGGCAACAGCTCAATCGCATTCGCGCGATGCTGGACGAGATAACGACCGTTCCCATGCGCGCGGGTCGACCGAAGTTCGGGTTGAACCGACTCAACGTCCGTTACCACGATGTGCTGCGGTTGTCTGAAGTGATTCTCGACAACGGTTCGTTCGGTCAAGACAACGGTCCTCTTGCAGTCTCGGGTTTCATGTTCGATATGTGGAAGATCTACGAGGACTTCGTCACCGGCGCATTGAGCATGGCGATGCAGCAGTACGGGGGATACGCGAAGACTCAGACCGACCACTACATGGACAGGGCGGCAAGGATCAAGTTCATCCCAGATCTAGTCTGGTGCGACGCTGACGGGCTCCCGGTCGCCGTCGTCGACGCGAAGTACAAGGCGGAGAAACCAAAGGGCTTCCCCGAAGCCGACCTCTACCAAATGCTTGCCTACTGCGCCGTTCTAGGTCTGGAGGAAGGACACCTGATCTACGCAAGGGGCAACGAGCCGGCAACTGTCCACGCGATCAAGACATGCAATGTCACCATCCACTGTCACGCTCTCGACCTATCCCTCCCCCCAAACGATCTGCTGAAGACTATCGATTCGTTGGCTAAGGCGATTCTCGGCAAATAGCGCCCCTTGTGCCTCGAAGCCCGCCGAACCGGCCTCAGCCGGCAGCTCGGGTCCAGCCCGTCCGTATCGTTTCCGCCCTTGTCGCCGTTGCTGCCGTGTGCCTGCTCCGGTCAGCTGAGGTGCTCGATCGGAGACAGCGTCCTCGACAGTCGACGGGTCTGCTCGTGCCTCCTGGTAAGCCGCCAGCACCGCCTCAACTGTTGATTGAGTTGTAATTATCTGGGTCGTCGTATTCCGTGAGCCAGCCGTCATCGCCAACCTCGCACAGTGAACCGTCCGCGCGCTGATACAACGGGCCGCTATCCACAGGAGCCAATTCGAGCTTGCACCAGGTGTCTTCATGGAAGGCGGCGAGCAGTGCCTTCACGGATGAGGCGATTTCGCTCAGCTCGGACTGAAGCTCTGACATCTTCACGCCCCCAATGGGTTTGGTGAGTCCGTCTCGCGCAGTAGGGCGGCCCAGTGGTCATCACGAAGCGCATCCCAAAGGTCGCCGTGGGCAGGAAGCAACAGCCGAGCGTCGGCCAGATCGGGGTACGCGTCGAACATGATCGTTCCGGGTTGGGCGTCCGGAAGCAGTGTGCGCGATGGCAGGCGAAAGGTGGTGAACGACTCGTGAGGGAACTGCACGCGCAAGATGCGCGCAGTACGCCCGACCAATTGCCACACTGCGACCTTGCGGCGATCCTGAGTTTGCGTGGTCCGCAACGCATCTCGGCGCGTCACGCCACAACACCGTTGGTTCGCCCGGCGCCGGGGGACTTGACACCCCGGCGCCGAGACGATTCTGTGGGCACGGTCTGTTCCGCCCACTCGCGGACCGCGTTCGCGAATCGCTCGACCACATCGGCGGGCGCGGCGCGGTATATGGCTGGCGGCCCGACGAACGGCTCGCGCTTGGGAAGCTCTCGGCTCGGCATCTGCCGACCTCCAGGACCTCGACGGTTGTTGGTGTGCCCGGTTCCTGAAACATCTTCTGATGAGGAGGGGGCTCCGGGCGCATATCCAGCACACACCGTGTCGGTGCTGGTAGTAAGGTCGTCGGAGGTGTTGAAGGGTGGTGGAACGCCCACCATCGCTGACCGAGCGGGTGATGTGATGAAGGCTCCGAATACGCAGCTGTCGCAGTGGCTCACCCGCTCCGGGTGGAGCAACAAGGAATTGGCCCGACGCGTTCGCGCCCTTGCGATCGAGTGGAACGAACCTCATGTCAGGCCGGATGCATCCAGCGTGCGACGCTGGACGGACGACGGTGAAGCGCCCCGCCAGCCGGTTCCGGCGATGCTCGCAGATCTCTTCTCCGCGCAATTCGGATTCCGCGTGACGACCTATGACATCGGTCTGGGCGAAGCACCAACTGTTGACCGTGCCCTGATCTATAGCCCGTCTTTGGCGGAGACGGTAGAAGCCGTCGCAGATCTTGGCAGGGCCGACGTGGACCGGCGAAAGTTCCTGATCGCAGCGCCGTTTGCGGCAGTCGCGGCGATCGGACCATCCCGCGATTGGCTGCTCAACACTCTTGACCAGTTGCCGGACGAGGGGCAACGGGTACGACTCGAAGACGTGACTGCTGTCAAAAACATGTTTGCCACGTTCCAGGAGATGGACATCTTCCAGGGCGGTGGTTCGGGTCGGCTGGTGCTGGCTGCGTATATGAATGAGCACGTCTACCCATTGCTTCGCGGGACCTACACCGACGAGGTGCGATTGGCACTGTGTGGCGCTGCTGCCGAACAGACCTATCTGCTGGGGTGGATGGCGTTCGACAATGGCGAGCATGGGACCGCGCAGCGGTACTTGATACAGGCACTCCGCCTCGCAGAGGAATCGAAAGACCCCGCGCTCGGAGCCCACGTGCTCGCCGGAATGGCCGATCAAGCAACCCTGCTCGGCCACCCCAAGGAGGGTCGCCGACTGGCACAAGCGGGCCGCCAAGGGCTTTCGAAAATGAACTCACCTGCGTGCCTCGCAGACCTGTGGACGCTTGAAGCCCGCTCCCTGGCCGTCTTGGGTGACAAGGTCGGGACCGCGCAGGCGGTCAACGCCGCTGAGAAAGAGTTCGCCCGCGTGGAACCCGATCGTGAGCCGGAATGGGCCAAGTTCATCGATCAGGCGTATATCTGCGGCGAGTGGGCCAACGCCTTTCGGGATCTCGGACAACCAGAAGACGCTGCACCACACGCCCGACGTTCAATCGCCCACGCCCGCACGCAGAATCGAGCGCGGCGGGGCGCGTTGTCCCACGCTGCTTTGGCTGTTACACACATTCAGAAGCGCGACCTCGATGCTGCTTACGCTGCCGGTGTGCGGACGGTCGATCTCTCCAGCAAGGTGAAGTCATCTCGCTCGGTGGAAGCGGTCCGCGATGTGCAACGACGAATGATGTCGTTCGGACCGCATCGTTTGGTTGCGGATTTCAACGAGCGTGCTCGGACACTGTTGGCAGTGTGACTGAGATTGTCAGGAGTGCCGCGCGGTCCGGACCCAGTGGTGACGCTCGGAGGAAGGGCCGGGCAAAGCGCGGCATAGGGGTGACCACGAAAACGACCCGAATGCGCCCAAGTCGAATCGTCTCGTTCCCAGGGAATGGGATGGCTTCATGCCGAAGTAGACGATGGAGAGTTTGATCGGCTCGGGTCCGAACTCAGAAGCCTCACGGCTGTGGCAGCTCCATGACGTCGGATGACCGAAGTTGCCGAGCTGCGGAACGCCATCGCCAGCAACACGGCCTCGAGGCCGGAGCAATGAGCTCGACCGGACCGATCGGACCGACCGCCTCGACCGGCGAGGTCCTGGCCAAGGCTGCGGAAGTCGGTGGAGTCGAGCTTCGCGGGGCAGTATTGGTTCGCGACGGCTCGCATGCCATCTACCGGCTTGCTGACAACGTCATCGCCAGGATCGGGCAACCAGGAAGCATCGAGCATGCCGAGCGCGAACTCCGAATCTCGCAGTGGCTGAATGATTCCGGCGTACCAACGGTCGAGGCTGAAACATCGCTGACGCAACCGATCGTCATCGCCGACCGCCCCGTCACTTGGTGGCGCTTGATCCCGGACCATCGCCCGTCTACTCCTCGCGAGCTCGGCGCGACTCTGCGGGCGCTCCACGCGTTGCCGCCGCCGAACGAATTCGCGATCCCCTCCTACGATCCCTTCGCGGGTCTCGAGCGCCGTATCGTCACTGCACGATTGATCGACCAGAATGATCGGACATGGCTGCTCGAGCACTACGTCCGGCTTCGCGGGGAATACGACGCGTTACCGAATATCGTCACTCCCTCTGTGATTCACGGTGATGCCTGGCAAGCCAACGTGGTTGTGCCGCCGTCGGGGATCCGAACTGTCCTCGACCTCGACAAGGTGTCCCTCGGTTGGCGCGAATGGGACCTCATCCAACTGGCCGTGGACTACACGGATTTCAGTCGCGTCTCCGACGAGGAATATCAATCGTTCGTCGAGGCTTATGGAGGCTACGACGTCACCGCCTGGATTGGATTCCGGGTGTTGGCCGACATCCAGGAACTCCGATGGGTCGGATTTGCCGTCGCTCGTGCCGAAGCCAGCCGAGCGGCGGCGTCGCAAGCAAAGCATCGGATTGCTTGTCTCCGTGGGCAAGTGCCGCCGCCGTGGCGCTGGGATGCGCTGTGAAGCGAACGCTCCATGTGCTTGCTCACGGCTGGCCGCAGTGGCCGTGATAGATACCCCCGGTCGCAGACGCACTGACAGCGCTACAGCGACAACTACGCGTGCGGTCGCAAGGTCTGCCCCAGCGCGCGTTCCCCTCGACTGCCTCGACATATGACCGCGCAACGACGCCGACCGGAGTTCCGTCGGCGGGATCGAGGCCCATGCTCTCCAGTGTCTCCGCGACCCAGCCGGGGCCGACAGCGTTCAGACGCAGGCCGCGGGGCATCTCGATGGTGGCGTGCGCTACGAATGCCTCCAGGCCCGCGTTGACCAGAGCGCCGAAGGAGCCGCCGACCATTGGGCGCTCGAACACGCCGCTGGTCAAGGTGATCGAGCCGCCGTCGCGCAAATGTTGGATTGCGCGGCGGACGAGGTGTAGTTGGCCGAGCAGTTTGCCCTGCAGTCCGCGGGTGAAGTCGTCGTCCGAGTCCAGGGGTGTCAGCTTGCCGCTGGCGGCGGTGACGACGACGGCGTCCACGTCTCGGACGGTCTCGAAGAGTGCGTCGATCGAGGCGTTGTTGTCCATGTCCACGCGCACCGGCCCACGCCGTGCGGCGCGCACCACCTCGTGGTTCTTCTCGAGCGCTTCGGCGACGGCCGAGCCGATGGTCCCGCTGGCCCCGATAACGATGATCTTCATACGGTCTTTCTTCGAGTTCGTACCGCAACACCCAGCGCGTAAGGGCGGGAAACGAGTGCTGAGCTCCGGTTATTCCGGGTGGCTCGACGGGCCCGCGGGAGCCAGGTCATCGAATAGGGCTCGGTTGGTCAACCTTTGTGCGGCAGATGCGCGTGGATCGTGCCGTTTGAACGGCTGGTTGCTGTGGGCTACGGAAGTGTCGTCAGCGCCGGGCGGTGTACCGGCGGATTCGATCGGATCGGCCTTGCGGACGTTGGTGACGGCATGGCGCGGAGTCAGCCTATTGCGTTTGATCAGTTTCCATTTCACGTACTCGCCGAGAGCCGTATCCGGCCGCTTGCGGAAGATTCGGCGGCGGTGTACACGGACCTGTTGTTCGGCTCGATCGGCGAGAGCGGCATCGACCGGGCCGGTCGACGCCTTCAAGGTCTGGGCGTCGAAGTGGCGGTTGGCGCGGTGGGCCTGGGCTCGGGAGCGGGGGATGTTCTTGCGGGAGGCCTTGTCGTTCTCGCCATAGGTGTTGCGGCGGTCTCTGGTGTAACTGAGCTGCTTCTTCTCTTGTGGTGTCCTCCTCATACAGGTGAGGGTAGTGGTGCGGACTGATCGAATTCATGTCATTTTCTTGCGAGCTACCCGCCGCGAGCGAGTGCGCACAGCAGGTAGCTCGACGTACAACCTCAGGTCAGTGGCGCACCTCGGCTACCGCGACCGGGCGGCGCTCCCGCCGCGAAAGTTCGCAGGCCTCAGCGATATAGAACGCCTCGAGGGCATCCGCCGCTGTGCAGGGGCTATCGATCTCCCCGCTCGCGACGGACAGGAACGCCGCGAGCTCGTCGGTGTACGCGCGCCGGAAGCGCTCCATGAAACCGGGATAGGCGGGAAAAGGCGAGGGAACGTAGTCGGGTTCGACAGAGGTCAAGGGCGCGCGGTCGTCGAGACCGACGATCGCGTTGCCTCGGGAGCCGAGTGCTTCCAGGCGGACGTCGTAGCCTGCGCCGTTGTAGCGGGCGAGGGAAACTGTCGCCAGGGTGCTGTCGTCGAGGCGCAGGACTACCGCGGCGGTGTCGATGTCGCCCGCATCGGCGAAGAATTGTTCGCCTCGGTTGGCGCCGGTGGCGTACACCTCCACCACTTCGCGGCCGGTCACCCAGCGGATGATGTCGAAATCGTGGACGCCGCAGTCGCGGAAGAGACCTCCGGAGCGGGGGATGTATTCGGCGGGTGGGGGTGCTGGGTCGAGGGTGGTGGCGCGGAGGGTGTGCAGCCAGCCGAGGTCGCCGGAGGCGATGGCGGAGCGGGCGGCGCGGTAGCCGGCGTCGAAGCGGCGTTGGAAGCCGATTTGCACTGGGACGGTGGAGTTTTTGATGTGTTCGATGACGGCGAGGGTGCCTCGGATGTCGGCGGCGACCGGCTTTTCGCAGAAGACGGGGATGCCTTGGTCGACGGCACGGGTGATGAGTTCGGGGTGGGAGTCGGTGGCCGTCGCGATGATCAGGCCGTCGAGGTCGGAGGCGAACAGGGCGTCGAGGTCGGGCACCGCTTGGACGCCGAGCTTTCCGGCCGCGGCGCGGGCTCGTTCGGCGTCGGCGTCGGCGACGATGACACTGCCGACGCCGGGAAGGTGCTTCAGAGTTTCGGCGTGTGAGGTGCCGATTCGTCCGGTGCCTGCCAGGCCCAAGGTGACGGGTGTTGCGGATGTCATCGTCGCTCCTCCTGGTGAAAACTCGTCGTGTGGTGGGAAATTCGAGCCATGCGGATTCGAGCTGGCCCGCGGGGGCCTTGTTCAGCCGCGGGGCGCTGCGGTCGTCGCGCGAGCGACGAGTGCGGGCTGTAGGCGGCGTCGGACCGGTTCGGTGCGGCCGTCGCGGAGGCGTTCGGTGAGCGCTTCGATTGCCAGGTGGCCCATTTGGGTGCGGGGCTGGTCGATGGTGGTCAGTGAGACGTGGCGTAGCGCGGCCAGGGAGGTGTTGTCGTAGCCGACGATGGAGACGTCGTGCGGCACGCGCAGTCCCGCTTCTTCCAGCGCGGACATCGCGCCGACGGCGTTGAAGTCGTTGCTGCACACCAGTGCGGTGGGGAAGTTGTTGTGGGAGAAGAGGTTCAAAAGCCGCTGGACGGCGGCGATGCCCGCCGAGTCGGTGTGCTCGCTGGGAATGATCATCGGTTCCAGGCCGTGGCGAGTCATGGTGTCGCGATAGCCGCGGCGACGCGCGGCGGAGGTGAAGGCGCCGCCGCCGTCGAGGTGCACGATGCGGCGATGGCCGAGGGAGACGAGGTGGTCGACGGCCAGCGCCGCGCCGACCTCGCCGTCGTCGTTGACGGTGTCGACGTCGGGGATGGTGGAGCTGCGTGAGATCAGCACGACCGGTCCCTGCTGTGCCGCATCGCGAATCGCGGCGGCGGGCAGCACCGGTGACAGCAGGATGATGCCGCCGGGGCGGAATGACAGCAGGCTCTCCAAGGCGGTGCGTTCGCGGGCGGCGCTGCGACGGCCGGTGTTCAGGATCAGTTCGAATCCGGCGTCCTGTGCCGCGGTGTCCATGCCTTCGACGACATCGGCGAAGAAGGCATTGCGCAGGTCGGAGACCATGACGCCGATGATGTTCGACGTTCGGCTCGCTAATGATCGCGCCATGATGTGCGGTTGGTAGCCGAGGTCTTTGGCGGCCGCCAGCACGGCACGGCGGCGATGCGCGCTCACCTTGGGTGAGTCGCGCATGTCGAGGGTGTACCGGGGGCGGGGGTCCCCCGCGCGCGCCGCGACGTCTTGCAAGGTGGGTCGCCCCCAGTAGCCTCCCGTACGCGGG
>NZ_JBHVDF010000004.1:511270-528558 GCF_042802915.1 Nocardia sp. NPDC057440
CCCCACCCCACCCCCTTTTTGTGTGGGTTTGTGGGGTGTTTTTTTTTTTTTAACCCCCCCGGGGGGGGGCCCCCCCCATGACGAGGGAGACCAGGGCGCGGGAGACGCCGGCGCGCGCCGCGACGTCTTCCATGGTCGGTCGCGCCATGTCGCCTCCGTTCCGCGTGTGGTGATCTGTGCAGTGTCGGACGTTACAAGGTCGGCGCACGCTAATCAATAGAGCGCTCTAATTGGACATTCTTCACTTCGCCGGCGCTCCCAGTTTGTCCTGGTTGTCGATATATTCGCAGGTGGCAGCGATATCTTGGCCAGCGACGCAGTACTTGACACACTATGACCCACGTTACATAGTTGGAGCGCTCCAATAGTTCGGAGCGCTACACGTCGATCGACACCGAAGGTCGGAGAAGTCCCGATGACCGAACCTCTCTACCCGCTGCGTATCGCGGCCGCGCCAATCTCCTGGGGAGTCTGTGAAGTCCCCGGCTGGGGACACGTGCTCGACGCACGGACCGTCCTGACCGAGATGGTCACCCTCGGGATCTCCGCGACGGAGCTCGGTCCACCCGGCTACCTCCCGCAGGATCCGGTCGAATTGCGGTCGCTGCTGGACGGGTTCGGCATCAGCGCGGTCGGCGGTTTCCTCGCGCTCGCGCTACATCAGGATGCGCTCAGCGCCATCGAGACCGCACGGGCGACCGCCGAACTGTTCGCCGCGACGGGCGCGGAAGTGCTCGTCCTCGCGGCCGCGACGGGACTCGACGGGTACGACACCCGGCCGCCGCTCTCGGATGCGCAGTGGCGCACCCTCGTCGAAACCGCCGCCGCGATCAGCGGTGTCGCCGCTGAGCACGGCCTGCGCACCACGCTGCATCCGCACGTGGGCACCTACGTCGAGACCGCGGCGGAGGTCGAACGCTTCCTCGCCGACTCGGAGCTCGACATCTGCCTCGACACCGGCCATCTACTCATCGGCGGCACCGACCCGGTCGGCCTCGCACAGCGAAATCCCCATCGGATCGGGCACATTCATCTCAAGGACGTGCGCAGCGCGCTGGCGAACGAAGTGCGCAGTGGCGCAATCGAATACAGCGAGGCGGTCCGGCGCGGGCTCTACGTCCCCCTCGGCGCGGGCGATGTCGACGTCGAAACTCTCGTGCGCAGCGTGCACCAGGCCGGATACCAGGGCTGGTACGTCATCGAACAGGACACGGCTCTCGGCAAGGACGACGGCGCACAGCCGGCGAGCCGGGATGCGCTCCGCAGTCTGCGCCACCTCGCGGGCATCGGCGCCGCACTGACATCGGCACGAATCTAGTGGGGAAGTTGATGACAACGATGTCTCTACGCGCACACCGTCCCGCACCCGGCGCCATGTCGTGGCGGCGAGGGGCGCGGCGCATCCTGCCGTGGGTCGCGGCGACCGCCCTCCTCGCGGCCTGCAGCGGACCGGGCACCGACGCCCCTGCCTCGACGCAATCACCCATTGCCGCAGGCACATTGAACTCTGTCGCAGTGGTAACGCACGGCAGCCCCGGCGACGCATTCTGGAATGTCGTCAAGAACGGGGCCGAGGCGGCGGGCAAGGACCTCGGAGTCCGCGTCGAGTACAACTCGGCGGGCGATCCGGGACAGCAGGCGAAACTCATCGACAACGCCGTCGCACAAGGAGTGGACGGGCTCGTCGTATCGATGGCGAATCCCGAAGCGCTGCGGCCTTCCATCGAGAAGGCTGTCACCGCGGGCATTCCGGTGGTGACCGTCAACTCGGGTGAGAGTGAGAGCGCCAAGTTCGGTGCGATCGGTCACGTCGGGCAGAGCGAGTCGCTGGCCGGGCAGGCCGCAGGCAAGCGGCTGGCCGATGCCGGACGCAAGAAGCTGCTCTGCGTGATCCACGAGGCGGGCAATATCGGCGCCAATCAGCGTTGTGAGGGCGCCACCAAGGCATTCGGCAACGGGTCCACGTTGCAGGTGGACATCAACAATCCGACCGACGCACAGTCCCGTATCAAGGGCGCGTTGGAGGCCGACCGGTCCATCGACGCGGTGCTGACGCTGAATTCACAGGTTGCCGCGCGTGCGGTGGATGCGGTGAAGGAATCGCAGTCGGCGGCGACAGTCGCGACGTTCGACCTCAATACCGATGTTGTCGACGCGATTCGCGCGGGCAAGCTGCTCTTCGCGGTGGATCAGCAGCAATTCGAACAGGGCTATCTGCCGGTGGTGATGCTGCAGCTGTCGCGGACGAACCTGAACCTCGTCGGTGGTGGCGCACCGGTGCAGACCGGCCCCGCCTTCGTCGACAAGAACAACGTCGATGCCATCGCCGCGCTCGTGGCGCAGGGCACGCGGTGAGATCGGAATGGATCACATGAGTACTGCCACAAAAACTTCCGAAGTCACCGTGAGTGCGCCGCCGGACGGTCCCTCGCTGTTCCAGCGCTTGATCGTGCGACCGGAGATCGGCGCGCTGCTGGGCGCGATGCTGGTGTTCGCGTTCTTCTCGATCATCACCGATCGGTTCCTCAGCGCACTCGGCATCGCGACCTGGCTCGACGATTCCTCCACGCTCGGGATCATGGCCGTCGCGGTGGCGCTGCTGATGATCGGCGGCGAGTTCGATTTGTCAGCAGGCGTGATGACCGCCTCCACCGCATTGGTGACCGCGTTGCTCGCGGTCAACGCGGGGTGGAATGTCTGGGCGGCCCTGGTGGTTTCGCTGGTGTTCGCGCTGACCGTCGGCGCGTTCAACGGCTGGCTGGTGATGCGCACCGGGCTGCCGAGCTTCATCGTCACCCTCGGCACTTTCCTTGCGCTGCAAGGTCTCAACCTCGGTGTTACCCGGCTGGTCACCGGAACCGTTCAGGTGTCGGGCATTCGCAGCGCCGACGGCTACAACTCGGCGGGGTGGGTGTTCGCATCGACCTTGAATATCGGTGACACCCATCTGCAAGCCTCGGTCGTCTGGTGGATCGTACTGACGGCGATCGCCGCAGTTGTCCTCGTGCGCACCAAGTTCGGGAACTGGATCTTCGCGGTCGGCGGATCGCTGCCGAGCGCCCGCGCTGTCGGTGTCCCCGCGGATCGGACGAAGATCGTGCTCTTCATGACCACCGCGTTCGCGGGCTGGGTCGTCGGCTCCTGCGGCATCCTGCGTTTTGCCAGTGTGCAGGCCAACCAGGGTGTCGGGCTGGAGTTGCACTACATCATCGCGGCCGTGGTCGGCGGCTGCCTGCTGACCGGTGGGTTCGGTTCGGCGATCGGCGCCGCACTGGGTGCGCTGATCTTCGGTATGGCCCGCCAGGGCATTGTGTTCGCCCGGTGGGACAGCGACTGGTTCATGCTGTTCCTCGGCGTGCTGCTGCTGGCTGCTGTGCTGGTCAACAATAGATTCCAGAAGCGAGCCGAGAGGGTACGCCGATGACTACTCCACTGATCGAAGCGACCGATGTCGGCAAGAGCTATGGCGGCGTCGTCGCGCTGCGGGATGTCACCACTGTGGTGAACGCGGGCCAGGTCACCTGCATCCTCGGCGACAACGGTGCGGGCAAATCGACCCTCATCAAGATTCTGGCCGGTGTCCATCAGCACGACCAGGGCGAACTGCGCGTCGAGGGCGAGCCCACCCGATTCGCCTCGCCCCGGGAGGCTTTGGACCGTGGCATCGCGACGGTGTATCAGGACCTCGCCGTGGTGCCGCTGATGAGCGTCTGGCGCAACTTCGTCCTCGGCTCGGAGCCGACGGTCGGATACGGTCCGCTGCGGTTGCTCGATCGACGCAAGGGACGCGAGATCGCGCGACAGGCGTTGGAGGACATGGGGATCGAAATCCGCGATATGGAGCAGCCGGTCGGCACTCTTTCCGGGGGCCAGCGACAGTGCGTCGCCATTGCCCGTGCCGTGCACTACGGGGCCAAGGTGCTGATTCTGGACGAGCCGACCGCGGCGCTCGGTGTGAAGCAGGCCGGCGTGGTGCTGAAATACGTTGTGCAGGCGCGTGATCGCGGGCTCGGGGTCATTCTGATCACCCACAATCCGCACCACGCCTACCCGGTCGGCGACCGGTTCCTGCTGCTCAAACGGGGTGCGATGCTCGGCTCCTATGAGAAGTCGGAGATCGACGTCTCGGAGCTGACCCGCCAAATGGCGGGCGGCGCGGAGCTGGACGCCTTGCAGCACGAGTTGCAGCGCGTGGTGACGCCGTGAGCGGCTTGGAAGCGCTCACGATCGGGCGAGTCGGCGTCGATCTGTACCCATTGCAGAGCGGCGTCGGCTTGGCCGAGGTCGAGACCTTCGCGAAGTTCCTGGGCGGCACCGCGACCAACGTCGCGGTCGCCGCCGCCCGACTCGGCAGGCGCGCCGCGGTGCTGACCAAGGTCGGACCGGACGGCTTCGGCGGTTTCGTGCGCTCGGCGCTGACGGGCTTCGGCGTATCGGCCCGGTACGTCACAACCGCGCCGAATCTGCTGACTCCCGTGGTCTTCTGCGAGCTCGACCCGCCCGCCGATCCACCGCTGCTGTTCTATCGCGCGCCCATCGCACCGGATCTCACCATCGAGCCGGACGAGGTGCCGTGGGATGTGGTGGATTCTGTTCCGCTGCTGTGGGTTACGGGCACCGGCGTGAGTGCGGAACCGGCCCGTTCCACTCAGCGGTCCGTACTCGAACGCCGTGCCCGCCGCGGGCACACGGTGCTCGACCTCGACTATCGGCCGATGTTCTGGCCGGACGCGGCGACCGCGCGTACCGAGATCAGCTGGATGCTCGACCACGTGAATGTGGTGGTGGGCAACCGCACCGAGGTAGAGGTGGCGGTCGGCAGCGCCGATCCGGACGAGGCAGCCGACCGGCTGCTTGCCCGCGGTGTGCGGCTTGCGGTGATCAAGCGCGGCGCAGCGGGCGTGCTTGTCGCGACCGAATCCGGACGCTGGTCGGTGCCGCCGTGCCCGGTCGAGGTGAGGTGCGGGCTCGGTGCGGGCGATGGGTTCGGTGGCGCGTTGATCCATGGTCTGCTGTCGGACTGGGATCCGCAGCGGATCGCCACCTACGCCAACGCCGCTGGTGCGTTGGTGGCATCACGACTGGCGTGTGCCGACGCGATGCCGACGAACGCCGAGATCGAGGAGGTGCTGTGTATCTGACCGATGAGCGCTGGCAGGAATTGCTGCGTGTGCGCGCGACCGACCCGGCTGCGATCGAACGGGCCTATGCCAAGCGGCATCGGCGTCCAGGTCTGTTGTCGGAGAAGGAAACGCTGTTCCTCGTGGCCGCCGACCATCCGGCGCGTGGCGCGCTCGGTGTCGGCTCGGATCTGACGGCGATGGCGGATCGCCGCACGTTGCTGGAAAGACTGCTCGTCGCGCTGGCCCACCCGGAGGTGGACGGTGTGCTCGGCTCCCCGGACGTCGTCGAGGAACTACTGCTGCTCGACGCATTGGACGACAAGGTCGTCATCGGCTCGATGAACCGCGGTGGCCTGGCGGGCGCGAAGTGGGAGATCGACGACCGTTTTACCGGATACGACGCCGACGCGCTGGTCCGCTTCCGCCTCGACGGCGGCAAAATGCTATTGCGCCTCGTCGACTCGGACGCGGGCACCATCCCGACGCTGCACGCGTGCGCACAAGCTGTCTCGGAGCTGGCCGGACACGGTCTGATGGCGATGGTCGAACCGTTGCCCTACCACCGCGACGCCGCGGGCACCCTGGTGATGAGCAGGGATGCGCCCGCGCTGGCGAGAGCGATCACGGTAGCGTCCGGCCTCGGCGTCACCTCCGCCTACACGTGGTTGAAAATTCCTGCGCCGCAGGACTTCTCCGTGCTGGATGCGACAACGCTCCCGGTCGTGGTTCTCGGTGGTGCTCCGTCGGGCGACCCGGCCGCCGACCTCGCCTCGTGGGGCGGCGCACTCGGCCACGACGTGGTTCGCGGCCTTGTTGTCGGCCGCACGCTTCTCTATCCGCCCGACGGTGATGTCGCGGCCGCAGTGGATGCGGCCGCCCAGATCCTGAAAGAGGCTCGATGAATGCCTCACTCGTCGCCCTTGGTCGCGGTATGCGCGGCGACCTGGCGATGAGTCGCTCCGAATGGGGCGGCCGGATCAGCCACGATTCGGTCATCGAGGCGGTGGACACGGACGAGTGCGCGGGATTGTCAGGTGGCCGCACCACCCTTTCGCCCGGCGGCGAGGTCACGACATCAGCAGACATAGCGGCCCAGGTCCCGAAAGGAGGCCCGATGATCACGCTCGGGGGCAGAACGCTCTCGCCGTGTCACCGGAGTTCGGCGACGCCGGCGCGGGATATCCCAGCGAGTGGTGCGTGGCTGCGGCGAACATCGAGTGGGGCTGTCCATCATGTGCCACTCGGCAACGGGGCACGATGGCAGTGGCGGCTCGGGCGGGAGGTGCGATGAATCTGCATCGGCGGGCTGGGACGTTGAGCGACGAGGTGGATCCGGTGTCGCTCACCGCGGAAGCGGCGGGATGGAGTTACGCCGGGCTGCGTGTCCTGCGGTTGGGGGCCGGCGAGGCGCGGACGGTGCGTACGGGGGAGTACGAGGCGTTCGTTTTGCCGTTGGCGGGGTCGTGCACGGTGCGGGTGGACGGTCTGGAATTCGTCTTGGACGGCCGGGATTCGGTGTTCACACGGGTGACCGACTTCGCCTACGTGCCACGTGATGCCGAGGTCGAGTTGTCGACCGTGGGCGGGGTCGAGGTCGCGCTGCCGATGGCGCGATGCGTGAATCGGTTGGAGCCGAGATATGGTCCGGCGGAGAAGGTTCCGGTCGAGGTGCGTGGCGCGGGGCCCGCGACCCGGCAGGTCACGAGTTTCGGCGTTCCCGGGATATGGGACCACGCCGACAAACTCAACGCATGTGAGCTGATCACCCCGGACGGCAACTGGTCCTCGTACCCGCCGCACAAGCACGACGAGGCCAGCGAATGCGAGGTGGTCAATGAGGAGATCTACTACTTCCGCATCGCGGGGCGCGACGGGATCACCACGTCCGGCGAGGGTTTCGGCATGCACCGGACCTACACCGCCGACGGCGCGCTGGACGAGAACGTCGTAGTCCGCGATGGCGATGTCTTCCTGGTGCCGCGCGGCTACCACGGACCGTGCATCGCCGCCCCCGGCTATCCGATGTACTACCTCAACGTGCTGGCAGGCCCGGCCCCCGAGCGCTCCATGGCCTTCTGCGACGACCCGGCGCACACCTGGGTGCGCGACAGTTGGGCGGGACAGCCGACCGATTCTCGCTGTCCGGTCACCGACCACGAAGGCCGGTGCCGATGAATCCGCCCATCGGCGGGGCGTTTACGGGCCCTCCGGCGAACGGGTGCGAGGCAATGCCGGCGATTCACATGTGCTCGTCCCATTCGACCCCGCCGCACGGTCACCGCCCACGAAGTGCTCCGCTCATGACTTGGCAACGCGATATCGGATTCGGTGGTCGGCACCGGATCGGTGTCCTTGTCGTTGTGCGCCTGATCGATGCGCATCAACGTGATGCCGCGCTCACGCAGCAGCGGCTCCGAGGCCGCCTGGTTGTGGCACACCCATCGCGGAGCCATGGAGCCGCGCGGTTTTCCCATACCCCCGCCGGCAATGGCCCTGTCTACTCACGTTGTGTAGCGGCCGACCTCGAAGGATGGAGCGCATGAAGCTGACCACGGCCCAAGCGTTGGTGGCGTGGCTGATCGCCCAGCGGTCGGAGACCATCGACGGGCATGAAGTGCCTTTGTTTCCAGCAGTGTTCGCGATATTCGGGCACGGCAACGTGCTCGGCCTCGGTACCGCGCTGCAAGAGCGCCGCGACGAGATACCGGTGTGGCGTGGGCACACCGAGGAGGGGATGGCGCTGGCGGCGGTGGGACTGGCCAAGGCGACCCATCGGCGGCAGGTCGGGGTTGCGACCTCGTCCATCGGGCCCGGCGCGCTGAACATGGTGACGGCAGCGGGCGTCGCGCATGCGAATCGGCTTCCGCTGCTACTGCTTCCCGGTGATGCCTTCACCACACGCGCGCCGGATCCGGTGCTGCAGCAGGTGGAGCATTTCGGCGACGGGACGCTCACGGTGAACGACGCCTTTCGGGCCGTGAGCCGCTATTTCGATCGAATCACCCGGCCCGAGCAGTTGCTCGCGACGCTGCCCCAGGTGGCGCGGGTCCTCACCGACGCGGCTGATGCCGGGCCGGTGACGCTGGCGCTGCCGCAAGACGTCCAGGCCGAGATCTACGACTTTCCGGAGTCGTTGTTCGAACCGGTTGTGCATCGCGTGGTCCGGCCCCGTGCGGACCAGCGATCCCTGGCCGATGCGGCTGCGGCGCTGCGGGCGTCGTCACGGCCGCTGCTGGTGGTCGGCGGCGGAGTCCGCTACTCCGGAGCGGCCGCAGCAGCGGTCGAACTCGCGCAGCGGCACGGGATCCCGATCGTGGAGACGACAGCGGGCCGCACCCTGATCCCGCATCAGCATCCCCTGTATGCCGGACCGCTCGGCGTCACCGGCTCGGCGTCGGCCAACGCGATGGCAGGCGCGGCCGACTTGGTGCTCGCGGTGGGCACCCGGCTACAGGACTTCACGACGGCGTCGTGGACGGTGTTCGCCCCCGACGCCACCCTGGTCACTATCAACGCGGCGCGTTTCGACGCTGTCAAGCACGGCGCGCTCGCGGTCGTGGGTGACGCCGCGGCGGCGCTCCGGGAACTCGCTGGGCAGCTCGACCCGAATACGCTCGGGCAGAACGAGATTCGATCGTCCGATGACACCGACGACGATTGGCGAGTCGATGCCGACTGGACGGCACGAGCGGCCGCGGTGCGCACCGAATGGGACGCCCACATCGACACGTTGCGCGCCTCGACCACGGGCACACCCACCTATGCCCAGGTGGTCGGCGTCGTCAACGAGCTGAGCGGGCCGGACGACTATGTCATGACCGCTTCCGGCGGCATGCCCGGCGAACTCGTCGGCGGCTGGCGCGCCACCGGCGGCGCACCGACCATGGATGTCGAATATGGCTTCTCCTGTATGGGATACGAGATCGCGGGCGCCTGGGGCGCGGCAATGGCACACGATGGGCTGGTCACCACCATGCTCGGCGATGGTTCCTATCTCATGCTGAACTCCGAGCTGTTCTCGGCGGCCTTCGCAGGCCACCCGCTGGTCGCCATCGTCTGCGACAACGACGGCTACGCGGTGATCGCCCGGCTGCAAGAAGGCCAAGGCGGCGAACCGTTCAACAACTTCTACGCCAACTGCCGCACCAACCACGCCGCACCGCCACGAGTCGACTTCGCCGCCCATGCGCGCGCCCTGGGCTGCACCGTATTCACCGCGACCGACCTGGACGAAGTCCGCGACGCCTACGCCCGGGCCCGGACTGCCGCCCGCGTCGAGTCGCGCCCGGCCGTGCTGGTGGTGCGCACCCAGCCGTCCGCATGGACGGAAGCCGGAGCCTGGTGGGAGGTCGGTGTGCCGGAGCACCTCTCCGGCCGAGCGGCATACGAGGAATCGAAGGCGCGCCAGGTGCGGTATTTGTAGTCGCCGGCCTGCTCGATGGCGGCCTCGCGGCAACTACGTGCTGGATCCGGACATTTCTCGGAAGCAGTCCGGCCAGCAGCGTATCCAGTCGTGCTGGGTCGGTCGGTGCTCTGGACGCGAACCGACTACGTCATCGCTACTGCTCGGCCGAGCAGGCGGAATGGAAGTCGCCACGGATGCCGTCCTTGTGGCATCGCAGGGCGATTCTCTGGCCTCGACTCGATAGGGCAGGGTTGCCGGTCGTGCCCAGCACCTGGCGACCGGCGGCGCACACCGCACGAAAATGTCCGTTCGGGTCGGTTCGGGCGGGTAGCCTCCGCCTATGGGCCCCCTTGCGGATGCCGAAGTTGTCGCCTTTGTGCCGTCGTCGGACCTGACTCGGTCCGGCAAGTTCTTCGCGGAGGTCCTCGGTCTGACGATCGTGGAGGCGACGCTGTATGCGGTTGTCGCGCGCGGCGCGGGCACGACGGTGCGCATCACCCTGGTGAACGAGCTTGCTCCACAACCGTTCACTGTGCTCGGCTGGGTCGTGCCCGACATCGGCCGAGCCGTCGCCGAACTGACCGAACACGGGGTGGTGTTCCTCCGCTACGAGGGAATGCCTCAGGACGCCGCCGGGGTGTGGGCTTCGCCGGGTGGTGACAAGGTGGCCTGGTTCGCCGACCCGGACGGAAATGTGCTGTCCCTGACCGAGTTCGCCGGCTAGCCGGTCACTGGTGTGGGCTGGCGTGTTGTCGCCAGTGTGCCCCCGACCGCCAGGATCCACAGCATGGTGAGGCCGCCGACGGTGGCCGTCGTGCCCCAGCCGTTCGCCGCGTAGAAATCGGCCGGTGTGTTCCCGAAGAACAGCGACGGGACGAACGCGATGTTGATCAGGGCAAGCACCAAGGCCGACCAGCCGACCCAGCGCGGTAGCAGTGCGGTGCGCAGCACCACGAAGCCGAAGGTCGCGAAGAACAACGTCTCGAGCAGCCGGGAGATCGTGCCGTACAAGATGTAGGTGCCGCTGACGGTGATGGTCGGATCGATCGGTTCCGGCGCTTCGATCACAGCGCCGACCTCCAGGCCCATCGAGACGAATGCCACCGTCAGCCACATCAGTCCCGCGGTGGCGGCGACGGAACCGGCCCATGCGTAGTCGGTCTGCTTCAGCAGGTATCCCAGGCCCGACATGAAGGCGACGAGCAGGGTAAGCCCAGTGAGCCCGAACATGCTGCGGGTCAAGACATTCGAGTCGGGTGGCGCACCGTCGTAGACGAAGTACAGCGGCAGTTCGATCAGGGTCAGTACGGCCGCGACGAGACCGGCTATTCCGGTAGTGCGACGTATTGCGTCGGCGTCCATGTGCTCTCGCTTTCGAGGAGTCCCGGATCGGCCGCCGACATTGTCGACGGAGCGGGTCCATGGATAGTATATGACTTATACTATAAGGCGCATGTTAAAGTTCGGTGATGCCTTGACCAGTGGAAATGGAGGTCCGCGACAATGTCCGGCGAGAAGCTGCCCGACCAGCTCGTGCGCATGTGGCGGCTGCCGATCGGGCCGCGGCTCGGCCGTCCAGCGGAACTGGACGTGGACCGAGTTGTCGGCACGGCGGTCGCGTTGGCCGACCGTGCCGGACTCCAGGGCGCGACCCTGCCGAAGATCGCTGCGGCACTGGGTGTTACGCCCATGTCGCTGTACCGCCACATCGGCTCCAAAGACGAACTGAACGATTTGATGGCAGACCTCGGCTTCGGCCCGGCGACGGAACTCGCTGTCCCGCAAGGGGAATGGCGCGAAGATCTGCGGCGCTGGGCCCTCGCGCAGCTCGAAGTCTTCCGCCGCCACCCTTGGTTGGCCCAGTTGCCGATCAGCGGCCCGCCGCGTGGGCCCAACGCGATCGACTGGATGGACGCCGGCCTGCGCGCTCTACGCGGTACGAAGCTGGACTGGGCCGCCAAGATTGGTGTCATCATGGTCGTCAGCGGCTATGTCCGGCAGGGTTTCGTGCTGGCGCACCAACTCGAACATGGCAGCCGAGCGGCCGGTCTCGACCAGGTGCAGGTCGAGCAGAATTATGGCCGTGACCTGGCCCGTCTTGTCGACCCCGACCGATACCCTGATGCCGCGCAGCTCTTCGGATCCGACATTTTCGAACCGCCGCCCGCCGCTGGGGTAAGCGACGATCACGATTTCACCTTCGGCCTCGAACTCATTCTGGACGGCATCGCCGTCGCAGTTCTCGACGCGGAGCCTGGGTAGGACGGCGCTGGGTGATCCGCCGCGAAACCCGTGGGTTCGGTGGCCGCGACGAGCACACTTTTCGCCGCGCCACGAGCCGGTACCGGCAGCCTGCGGTGCGCCCGCGTTCGACGCGAAATCGTTGTGCGACCGCAACATTGCGATCTCGGACCGGTCTCGAACTAGCCCGTTTGTTGCCTCCGCCCGCCGTCAGAGCCGTTTCCGTGACATGCGCGCCGGGCCCGGGTTCGGTGCCACAGTGCCCCTGGAACGTCGGTTTGCTCACAGTGGGAGGTGCCAGATGTGGAGGAATTCGTCGGATGATGGCATTGTTGACGTCGAGACCGGGCTTATCAAAGTGATCTGCCAGGCTCGCCTACAGGAAGTAAGAAGTAAAGAACATGGCTCAAGGCAGTGTGAAGTGGTTCAACAGCGAAAAGGGCTTCGGCTTTATCGCCCAAGACGGAGGCGGCCCTGACGTCTTCGTGCACTACTCGGCCGTTAGCGGCTCGGGTTTCCGGTCCCTCGAAGAGGGCCAGCGTGTGGAGTTCGAGATCGGCCAGGGCCAGAAGGGTCCGCAGGCCCAGGACGTCCGCGCTATCTGATCAAGCGTGACTTCTGAGAGGCTCGCACCCGGCAGGGGGTGCGGGCCTCTTGCCATATCCGGGGGCGGATCGCTCAGGGGATTTTCGCGAACTGGACGTGGGTGACGGTGGGGGAGCTAACGATTGACGTGCAGTCGTATCCGGGCAGCGTCCCGAGCTCGTCGTAGAGTCGTTCGCCCGCACCGAGCAGGATCGGGACGACGGCCAGGTGCAATTCGTCCACCAAGCCCGCGCGCAGGAACTGCCGGACGGCTGATGCGCCGCCGGCCAACCGCACATCCGCGCCATCGGCAGCTTTGAGCGCCTGGCGCAACACTTCTTCCGGGGTGTCGTTCACGAAGTGGAACGTGGTGCCGCCCGTCATCGAGACCGACGGCCGCTGGTGGTGGGTCATCACGAAGGTGTCGTGGTGGTAGGGCGGGTTGTCGCCCCACCAGCCCGTCCATTCGTGGTCTGTCCATGGTCCGCGGATCGGTCCGAACATGTTGCGGCCCATGATGGTCGCGCCGATACCGACGTCGCCTGCCACCACGAAGTCGTTGTCGATGCCGGTGTCGCCGTCGGCGTCCTCGCCGCCCATCGAGCGACCGTATTTCGTGGCGAACGCCCAATCATGCAGGCGCATGCCGCCTTCGCCGAGAGGGTTGTCGTGGCCTTGGTTCGGTCCCGCGACATATCCGTCCAGGGAGATCGCGAGGTTGTGCACGCGCAGCTTCGGCATGATGGCTCCTTCGTCGAGTGATTGCACTTTGCAATCGCTTGTGGAGTACTGTAAGCGCAACTGGTTGTATATTGCAATCAGAAGTTTTCGAGATTTCGGCATGAGAAAGGGGCACCGCATGCGCGACGACGGACGCTCGGGTTGCCCGATCAACGCGACCATCGAGGTGATCGGCGACCGGTGGACGCTGCTGGTGCTGCGCGACGTGATGTTCGGCAACCGGCGATACTTCCGTGAGCTGCTGGCCGGATCCGAGGAGGGCATCGCGTCGAACATCCTGTCCGACCGGCTCAAGCGCCTCGTCGCGGCCGGACTGCTCAGCCGCGAAGACGCCCGCCCCGGCCAGAAAGCCGAGTACCGGCTGACCGAACCCGCCATCCAGCTGGTGCCGACGATGGCCCACCTCGGCGCGTGGGGGCTACGGCACCGGCCGACGACGAAACGTCTCCGGGTACGCGCCGAACTGCTCGAGGAGCGCGGGCCGCAGCTCTGGAGCGAGTTCATGGACGAACTGCGCGAATCCCATCTCGGTGTCCCGCGGCC
This sequence comes from Nocardia sp. NPDC057440, assembly GCF_042802915.1. Classification (NCBI taxonomy): domain Bacteria; kingdom Bacillati; phylum Actinomycetota; class Actinomycetes; order Mycobacteriales; family Nocardiaceae; genus Nocardia; species Nocardia sp. NPDC057440. The sequence goes on from NZ_JBHVDF010000004.1 coordinate 524,909, forward strand.
CGATCCGAACGGGCCACGGGCGACAGAGCGACTCGCTCAGGCCTATGCTGCGGCGATCGCCGAATCGTAGTGCCGCACTACTCGACTCGGACGCCGATGTCGGCGACGTGACGTGCACGCCGATGCCATCGATGTGATTTCGACGCCGAGTCGTGCAAACTGTCACCTCCTCGGTCATTCAGGAACGTTCGTAGACGGTCCCATGTGGCGACGGTGGTAGTCCATGGACCGGCGCTACCTCGGGCGGCGCGACCGCGCGGACTTCCTTGCGGAAAAAGTCTGCGGTCGCCGCGTGTGCGCGCGCCAGATCGCGGTCCGGGGTCTTCGGGAAAACGGCTGTGGCGCGAGCGAACTCAGCGGCGATGAAGTCGGCGATCGGCGCGGGAGCGGCGCCGGTGCCCATTTCGCGGGTGCGTGACTTGAGCTCGGTGAGCTCGGCGACGGTCGCGACGAGATCCGCGGGCAGATCGCACTGCTCCAGCAGTGTCGGCAGGTGCATGGGCGCAACGGCAGCGTCGGGATGTTCGCGCAACCAGCGCAGCGCCATCGCCGGGCGGAGCGAATAGAACACCTTCTTCAGCGACCGGTGCTTGTCGAACAGTGACCATTGCCTGCTGCCCAGGTGCAGGTAGTGGCGGGCCACCTGGTTGCGATCGGCGACCTCGGTTGCCAAGGCGCGCAGCTCATCACGGAATCGGGTGTCGCCGCGGTACACGATCGGCGACATCAACCACTCGATCAACACGGCATTGCCCTTGACCAGCAGCCGCAGTGCCTTGGCCAGGTCCCATCCGTTCACATCGAGCAGACCTACCAGCGGGGTCTCGATCACATCCCTGGTGCGCCACGGCGACAGGTAGTTGTCGAGGTTCGCCACGTAGACGAACCGGCAGTCGTAGTCCGAATCGGGGGAGGGGAAACCCCATGCCCGGCTGCCGCTCTCGATCGCCAACCGCACCGTGACCCGATTCTCCCGCTCGACCCGATGGAGCTCGGCGTCGATGGATCCGACGACCGTCGGGTCCATGGAGTCGGGGATCGCGCGCAGGGACATCCGACGATGCTATGTGCCGGTGATTGCGCTGTGCAGCCCATTTTCGCTCTGACCGGCGCGAAGCGCCTGCCGAATGCGCGGCCGGTTGCGTCGGGTGCTCGGCGATGCTGCTGCCCACTGGTCGATCCGCGCTGGATATTTCACGCTGCATGGTGTCCGACGTGTGTAATCGCCATGTTTGTCCGAGTTTCCATCGGACGTGGGCAGTGGTAATTCTCAGGCAATTGCCAAGCTCCCCTTAGGGATTCGCAACATAGATCCTTTGCCGGAGTAACTATGGGTATTAAAAACTTGCGTTGACCTGGAGTGTCGGCATCGTAGCTGCTCAGGATGCTTATGGACGGTTGTCCAGCTCACGATTGAGATCAAAATGTAATGTGGGTCACATTATTACAGAATTTTGTAACCAGATTTGCGGGAGCCCCGATGTGCACTGTGTTAGCCAGTCAAACTGGATTTCGTTCGACGAGAGGTAAGTAATGATCCCCGTTATCATCGACACCGGTAGTGCCGCCCTGAACGGTCTTCTGAGCACTGGCAGTGCGGCTCTGAACGGCATCCTCAGCACCCTGTGGACCGGTTCCTTCGGTGGCTGAGTAAGCATGACGGTCGATTGACTCGACTTCCAGCAGGCCCCCGGGCGCCCATCGGCGCCGGGGGCCTGCTGTATTTCCGGGTCGATTCGATCGTGGACGTGCCGCGACGCCGCCCCTCGATCGCACTGACGGCGGCCGCCTGCCGGGGGGTAACAAGCCGCGAACCCTCGCCCACTAAGCTGAACGGCGGTAATTGCCGACCCCCTTTCTCCCCAGGAGTACTCCACCGTGAGCCAAGCAGGCCGTCCTGTTGTTCTGATCGCCGACAAGCTCGCCCAGTCGACCGTCGATGCGCTTGGTGACGGTGTCGAGGTGCGGTGGGTCGACGGACCCGATCGCCCGGCGCTGCTCGCCGCGGTCCCCGAGGCCGACGCGCTGCTCGTGCGCTCGGCGACCACGGTCGATGCCGAGGTGCTCGAGGCGGGCAAGAACCTGAAGATCGTCGCGCGCGCTGGCGTCGGCCTCGACAACGTCGAGGTGCCCGCCGCCACCGAGCGCGGCGTCATGGTCGTCAACGCGCCGACCTCCAACATCCACACCGCCGCCGAGCATGCCGTCACGCTGCTGCTCGCCGCCGCCCGCCAGATCCCGGCCGCCGACGCGACCCTGCGCGAGCGCACCTGGCAGCGCAGCAAGTTCAACGGTGTCGAGATCTTCGACAAGACCGTGGGCGTGGTCGGCCTCGGCCGCATCGGCCAGCTCTTCGCCGCGCGCCTTGCCGCTTTCGAAACCAAGATCGTCGCCTACGACCCCTACGTGTCGCCCGCCCGCGCGGCCCAGCTCGGCATCGAGCTGCTGAGCCTGGACGAGCTGCTCGAGCGCGCCGACCTGATCTCCGTGCACCTGCCGAAGACCCCCGAGACCAAGGGCATCATCGGCAAGGAAGCCATCGCCAAGACCAAGCCGGGCGTGATCATCGTCAACGCCGCCCGCGGTGGACTCGTCGACGAGCAGGCGCTCGCCGACGCCATCAAGTCCGGGCACGTGCGGGCCGCAGGCCTCGACGTGTTCGAGACCGAGCCGTGCACCGACAGCCCGCTGTTCGACCTGCCGCAGGTCGTGGTGACCCCGCACCTCGGCGCCTCCACCTCCGAGGCGCAGGACCGCGCGGGCACCGATGTCGCCAAGTCCGTGCTGCTCGCGCTGGCCGGTGAATTCGTGCCGGGCGCCGTGAACGTCACCGGCGGCTCGGTCGGCGATTCGGTCGCGCCGTGGCTGGACATCGTCCGCAAGCAGGGCGCGCTGCTCGGTGCACTGTCCAATGAGCTGCCGGTCAGCCTCGAGGTTCAGGTGCGCGGCGAGCTGGCCTCCGAAGACGTTGCGGTGCTGGAGCTTTCCGCGTTGCGCGGTGTCTTCTCGGCACTGGTCGAAGACCAGGTCACCTTCGTGAACGCGCCCGCGCTCGCCAAGGATCGCGGCATCAGCGCCCAGGTGACCACTGCGTCGGAGAGCCCGAGCCACCGCAGCGTCGTCGATCTGCGCGCGGTGTTCGGCGACGGCAGCACGCTGAACGTGGCGGGCACCCTGACCGAGCCGCAGCTGGTCCAGAAGATCGTCAACATCAACGGCCGCAACTACGACCTGCGCGCCGAGGGCCTGAACCTGGCCGTCCTGAACTACGAGGACAGGCCGGGCGCACTGGGCAAGATCGGCACCAAGCTGGGCGAGGCCGGGATCGACATCCTCGCCGCGCAGCTGAGCCAGGACGTCGACAAGGAAGGCGCCACCGTCGTGCTGCGCGTCGGCCGTGAGGTCCCCGCTGATGTCCAGGCCGCCATCGCCGAGTCTGTCGGCGCAGGCAAGGTCGTCCAGGTCGACCTGTTCTGATCGACCGGCCGAGGCGCGAACGATCGTAGCTGTCCCGGCTCTTTCGAGAACCCCGTTGCGGGGGGGGGGGCGGGGGGGTGGGGGGGGGGGGGGGGGTGTGGGGGGGGGGGGGGGAACAGCGAGGAGGAAAGCAGGGGGGTGGAGCAAAAAGAGGAAGCGCAGAGGGGGTGTGT
>NZ_JBHVDF010000004.1:528568-535297 GCF_042802915.1 Nocardia sp. NPDC057440
GGCGCTCGACCGCGCAATCTGCCTCTGCCACTTTTATCGTTTCACCTGGCCCGCTGCGCTACTATATGTGACGGAGTTCCCTCCAACCCACCCACGCCCCCCCCCCCCCACCCCAGGTCCCCCCCCCCCCGCGACGTATGTACTGGACGCATCGGGCGGCAACTGCCTGGGCAAACGAAGCGTGGGCCACGAACCGTGAGCGACGGTAGTGGTTGGTCTGGCGTTTGGTGGCGGTTCGCCGGATCGTTGGGGTGGTTGCGGTTACGCAACCGTCGCGCTGCCCTGTGGGTGCAGAGCCGGTAGCAGATATGTCTCGTCATCGCGGCCCTTCGGCCTGCCGACCCGCAGCATGACCGCGCCCGACGATGGACCGTCGTGATGCACCAAGTACGGTGATGCTGCTGCTGTTCGCTCGATGGGATACGGGCGGGCGCATGGCGTCGGCCCGGATTCGCGAAGACATCCGAATATCAGGGCGGGCGCGTACAGCTCGCCGTGAACCCGGCGACGCCGGTGACCGGCAATACTGAACGGAGCATTGTTGTCATGAAGCTTGCTGTCATCCCCGGTGACGGAATCGGTCCCGAGGTCATCGCCGAGGCATTGAAAGTGCTCGACGTGGTGGTCCCCGGCGTCGCGAAGACCGAGTACGACCTCGGTGCCAAGCGCTACCACGCGACCGGCGAGATCCTCCCGGATTCGGTGCTGCCGGAGCTCAAGCAGCACGACGCGATCCTGCTCGGCGCGATCGGCGACCCGTCGGTGCCCAGCGGTGTGCTCGAGCGCGGGCTGCTGCTGCACACCAGGTTCGCGCTGGACCACCACGTCAACCTGCGGCCGTCGAAGCTGTATCCCGGGGTGACCAGCCCGCTGTCGGGCAACCCCGACATCGATTTCGTCGTCGTGCGTGAAGGCACCGAAGGGCCGTACACCGGCACCGGCGGCGCGATTCGGGTGCGGACACCGCATGAGGTCGCCACCGAGGTGAGCACCAATACCCGCTTCGGCATCGAACGCGTCGTGCGCTACGCCTTCGCCAAGGCGCAGGCTCGCCGCAAGCACCTCACCCTGGTGCACAAGACCAACGTGCTGACCTTCGCCGGTTCGCTGTGGCAGCGCACCGTCGACGAGGTCGCCACCGAGTTCCCCGACGTGCAGATCGCCTACCAGCACATCGATGCCGCGACCATCCACATGGTCAACGACCCGGGCCGCTTCGACGTGATCGTCACCGACAACCTGTTCGGCGACATCATCACCGACCTCGCGGCCGCGGTGAGCGGTGGCATCGGCCTGGCAGCCAGCGGCAACATCGACGCCTCCGGCACCAACCCGAGCATGTTCGAGCCCGTGCACGGCAGCGCCCCCGACATCGCCGGCCAGTCCAAAGCTGACCCCACCGCCGCCATCCTCTCGGTCTCCCTACTGCTCAACCACCTCGGCAACGCCGAAGCAGCGACCCGCATCGAGTCCGCGGTAGCCAAGGACCTCGCGTCCCGCACCGGCACCGCCTCCACCACCGAGGTCGGCGACAGAATCGCCGCCGCAGTCTGACCAGCCACCCAGCCCCAGCCCCCGCGCCCGATCCAGGCGCGGAGGCTGGGTGTCTCTCTTTTCGCCGAGCGGAAGATGACAGGTTAGTCCTCCGCAGTGGCCGCACCCACGTCGTGTTCTGCGTGCGTCTCTGCCTAGTGGTACATGGTGGGCTGGCCGGTGTGCCGTAGTCACGTGCCACTCGTAGGTGTGCCGTGCTGAGTAGCGCCTGGTGGTGGACGTCTCGGTGTTTGCCGCATCCAATCGCCTTTCGTGGGTGCGTCTTCGCCGAGTCGAACACCATGGTGGGGGTCTCGGTGTTCCCGCAGCCGTGTGCCACCCATGGCGGGTTCGAGATGCGGAACCCATCGGGGGCCGGTGGTGTGAAGGTTCGACTACGTCACCATCGCCGATCCTCACGCTGAAAGCTGTTGGCCTGCTTGCCCGAGTTGTGGAAGGGGAAGCCGGGTACCTACGTGACGTGCCCCGCATTGCCCGGGTAAACCCTTGGAGGGCAACAGAACTGGGCAGCGCGCTCTGGGGGTTGAAGGTTGGTGAACGCCACCACCGCCAGTCCTCACGCTGGAAGCCGTGAGCCTGCCTGTCCGAGTTGTGGAAGGGGAAGCCGTTGATGCGTTGCGAGCCACCATGTCACTCACGTCGATCTGAGCGGGAGGCAGTGGGTTCCGGTGTGAGGACCAGCTGTGGTTGCGGTCGGGGGTTTGGTGGTGGAAGTGGGAGTCCCTGGGGTTTTCGCGGCTGCTATTCGGTTCGGTTTTCGGTGGGGACGAGGGGGATGGCGGCTGCTGCCAGGACGGCGGCGGCCAGGTAGGCGGCGGAGAAGCCGGTGGCGGTGATGAGGGCGCCGAAGGCCGGCGGGATGGCGGCCATGGCGAGGTTCTGGCCGGTGTTCTGGATGCCGAGGCCGCGGCCGCTCCAGTAGGGGCCTGCGATTTCGGCGACGGCGGTGAAGGCAAGTCCGTTGTCGGCCACGGTGATTACCGATGCTGCGACCAGTAGGGGGATGGCTGCCCACCAGGAATGTGTCCATGCGGTCAAGGCCAGGCCGGACATGGCGAGCACGGCAGCGATGGCGACGGTGCGCAATGGACCCAGTCGGCTGCCGACCCGATCCGACCAGTGCCCTGCGCCGATTCTGCCGAAGGCCCCCAGGATTTGGGTTGCGGTGACCAATGCGCCCGCAGTCGCCAATGACCAGCCGACGTCGCGATGCAGCCATAGCAGCGCGAAAGTCCACACTGTGCCCTGCGGTACGCACAACAGCACCGATACCGCGTGGATGCGCCACAGTGTGGAGTCGCCGCGATAGGGATTGGCTCGATCGGCTGCTCTGCCCTCGGGACGCGGTGGGTCGACGATCCAGATCAGGCAGCCGATCGCGGCGACACCCGCCATGGCGGCCGGAACCAGGATGGCGGCCGAAACCCCGTGTGCCGCAGCGACGGCAGGGATGGCCAGCGCGCCGACGCCGACGCCCAACGGCTGTGCGGTCTGCCGAATCCCCATCGCCAGCCCACGCCGTTGCGGCGGGAACCAGCCGACGATGACGCGGCCGCTGGCGCCGTTGGTGCTCGCGGCACCGATGCCGCCCAAGAACAACAGGACGCCGAGCACGCCGTAGTTCGATGCCGTCGCGGCCGCGGCTCCCGCCGCCAACATCAGCAGCGGTCCGCCGACCAGCACCTTGCGCTCGCCGATGCGATCGACGACGTAGCCCCAGGCGATCAATGTGCACACCAGCCCGACCGTGGGCATCGCCACCAGCAGGCCCGCGGTGGCCAAGGGCATGCCGCCTGCGGTCAATGCGGGCAGCAGGAACGGAACACCGTGGATGAAGACCGCGCTCGAGGACTGCGCGAAGACGCCGAGGCCGAGCATGGACCACCGCTGGACCTCGCGGATCTGGGTCACGGTAGCCATCGGCCTCACCTCGAAATCTCATGATGTGGAATCATGTTCTCACTGAATGAACATCGGGTCTCACCGTACACCCGGTCGGCGACCCCATTTCCGGGTTCGCGCTGTCGATCGGGTCACAGGGCCGCGCATGCCACATGGGCAAACGTTGCCAGCACCTATCCACTCGGGCACTCGGCACTTGGCCTGCTCGGCCGCTCGGCCACTGGTTGCTGGGCTGAGCCGCTCGACTCGGGGGACGGTCGCTCGGTCGTGAGCCTCTCGGGGTCGCGAACAGGCTCTGCCGTAGGTGTCGCAAATCCGGTGCAGGCGCGTTCGGGCAGGTCGAAGGTGGTGGATAGACTGCGGGTCATGCGTCTAGGTCGAGTTGCCAGTCCCGATGGGGTCGCTTTCGTCAGCATCGAGGGAGAGGGAAGCGGCACCGTCGCCAAGGAGATTGCGGAACACCCGTTCGGTACGCCGACGTTCACCGGGCGGAGTTGGCCGCTGGCCGACGTGCGCTTGCTCGCGCCGATCCTGGCGAGCAAGGTGGTGTGCATCGGCAAGAATTACGCCGCACACGCGGCCGAGATGGGTGGGCCCGCCCCGGAGGATCCGGTGATCTTCCTCAAGCCGAATACCTCGATCATCGGGCCGAACGCGCCGATCATCTTGCCGCCCAGTTCCTCTCAGGTCGACTATGAAGGCGAACTGGCCGTGGTGATCGGGCGTCCGTGCAAGGACGTGCCCGCGGCGCGTGCCATGGACGTGGTGCTCGGCTATACCGTCGCGAACGATGTCACTGCCCGTGATCAGCAGCGTCACGATGGCCAGTGGACCAGGGGCAAGGGCTACGACACCTTCTGCCCGCTCGGCCCATGGATCGAAACCTCCTTGGACCCATCGGATCTGGAGATCGTGACCGAGCTGGAGGGCGAGGTTCGCCAGCGCAGCCGTACTTCGCTTCTGCTGCACGACATTCCGAAACTCATCGAGTGGGTCAGTACCGTCATGACGCTGCTGCCCGGCGATGTGATTCTGACCGGGACCCCGGAGGGTGTCGGCCCGGTGCAGGCCGGACAGCACGTGTCGGTGACCATCGAGGGCATCGGCACTCTCACGAATCCTGTTGCGGCTAAACAGCGTTAGCGACCGCATGCCGGTCGCTCGAAAGAGTCCGTCAGCGACTACTTGTAGGTCGCTCGAAAGGGCCCGCAGGCGATTGCTTGCGGGGTCGCTCGAAACAACCTCATCGAAAGAGAGCCATGACTGAAGTACGGGTCCGTTTCTGCCCGTCACCCACCGGGACACCGCATGTCGGCCTCATCCGGACGGCGCTGTTCAACTGGGCGTACGCCCGCCATACCGGCGGAAAATTCGTCTTCCGTATCGAAGACACCGATGCGGCACGCGATTCCGAAGAGTCCTACCGCGCAATTCTGGATGCGTTGCGCTGGCTCGGCCTCACCTGGGACGAAGGCCCGGAGGTCGGCGGCCCGTTTGAGCCATACCGGCAGTCGCTGCGGCGTGATTTGCATCTCGATGTGGTGGCGAAGTTGCTGGAGGCGGGCGAAGCGTACGAATCCTTTTCCACGCCTGAGGAAGTCGAGGAGCGTCACCGCGTTGCGGGCCGCGATCCGAAACTGGGGTACGACAACTTCGACAGGGATCTGACGCCCCAGGCGATCGAGGCCTACCGGGACGCCGGACGCCCGGCGGTGATTCGGCTGCGGATGCCCGACGAGGACCTCACCTGGCACGACCTCGTGCGCGGCGAGACCACGTTCAAGGCGGGCGCCGTGCCGGACTTCGCGCTCACCCGGGGCAATGGTGATCCCCTCTATACGCTGGTCAACCCGGTCGACGACGCACTGATGAAGATCACCCACGTGTTGCGCGGCGAGGACCTGCTCTCCTCGACGCCGCGGCAGCTCGCCCTTTACCGCGCATTGCGCCGGATCGGGGTGGCCGACTTCACCCCCGAATTCGGCCATCTGCCGTTCGTGATGGGGCAGGGCAACAAGAAGTTGTCCAAGCGTGATCCGGAGTCGAATCTGTTCGCGCATCGCGATCGCGGATTCATCCCCGAGGGTTTGCTGAATTACCTCGCACTACTCGGCTGGAGCATCGCGGACGATCACGATGTGTTCTCGATGGCAGACATGGTCGCCGCCTTCGATATTTCGAAAGTAAATTCGAATCCGGCTCGTTTCGACCAGAAGAAGGCCGATGCGCTGAACGCCGAACATATACGGTTGCTGGAGCATGGTGATTTCACTCACCGACTGCGTGAGTATCTGACCGAACACAACCGCATCGGCGCCGAAATCGACGAGAAGACGTTCGCTTCGGCGGCCGAACTGGTGCAGACCAGAATCGTGGTGTTGTCCGATGCGTGGGATCTGCTGCGATTCCTGTTCGCACCCGCAGAAGAGTTCGCGATCGACCCGGCCGCAGGGGCAAAGAATCTCGGTGCGGACGCCACTCCGGTATTGCAGGCCGCTATTGCCGCGCTGGAGCCGTTGGCGCAATGGTCGACGGCCGCAATCGAGGAAGCGCTGAAAACGGCGCTCATCGATGATCTGGGGCTCAAGCCGCGCAAAGCCTTCGCGCCGGTGCGTGTCGCGGTGACCGGTTCGCACATCAGTCCGCCGCTGTACGAGTCGCTGGAGCTGCTCGGCCGGGAGGTGACCCTCGAGCGGTTGCGGTCGGCCCGAGAGTGGACCGCAACGGCGTCAATCGAGTCGGTCTAGCCGAAAACCGGCCGCTGACCAGCCGATTTGTAGTTACCCGGGCGCTGTTTGGTACTCTCTTTCTCGGCCAGGAAGCACGGCCTCGGAGTCAGCCAGACACGAGGCCGAGCGCCCGGTGCATTGGGGTATGGTGTAATTGGCAACACAGCTGATTCTGGTTCAGCCATTCTAGGTTCGAGTCCTGGTACCCCAGCGGAGTTTGTTGTCGACCTCGGTTCGCGGCCGAAAGATCAACAGCAACCGGCGATTTGGTCGCCGAGCTTCGGCCGGTTAAGCTAGCCGAGCTTCCACTGATCGAAAGATCATACGGATGGTCACCACGAAAGTGGGAGATCAGTCCTGGCCCCGTCGTCTAGCGGCCTAGGACGCCGCCCTCTCAAGGCGGTAGCGCGGGTTCGAATCCCGTCGGGGCTACAACGCGCGGAAGGCTCATGCTCATGGAGAGCATGAGCCTTTCGCGTTTCCGCGTGTTTTGTGGGGGTGCAACCCCCACGCCCCGCGCGGGGGGGGGGGCCCCCCCCCCCCC
>NZ_JBHVDF010000005.1:0-107742 GCF_042802915.1 Nocardia sp. NPDC057440
TGGCGGCGCGGCAAGCCCGCCCCGCTCAAAGAAGCCGTCGACGAAGCGCTCTACGCCAACGGCGACGTACCCCACAGCGTCGAGCACGTACTCGTGGTGCGCCGCACCAACATCGAGGTGCCATGGACCGAGGGCCGTGACCTGTGGTGGCACGACACAGTCGCGCAGGCCTCACCCGAACACCAAGCACAGGCCTTCGACGCCGAGCACCCGCTGTTCATCCTCTACACCTCCGGCACCACCGGAAAACCCAAAGGCATCCTGCACACCTCCGGCGGCTACCTGACCCAAGCGGCCTACACCCACCACAACGTCTTCGACCACAAAGCCGGACACGACGTCTACTGGTGCACCGCCGACATCGGCTGGGTCACCGGACACAGCTACATCGTCTACGGCCCCCTCGCCAACCGCACCACCCAGGTCGTCTACGAGGGCACCCCCAACTTCCCGGACGAGCACCGGCACTGGCAGATCGTCGAAAAGTACGGTGTCACCATCTATTACACCGCTCCCACCCTGGTCCGGACCTTCATGAAATGGGGTAAAGAGATCCCGGCCGCGCACGATCTGTCGAGCATCCGGCTGCTCGGTTCGGTGGGTGAGCCGATCAACCCGGAGGCATGGCGCTGGTATCGCGACGTGATCGGCGCGGGCTCGGCCCCCATCGTGGACACCTGGTGGCAAACCGAGACCGGCGCCATCATGATCTCCCCGCTGCCCGGCGTCACCGCCGCCAAACCGGGCGCGGCCATGACACCGCTGCCCGGTATTTCGGCGGCCGTCGTCGACGAAGAAGGTAAGCCGGTGCAACTCGGGGAGACCGAGGCCAACGGCTACCTGGTGCTCGACCAGCCGTGGCCGTCGATGCTGCGCGGCATCTGGGGCGACATGGACCGGTACCGGGCCACCTACTGGGAGCGCTACGCCGAGCAGGGTTGGTATTTCGCCGGTGACGGAGCCAAGCTCGACGCCGACGGCGACCTGTGGGTGCTCGGCCGGGTCGACGACGTCATGAACATCTCCGGCCACCGCATCTCCACCGCCGAGGTGGAGTCCGCGTTGGTCGGGCACTCGGGTGTCGCCGAGGCCGCCGTCGTCGGCGCCAGCGACGACACCACCGGTCAGGGCATCGTCGCGTTCGTCATCCTGACCGCCGAGGCCGAGGACACCGGCGCCGCGCTGGTCGACGAGCTCAAGGCGGAGGTGTCGCGCGAGATCAGCCCGATCGCGCGGCCGCGGGAGATCCACGTCGTGCCCGAGTTGCCCAAGACGCGCAGCGGCAAGATCATGCGCAGACTGTTGCGCGACGTCGCGGAGGGCCGCGAACTCGGCGACACCTCGACCCTGGTCGATCCGAATGTTTTCGAGGCGATCCGGTCCAGTCGCGCCTGATCCGTTTCGGGCAAACAGCACATGATAGGGCCGGTGACGATATTCGTCACCGGCCCTATCCGTTAGAATTGCGTAAGGTGTGCCGGGAAGTCTGGTCGGCATGCGGTCGTGCACTCGAACGCCGATTCGGTGGGATTGTGCGCCCGCAGCCTTGACCACCCTGCCGGAAGGTTTCCCGTGATCACCCAGGTGCGCTCGGAATTGACGCGGTACCTGCGCACCGAAACCGTCGGCGGCGCAATACTTCTCATCGCGGCCGCAACCGCATTGCTGTGGGTGAACTCGCCATGGGGCGCGGGCTATGTGGCGATGACCGAGACGGCGCTGCCCATTCCCCCGCTGCACCTGGATCTGACGCTGGCCGACTGGACCAAGGACGGTCTGCTCACCGTGTTCTTCTTCGTCGCGGGACTGGAGCTCAAACGCGAACTCGTCGTCGGTGAGCTCGCCGATCCCAGACGGGCCGCGCTGCCGATCATCGCGGCGGTCGGCGGTGTCGTCACCCCCGCGCTGATCGCGTTCCTGGTCGGCTTCGGCGCCGAGGGGATGGATCGCGGCTGGGCCATTCCGGTGGCCACTGATATCGCCTTCGCGCTGGCCGTGCTCGCCATGACCGGTTCTCGCATTCCGGCCAGCGCCCGGGTGTTCCTGCTCAGCCTCGCGGTGGTCGACGACCTGCTCGCCATCCTGCTGATCGCGGTGCTGTTCACCAGCTCGGTCGCGGTGCTGTGGCTCCTGGCGGCCGCGGCCTGCTTCGGCGGCTGGGCACTGGCCCAGCACCGGCGGATCGGTTCGCCGCTCGTCTATCTGCCGCTGGCCCTGATCGCCTGGTACGCCCTGCACGAGGCGGGCATCCATCCGACCCTGGCCGGCGTCGGGCTCGGCCTGCTGACCCGCGTCCGGCTCGACGAGGGCGAGCACGAAGCGCCCGCCACCCGGCTCGAGCACCTGATCCAGCCGATCTCGGCCGGGCTGTGCGTGCCGCTGTTCGCGCTGTTCGCCTCCGGAGTTCCGCTGGACGGCAAGGTCTTCGGGCAGTTGTTCACCGACAGACTGTCTCTTGCCATCATTCTCGGGCTACTGCTCGGCAAGACCATCGGCATCTTCGGGATCAGCTGCCTGGCAATCCGGTTCGGCGTCGCCGAACGCCCGGCCGATCTCGGCTACCGCGACATGTTCGCACTGTCGGTGCTCGGCGCGATCGGCTTCACCGTTAGCCTTCTTGTGGCAGAACTCGCGCTGGCCGACGTCGGAGACGGCTCCGCGGTCGAATTGGCGAAGGCAGCGGTGTTGGTGACATCAATGGCGGCGTCGCTCGCCGGTTCGGCGCTACTGTTGCGGCGTGGGCGTGTCCACCAAGCGCGTCGTGACGCACGTGCGCTACAACCAGAAGAGTGAGGCCGAGGCAGTGTCGGGACAGGGAGAAGGGTCGACCAAGTGAGTTTCACAGACGGCGGTAACGGAAACGGCGCAAGGCGCGACCGCACGGTCACCTCGATTCCGCTCACCGACGCCAACCCAAACGGGTCGGCCACCTTCGGCAGCCTGGTCCGGGACGCGACCGAACAAATGTCGACACTGGTGCGCGCCGAGGTAGAACTGGCAAAGGCCGAGGTCACCGGCGAGATCAAGAAGGGGCTGCAGGGCAGCGTCTACTTCATCCTCGCGCTCACCGTGCTGCTGTTCAGCACGTTCTTCTTTTTCTTCTTCCTCGGCGAGCTGCTCGATGTCTGGCTGGCGCGGTGGGCAGCGTTCCTGATCGTCTTCCTGCTGATGGTCGTCGCGACTGCGGCGCTGGCCGGACTCGGCTATCTGCGAGTGAAGAAGCTGCGCGCGCCGGAAAAGACGATCGATTCGCTGAAGCAGGCCCGCACGGTGTTGCCGAGCGGCTTCGGCTCCAGCGCGCACGAGGAACAGCTCTCCCTCGACAAGCCTCGCGGCTGAGGCGACCGCCGGGGCCGCCGATCAAGCGGCGCCTCGGCCGGTACAGGCCGGTCGGCGGACGCCGACCGGCCGCGCCGACTAGGCGGTACCGCACGCCGACCACTAGGCTCGATCGGCGTGTCGTCGAACTCATTTCCGGATCCGTCCAGCGTCCGTTTCGACGGACCGTGGACGCATCGGGACGTTCATGCCAACGGCATTCGATTCCATGTCGTGGAGGCCACTCCTGACCGTGCGGATGCGCCGTTGGTCGTGCTGCTGCACGGCTTCGCGGACTTCTGGTGGTCCTGGCGGCACCAGCTGACCGGGCTCACCACACTCGGCTACCGGGCGGTGGCGGTGGACCTGCGCGGCTACGGCGACAGCGATAAACCACCGCGCGGCTATGACGGCTGGACGCTCGCGGGTGATGTCGCCGGGCTCATCCGGGCACTCGGCTACACCGAGGCCACCCTCGTCGGCCATGCCGAGGGCGGGCTGGTGTGCTGGACGACCGCGGTGCTGCACCCGCGACTGGTGCGTTCGATCGCACTGGTGAGCTCGCCGCATCCGGCGGCGCTCAAGAGCGCGGTACTGCGGGACGGCCGCCAGCGCAGAGCCTGGCTGCCGAACTTCCTGCGCTATCAGCTGCCCAGATATCCCGAGGGCCTATTGACCGCTCGGGACGGCTTCGAGGTCGAGCGGCTGTTGCGTCAGCGCGTCAGCGGATCATGGTCGAGCACGGCCGAATTCGTCGACACCGCACGTCGGATGCGCTCGGCCATCCAGATCCCGGGTGCCGCGCACTGTGCGCTGGAATACCAGCGCTGGGCCTTCCGCAGCCAGTGGCGTCCCGACGGCAGGCGCTTCATGGCGACCATGCGCGTGCCCATCGACATCCCGGTGGTGGCCATGCACGGCGAACTGGACAACTACCTACTGAACAGCACCGTCCAGCACGGTCAGCGATGGTCACCACAACGACGCCTGGTCACCATCCCCGCGGCCGGACACTTCGCGCACCAGGAAGGTCCCGAAGCGGTCACCGCGGAATTGGCCAAGTTGCTTGGTTGACGCACACCGCTGATGGCTCACCACACAGGATGGTTTGTCGAGCTCGGGATCTTCGGGGCGCTGGGGCTCAACACCCAGAGCCCATGCGCCCGAACGGCTTCCACTCGAGCAATCCACATGCGGCAAGCACTACCGCTCAACTCAGCACGCAGGCTCCGGTGTGGACCGGACCGGACAATCCCGGCGCGGCATCGACTTGGGCGCGAACCTCGGCGAGGGTAAGGACGTAGCCGGTGTCGTCGTCGGTCACGGCAGCGCCGAAGACGATGCCGAGCACCTCACCATCCGCGTCTACCAGCGGCCCCCCGGAGTTACCGGCCCGGACGAGTCCGCGGACGGTGTAAACCTCCCGCTCGACGGTACCGTCGCGGTAGATGTTCGGCCCTGTCAGATCAAGGGTCTCCCGAACTCGTGCCGCGCTGGCGGTGTATCGACCACCGCCGGGATAACCGAGCACAATCGCGCTCGCCCCCGAACGCGCAGGCGCAGGCGCTTGCGAGACCACCGGCGCGGTAAGCCCCGGCACTGCGAGCACCGCGACATCTGTCGCGGGGTCGAACAGCACCACAGTGGCGTCAAGTGGGCCGCTTATGGCGTCCACCTGAATGCTGGTCGTTCCCGCGACCACGTGCGCGTTGGTCATGACCCGCTCCGGCGCGATGACGAAGCCGGAGCCCTCGAGCGCCCGTTGGCAGCTCGGCGCGACACCGCGGATGCGCAGCACGCTCTGCTGCAACGAGGCCGCGACCGGGCTGGTGAGCACACTCGGGTCGGGCGGTTCGACCGCCGCGATCGGTGCGCGCCCGAACGGCCCGATGACGTCCGGCAGCCCGGAAGTATTGAGCAGCTTGGAGAATTCGTTCGGCAGCCTGCGCAGCCAGTTGGGGGCGACCTCGTTGACGTCGGCGAGCACCCGGGATCCATTGATCGCGGTGGCGATTGCCGGCTGCGAGGAGGAGGCCAGCGGCAGCGCGAGCAGCCATGCCGTGACGAGCACGGCCACGGCCTGCAGCACCGCACCTACCGCGCTGTCGACGCTGCGGGTCAGCGAATGCCGCATGCCGCCGCGCGCGGCCCTGCCGAGCACCATGCCCGCGACCTCGCCGACGATCACCAGCACCACGATCAGCAGCACGCCGGTGAGCACTCTGGCGCGGCCCTCGTCGACGTGGATCAGGATGTGGGGCGCGATCAGAATGCCCGCGACCGCGCCGAGCACGACGCCGAGGAAAGCGAGCGCGGAAGCGACCGCCCCCGATCGCCAGCCCGACGATGCGCACAACAGTGCGAGCAGCACGACGGCGATGTCGAGCCAGGCCGAGGAACTCATAAGGTCATCCCCACTGCAGCCAGCGAAGTTTCGAGGTCACGCACGTCGTTTCGATCCCAATCCCGTTCCCAGCCCGCGGCTTTGAACAGGCCGGCGAGAATACCGCCGGTCAGTCCCCACACCAGCATCCCGTCCACCTGGAACGCGGGGCTCTGGTAGCCGAGACTGCCGCGCACCAGAAAGCGGTTCGCCGGATCGAGCAGCTCGGCGAGCGGCACCCGAACCACCCGTTCGGTCTCGGTCTCGTTCACCACACCGACCGCACGCGGCGTGCGCCAGTAGGCGACCACCGGGGTCACGTCGAATCGGGACGGCGGCACGAACAACTTCGGTAGCACCGCGAGGGGTTCCACACCTTCGCGCTCCAGCCCGGTCTCTTCACACGCCTCGCGCAGGGCAGTGTCGATCGGTCCGGCGTCAGCCGCCTCGACCTCGCCGCCGGGGAAGGCGACCTGGCCGCGATGCTGGCGCATGGTGGACGCGCGCTGGGTGAGCAGCACGTCCGCGTCGGCGGGCAACCCGCCCGGTGCGGTGGGATCCGGTTCCAGTGAGCCGCTGAACAACACGAGCACCGCCGCCTGACGCGGCGCGCTGGTGATCGTCATGGCCCGCCGCATCGCACGCGCCAACGACAGGGTGTCGGTGGCATCGGTGGTCGGCTCGGTCGCCTTACGCAGCCAGGCCGGAATGTTTTCCGGTGTGGGAGTCGTCACGCCGCGACTCCCAGTTCGTTCGCGACGGTGTCGGCGATGTCCTCGACGTCATCGAACGGGCGCACGATCGCCTTCGCGACCGAACCGTCGGCGCGTAGCAGCACCGACACCGGCAACACCGCGGGCACTCCGACGGCGTTACGCACCCTGGTACCCGCGTCGAGCACTCCAGGCAGAGTCACCTTCAGGTCGGCCAGCAGTGCGAGCCCCCTCGCCTCATCCGGATCGCTGTGCACGGTCAGCACGGTAATCGCGTTCCCCGCTCGTTGGGCGTACTCCTGCAGATACGGCAACTCTTCGGCGCACGGCCCACACCAATACGCCCACAGATTCAACAGTGCGGGCTTGCCCGCCAGTGCGGCGGCCACGTCGATGGGTTTGCCGTCGGCGAGACAGCTCAGCGTAATTCCGGCGAGCGGGCCGTGCCCGACCGCGTCCGCCGCGGGGTGTGGGCACGATGCCAGTCCGGCGGCGGCCCGCAACTGCTCGGGAACGGGTGCGCTCGGAGGGACCTGCGCGCCGTCGACCGAAGTGTCCTCGCCGCCGCGCGGCCACAGCGCGACGGCGAGTGCCACCGCGGTGATCAATCCGGCCAATGCCAAGCGTGCCGCGACAGGCACCTGCCTCACCGGCCCACCAGCTCGAGCAAGTGCTCCGCCTCCGGACCCTTCACGAGCTTCGCCGCGGCCTCCGGGTCGGTCGGCCCGGCCCCGAACGCGGGGCAATCCTTCGCCAGCACGCACACACCGCAGGCCGGCTTGCGGGCATGGCACACCCGGCGTCCGTGGAAGATCACCCGGTGCGACAGCATCGTCCAATCCTTGCGCTCGATCAGCGCTGCGACGATGTGCTCGACCTTCACCGGATCTTCCTCGGCGGTCCAACCCCAGCGCCGCACCAGACGGCCGAAATGGGTGTCGACCGTGATTCCCGGCACGTCGAAAGCATTGCCCAGAATGACGTTCGCTGTCTTGCGGCCGATGCCCGGCAACTTCACAAGTTCGTCGAGAGTGTGAGGCAATTCACCGTCGTACCGTTCGACGAGCGCCTGCCCGAGGCCGATCAGCGAGCTCGTCTTGTTACGGAAGAAACCGGTCGGGCGGATGTATTCCTCCAGCTCGGCGCGGTTTGCCTCGGCATATGCGCGCGCGTCCCGGTACTTCGCGAACAGCGCGGGTGTGGTCAGGTTCACGCGCTCATCGGTGCACTGCGCGGAAAGTATTGTCGCGACGGCCAATTCGAGCGGTGTTGTGAAGTCCAGCTCACAATGCGCATCAGGAAATGCGACCGTGAGAGTGCGGTACATCCGACGGGCCCTTCGAACAAGACCGAGCTGAGTTTCCGCTTGTCGGGCCCGGTTTTTCCGTTTCGGAACCGCGACCGTCACCGGCGGCGCATCGGTTGCCGCGGCGGCAGGCGAAGGCCCGCTCATGGCAGCGGTGGAGGGGGAGACACGCACCCGTCCACCATACGGAACCACCCCACAACGGTGCCCGATCAGATCAGCTGCCGTGTTCCATCTGAGACCTGAGCCGTGTTTACTGCTCGATATGCAAGGACTCGCTGTGGTGCTCTTCCCAGTGCTGTTGATGCTGTTCGCACTGGGCATGGAGCGGGTCGAGAATCGGCTCCGAAAACTTCTCGAACCCGACGAAGAGGTTCAGCAGTACCTGGATAAGGCCAGCAACCCCGAGGTGAAGGAGCTGACGAAGCTCGGACTGCCGACTGCGGTGGCACGGATGCGCAAGCGCCGGTCCCGTGAAGAAGAACTGGACGTCGCTCGCGCTAGCTGAGCAAGGGACCCAACCCCCTACCGGCGCGCCGCGCAATCCACTCGTTACGTGGTGTCTGTCACTGCGCTGCCCCGATGCCGCGTAGACTGCGCTGTTGGCCGAATCGCTTCGGTCCAGGACAGAGCCATTTCCCATAAGGAGCACATTCGTGGACGAGGCCCTCGCCAGAGCAGGCATCTTCCAAGGCGTAGAGCCCACCGCGGTAGCGGCTCTCGCCAAACAACTGCAGCCCGTGGATTTTCCGCGCGGCCATGTCATTTTCAACGAGGGCGAACCCGGCGACCGGTTGTACATCATCACGTCCGGCAAAGTGAAGATCGGACGACGTTCCCCGGACGGCAGGGAAAACCTGCTGACCATCATGGGTCCGTCCGATATGTTCGGTGAGCTGTCGATCTTCGACCCCGGCCCGCGCACCTCGACCGCAACGACCGTGACCGAAGTCCGCGCGGTCACCATGGACCGTGACGCACTCAAGTCCTGGATCGACCAGCGGCCGGAGATCGCCGAGCAGCTGCTTCGGGTTCTCGCTCGGCGGCTGCGTCGCACCAACAACAACCTCGCCGACCTCATCTTCACCGATGTTCCCGGCCGGGTCGCCAAGGCGCTGCTGCAGCTGGCTCAGCGCTTCGGCACCCAGGAGGCGGGCGCGCTGCGGGTCACCCATGACCTCACCCAGGAGGAGATCGCCCAGCTGGTCGGCGCTTCCCGCGAAACCGTGAACAAGGCGCTGGCCGACTTCGCGCACCGTGGTTGGCTGCGGCTGGAGGGCAAGAGCGTGCTCATCTCCGACTCCGAGCGGCTGGCCCGGCGCGCGCGCTGAGCCTTCCCCTCGGGCAGCTCGATACGTCACCTGGGCGAACGCCGGGATCGAGTCGTAACCAATGCTCTGCTGTTGCGACTGGATCCTGGCGTTCGCCCGGGTGACGTTCCGCCCTCAGGCGTGCTGACTGCGCAAATACTCCAGCTGCGCCTGCACCGAGCTGCGGGCGGCCAGCCACAGTCGCTTGTCGACGTCGGCGTAGACCTTCCGCACCACCGCCATCGCGCCCGCGTCCGGTCCGAGCACCCGCAGTGCTTCGCGCACCTGCTCGAGGCGTTCGTGCCGATGCGCGATGTAGTACCTGACGACCGGCTCCAGATCCGGATGATCCGGTCCGTGCGCGGGCAGCAGTGCGCGCCCCGCGCCCATCTCTACCAGCCGATCCAGCGAGTTCAGATAGTCGGCCAGGGTGCCGTCGCTGGAATCGAGCACCGTGGTGCCGCTGCCGAGAATGGTGTCACCCGTCAGCACCGCATCGTCGAGGACGAAACTCACCGAATCGAGAGTGTGTCCCGGGGTGTCGAGGACGGTGATGCGCAGTCCGGCCGCCTCGATCACCTCGCCGTCGACCAGCGTCGCCTCGGAGTCATGCAGGAACTCGGCCGTCTTTGCCCGCACCGGAGTACCGGTGAGCTCGACGAGACGGTCGATGCCACCGGTGTGATCGTGATGGCGATGGGTGATCAGCGTGAGGACGATATTGCCCTCGGTGACCCGGGCGATGGCCTCGCTGTGCGCTTTGTCCTTCGGCCCCGGGTCGACCACCACATAGCCCGACCCACCCGGTGCGCGCAGAATCCAGGTGTTGGTGCCGTCCAGGGTCATCTGCCCAGGATTGTCCGCGAGCAGGACCGCCGCGGTCGGCGTGACCTGCCGCAGCTGTCCGTACGCGGGATGAGTCAGCGTCGTCATCGGATTACCCCAGTCGATCGAAATTGGTGTTCCGAGAACCTGTTTAACGCACCTCGACGATTATCTCGACCTCGACCGGGGTGTCCATGGGCAGCTCGGAGACGCCGACCGCAGAACGTGCGTGCACACCCGCGTCACCGAATACCTCGCCGAAAAGCTCCGAGGCGCCGTTGATCACCGCGGGCTGGCCCCCGAATCCGGGCGCGGAGGCCACGAACCCGACTACCTTCACAACCCGCACTACCGCGTCCAAACCGACCAGGTCGTGCACCGCCGCGAGTGCGTTCAGCGCACACTGCTGCGCAGCGGCCTTGGCATCCTCGACCGAAACCTCAGCGCCGACCTTGCCGGCTATCGACAGTTTCCCGTCGACGAACGGCAGCTGACCGGAGGTGTAGACGAGCGAACCGGTGCGGACCGCCGGGATATAGGCCGCGACCGGCGCCGCCACCGGGGGCAGGGTCAGTCCGAGTCGGGCGAGGTTCTTCTCCCACTGGGTCACTGGTCTCGTCCCTTCTCTACTTCGACTTCGGGCGCTTGAGGTAGGCGACGTGCTGCTCGCCGGTCGGGCCAGGCAGCACGGCGACGAGCTCCCAGCCGTCGGAACCCCACTGGTCCAGGATCTGCTTGGTCGCGTGCGTCAAAAGCGGAACGGTCGCGTACTCCCACACGGTCACATCACTCATAGCGGTGAGCGTATAGATGTGCGGGATTCGCCGCGCCCGCGGCACGGTGTCTGCACCAGCCTCACGCACCGCGCCGTCCCACTGTCTGGTACAGAAGGGGCGGTAAACCGACCAGTAGCCCTATCCCTCGGGCGCGATCTCAGAACGGGTTATAGGCTCGCGATCGTGGGAGTACCAACAGCAGTGCCCATTTCGGCGGAGCCGGGGCTAGAAACGGGTTGGCCGCCGCGCGCGGAAAAAGCCCGCTTGCACTACGTGTCGGGAAAAGGGGGAACCGGGAAGTCCACGGTCGCCGCGGCACTCGCGCTCGCCCTCGCCGCGGGTGGGCGGCGGGTACTGCTTGTCGAGGTGGAGAGCAGGCAGTCCATTGCCCAGCTGTTCGATCTGCCACCGCTACCGCCGACCGAAACCAGGATCGCCACCGCTGACGGCGGCGGCGAGGTGGTCGCGCTCGCACTCGATATCGAGCATGCCTTCCTCGAATACCTGGATATGTTCTACAACCTCGGCTTCGCCGGACGGGCGATGCGCCGCATGGGCGCCATCGAGTTCGTCACCACGATCGCACCCGGCCTGCGCGACGTCATCCTGACCGGCAAGATCAAGGAGTGCGTGGTCCGCAAGGACAAGGCGGGCCGGCTCGCCTACGACGAAATCGTGGTGGACGCGCCGCCGACCGGCCGGATAGCCAGCTTCCTCGATGTCACCCAGGCCATGGCCGAGGTGGCCAAGGGCGGGCCGATCGCCTCACAATCCGAGGGTGTTTCGAAGCTGCTGCACTCCGATCAGACAATGATTCACCTGGTCACCCTGCTCGAAGCGCTGCCGGTGCAGGAGACCGCCGACGCGATCGCCGAGCTCACCGCCGCAGATCTGCGGATCGGCGCGGTGATCGTGAACCGGGCGAGCAAAGGTCTACTGCCCGCCGAGGTGCGCGGCAAGGCCGCACAGGGCGATATCGACGGCGACGCCATCGGGGCCGCGCTCACCAAGGCCGGAATCTCGTTGTCCGACCAGGACTTCCAGGGTCTGATCACCGAAACCGTCGAGCATTCGGCCACCCTGCAGGCGCAGGACGACAGTGCTGCCGAGCTCGCCAAGGTCGACGTGTCGCGCCTGTATCTGCCGGCCCTCGCGGACGGCATCGACCTCGGCGGCCTGTACGAATTGGCTGAACATCTGAGCGCGCAGGGAGTCCGATGAGCACGCCGAGCTCGAATGTGGCTGTGCCACTGGATATTTCGAAGATCATTGCAGACCGGACCGCTCGGGTTATCGTGTGCTGCGGCTCCGGAGGCGTCGGCAAGACCACCACCGCGGCGGCGATCGGGCTGCGCGCGGCCGAGCTGGGCCGCAAGGTTGTGGTGTTGACCATCGACCCGGCCCGCCGACTGGCCCAGTCACTCGGCGTCGCCGATCTGGACAACGCCCCGCAGCGGGTGCCACTCGGCCCCGACGCCAAGGGCGAACTGCACGCGATGATGCTCAATATGCGCCGCACCTTCGACGACATGGTGCTCGAGCACACCAGCCCGGACAAGGCCGAGCAGATTTTCGCCAACCCCTTCTACCAAACGGTCGCCTCCTCCTTCGGCGGAACGCAGGAGTACATGGCGATGGAGAAGCTCGGGCAGCTGGCGGGGCGCAAGGAGTGGGACCTGATCGTGGTCGACACGCCACCGTCACGCAACGCCCTCGACTTCCTCGACGCGCCCAAGCGGCTCGGGAACTTCCTCAACGGCAGGATGATCCGGGTCATCATGGCCCCCGGCCGCGGCGTCACCCGACTGGTGACCGGCGCGATGAGCCTGGCGGTGCGCGGTGTGTCCACCATCGTCGGCGGCCAGATGCTCAAGGACGCGTCGAATTTCCTGCAGTCACTGGAATCGCTGTTCGGCGGATTCCAGGATCGCGCCGACCGGACCTACGCGATGCTGTCCAACCCGGGCACACACTTCCTGGTGGTCGCGGCCGCCGAACCCGATGCGCTGCGCGAGGCTTCGTTCTTCGTCGACCGGCTCTCGACCGAACGCATGCCGTTGGCCGGGCTGGTGCTGAACCGGACGCATCCGGTGCTGAGCACGCTGTCGGCCGATCACGCGCTGACCGCCGCCGACCAATTGGCCGAGACCGATCCGATCACCTCGTCGGTGCTGCGCATCCATGCTCAGCGGGTTGCCACCGCGAAGCGCGAACAGCATCTGCTGCACCGTTTCACGGGCGCGCATCCACGGGTTCCGATCGTCTCGGTGACCGCGCTGCCGTTCGAAGTTTCCGACCTGGAAGCGCTGCAAGCGGTCGGAGATCAGCTCACCGGGGCCCCCGCTCCCGAGCCGGTCGTGATATCCGATTGATATATGCCGCTCAACGCCGACCGAGCCCGTTTTCACGGGCTCGGTGGTGTTTCGGCTAGGGACTAGATCGCTACCTGATGCTGACGCTGCGCCTGGAAGAAGTCGGACCAGGAAGTCACCTCAGGGTGCTGCTTGAGCAGCGCACGCCGCTGCCGCTCGGTCATTCCTCCCCACACACCGAACTCGACACGATTGTCGAGTGCGTCGGCCCCACACTGCATCAGCACCGGGCAGTGCCTGCAGATAGTCGCAGCTTTGCGCTGGGCAGCGCCACGGACGAACAGTTGATCGGGATCTACTTCCTTGCATCGCGCCTGGGCTACCCAGGCGATCCTTGCTTCGGCCTGCTCTACGTCCAATCGAGCGATGGGGGTTGTCATGTGCATTTGGTGTGCCCCTTTGCAGTCCGAACACCGGTAAACGGCGCTCCAGAATCGCGTGTCAGCCTCGCAGCAACCCAATCCCCGCTGCGAACTGCACCACATTCCACATTTGAGTGTTAGCTCTATCACACTGGGTTCTCAATCTAGGTAAAGGTATGCCCCGAGCGCAAGACCGTTCCGAGACTTTTTGGTACGTCCGTCCCTCCAAACGTGATAGAGAACCGGGCGGTCGACTCGACACGCAGTTGGCCCTCTTGCGACACGCCGAAACCTGTCTGACGACACGCCCGTACGGCCTCGCGAACCGCGAGATCCGGTCAGAACGCCACCCCGTAGGGTGGGGTCGTGCCGATCACACAAACGCTCGCGAGGCTGGCCGGCAGCTGCGCGCTGGCCGCGGTGCTCATCGCGGGGATGCTGTTCCCCCTCGCAGGCGGCTTCGGGTTCGTGTCCAACCGCGCCGCCGACGCAGTCGACAACGTGTCAGCGGAGTTAGTCGAGGGCACCGTCCCCGCTGTCTCCACCATGGTCGACGCGAACGGAACACCGATCGCCTGGCTCTACGAGCAGCGCCGCTTCGAGGTTCCCAGCGACAAGATCTCCAACAACATGAAATTGGCGATCGTCTCCATCGAGGACCGGCGCTTCGCCGAGCATGCGGGGGTGGACTGGCAGGGCACGATGCGCGCCTTCCTCACCAACACCACCAGCGGCGAGGTCCAGCAGGGCGCGTCCACGCTCGACCAGCAGTATGTGAAGAACTTCCAGCTGCTCGTCGTCGCCAAGACCGACGCCGAGCGCCGCGCCGCCATCGAGACCTCTCCCGCGCGCAAGATTCGCGAGATCCGGATGGCGCTCACCCTGGACTCGGAGCTGACCAAGGACGAGATCCTCACCAGGTATCTGAACCTGGTGCCGTTCGGCAACGCCTCCTACGGCATCCAGGACGCGGCGCATACCTATTTCGGCATCGACGCCGCCGACCTGAACGTGCCGCAGTCGGCGATGCTCGCAGGCATGGTGCAGAGCAGCTCGAAGCTGAACCCCTACACCAATCCCGACGGCGTGACCGCTCGGCGCAACACCGTGCTGGACACGATGATCCAGAACATCCCCAGTCGCGCCGACGAATTCCGCAAGGCCAAAGAAGAACCTC
Source organism: Nocardia sp. NPDC057440 (assembly GCF_042802915.1). Taxonomy (NCBI): domain Bacteria; kingdom Bacillati; phylum Actinomycetota; class Actinomycetes; order Mycobacteriales; family Nocardiaceae; genus Nocardia; species Nocardia sp. NPDC057440. Next base: position 14,543 of record NZ_JBHVDF010000005.1, read on the forward strand.
TCGGCGTGCAGCCGGAGCCCATGGGCCTGCCGCGCGGCTGCATCGCCGCCAACGATCGCGGCTTCTTCTGCGACTACGCACTGCAATACCTGGCCAACGCGGGCATCAGCCGCGAGCAGATCGACAAGGGCGGTTACCTGATCAGAACCACCCTCGATCCCGCATTGCAGGACTCGGTGAAGCGTTCGGTGTCCGAGGCCGCCAACCCGAACCTCGACGACATCGCCCAGGTCATGTCGGTGGTCGGGCCCGGCCAGGATTCACATCCGCTGCTGGCGATGGCGAGCAGTCGCACCTACGGCCTGAACCGGGACGCCAACGAAACCGTGCAGCCGCAGCCGTATTCGATGGTCGGTGACGGCGCGGGCTCGATTTTCAAGCTCTTCACCACCGCGGCGGCCATGGAGAAGGGCCTCGGCATCGACGCCCAGCTCGACGTGCCGGGCCGGTTCGAGGCACGAGGCATGGGCAACGGCGGCGCCCGCGGCTGCCCGGCCGCCACCTACTGCGTCGAGAACGCGGGCCGGTACAAGTCGCCGATGTCGGTGACCGAGGCGCTGGCCACCTCGCCGAACACCGCGTTCGTCAAGCTGATCCAGGCCGTCGGCGTCACCCCGACCGTCGACATGGCAGTGCGGCTCGGCATGCGCTCCTACACCGAACCGGGCAGCTCCGGGCACGGCAACCAGAGCCTCGCGGACATGATCAAGGACCAGAATCTCGGCTCCTTCACCCTCGGTCCGGTCGCGATCAACCCGCTGGAACTGTCGAACGTCGCCGCGACGCTCGGCTCCGGCGGCCGGTGGTGCCCCGCCTCACCGATCAAGGAAGTGATCGACCGCTCGGGCAAGGTGGTGCCGCTGACCCAGCAGGCCTGCGAGCAGGTCGTCGAGCCCGGCCTGGCCAACACCCTCGCCAACGCCATGAGCAAGGACGACACCAGCGGCACCGCGGCGGCCGCGGCCCAGTCGACCGGGTGGAAGCTCCCGCTGTCCGCCAAGACGGGAACCACCGAAAGCCATCGGTCCTCGGCCTTCGTCGGCTTCACCAACTCCCTCGCCGCGGCGGCCTACGTCTACGGCGACAGCCCGACACCCGGCGAGATCTGCTCGTTCCCGTTGCACGGCTGCGGCGACGGCAACCTGTTCGGTGGTAACGAACCGGCACGCACCTGGTTCAACGCGATCAAGCCGGTGGTGGGGAACTTCCCGCCGCCGACGCTGCCGCCACTGGACGACAAGTACGTGCGCGGGTCGAACGGCGCGCAGGTCCCGGATGTCGCAAACATGTCACAGGGCGAGGCGACCTCGGCACTGGTGCGGGCGGGATTCCAGGTTTCACCGGTGAACGGTGTCGGATCGCAGCCCAAGGGCACCGTGATGGGGACCGCGCCGAACGGTTCGGCGATTCCCGGCTCGGTGATCACCATCTACATCAGTGACGGCACCGAGCGCGCCGCACCACCGCCACCGGGTCCGCCGCCGGGCGGCCCCGGCCTGCCGCCGCCACCGCGGTTGCCACCGATCCCGATTCCGATCCCGATCCCCGGCTTCCCGAGATAAAAGAACACCGCCGACCCGGACGCAATTGCGCCGGGTCGGCGGTGTTTTCGGAGGGTTGAGGCTACAGGCGTGCTTTGACGGCGGCGGAGAGCCGCGAACCGTCGGCCTTGCCCTTGGCGATCGCGGTCGCGGCCTTCATCACCTGGCCCATCTGACGCATGCCAGGCCGCTCCCCCAGCTGCTCGGCAACCTGCGCGATCGCGGTGTCGGCGACATCCGCGACCTCCGCGTCGGACAGTTGGGTCGGCAGGTACTCGTCGATGATCCGCGCCTCGGCGTGTTCGTTGGCGGCCAGCTCGCCGCGACCCGCCTGGGTGTAGACCTCGGCCGACTCGCTGCGCTTCTTCGCCTCTTTCGCCAGCACGGCAATGACCTCGGCATCGGACAGCTCGCGCGCCTCCGAGCCCGCGACCTCGGCGTTCTGAATGGCAGCCAGCAGCATCCGCAAGGTGGCGAGGCGCAGCTTGTCCTTTGCTTTCATCGCGGCGGTCATGTCCGCACGCAGCTGCGATTTGAGTTCCGACATGTGCCACACGGTAGCCGCTCGCTCGGGTCCGGCCCACTACATTTGCCGTGCGGTCCGGTTTCGGGCCCCGCATCCGGACGCTTGTGCGTAAACACACTCAGCGATCCTCAGCGGGGTCACCTATGCTGGGCAAATGCCCGTAATCTCGACCTCCGCCATCCGACGAACCGCGTTGGGAGCCGCCGGGGCCGCGGTGGCCGGTGTCGGCTACGCCTCGTTGATCGAACGCAACGCCTTCGTGCTGCGCGAGGCGACCATGCCGGTGCTGCAGCCGGGGTCGGCATCCCTACGGGTGCTGCACATCAGCGATCTGCACATGATGCCCGGTCAGAAGCTCAAGCAGCAGTGGCTGCGTGAGCTCGATCGGCTGGAGCCGGACCTGGTCGTCAATACCGGCGACAACCTGTCGCACCAGAAGTCGGTGCCCGCGGTGGTCCAGGCCCTCGGCGGATTGCTTTCCCGCCCTGGCCTTTTCGTTTTCGGCAGCAATGACTACTTCGCGCCGGTGGCCAAGAACCCGATGAAGTACTTCAAGAAGGACCACCGCCGCGTGTACGGCGCGCCGCTGCCGTGGAAGGACCTGCGCGCGGCGTTCACCGAACGTGGCTGGCTCGATCTGACCCACGTGCGCCGCGATGTCGAGGTGGCGGGCATCCGCATCGCCACCGCGGGTGTCGACGATCCGCACCTGCAGCGCGACCGCTACGACACTGTCGCGGGCACCCCCAATCCACTGGCCCAGCTGAGCATCGGCCTGACCCACTCACCCGAGCCGCGGGTGCTGGATCGTTTCGCCGAGGACGGCTACGACCTGGTGATGGCCGGGCACACGCACGGTGGTCAGCTATGCCTGCCCGGATACGGTGCGCTGGTGACCAATTGCGGCATCGATCGCTCCCGGGTGAAGGGCGCGTCGAAGTGGGGCGACCACACCCAGCTGTACGTCTCCGCCGGACTCGGCACCTCGCCGTGGGCTCCGTACCGCTTCTGCTGCCGACCGGAGGCGACCCTGGTGACACTGGTCGCCGCACCACCGAAGCGGCCACTTACCGATAGCGGGCAGGGCGTTTCGGCCTCGGAGGCGATCGCCCGCTAGGGTCGCTTGCCTAGACGTGGATGTCAGGCAGGGGACAGCGGTGAATGGATACGACGACCGGCGCAATGACCCGACGGTTCTGGGACAGCCCGGTGCGGCGCATCAGCAACAGCCGTATGGGCCAGGACAATTCGGCCCCGAAGGGGACGACGGTGGGCAGACGCCACCGAACCAGCATTCGGCTCCCCCGCCCAGCGCGGCGCACCCGGAGCCGACACTCCAATGGCAGCCCGCGGCACCGCAACCCGACCCCACGCTGCAATGGCAGCCCGGCGGACAGCCGCCGCTGAATCAGCAGTGGGGATCCGGCGGCGACCAACCGCCGGACCGGCAGTGGCAACCGGTCCCGGATGGGCCGGCGCCACAGACCCACTGGGCTCCCGGCGGGTCGGCGCACTTCGAACCCACCCTGCTACGACAGCCCGCGCCCGGTGCACAAACACCACAGAGCCAGCAGTTCGGTCCCGGCGCGGGCGAACAGACACCACAGCACCAGCAATGGACTCCCACGCCGAGCGGGTCGACCCAACCTGAACCGACCTATCCGTGGCAGCCCGCACCCGGCGCACAGAACCCGCAGTGGGGATCCGGCGTGGGCGAACAGACGCCGCAGAGCGGGCAATGGGCCCCGAGCGCGACCGGATCGGCCCAACCCGAACCCACTCTGCAATGGCAGCCCGCAGCGCCGCAGCAACCCGACCCCACGCCGCAATGGCAACCGAGCTCCGGAGCGCAAGCGCAGCCGGAGCCCACTCTGCAATGGCAGCCCGCCGCACCGGCGCAACCCGCCCAGTACGGCGAGGTTCCCCTGATCGAGCAGTTCCCCGCGAACCAGTACGGCGCTGCGCCGCCGACCTACGGTGCGCCTGTCCAGCACTTTCCGCCCAGCTACGGTCCGCACGGCCGGTCGAGCAGCGGTCACGGCAAGGCGTGGCTCGCCGCCGCGATGGCGGCGATCGTGGTCGCGGGTGGTGCGGTCGCCGCGGTGGTGGTCGCCGATCGCGGGTCGGACGACACTCGCGCGCAGGAGACGTCACCATCGATGGTGAGTGCGCTGACGCCCACCGCGGGGGCCCAGCCGTCGGCGGCCAAGCCGACCGGCGCCAAGCCTGCCCCGACCGAGACCGGCACTCGCAACGAACCTCCGGTCGTACCCGGCTATCAGGTGGTCGTCGCCCCTGACCGCGGCGCGGCCTATGACGTGCCCGCCGACTGGACCGTCGCCTCCGAGGGCACCATCGGCGGTTTCGGCGAACCGCCGAACGCCATCGTCGGCAAGGGGTACGCCAGCGAAGGCAAGAGCTACTGCCCAGGATCCACCCGGACCGTCTCGTTCCTGACCGGCTCCAAGGATTCCGATTCAGCAAGCGCCGCAACGGAAGTCGGCGCCAAGACAGCGAGCCTGGCCTACCACGACGCACCGGCGACGCCGAGCGCCGGCCAACCGCTCAGCTCGCTCGACGGCAGCCAGAACGGCATGTTCGTCGAGACAAAGGGCACCATTCCCCAGGCCAAACCGGGCTGCGCCACCGAATACTCGGTCTACACCTTCGCGACGCCCACCGAGAACGGTAGCTTCGTCATGGTGATCGCCGCCGACACCGGCGTGCCCAAGGCCGTCGACGTCGCGACAGCCCAGCAGATCTTCTCCAGCGTCCGCGCGCACGAAGGCTGATTGACCTGCCGGTTTAACGTCTAGACCCTCGCTGTTGTAAGCTACCTCAGGTTCAACAACGGGGTGTGGCGCAGCTTGGTAGCGCGCTTCGTTCGGGACGAAGAGGTCGCAGGTTCAAATCCTGTCACCCCGACTCGTTGGTTGAGACGACAGTCAGGCCCCTGACCGCTTCGGCGGTCGGGGGCCTTACTCGTATGCGGGTGCCCCGCTTCTGTGGCGCAGTGCCGACGGCGGAAAACCGTAAACAATCCGTAAACCGGTTCATCCAAGCTGAAGGCACAGAAGAACAGCGGGCCGGCCGGACCCGCTCAACCGAAGGGAAGCACCTCATGCGCAAGCTCAAGCTCCAGGTCCAGATGACCGTCGACGGCTACATGTCCGGCCCGAACGGCGAGATGGACTGGATGACGTTCCCATGGACCGACGACATCGGCGCCTACATCGGCGCGCTCACCGCGCAGGTCGACACCATCGTGCTCGGCCGCAAGCTCGCCGAAGGGTTCATCCCGCACTGGGCCTCCAACCCCGAGAGCGAGCCCCAGGTGGCCATCGATCAGATGAACAACACGCCCAAGGTCGTGATCTCCAACAGCCTCGCCGAGTCACCCTGGGATAACACCGTCGTCGCGGGCGGTGACCTCGCCGAGATCATCAACAAGCTGAAGTCACAGCCGGGTGGCGACATCATCGTCTACGGTGGCGGCACTCTCGTCTCGAACCTGATCGCCGCGAGCCTGATCGACGAGCTGCACCTGTTCGTCAACCCGACCGCGATCGGCGCGGGCCTGCCGGTTTTCGGTAACCCGGGCGCCAACCAGCAGTTCGGCATGGTCGCCGCCACTGCCTTCGAGTGCGGGATCACCGCATTGCACCTGGAGCCGAAGCGCGTCTGACCGCCGCGGGAGGTGTCGCGTGCTGCCCGGCGCGCCGTGTGAGGCACTCAAAGCCTGCGGAACGCATCGGCCTCGAGCAGTCCGGCGGCAAGCAGAATCCGGAATGCCGCAGACTTTCTGGCGCACCGGTCGATATGGCATTGGCGATGGCGCTGGAGTGCCCGGCCCGCTTCGATGACGGTGAACGGCATTTCCGGCGCTTCGTGCAGCCAACCGGCAGACCAGACCTCCCCGATCAGCCGCTCGCGTTCGATCCGCCGGTGTCCATCGCGGACACCGAGGCGGTCTCCGGAGGGGGCCGCAGGCCACCACACCGCCGCGGCGATGACCGCCAGCAGCCCGGACACCAGAGCCAACAGTCCGAAGAGCACGAACCCGTCCACCATTACCTCCACGAGGCTTCTTTTCGTGGCGCCCGGCGCCGGGGGCTGTTGCCACCGGCCGGCGGCTGGAGTCGGTCGGTGTGCCGCTGAGGGTGCGGCGTCGACCCGGCGCCGGGGCTATCCCCTAGCCTTCTGCGCCAATGTGTCCTGCGCTAGCGCATTGGTGTTGCCAGGTGTTGCCTTGTCCTCCCGGTCACACGGTCGCCGCTGTGAACATGTGTCCACCCGGCGTTCGCTCGAAAATCCGATGGCAGGCCGCTCGCACGCCGTGTTAGCGTCGCTTGCTCGTATTCGATCTGGTGCAGGAGGTGAGCAGATGACCGTGCCGAAGACCGCCGTCTCGCACGACGCCCTGACCTCCCTCTCCCAGGTCCCGGTCTGACCGACTCTTCGTCCGGTGTTCGTGCCGCGCGCCATCCGGCTCGCGTGACGGCGGTGCCCGCTTCGACCGGGGCCCGAACCTCCTCACGAATACGGAGAATCCGCCATGCACATTCGTTCCGATTGGATCACCCGCGTCGAGGCCGACGCCGATATCCCCGCGATCCGCGACATCAACCTCGCCGCTTTCGAGACCGCGGAGGAAGCCGACCTCGTCGACGCGTTGCGCCATGACCCGTCGTGGATCAATGGCCTTTCCCTCGTCTCCGGGCCACCGGGCGGCCCGCTCGCCGGGTACGCGCTGCTGACCCGTTGCCACGTCGACGCCACCCCGGCGTTGTGCCTGGCACCGTGCGCCACGCTGCCCGAATACCAGCGGACCGGCGCGGGATCCGCCGCAATCCGCGCCGCACTCGACGCGGCCCGACAGCTCGGCGAGGCCTTCGTGATCGTCCTCGGGCATCCGACGTACTATCCGCGATTCGGCTTCACCCGGGCCCGCGAGCACGGGATCGGGCTGAGCATCGACGTGCCCGATGAGGCGTTGATGGCGCTGACGCTCGATGAGAGGCGGCCGCTGCCACGCGGGACCGTCCGCTACGCCGCACCATTCGGTATCGACTGATCGACGAACGGCGAACCCGAGCCGGTGTAACTCGGGGCGGATCGCATGCGTCGTGCGATCCGCCCCGAGCTCGGTCTCAGGACGTGCGATGTTCCGGCGCGGAATACTCCCACCACCCGGCTCCGCAGGCGAAACACGGCGGTGAGCAGACCCTTACACCTTGCTAACTTGCGGACATCTCGGTGAAACGCGAGGTCCATAGCGTATACACGCATGTCGACAAGGGTGGCCACACTGGCCGATGCGGCCGGGCGGCCGTTACGGGACGTGGTCTATACGGCACTGCGCGGCGAGTTGATGAACGGCGACATCAGGTTCGGCGAGCGGCTGACCGAGCCCAAGCTCGCGGCGCGGTTCGGTATTTCGCGGACGCCGATCCGCGAGGCGCTGACGGTGCTGTGCTCGGATGGGTTGCTGCAGCGGGAAGAGTACGGTTTCACGCCGGTCCGGCCGAGCATTCCGCTGATTCGTGACCTGTACGAGTTACGACTCACATTGGAGCTGGGCGGAATTCAGCGAGCGATCGATAATCCCGCGATCCGCCATGACCACGTGTTACTGGAGGCCGAGCGCGCCGGCTGGCTGGAATTGCGCGCCGACCCGCCGGAACAGGAGCCGGGTTTCGTGGTCCGCGACGAGGAATTCCATGTCACCTTGCTGACCGCGGCGGGCAACGCCGAGCTGGTCCGGTCGTTGAAGGCGGTGAATTCCCGAATCCGGCATGTGCGGATGTACGACTTCATGGTCAACAACCGGATCGAGACCACCATATCCGAGCATCTCGGCATCTTGGATGCCGTTCTGGCAGAAGATCTTTCGCTGGCATATCGCCTGCTGCACACCCACATCGGCGGCTCGCTGGATGTGGTCCTCGATCGGGTGACGCGGGCCATCGCCGCGATGTCCCTCGCAACTGACTAGGGAGTAACGGTGACGCTGGATTTCGATACGGTGCTCGTCGCCAATCGCGGCGAGATCGCGTGCCGGGTGATGCGGACGGCGCGGGCGCTCGGGCTCAAGACGGTCGCGGTCTACTCAGATGCCGACGTGGGCGCATCCCATGTCGAAATCGCTGACATGGCAATACATCTGGGGCCCAGCGCCGCCGCCGACTCGTATCTGCGCGCCGACCGGGTGATCGAGGCCGCCCTGTCGGCGGGCGCGGGCGCTGTGCACCCGGGCTACGGATTCCTTTCGGAGAATGCCGATTTCGCCGCAGACGTAGCAGCCGCGGGCATTGCCTTCGTCGGTCCGACGCCCGAGCAACTGCGCGTCTTCGGTGACAAGCACACCGCACGCGAGGCCGCCAGGTCGGTGGGAGTGCCGCTCATCCCGGGCAGCGGCCTGCTCGATTCGGCCGATCACGCCATTGCCGAGGCCGAGCGGATCGGCTACCCGGTCATGCTCAAGGCGGTCGGTGGCGGCGGCGGCATCGGCATGCAGGCCTGCGGCACCGCCGACGAGGTGCGCGCGGCGTTTCAGCGGGTGCAGCGACTTGCCGCGACGAACTTCTCCTCGACCGGCGTTTTCCTGGAACGCTTCGTCACGCGGGCCAGGCATGTCGAGGTGCAGTTGTTCGGTGATGGAAACGGCCGGGTCGTCAGCCTCGGCACCCGCGACTGCTCGCTGCAGCGGCGCAATCAGAAGGTGATCGAGGAAGCTCCTGCTCCCGGCCTCGGTTCGGACCTGTCGGAGCAATTACTCGCGGCCTCGCGTGAGCTGGCGCGGTCGGTCGGGTATCGCTCGGCGGGCACCGTCGAGTTCGTCTACGACACCGACCGTGACGCGGCGTCGTTCCTGGAGATGAATACCCGTCTGCAGGTGGAGCATCCGGTCACCGAGGCGGTCACCGGCATCGACCTGGTGGAGTGGATGCTGCGCTTGGCCGGTGGTGACAGCTCGATGGTGGACGAGCTGCCAGAGACCGGCCCCGCCATCAAGGGCTGGGCCGTGGAAGCACGGGTCTACGCCGAGGATCCCGGGCACGATTACCGGCCGAGCGCCGGGCTCATCACCGCCGCCACCTTCCCGGCGCAGACCTGGGTAGGCGGCGCGCACAGCGATCCGACATCGACGGCCATCGATGAAGCCACCCGATCACTACGCGAACCGGGCACCAGCACCCGGATCGACACGTGGATCGATACCGGAACCGAGGTCAGCCCTTATTACGACCCGCTGCTGGCCAAGGTGATCGCGGCCGGGCCCACCCGTGCGGCGGCTTTCGCGGAATTGGCCGACGCGCTGGCCGCGACCCGCGTCTACGGGGTGCAGACCAATCTTCCGCAGCTGCGCGCGGCCGGCGCCGATACCCGGGTGCTGAGCGCGGAGCACGTCACGACGACGCTGGCCGACATCCGCCCGCATGGCCGTCGTATCGATGTCCTGCGCGCCGGGACCATGACGACCATCCAGGACTACCCGGGCCGAATCGGCCTGTGGCAGGTGGGAATTCCACCCTCCGGACCGATGGACGACCTGTCGTTCACCCAGGCCAACGCGGCAGTCGGGAACCCGGTGGGCGCGCCCGCGCTGGAATGCACCCTGCAGGGACCGCGACTGCGGTTCGGCGAACCCAGCGTCGTGTGTGTCACCGGCGCACAGGTCGAGATCACCGTCGACGGGCGGCCTGCGGACATGTGGCGGCCGATCTCTGTTGCGGCGGGCTCGATTCTGGATATCGGCGCACCGACCGATACCGGACTGCGCAGCTACCTCGCGGTGCGCGGCGGCATCGATGCGCCGCTCTACCACGGCAGTGCGGCCACCTTCACGCTCGGCGGCTTCGGCGGCGTCACCGGGAAAGCCATTGCCGCAGGCGATGTGCTCGGTGTGCTGCCGCCGCGGACCGATCTCGCCGAACCGCGCGAGGTCCCGATCGCGGAACGACCGGAGTTCACCCACGTCTGGCACCTGGCTGTCGGCGAGGGCCCGCAGACCTCCCCCGCCTATTTCACCGACGCGGACATGGCCCAGTTCTACTCGCATCCGTGGCAGGTCGGCAGCCACGCGAATCGCACGGGCATCCGGCTCGAAGGACCCAAGCCGGCCTGGTCGCGCACCGACGGCGGCGACGCCGGACTGCATCCGTCCAATCTGCACGACAACCCCTACAGCGTCGGCACACTGAATGTCTCGGGCGATACTCCGATCCTGCTCGGCCCGGACGGCCCGAGCCTCGGTGGATTCGCCTGCCCGCTGACGGTGGTCTCCGCGCATCGCTGGAAGCTGGGCCAGTTGCGCCCGGGCGACACCATCCGATTCGTGCCGGTCGGCGACGCGGCGGCCGCCGCGCTTCGGCCGTCGGAATCCGGCTCGAATATCGCACGCTCGCGCGACGCCATCGCGAATCCTCTCGCCGGACTGGATGATCGCGGGATACTCGGTGCGCTCGATGCGGACGTTGATCGACCGCGAGTCGCCTATCTCCGCGGCGGCGATGACAACATCCTGGTCGAATACGGCGACATGGTCCTTGATCTCGGTCTGCGCATGCGGGTGCACGCCCTCGCCGAGGCGCTGGCGGGCTCCGGGCTACCCGGCATCATCGATGTCACGCCGGGCGTCCGTTCGCTGCACATCCACTTCGATCCCGATGCGCTGCCGCAGCATCGGCTGCTCGGCACGCTGATCGACCTCGAACGCGCACTGCCCGCCACCCACGAACTCGTCGTGCCGAGCCGTACGATCCGGCTCCCGCTGTCGTTCGACGATCCGTCCATCGCCGAGGCGATCGACCGCTACCGCAGCGGTGTTCGCGACACCGCGCCCTGGCTGCCCTCGAACACCGAATTCATCCGCCGTATCAACGGACTCGGCAGTGTCGAGGATGTCCGCTCGGCGGTCTTCGACGCGGAATATCTCGTGCTCGGCCTCGGTGATGTGTATCTCGGTGCGCCACTTGCCGTTCCGCTCGACCCGCGGCACCGCCTCGTCACCACCAAATACAATCCGGCGCGCACCTGGACCCCCTCGGACGCGGTCGGCATCGGCGGCAAGTACCTGTGCGTGTACGGCATGGCCTCCCCGGGTGGCTACCAGTTGATCGGCCGGACCGTGCCGATCTGGTCGAGCTACCGGCAGTCCGCGCCATTCGAAGCGGGCACGCCCTGGTTGTTCCGGTTCTTCGACCGCATCGTGTGGGAGCAGGTGAGCCCGGAACAGCTGCTCGAATATCGCGCCGCCGCGCGGGCGGGACGATTCGACGCCGAGGTGAGCGAGGGCACCTTCGCCCTCACCGATCATCTGCGCATGCTCGCCGACAATGCCGACTCCATCGCCGAGTTCGAGACCAGGCAGGCCGTCGCCTTCGAAGCGGAGAAGAATGCCTGGCGGGCCGCAGGCGAGTTCGAACGCGGCTCGACGGTCGAAACCCCGATCGAACCCGCTGCCGACCCGCTGGCCGGACTGCCGCCGAACGCGACGGTGGTGACCGCGCCGATGATCGGCAATGTCTGGCGTGTCGAGATCGAGGTCGGTCAGCGGCTGGCCGCGGGTGCGCCGGTCGCGATCCTCGAAGCCATGAAACTGGAACTGCCGGTGCACAGCCCGGGCCCGGGCACGGTGCTGAAGGTACTGGCGTCCCCCGGCGCCAAAGTGGAACCGGGCACCCCCCTAGCCGTGATCGGAGTCGACTGAATGACCGCAGGCGTCCTAGGCAACATCGCAGCGCAGCCGCAGCGTTCGCCCACCGAGCGGGTCGCCGCCGCCTATCGGCGGATCGCCGAGGTGGATCGACAAGAGGTATGGATCACGCTGCGCGAGGAAGGCGACGTCGCCGCCGACGCGGCCGCCGTCGAACAGCGGCTCGCCGAGGGTGCGGCGCTGCCGCTGGCCGGAATCCTGGTGGCGGTCAAGGACAACATCGATGTGGCCGGGCTGCCGACCACCGCGGCCTGCCCCGAATTCGCCTACCCCGCCACGGTTACCGCGGCCGCCGTGCAGCGGTTGGTCGCGGCGGGCGCGATCGTGCTCGGCAAGACCAACCTGGACCAGTTCGCCACCGGCCTCGTCGGCACCCGCAGCCCGTACGGCGCGGTGCGCAATGCGCACTATCCGGAGCTGATCTCCGGCGGTTCGAGTTCGGGGTCGGCGGTCGCGGTCGCGCTGGGAATCGCGGATATCGGCATCGGCACCGACACCGCGGGGTCCGGCCGGGTGCCCGCGGCACTGCACGGCATTGTCGGCATCAAGGCGACGCTCGGCGTCATCCCGGCCCACGGCGTCATTCCGGCGTGCGCCGACTACGACGCCGTCACGGTCTTCGCCACCGACCTCGATCAGGCCGTCGTCGCCGCGGCCGTGATGGCCGGGCCGGAGGTCCGTGACCCGCGCAGCCGGAGCTGGCCCGCGGACGTCCACCTCGCCGCGCCACAGCAACTGCGCCTTGCCGTTCCGCGCGCCGAGGATCTCGCGGCCCTGAGCGAGCCCTACCGCGATGCCTTCGCCCGAACCGTCGTCGCTGTCACCGATTCCGGAGTCGCCACGCACGAGGTCGATATCTCGGCGCTGCTCGACGCGGCCCGGCTGCTCTACGACGGCGCGATCGTCGCCGAACGCTATGCGGCGGTCGGCGAGTTCCTCGACACCGCGCCCGCGGGCGCGGATCCGACGGTGACGGCCATCATCGATGCCGCACGCGCGACGACCGGTCCCGGATTCGCGGACGATCTCGACACCCTCGCCAGAGTGCGAGCCGCGACCACCGCGCTGCTCGCAGGCTTCCACGGACTGCTGCTGCCGACGACCACCGAGCACCCGAGTATCGCCGCGGTGCAGGCGGACCCGTTGGTCATCAATCGGCGGTTGGGCACCTACACCAACTTCTGCAACCTGCTGGACATGGCGGCGGTGGCGGTCCCCGGGCTGCCCACCGCGGCGGGTTTGCCATTCGGGGTGATGGTGGTCGTCCCCGCCTTCGCCGATCAGGTCGCGATCGATATCGCCGCTCGGATCGTCGGCGCCGACCCGCCCCCCGCGCTGGTCGATGACGGCACTGAACTCGCGGTGTTCGGTGCGCACCTGCGCGGTCAGCCGCTGCATTGGCAGTTGGAGGAGATCGGGGCCAGGTTCGCGGGCGAGATCACGACGACCGCCGCCTACCGGCTCACCGCGCTGGACACCACGCCGCCGAAGCCCGGACTCGTCCGGCACGGCGACGGTCTCGGTGCACCGATCCTCGGGGAGCTGTTCCGGGTCTCGGCGGCAGGCCTCGGTCGCTTCCTGGCCGCGCTGCCCGCGCCGATGGCGCTGACCAGCATCGAATTGTCCGATGGGCGTTCGGTTATCGGTTTCGCCTGCACCTACGACGCCGCCGAGGCGGCGACGGATATCACGTCGTTCGGCGGCTGGAAGGCCTATCTCCAGCACCAGAACTAGACCGGATCCACACCGGCAGCGCCCGACACACCCGCGGGCGCTGCCGGTTGCGGGACCAGTGCGGCAAGGGCGAGAGCGAAGTCGTCACCGGTCGGCAACGCACCGTTCGGATTGCCGAGCCACTGGATCGAAAGACCGTTCAGCAGTGTGTAATACAACCGGCCGACCGCTTCGGCCTGCGCCGGTGTCAGCTCCGGGCACACCGCGCCCAGGGTTGCCGCGATTTCACTGACGGCTTGCGCACCGGCCTTTTCCATGTACCGTTGCCCATCCGACGATCGATGGACCCGGATGATGTTCTCTGCAGACGCGACAATGCCTTCCCTGTTGCGAAGGAAGATCGCGCCGACGCCTGCCCATGTCGCGGCGAACGACTCGGTGAGTGAACGTCCCGCGGCCGCGGTCCGGATCAGGATTTCCAGTTCCTCCTCGATGCCGTCGCCGATCGCTTCGGTGATCGCCTCACTGATCAATTGGTCCTTCGATCCGAAGTGGTACCCGATCGCCGCCAGGCTCACCCCGGCGGAATCCGCGATGTCGCGAGCCGTGGTCGCCGCGAATCCGCGCTGGTAGATGCAGGTGCGCGCCGCTGTGAGCAGGTCTTCTCTGTTTCCCATGCCTTCACTGTACGTACGTCTTACACATTTGCACTAGACAAGCGTGCAAGACTCTGTTAAACATATGTCTAAGACATTCGAGTCAGAGCAAGGGGCCAGAACATGAACGCCAACTCCGCCACCCCCACCGACCAGCCTCGCGTCCTCGTTTCCGGCGGCGGTATCGGCGGCAATGCCGTTGCGCTGCAGCTGCTCCGGGCCGGCATCCGGGCCACCGTGGTCGAGCGCGCCGACGCGCCCCGCCCCGGCGGTCAGGCCGTCGACCTGCGCGGGCCGAGCAACGAGGTCGCGGAGCGGATGGGCCTGATGCCCGGCATCCGGAAAGTCCAGCTCGACGAGCGCGGCATCGTCATGGTGGACAGCGAAGGCAAGGAGCTGCTGCGGATGCCCGCCGAGATGTTCGACGGCAAGGGCGCCGTAGCCGAAATCGAGCTCACCCGCGGCGATCTCAATCAAGTACTGCTCGACGCGCTCGCCGAAGCGGGCGGCGTCGACTACCGCTACGGCGCATGGATCACCGACATCAGCCAGGACGACACCGGCGTCGATGTCACCTTCGCCTCCGGCAGCACCGAACGCTTCGACATCGTGATCGGCGCGGACGGACTGCACTCCGCCACCCGGCGGCTGGTGTTCGGCCAGGAAGAGGAGTTCGCGACCTACCTCGGCGGGTACATGTCCTTCTTCACGCTGCCGACCCCCGCGGGTACCGAAGACAATTGGTTCACGATGAACTCGCTGGTCGGCGCGACCAACGTCGGTCTCCGTCCCGATTACGACCCGACCACCTGCAAGGCGATCATCACCATCCGCACCGACGCCGATCCGGCACTGCGCCGCGATATCCCCGCACAGCAGCAACTGATCCGCGAGCGGCTGGCGGGCGGCGGCACCATCGCGAACACGGTGAGCGACGCCATGGCCGAGGCGGGCGACTTCTACTTCGACGAGCTGGCGCGCATCGACATGCCGGCCTACTCCAAGGGCCGCGTCGTACTGCTCGGCGACGCGGCTTACTGCGGCTCGCCGCTCACCGGTCAGGGCACCGCGATGGCCCTGGTCGGCGCGTACGTACTGGCCGGCGAAATCATCGCGCACGCCGGTGATCCGCAGCAGGCGCTCGCCCGCTACGAAGAGGTGCTGCGGCCGTTCGTCGCCAAGGCGCAGGAGCTGCCGCCGGGCGGACTGAAGGCGATGACCCCGAAGACCCGCTTCGGGATTCGCGCGGGCCACCTGGTCAGCAAGCTGATGACCGCCAAGATCATGAAGCCGCTGATGATGAAGATGCTCAGCGGGACAGACGCTTACGACCTGCCCGACTACTCGGCGCAGACCGTCGGGTAACCGCCCGCCGTAGGAACCGACCATGACCGGCGCCGTCCACCACGGCGCCGGTCATGGTCATTCGATGACGGTCCGCTCGTCGAGCAGGAACGGCAGCAGGAAGTTTCGCAGCATCGCCCGCTCCTCGTCCTCCCCCGCGCCGGGCAACGTCAGCAAAGAAACGACCACCCGCACCACCCACTGCCCGAGCATCCGCGCCGCGGCTCCGGACAATCGCGGACGATAGCCCGCGACGAAGCCGGTGCCGATCGCATCGATCACGTGGGACGAATTCGACAGCTGGGCAACGATTCCGGAGTTGGCAGGCTCGAACCACACCGCGAGGTGCGGCGTCTTGCGCACCTCGGCGAGCACCGCGGCGACACCGTCGAGCAGCTGCTCGACACGGTCGGCGCTCGCATCGTCGGGCCGATCACGCCACACCCGCTCGACCAATTGCCGCGCCTCGCGACCCGCGAAGGCCACATACAGCGCCTGGCGATTGTCGAAGTAGCGGTAGAGCGTCGCCCTGGAACACCCTGCGGCGTCGGCGACTTCGGCCATACCGACCCCGCTGACACCCTTTTCCGAGAACAGTGTGCGCACCGCGTCGAGGATGCGTTCGGACGCCAGTTCCGCCCGGCCGTCGGCCAGCCAGTCACCGTTCATGCCGTGCACCGGAACGGGACCGTGGTCGGCCTGCGCACGTACGGGCCCGGCGCGTACTGGACCGCATCGATGTCGACGACGTAGTCGGGAAAGCGATCCAGCAACTCCGCCAAGGCGACTCGGGCCTGCATCCGCGCCGCCGCCGCGCCGAGACAGTGATGCGGGCCGTGGCCGAAGGTCAGGATCCGCTGCGGATTCCGGTCGACGTCCAATTCCTCGGCGTCGGCGCCGTAGGCTCGATCGTCGCGGTTGGCCGCGCCGTAGACCAGGAGCACCTTGCGTCCCGCCGGCACCGCCGTGCCGTGCAATTCCACCTCTCGGGTCGTCGTCCGGGCCAGTCCCTGCACGGGCGAGGTCAGCCGGGCGAATTCCTCGATCGCGATCTCGATACGGTCCTTGTCGGCCACGAGCGCCGCGCGCTGCTCCGGATGCTGCTGCAGCAATTGCACGGCGCCACCGAGCAATCCGGTTGTCGTGTCATTGCCGCCCGCGACCATCGTCCAGGTGTAGGCGAGGATCTGGACGAGGCCGCGCACATCGTCGTCGTCCGCGGCCATGCCCGCCTGCACCAGCAGCGACACGGTGTCGTCGCCCGGGTCGGTGCGACGCCGTTTGACCAGTTCGGCGAAGTAGCCGAGCATCTCCATCGAAGCCTGCTGCGCCTGGGTGTTGTGCGCGTCGATACTCCCCGCGACCACCGCATCGGTCCACCCGTCGAAGCGCCCGCGATCCTCCGGCGGCACCCCGAGATAGTGCGCGACGACCATGCTCGGCAGCGGCTTGAACAGTTGCTCGACGATGTCGCCCCCGCCCTGCTCGGCCAGCCGATCGAGGCGTTGCCTGACGAAACGGCGCACCACCGGCTCGACGTCGACGACCTGCCGCGGCGTGAACCCGCGCGCGACCAGCCGCCGGAATTCGGTGTGCACCGGCGGATCCTGCATCACCAGCGGCGGATTGTCGGTCAGCCCGATCTGCTCGAGCTCCCCGTACTCCACCGTCAGCCCGTCACTGGAGGAGAACGTCTCCGTATCCCGCACTGCCGCATACACATCCGCGTGCCGAGTGAGCACCCAGTAGTCGTGCTCGGGCCGCGCCTGCGGCACCACATGATGCACCGGATCATGCTCACGCAGCGCGGCATACATCCCCCACGGCGACGTCCACGTCGCACCCGACCGCAGTTCAAACTTCGGAGCATCACGATACTCTTGGAGCAACATGTAGCGACGGTAAGACAGATTCAATATTTTGTCTACAGTGTCCCGGAAGTCTCGAACCTGGTGCTCCGCGTCAGAACGATTCCCATATCCCATCGCCGAGGAGCCGCCGCGCCAGCTCGACGAACGCGTCTGCTGTCGCCGGATCAGCAATGCGCGCGCGATCAGGTGCTGAACCGGACACCGGGGCAAGTAATTCCGTGTCCGCCTGCCGATCAGCCGCGAGTAGGGCCGCAACGCACGAGCAGCCGCTGATCAGGTCCGGCAAACGAACAGCCGGTGACACGGACCGTCCGATGGAAAGGCGGCCGGGCCGGTCACCCCTCGTGAACCGGCCCGACCCATACGTGGGTGGGATCGTCGGCGTGCACCGAATGGTTACCTTCGGCAGTGGCGGTTGCCGGTCAGCTCCTGGAAGAGCCATCCGAAAGTGTCTGCGCTCTAACGAAGCCGGCCGGACCGGTCACCCCTCGTGGACCGGTCCGGCTGGCCTTTTCCCTGGACGCGACCTGTCAACCCCTCGAAGACAGGTCGTGCCCGGTTCCCACCCCCCGGTGGTGGCTTGATTCCCCTGGCACCGCCTACTGGCAGTACTCGAAGGTGCCAAGGACGGTGCGGCCGTCCTTGATCTGGTAGCCGGTGGCGTAGAGATCTGTGCTGGCGACCGGGTTCTCCCCGTCCGGCGCCAGCCACTCGACCTGCTGGATGACCTTGTACGCGTTCGGGTCGTTGCGCAGCACCTTCAGCTCCGCGCCGTCCATGTCGGCGGCCTTGGTGTCGGTGGCTTTGCCCTTCTCCCACTCGCTCGCGACAGCCAGGGCGCCCTTGGCCGCGTCGTAGACGACGGTGCGGTAGCGGACCAACTGATGTTCGCCGGGCCGGTAGCCTGCCTGCGCATAAACGATGGGGGCGGCGATCTCGATCTCGATGCGATCGCTCTTGTGGGTGCACGTGGCCTGGCCGGTGAGCGCGGCGCCGGGGTGGCCGGTGGTGTCCGCGACCGCGGCGCCCGCGCCGAACACCAAGGCGCCTGCAGTGGTCGTGAAAGCGAGGGCGGTGGTCAGCTTGCCGATCATCGTCTGTCCTTGTCGGGTCCGGGTGTTCGATTTCCGGTGTGTTCCGGTGTTGACACAAACAATGCAGCCCGGGGCTTGGCGCGCCCTTAAGAAGATCTTGTAGGCACAAGACCACAGGTAGAACCGCCGATTTCAGCGAGAACCAGCCGAGTTGCCACCACATGAGCCCGAAACGGCGGATGATGGAATGAGGGCGCCAAGAAGATTGGAGCGGCGATGGAAACCGTGGTCGTGTGGATACTGGCTACCCTGCTGTATTGGTGGGGCCTGCTGTAGTGCGGTGTAGCCGCAGCCTGTGACAAGCAAGCGAAATCCGTTCCGCCCCTGACCGGTCCGGTCAGGGGCGGAGCGGTTTTCGGTGCGGCTGTCAGTCGATGTAGGTGGCGAGCTCCGCCTCGGTGCCGTCGAGATCGGCAGCATCGGACTTGTGTTCACGCATCAGCGCCAGCGCGGCGGCCATGAGGACCGCGCAGGCCGCGGCGACGAACGTGGTGGACATCGCAGTGCCAAGGCCAGCTCGGCAACCAGAAGCCGGTGCCGACCTCGAGAGTCGCCAGCACCCCGAACTCGGCGGCGGTCACCACCAGTGCAGGCAGCCCGACCTTCCGCGACCGGTTTCGCCGATGGGAATCATCCGGAGCCCAGGTCTTCGCGGGCGCGCTCGGCGATCTCATCCACCGCGGTGTCCGTCGAGAATCTCTCGATCGCCGATATTCCCACCGTCGAAATTCGACGCCATTGGTCGTCGTCCGGAAACCCGCCCTGGTGTTGATCGAGATGGTCTTTGACGACTTCCAAGGACTCGGGGCCCATGGTGAGTGCGCGCAGTGTCCTATCCCAGCGGGCGAGGGCTTGGCCCATCTCGCTGCCCACGATGCGGACTGCGGTTTCGGCACGTGTCAGGGTTTGCATCGGTTCGAAGAGCTTGTCGAGTTCCGATGTCAGAAACCCGGAATCCGGTGGATGAAGCTGCAAGGCGGCGCGCAGCCGACCCAACCGGCTTGCGAGGTCACCGTACGCGGCAACGAAATCCACATAGACGGATTCGCGATTCGTCCGGACGGCCTGCGCTGCCGCGAAGCGCTGCTGCCGGTCCATTTCCGTGCTGCTCACATGGATGGATGACCACGCCGACGCGCTGGCCGAGATCACCGCCGCGATCACCGCGGTGACCAGCGCGTACCGCCCGTGGCGCGTCGCTAGTTCCAGTTCGCGCTGAAGGGCTGCCAGGTCCGACGACGACACCGGCGGAGCCGATGGTTCGGGCGGACCGACAGGCCCCTGGCGCGCGTTCGGCGATGAGGTGTCGTCATCGGCAACCATTGGGTCAAGTTACGTCGCACGGTTTGCTCGAGTAACCGGACTCGCTCGAAGTCGACCGTTCCGAACTCGAACAGCAACCTTGCCCTCGGTTATGAGGTCGAGGGTGATTCTGTACAGGATCAGCGCAGTGATTCGGTCGCGAGCTTGGTGGCGTCGGCGACTACCGCGTCGTCTCCCGTGGCGTCCGCGGTGCCCTTGCGGGTGAGTACCGCGATGACTATCGGGGCTCGACCGCCGTCGGGCCAGGTGATCGCCACGTCGTTCAGGCAGCCGTAGGCTCCGGTGCCGGTCTTGTCGCCGGTTGTCCAGTTGGCGGGGATACCGGCGCGAATTCGCTTGTTTCCGGTGGTATTCGCCTTCAACCAAGTGATCAATCGGTCGCGCTCGGGGGTGCCGAGTGCGTCGCCGAGGACCAGGGCGCGATAGTCGGCGGCGAGCGCGGCGGGGGTGGTGGTGTCCTGTGGATCGCCGGGGACGGCGGAGTTGAGTTCTGGTTCCCAGCGATCCAGCCTGCTCACCTGGTCGCCGAGTGTGCGCAGGAACGCCGTCACCTCCGCAGGGCCGCCGAGTTCGCGCAGCAGCAGGTTGGCGGCGGTGTTATCGCTGTGGGTGATCGCCGCTTCGGACAGCTCGGCCACCGACATTCCGGTGGCCACCTTGGTGCCGGTGACGGGTGAGTTCGCGACAAGGTCGGCCTCGGTGAACTGGATGACGCGGTCGAAATATCCGGTGTCGAGCGGATGCGCCTTCAGCAAGGCCGCCACGGCAAGCGGCTTGAACGTCGACAGCAACGGGAAACGCTGGTTGGCACTGTTCGACACTGTTTTGTCGGTGGCGGTGTCCACGGCGAACAGACCGATTTGGGATTCGTAGCGCATCTCCAGGTCCGCGATCCGCGCGGCGGCCCGCACCGGCGCGGCGGTGCTCGGAAGCCCTTGCGCCGCTTGTGAATCGGTGCCGCAGGCGGCGAGCAGCGGAAGCGCGAGCGCGGCGGCGATGACTACCCGATAGTTACGTGTCAGCCGAAACATGCCCTCACTGTGTCAGGCGATCGGGTAGCCGGACAAACGGCCTCGGCCCGGACAGGCTCAGCGCATGGCAGGTGCACACCTAGAGAGGTGAGCACCTGCCGACGTTCTTGGCTGCTACGCCGATGCGCCGTTCAGTCCTGCGCGCACGCCTTCCTCGACCCGCTTGCCGAGATCGGAGTCCACGTTCTTCCAGTACTCGAAGACCCGGCTGAGCACCGGCTCCCGCACACCACCGAGTACGTGGCCGACAATGTTGTTCACCAAGCGATCTCGCTGGTCATCGTCGAGCACCTCGCGCACCAAGGTGCCCGCCTGGGTGAAGTCGCCATCCTCGGCGTGCGTGATGTAGCCCGTGCGCACGATGGTCGGATCGAAATCCCAGATGCCGCCGTCAGGCGCCTGCTCCGGGTCGGCGTGCGGGCCGCCGAAGGAATTCGGCGCGTACACCGGCACACTCGCGTCGTTGTACTCGTAGCGCATGGAGCCCTCCTTGGAGTAGGAGTTCACCTCGGCGGCCTTGGCGCGGTTGGGCGGCAGCTGCGCGTAGTTGGCGCCGATCCGGTAGCGGTGCGCGTCCGCATAGGCGAACACCCGGCCCAGCAGCATCTTGTCCGGCGAGAAACCAATGCCGGGAACGATATTCGACGGCTCGAAGGCGGCCTGCTCGATGTCGACGAAGTAGTTGCCCGGGTTGCGGTTCAGGGTCCACTTGCCGACCTCGATCAGCGGGTAGTCCCGGTGCGACCACACCTTGGTCAGGTCGAACGGGTTGAACCGGTAGCCCTCGGCCTCGGCGACCGGCATGACCTGAACGTGCACCGTCCAACTCGGGAACTCGCCGCGCTCGATCGCGTCCCAGAGGTCCTTGCGGTGATAGTCGGCGTTCTCGCCGGCGATCCGGTCGGCGTCGGACTGGGTCAGGTAGTCGATGCCCTGGTCGGTCTTGAAGTGGTACTTCACCCAGAAGCGCTCGCCCGCGGCATTGATCCACTGGTAGGTGTGCGAACCGTAGCCGTTCATGTGGCGATAGGTCTTCGGGATGCCACGGTCGCCCATCAGCCAGGTCACCTGATGCGCGGTCTCCGGACGCAGGGTCCAGAAGTCCCACTGCATGGTGTGATCGCGAAGTCCGTTGCCGGGCAGGCGTTTCTGGGACCGGATGAAGTCGGGGAACTTGATCGGGTCGGTGATGAAGAAGACCGGGGTGTTGTTGCCGACGAGGTCGTAGTTGCCGTCTTCGGTGTAGAACTTCACCGCGAAACCGCGCGGGTCGCGCCAGGTGTCGGGGCTGCCCTGCTCACCGGCCACCGTGGAGAAACGCACCAGCGACTCGGTCCGCGCACCCGGCTGGAACAGCGTGGCCTTGGTGTAGCGGCTGACATCGTTGGTCACAACCAGCTCGCCGTAGGCGCCCGCACCCTTGGCGTGCACGATCCGCTCCGGCACCCGCTCACGATTGAACTGGGCGAGCTTCTCGATGAGGTAATGGTCGTGCAGCAGGATGGGACCCTGGGTGCCCGCGGTGAGCGACTCATTATCGCTCTGCACCGGGGTACCGGTGTTGGTGGTTGTCGGCTTGGTCATGTCGAAGCCTCCTCGGCTGATGGAACAACGTCCCGGGGATGGGCTGCCCCGGGCTGTCGGGGTGACTACCGTTCTTGCGAACGACAGGTAGGGCACAGACCCCAGAAAACGACCTCTGCCTCATCGATCGTGAAACCGTGGTCGCCCACGGCTTCCAGGCAGGGCGCGCTGCCCACAACACAGTCCACGTCCACGACCGTGTCACAGCTTCGGCACACCAGGTGATGGTGATTGTCTCCGGTCCGGGTCTCGTAGCGCGCGGCCGAACCGGCCGGCTCGATACGCCGCAGGATTCCGGCCCGCACGCAGGCCCGGAGCACGTCGTAGACAGCCTGCGTGGATACCGAACCCAGTACTTCCCGGACCGTGGCGGCCAGCCGATCGGCGTCCGAATGCGGTCGGGCCGCGACCGCATCCAGCACCGCGACCCGCGGGGCGGTAACCCGCAGGCCTGCCGCGCGCAACTGTTCGCGCGGATCGGCGGTGTTGGTGTGCATACCCACGATGGTTACTTCTTTTCTGGAATTAGTCAAGAAAATGAATCTCTAAGGTCACCGCATCTCGTGCGATGAGAGCGCGCCGACGCGCGTTGCGCGAGTCACCGTCGGCGGTGCGGAATAGATCGCGGCACGGCACGGTTGACCACCTCTGTCGGCGTCCGGACAGCCCCGGGCCTCACCCCTTTTTGTCGCTTCGAGCGACCACTCGCCGAGAGGCGCTTGTGGGACGTCGGCACCGAGTCGTGACGCTGGCGTGGCGTCCGGCGGCTCAGCGCCGCCAGGTCTGACGACCTGGCGGCGTTTTCGCATATTCGGTGATGCCCCCCATTCGGCTCGATTCGTGGTGCGCGACGCGGTGGTCGAGGATGCAGCCCCGCGAACATCGCGATCGCGGCGGTCATTGTCACGATCAATTTCACCGGTAGGCAGAAGTCCGCACTCGCGACGCACGACATAGTCACGGTCGCGGTGGGGGTGACCGCACTGGTTGTCGACGTTGGCGAAGCCGTAACACATTCGGCGGCAACGGTTCTGCCCGATCAGATCGGGCCGCGCCGAGCGCTGGAGTCGAGGAACTGCCGTGCGCCCTCGGGCCACCCGGTAATTCGCCTCCTCGTAGCACCGAATTTTGCCCGTCGGACGCGCAGCCTGTTGCCCGGTGCGCCGGGTGCCGGCGCGATAGCCTTTGGCCATGGGGCGTTTCTACGGATTCCTGGCAGGAATCGCGGCGGTATCGCTGGTGGCGGGGAGTGTGTTCGCCGGGAGTGCGCAGGCGACCTCGGTCGAGCAGGTGGAATGCGGGGTGTCGTCCGGGCGGGAACCAGAGCGGGCGGCGCCGGAGCAGGTGGGGCTGAATTCGCAGCGGCTGGCCGAAGCACTGGCCTTCGCAGGCACGCGGAATCGGCTGAATGTTCAGGTCTTCCGGCACAACTGTTTGATCGGCGAGGGGCCGACGAACGATCAAACCGGAGACGTCGCGTGGAATATTTGGAGCTCTACCAAGAGCGTGGTCTCGCTGCTCGCAGGAATAGCGTGGGACCGAGGCCAACTCGACATCGATGCGGCGATCGATCGATATCTGCCGCCGGGACTCGGTGACGAAGCGCATCGGTCGATCACGGTGAAGAACCTGCTCACCGAGAGCTCGGGGATGCGCGTCGGCGTGCTCACCGAGGGCATTACGGGAGTGATACCACTCGACCCGAACAGCGCGGTGCAGGCGCTCGGGGTGCCGCTGGACAACCCGCCCGGCACGGCGTTCAGCTACAGCCAGCGCAATGTCGACCTGCTCGCGTATGTCATCGAATTGGCGGTCGGCGAACCACTGCAACAGT
This sequence comes from Nocardia sp. NPDC057440, assembly GCF_042802915.1. NCBI lineage: Bacteria > Bacillati > Actinomycetota > Actinomycetes > Mycobacteriales > Nocardiaceae > Nocardia > Nocardia sp. NPDC057440. The sequence goes on from NZ_JBHVDF010000005.1 coordinate 38,739, forward strand.
TCGCGCAGCGAGAGCTGTTCGATCCCCTCGGCATTGCCCGCGGCGATTACTACTGGGCGCGCGATCGCGCCGGACACACCTACGGGTACGCGCACCTGATGATCCCGCCGAACGATTTCGCGAAACTGGGCCTGCTGGTGAGCAACAATGGGCGCTGGGGCACAGAACAACTCGTGTCGCAGGAGTACCTGCGGCAGGCGCGGCAGCCCTCGGCGACGAACAAGTGCTACGGGTACCTGTTCTGGATCGGGCCCGGGTGCGCGGAGACCCCCGCATTCCTGCCCCCCGATGTGTATTCGATGTCCGGGCTCGGCATGCAGAACGTCTTCATCATCCCCAGCCTGGCCGTGACCGTGGTCTGGACCGGGGTCTACGGCAACGTCAGCAGCCAGGGCCCGTCCGGAATCGTGCAGAACATCATGGAACTGCCATACGAGTTCTTCCGCAGGCTGTTCGCCGCGTTCGACGAAAGTCCAGTACCCGACCCGGGTCCCTACATCGAGCCGCCAGTGCGACTGGATCCGAGCCGGTTCGTCGATACCAACATCCTGCTCGCGGTCTTCGGAATCGGGCCGTCGGCATACCCGGGCTGCAATGTCTTCGCCTGCCTGAACTACCCGCTGGCCCCACCATTCGCGGATACCGCGCCCGGCTGCGTCATTCTGGTGTGCCTCGGCCCCGATCCACGCACGCCCAGGATTCGCTGAATCTCCCGCACAACCGAATCACACACCGAAGAAGGGCATTTCGCCTGCCGCGACGCCGCCGCCGTGCGCCAATCCCGTGCTCCCCGGCGCCTTTCGCCGATCCACGACACTGCCGGCCCCGTCCTCGGCGCCATCGCTGCGCTGGAACGTCTGTGACGGAATAGCGCAGTGCCGCATCACCGTGATCGGCTATGCGGGTGACTCGGCTAGATCCGTGACCCAGCCGTGCAGTTCGTCGGTGCGCAGTGCGGCCGCGTGGCGTTTGCGCAACGCCTGGGAGATCGGGCCTTGGCGGCCATCGGCGATCAGTCGGCCGTCGACCTCGGTGACCGGAGCCGCACCCGCGGACGTGCCGGAGACGAAAATCTCGTCGGCGATATACAACTCGGTCAGATCCACCGTCCGTTCGACGAACGGAATACCGTCCTCCGCGGCGAGGGTGAGGATGGTGCGGCGGTTGATGCCGTCGAGGATGTCGCAGGACACGTCGGGGGTGATGAGGGTGCCATTGCGGACCAGGAAAATATTGGCCGCACTGAGTTCGCAGACGTGACCGTTGCCATCGAGGAAGATGCAGTCGTCGTAGCCGCTGTCGATGGCATCCTGCTTGGCGAGCACCGAATTCACGTAAGCACCGTTGACTTTCGCGCGCGAAGGAATCGCATTGTCCGGAATACGCCGCCACGGACTCGACTTCAGCCGCATGCCGTCCTGCGGGACGATCGGCACCGCGTCATAGACGAACATGCTCACCTTAATCTCGCAGCCGCGAACCCTGGTGCCGGGGATCGACTCGACGACATGCACTGTCGCCCGCACGAATACATCGGTGACGGGCGCGTTCCGGTCGATCAGTTCGACAACCGCGGTCCGGAACCTGGCGAAATCCCACTCGGCGGCGAAACGATCGATGCCGATGATCTTGCAGGACTCTTCGAGTCGCCGGAAGTGATCGTCCAACCGGAAAGCGGTGCGCGCCGATCCATCCACATGCACCGGGAATACGGTGTAGACACTCAGGCCATAGAGAACCGCCGAGGATGCCACATTCACCGATGCCGCGTCGGCGGCAACGATCCGGTCGCCGAAGTACACCTGCGCATGTGGGTTCGCCATTGCCGGAGGCTAACAACCGAAACGGCGTTCGGGCGAGTCAATTTTCGGCCCGCCCGTCGCCCCATCAGCGCTCGGCGGGCCGAGCGAGCCTGGCTGTATCCATGTAATCGCGGAACAGCGCCACCTTTCCGTCACGTACCCGGACGACGTTGACGGAGGTACGGACCCGAGCCCGCCGCGCGCAGAGCACCGGCGCGAACGACGATCAGCGCCAGCGCGGCTTCATGGTCGTGTTCGACGGCCTGCGGCGGCGCTGAACCGCGCCGAATGAGGCACCAACGGCGCGGTGGTCCACCCGTCGTGGACCACCGCGCCGTTCGGTGATTCGATGCGCCCTGCCGGACTCAGCGGTCGGCGAGCAGGACCTCGGCGATCTGAATGGTGTTGAGGGCAGCGCCCTTTCGCAGGTTGTCGCCCGAGATGAACAGAGCGAGACCGCGACCGTCCGGCACACCGGGATCCTGGCGGATGCGACCGACGAGGGACTCGTCCATGCCGGCGGCCTGCAACGGGGTCGGCACCTCGACGAGCTTGACGCCCGGCGCCTTGGCCAGCAGTTCCTTGGCGCGCTCCACCGAAATCGGTTCCGCGAATTCGGCATTGATCGACAGCGAGTGGCCGGTGAAGACCGGGACGCGCACACAGGTGCCGCTGACGAGCAGCTCGGGCAGCCCGAGAATCTTGCGGCTCTCGTTGCGCAGCTTCTGGTCCTCGTCGGTCTCCCCGGAGCCGTCGTCGACGAGCGCGCCCGCGAGCGGGATCACGTCGAAAGCGATCGGCGCGACGTACTTGTTCGGCGCGGGGAACTGCACCGAACTGCCGTCGTGCACCAGCTTTTCGGCGTCGCCGACCACGGCGCGCACCTGGGAAGCCAGCTCCTCGACCCCGGCCAGCCCGCTGCCGGATACCGCCTGGTAGCTGGAGACAATCAGGCGCTGCAGCCCTGCCACATCGTGCAGCGGCTTGAGTACCGGCATCGCCGCCATGGTCGTGCAGTTCGGGTTGGCGATGATGCCCTTGACCAGATTGCGCGTCTGCTCCGGGTTCACCTCGCTGACGACCAGCGGGACCTCGGGATCCTTGCGCCAGGCCGACGAATTGTCGATGACCGTGACACCGGCCGCCGCGAAACGCGGCGCCTGCACGCGGGACATGGTCGCCCCCGCGGAGAACAGTGCGATATCGAGGCCGGACGGGTCGGCGGTCTCGGTGTCCTCGACGACGATCTCGCCGCCACGCCACGGCAGCGTCTTACCCGCCGAGCGCGACGAGGCGAAGAAACGGATCTCGTCGGCCGGGAAGTTGCGCTCCTCCAGCAGTTTTCGCATGACAGCGCCGACCTGACCGGTCGCGCCGACGACGCCTACCCGAACTCCCATGGCTTATCGCCCCGTTCCCGCATGGACAACGGCGACCTCGTCGCCGCCGAGATCGAAGGCCCGGTGCAGCACCTTGACGGCCTCGTCCAGTTCGCTGTCCCTGACCAGCACCGAGATCCTGATCTCCGAGGTGGAGATCAGGTCGATGTTCACGCCCGCGTTCGCCAGCGCCTCACAGAAGGTGGCCGTCACGCCGGGGTGGCTCTTCATGCCGGCGCCGACCAGCGACACCTTGCCGATGTGGTCGTCGTACAGCACCTGGGCGAACCCGATTTCGTCCTGACGCTTGGTCAGCATCTCCACCGCGCGCGCACCGTCGGTCTTCGGCAGGGTGAAGGTGATGTCGGTCTTGCCCGTATCGATCTTGGAAATGTTCTGCAGCACCATGTCGATGTTGATCTCGGCATCGGCGATGGCGCGGAAGACCTTGGCCGCGTAGCCCGGTTCGTCCGGCAGTCCGACCACTGTCACCTTGGCCTCGCTGCGGTCGTGCGCGACGCCCGTGAGGATTGCTTTCTCCAAGGGGATGTCCTCCATCGATCCGTAAACGTAGGTGCCCGGCTTGTCGGTGTAGGACGAGCGCACATGCACGGGAACGTTGTAGCGGCGCGCGTACTCCACGCAGCGCAGCATCAGCACTTTGGCGCCGCAGGCCGCGAGCTCCAGCATCTCCTCGTAGGAGACCTGCTCGAGCTGCTGGGCGTCCGGCACGATCCGCGGGTCGGCGGTGAAAACGCCGTCCACATCGGTGTAGATCTCGCAGACGTCGGCCTCCAGCGCCGCGGCGAGTGCGACCGCGGTGGTGTCGGAGCCGCCGCGGCCGAGCGTGGTGACGTCCTTGCTGTCCTGGCTGACGCCCTGGAAGCCCGCGACGAGCACGACGAGTCCTTCGTCGAGCGCGCTGCGCAGCCGACTCGGGGTGACGTCGATGATTTTGGCGTTGCCGTGCGCGCCGGTGGTGATCACGCCGGCCTGCGAGCCGGTGAACGAGCGCGCCTCGGCGCCGAGTGAATGGATGGCCATGGCGACGAGCGCGTTGGAGATCCGCTCACCGGAGGTGAGCAGCATGTCCATTTCGCGGGCAGGCGGCGCCGGCGCCACCTGCTGCGCCAGGTCCAGCAGTTCGTCGGTGGTGTCACCCATGGCCGAGCAGACGACCACCACATCGTGGCCCTGCTTCTTCGTCTCCACGATCCGTTCAGCGACGCGCCGGATGCGCTCGGCGGTTGCTACCGAGGATCCTCCGTACTTCTGAACTACGAGAGCCACGACAGGGTCCTCCAAGATCGACAATCAGCTGCTGACAGCCACCAAGACTACCGACTCGGGTCCAGTGGATTTGTCGGTACCTCCTCAGCTCACCAGTATCGAAGGGGCCATTCGCGAATCGAACTCGGCCGAAAGGGTTTCCAGCAACCAGCGATACTTCGTGTTCTGAAACGCCGCGATCAACCACTCGCCGTCCCGCCGAATGAGCACGGTCGTCTGGACTTTGGTGGTGCGGCGATTGCGTCGCTCGAGGCCCTTCACCACCGCGCCTTTGCCCGTGCACGACCGCCGACATCCGGGGCTCCGGTTGAGCGACACCGTGGCTACGCGCACGATGGAAACCATGAAGAGCACGGTGTTCGAGGTGGCGACGGGGCACAGCGAAGTCGTCCACGACATCACCCCGCAGTGCGCGCGGTTCGCGCGGGAGGCGGGCGGCGACGGTTTACTGCACGTTTTCGTGCCGCATGCCACCGCGGGAATCGCGGTGCTCGAACTCGGCGCGGGCAGCGACGACGACCTGCTCGCCGCATTGCGCGACCTGCTACCCGCCGACGACCGATGGCGGCATGCGCACGGATCCCGCGGCCACGGCCGCTCCCATGTCATGCCCGCGCTGATCCCGCCCTACGCCACCATCCCGGTCATCGGCGGCGCGCTGACGCTGGGTACCTGGCAGTCGATCGCCCTCGTCGATCTCAATGTCGACAATCCCGACCGCCAGGTGCGCCTGTCCTTCCTCACCAGCGCCTGAGCTCAGGAGCGCAACTCGCGACCCCCGCTGCCGATCGCGCCGCCGTCGGCCGATCAGGCCCGGCGCAACCACGTCACCTGAGTCCCATTGGTGCTGACCGTGCGACGCTGCGTCGGAGTGAACAGCGTCGGACGGAACTCACCCGCGAAGGCGGGTGTGCCGGTACCCGCCACCACCGGATAGCTCTTGATGACGAGCTCGTCGATCTCGTCGAGCACGGCGGCCGCGAATTTCCCGCCGCCCGCGAGCCAGATGTCCATGCCGTCCTCTTGCTTCAGCGCACGGACCAGGCCGATCGGGTCGCTCTCGACCAGTTCCACCGCCGGGTCGTCGATCCGGCCCAGCGTGCTCGACACCACGTACTGCCGCATGTGGGCGTACGGGCTGGTCACACCGATGGCAAGGCCGGGCTCGTAGGTGCCGCGACCCATCACCAGGGTGTCGAACGTGCGATTGGGTTCATCCACGGCCAAACCCAGATGCGGGCGCGCATGGGTGGGCAGGGTCTCGGGATATTCGGTGCGAATCCAGCTCACCATGTCTTCCGGCAGTGGGTAGAGATCGAGCTCACCATTCGGGCCCGCGATGTAGCCGTCGAGGGACATCCCGACGAAGTAGACCAGTTTTCGCATATCCAAACCGCCTCATCCGTTGTACTCTGCCTGAAGTAGATTGCGAATGTAGTACTACAGATGGAGTGGTGTCAAGTGCGGACCAACCCGGAACGGCGGCAAGCGTTGATCGATGCGGCCATCGAGGTGCTCGCGAAGGAAGGCGCACGCGGGCTGACCTTCCGCGCGGTGGACAAGGAAGCGGGCGTCCCCGCCGGGACGGCATCGAATTACTTCGCCAACCGCGACGACTTGCTGACCCAGGTCGGCAGCCGGTTCTACGAGCGGCTACAGCCGAGCGAGGCGACCATGGCCAAGCTGACCGAGGGGCCGAAGACCCGCGCGAACATCACCGAACTGATGCGGGAGGTTGTTTCCCGCATCGAGGCGTTCCGCACCGGCTACCTGGCCCTGCTCGAGCTTCGACTGGAGGCCACCAGGCGGCCGGAACTGCGCACCGTGCTCACCGAGCGGGTGCGCGCGGACATCGACCTCAACGTGCGCAACCACCTCGACTCCGGGTTGCCCGGCGACGAGAAATCGGTGCTGCTGCTCTATCTGGCACTGAACTGGCTGATCGTGGACCGGCTCACGCTGCCCGACATCTTCACCGAGGAACAGAGCCACGAACTGATCGAGGCCGCGGTCGAACGGATCATCGGGGGCGGGGACTGACCCCGGAGCTTGTGACGCGCATCACTTGCATTCGATAATGGAGCAATGATGGCGAATGTTGGAGATCAACTACTGGTACACGGGCATGTTGTGGGCCAAGGCGACCGCCATGGCGAGATCATCGAAGTCCGCGGACCCGAAGGCGGACCGCCCTACCTGGTGCGTTTCACCGATGGGCACGAGTCGCTCGTCTACCCAGGACCGGACGCGGTGATCGAGTCGAAGTAGCAGGCCCGAAGACCCGCGGCCTGGCCGGATAGCGATCGGGCCATGCCCCGCCACCCCACGCACCGATCCTCCCGATGACAAGTCGGCTGGACCGGCGAGTTCGCCGTTCGGCGGCACTGCACATTCGGAATCCGTTCGCCCCGTTCGCAATCGGTCGACATCGGCGTGATGCCCGATACCGCGGGCCGCCCGAGGTGGTCCTAGCCACTGACCACACAGTTGACGACGGTATGTGTCGCTGGGCACAATCGCCGATGTAAATGGGCGGGGGCGGAGGTATGGATGCGCACAAAAACCGATATCCGATTCGTCGTCGATGCCGACCCCGATCAGGTGATGGATGCTCTGGCCGCGGTCGAACAGCTCCCCGAATGGTCGAACTCCTTCCTCGACGCACGGGTCGCTTCCCGGGATGACGAGGGTCGGCCGCGACGGGTGTTCGTCAAGGCGGAATTGATCGGCGGCTCGGATCTGCAGGTCCTGGAATACGACTGGACCGACAGCCGGTCCGAGTGGGTGGTCACCGACAGCACGCGCGGTGTGAAGGGCGGGGGCTGGTTCGAGATCTCCGACGGCAAGGACGGCACCGACGTCTGGTATCACGTCGAGCTGTACCTGCCCATCCCGGTTCCCGGGCTCCTTGTCAGTCGAACGCTGCGGCGTTCGAACGAGGAGGTGGTGGCGAACTTCATCGATTTCGCCGAGCGATTTGCGGAGACCGAAACGATCGAGGCCGGATAGCGAGTAGCCCAGCGGCAGCGGTTCCGGCGCGCACCTGTCGCACAGAGGTGCGAACATGTGCATCATGATCGGTTCCAAAAGGATTCGGCTGCGCCAGGTTTCCGAAGGTGATTCGGTAACTCAGCTCGAGTTGTTCTTCGACCTCGTTCTCGTCTTCGCCTTCACCATGGTGACCGACCTGGCCGCCGGGGAGACCAGCGCGAAGAACCTGCTGCGCGCGATGCTGGTACTCGGGGTGATGTGGTGGGTCTGGATCGCCTACTCCTGGCTCGGCAACGTCTTGCGCGCCGACGAGGGCATCACCCGGGTGGCGATGTTCGTCGCCATGGGCGGGGTGTTCCTGGCGGCGCTCACCATTCCGGAGGCGTTCCGCGATCTGTCGGGCGGCTGGTACGGCCCGCTGGTTTTCGCGATCGCGTACCTGGTCGTACGGCTGGTGCACCTGGCCATGTTCTGGTTGGCCAGCGCGGAAGATCCGCAATTGCGCAAGCAGGCCATGAAATGGGGGGCTGGTTCGATCACGATCGGCACCACCCTGTTGGTGATCGCCGCGACGACCGAGGGAGCACCGCAGATCGGGCTGTGGATCGCCGCGATCGCGGGCGACATGCTGTGGACCTTCCTGGCAGGTGAAGACTGGCGAGTGAATTCGGCCAGTCATTTCTCCGAGCGGTACGGGCTGATCATCATCGTGGCGCTCGGCGAATCGATCGTCTCCATCGGTATCGGTGTGGCCGGGCTGCCCATCTCGTGGCCGATCGCGGTCGGCGCCCTACTCGGCCTCGGGATCTCGGGGCTGCTGTGGTGGGCATATTTCGATGTCGCCGCGCTGTCGGTGGAACACGCGCTCGCCGAGGCCGAGGGCGAACGCCAGATCAAGATCGCCCGGAATTGCTACACGTTCTGGCATTTCCCGATGATCGTGGGAATCATCGCGTTGTCGCTCGGTTTGAAGAAGGTCCTCTACTACGTGGGCGACGCATCGCACCACACGCTGAAGGACGCGTTGTACGGAGTCCCGCTGTTCTGCCTGTACGGCGGCGTGGTGCTGTATCTGCTCGCGCTGGTCGGGTTCAAGCACTATGCGACGGGCAAGGTCACGATCGTGCGTGTGGTGGTCGCGGTGGCGCTGCTGGCACTGATCCCACTGGCGGCCGTATTGCCCGCGCTCGCGTCACTGTCGATCCTGTGCGCGGTGCTCGTCGCGCTGATCCTCTGGGAGACAGCCAGGTACGCACAGCCGCGCCACGAGATCAGGCACGCGGTACACGACTGAGGTGATGGTGCACCGACGCCTCGGGGTGTGACGGGCCGTAGGCGGACGGCTCGACGCGCACACCGTGGTGCACGGCTGTGCGGATCTGGTCGATGTTCTCGCGCAGCATGTCCGAGACCAGCTCGTCGGTCCGCGGATCCTCCAGCACCTGGAACAGAATGCGGAATGTGGTGTCCGCGATCAGCCGGATGATGTCGTCGTGGAACGGGATGTAGCGGACCCGCCCGGCCTGCGGGTCCTTCTTGATGAGCTCGAGGATCATCTCGTCCATTTCGACGCGGTTCTCTTCCAACGCCGCCGCGATATTGCGGGTGTAGTGACCCGAACGCAGCACATGCGCGACCTCGTCGAGGACCGCGATGGTCATCGGCCGTTTGATGACGTCGACGATGGTCTTCACGAACCGGTTCACCACCGCCGCGGTCACCCGGTCGCCGAGCGCCCGGTCCGCCACGCGACCGACGCGGACCGCGATCACCACGATCCGCAGCAACCGGAACCCGCGGAAGAACGGGCTGGTCACCGGGATCATGCCCAGCACCTCGTACCAATAGATGAACGGGTAGGTCCACGGCCAGCCCGCCCGGCGCCAGCGCCAGAGGAACTCCGCGGCGAAGATCGCGCAGACCGAGTAGTCGATCACCACGATCACCCGGTAGGTGTGCGCCGCGACCGGGAAAAAGGTGACCCAGGCGACCAGCACCACGGAGACGATGGCAAGCGCCAGCATCACCAGGTCGCTCCACAGGGCGGGCGGCTTGCGGAAGAAGTCGTCCGGCTCCGGCGCTTCGTCCATACTCGAGACGGTGGTCGGAGCTGCCACGTGAGGAATCCCTTCGACGCCGAACGATCCCGGCCGAGAGTAATCGGCATCCGCCGAGCGCACTTCCCACACGTGCAACGGCTTGATCACCTTCTCGGTGCGGACCCGCCGATGGCAGCGCTATTTCCCGGCGCGCACGATCGCTTCGATATTGCGCTCGGCCAGCGCGGCGATGGTGAGCGACGGGTTGACCGTTCCGGTGCTGCCGGGAATGGCGGCGCCGTCCATCACGTACAGGCCAGGGTGGCCGTGCACCCTGCCGTTGCGGTCGGTGGCCATGCCGAGCACCGCGCCGCCCAGCGGGTGGGCGGTGAAATTCGCGTTCGCGTCGTACCCGAGGGCGCCGAATTGGACCAGCGCATTGGATCGTTCGGCGATGCGCTGGTCGACCGCGCGGGCAGCGGCCGCCGTCTCGTCCCGATTCCGAGTCGGCCAGGACAGCCCGACGCGGTTGCTCGCCCGGTCGTAACCGAATCGAGCCCGCGTCGGATCGAGCACCATGCCGAGCGAGGCCAGCGCGCCGGTCTCGAACGGAATGCCGGGGACGTACCAATTTTCGAGGGTCAGCGGCACCGCCGATTCATCGAAGATCCTGCTCACGCTCGGCACCGCCTGACCAAGACCCGCCAGTTCGCTCGCGCCACGGGCGAGCACAACGTCGCCGTTGTTGCCCCAGCCGTCGCCGATGTGTTCGTTGAGATTCGGCAGTGTCCCGGTGGCCTGAGCCCGAACCAGCAGTTCCGAGGTGCCGATGGAGCCTGCGCCGAGGAACAGCCGATCACAGGTGAGGGTGCGGGTGCTGAGCACTTCGCCGGTCGGCGCGAGTTTGGCGACGATGACCGAATACCGGCCGCCCGACTCCTGCGCGATGGCGTCGACACGGTGGCCGGGGAACACCGCGGACTTGCCGGTGCCCTGCGCGTACCGCAGGTAGTTCTGATTGAGGTCGAACTTCGCGCCGTTGGAGTTGCCGAGGTTGCTGCGTGCCGCGATCGCCGATGGGCGGGTGCCGCCCGCGAGTTCGCCGCGCAGGATGTCCCAGTTGAAAATCGAGTCGTTGGGCACCGGCTCGTAGCCGGCCCTGCGCACCTGGGCGTCCCAGAAACGGGAGTGGGTGAAGGGCGCCGCGCCGTACAGGTCCGCGGGAACCGGGCTGAGCCGCAACATCTCTCGCACCCGCGGGTAGTAGACGCGGTCCATCTCGCCGTAGTCGACGGTGCCACCGAAGACATGGTCGAAGAACCGGCGTTCGGGTGCGACCATCGCGCCGGTGAAGATCACCGAACCGCCGCCGACGGCCGCCGCGCGCCACACATCGATGCCCGGGTACTCGGTGCAGTCGAGCACGCCGCCGAATCGGGCGAACTGCACCGGCACCTTGGTGACGCCGGTGAAGGTGTTGCGATGCCAGAAGCCGCGGCCGTCGGGCAGGTCATCGCTGGTGAAGACCTCCCGCCACGGATCGTTCGGCCAGCGCGAGCCGCGCTCCAGCACCGTGTTCGCGATGCCCGCTTCGGCTAGGCGCAACGCGGTGACCGCAGCCCCGAAACCGGAGCCGATCACGATTGCGGGCGAGTGCGCGGGCGGATCGGGAAGCGGCGCAAAGACTTCCGGCACCCAGGCGCGGAACAACGAGTGCCAGACCGGATCCGCCACTGCGGTCCCGGTGTTCAGCGCCGTGCCTGCGGCACCTAGCAACGCAGCAGCACCAGCCGCCCGGAAAAAGGCACGTCTCTGCACCAAGGCCACCTCCCTCATCACGCATGGCCGAGCGCAGATTACACCGCGACGGCCGTCGCGTCATCCGCCGAACGGCGCCCGATCGGCCGTGCAGGAGGCGGCGGGATCCGGGAGTGCCAGGTCGATCAGATAGCGCTCCCGTAACCGGCGGGTGCAGTCACCGGCCGGCTGGTGCCCGTAGCCGTCGACGACGACCAGGCGCGCATTGCCGAGTTCCTGTTGGGCGCGCTTCGCGAACGCCAGCGGAGTCACCGGGTCGAAACGATTGTTGAACAGCAGGGCAGGAACCTCCGAGCGCAACGTCCACGGGCCGGTGTACCGCTGCCGATAGCCGCCCTGCGGCGCGGACCACGAGGCGCACGGCTGCCGCAGATACAGCCAGAACGCGGCGTAAGTCGGTGCGTTGCCAGAGAATTCGCGCGCCAGCTCGGGCCACTGGTCCGGTCGTTCGGGAAAGTTGCTGTCCGCACAAGTGATCGCGGTGAAGGAGTCGAGGAAATTCAACGAGAAGGGCTCCGCGGCAAGCACTTCCCGCACGACGCCGGGGTTGCCGTCGGCGCCGCGCTCCAATTCGGCAAGCAGCCCGGCAAGCGCGGACCAGCCCTGCCGCGAGTCGTACAGCAACATCGCCTGGGCCTGGACGACCTCGTCGTAGCGCACCTGCACCGCGGTCTCGCCGCGCCCGACCTCGACCGGGCCCTGCCGCAACCGGTCCAGCAGCGCGCGATCGCGGGCCCGCGCATCCTCGCCGGCGAACGCGCACGTCGGCTGGCCTGCCTGGGTGCACAACCGGACGAACTCGGCGAACACTTCCTCGGTGCCGATCGCGGTGTCGGCGACCGCGGCGCCCGTGTTGTTCGTGTACGCGTCCGGATCGATCATCGCGGCGAGTTGCAATGCGCGGACTCGGTCCCCGAACAGCGCGCCGTAGACCTCGCCGAGATAGCTCGCGTAGGAGGCGCCCGCATAAGTGAGCTTCGCCTCACCGACCGCGCGGCGCAACAGGTCGATGTCGCGCGCGGCGTCGACGGTGGTGAGATGCGGCAGCAGCGCGGCGCTGTGGGCCGCGCAACCGGCCGCGAGCTCGCGACTGCCGCGCTCGGCGGCACGCTCCTGCTCGGCGTTGCCGGGCGGCTGCGGGGAATTGGCCCAGAACCGTTGCTGCGCTTCAGAATCGGGGAAGCAGCGCACCTGCGAGCTGCGTCCGACCCCACGCTGATCGAAGATGATCACGTCGAATCGACGGCTCACCTCGCCGGGAAAGAGTTCACCTAGGGCTGCCTGGTCGAACCCCGATCCGCCCGGTCCACCGGCCGCGGTGAACAGCGTGCCGATGCGACCGGCCGGGTCGCCTGCGGGCTGGCGGAGGACCGCGAGTGGGATGGTCGCCCCGTGCGGTTGCGCGTAGTCGAGCGGAACGGCCGCGACAGCACACTGGTATCTGCTCGATGCGGGCTGCGCACACGGCGTCCAGTCCAGGCGCGGCGTCGGCGCGGCATCGGCTTGGGCGACCAGTTCGGCCGCTCTCGACTGCTGCTTCGACTCCCGCTCGGCCGACGCACCGCAGCCGCCCAACGCGGGCAACAGCGCGATCAGCACACAGAATGCGGCGATCCTCGACTTACCCACAGCGCTCATCCTCTGTCCACGCCATGCCCGCGTCGTCCTCCTTTGTGAGGTTTGGTCAGGCGGTTACCACTCGCCTCGGCCTGGCCACCAGCTCGCCGCCGCAGTTCGGGCACCCGCCGTCCATGGCCCGTCCGCACGGTTCACAGAACGTGCACTCGTACGAACAGATTCGGGCCGGACCGTCTGCGGTCAGGCCGACATCGCAGCGCTCGCACACCGTGCGCATCTCGAGTGCCATGCCGCTACCTCCGTCGTCACTTCCCACCGTAAATCGATATGTCCGGACCTATGCCGTCAACAGCCGGACGACCGCGATGATCCCGACGACGACTATCACTCCACGCAGTACGTTCGGCGGCAAGCGCCTGCCCATCTTGGCACCGAGCTGGCCGCCGATGATCGAGCCGACCGCGATGAGCGCGACCACTCGCCAATCGACATCGGCGACCATCGTGAACACCACCGCGGACACGGCGTTCACCAGTAGTCCGAGCACATTCTTGACCCCGTTGAGGCGCTGGATGTCCTCGTGCACGAACACTCCGAGCAACCCGATCAACAGCACACCCTGGGCCGCGCCGAAGTAGCCGCCGTAAACGCCCGCGGCGAAAACGGCGACGAACAAGATCAGGCCGCCGTGTTCGGGTTCCGGGCCGGTGTCGGCCTCCCTGCGCTGCTTCACCCAGCGCGCCAGCCTCGGCTGCACCACGACGAGCACCAGCGCGGCGATGATCAGCACCGGCACGATCGCCTTGAAGGCCGACGCGGGGAGCGTCAGCAGCAGCACCGCGCCGGTGGTGCCGCCCAGCAGCGACGCAGTGCCGAGCCGCAGCAGCCGGGCCCGCTGGCCTTCGAGTTCGCGCCGATACCCGATCGCGCCGCTGATTCCGCCGGGGACCAGGCCGATCGTGTTCGACACGTTTGCCGTCACCGGCGGCAATCCGAATGCCAGCAGCACCGGGAAGGTGATCAGCGTGCCCGATCCCACGATGGTGTTGATGCCGCCCGCCGCGATGCCCGCGCCGAAAACGGCCAGTTGTTCCAGCCAAGTCATATGAACAGTTCCTTCGACGTCCCGTCGGACCGAGTCCGTACAAGCGTGTGTATGCCCGGTCGGAACGCTATCGGCAACATCGGATGACCGGAGGACAGGACCGGGCTTTCGGGCCCACATCGCGACACGGTAAACTTCCGGACATCATGCAGCGGGCACTTCTTCTCGGCCGCCGCGACGGGGTCTGATCGGACCGGCCTCCCGTCGCGGGGTTCTGCCGCGCCGGTCGACCCTGTATATGGGATCCACCACACCCACTCGGAGAAACCGTATGTCCCCCGCTGACGTCTTCGTATCCGGCACGCGCACCATCGCACCCCCATCGAAGCCTGCCCCGGCCGACCAGCCTGACTGGAACACCCAGAAGAACTCCTCGATGCCGGCCTTCCGGTACCGGCCCTTCGCCGAGGAGGTCGAGCCGATCTCGGTGCCCGACCGCACCTGGCCGGACAAGATCATCGATCGCGCGCCCGGCTGGTGTGCCGTCGACCTGCGCGACGGCAACCAAGCCCTCATCGACCCGATGAGCCCCGCGCGCAAGCGCCGCATGTTCGACCTGCTGGTGCGGATGGGCTACAAGGAGATCGAGGTCGGCTTCCCCTCGGCGAGCCAGACCGACTTCGACTTCGTCCGCGAGATCATCGAAGACGGCGCGATCCCCGACGACGTCACCATCCAGGTGCTGACCCAGTGCCGTGCCGAGCTGATCGAGCGCACCTTCGAGGCGTGCGCGGGCGCGGCGAACGTGATCGTGCACTTCTACAACTCGACCTCGGTCCTGCAGCGGCGTGTGGTGTTCCGTGCGGACCAGGCCGCGGTGAAGAAGATCGCCACCGACGCCGCGAAGCTGTGCCTGGAGATCGAGCAGCAGTACCCGGACACCAACTGGCGCTACGAGTACAGCCCCGAGTCCTACACCGGAACCGAGCTGTCCTACGCCAAGGAGGTCTGCGACGCGGTCACCGAGATCATCGCACCGACCCCGGCCAAGCCGATGATCATCAACCTGCCCGCGACCGTCGAGATGACGACCCCGAACGTCTACGCCGACTCGATCGAGTGGATGAGCCGCAACCTGGCCCGCCGCGACTCGATCGTGCTGTCGCTGCACCCGCACAATGACCGCGGCACCGCGGTCGCCGCCGCCGAGCTGGGCTACCAGGCCGGCGCGGACCGCATCGAAGGCTGCCTGTTCGGCAACGGCGAGCGCACCGGCAATGTCTGCCTGGTCACCTTGGGGATGAACCTGTTCTCCCGCGGCGTGGACCCGCAGATCAACTTCTCCGACATCGACGAGATCCGTCGCACCGTCGAGTACTGCAACCAGCTGCCGGTGCACGAGCGCCACCCGTACGGCGGCGACCTGGTGTACACCGCGTTCTCCGGCAGTCACCAGGACGCGATCAACAAGGGCCTGGACGCGATGAAGGCCACGGCCGACGCGGCCGACTCCGACGTGGACGACATCGTCTGGGAGGTCCCGTACCTGCCGATCGACCCGAAGGACGTCGGCCGCACCTACGAGGCCGTCATCCGGGTCAACTCACAGTCGGGCAAGGGCGGCGTCGCCTACATCATGAAGACCGATCACGGCCTGGTGCTGCCGCGACGGCTGCAGATCGAGTTCTCCCAGGCGGTGCAGAAGATCACCGACGGCGAGGGCGGCGAGGTCACCCCGAAGGAGATGTGGGACGTCTTCTCCGAGGAGTACCTGAGCCCGATCCTGCCGCTGGAGCGGATGCGGCAGAAGGTGACCGCGTCGGAAACCGATGGCGGCGTCGATGCCATTTCCGCGATCGTCAAGGTCGACGGCGTCGAGCAGGAGATCACCGGCAACGGCAACGGACCGCTCGCCGCGTTCGTGGACGCGCTGGCAACCATCGGTTACGACGTGCGCGTGCTGGATTATTCGGAGCACGCGATGTCCGCGGGCGATGACGCGCAGGCCGCCGCTTACGTGGAATGCGCGATCGGCGACAAGGTGGTCTGGGGCGTCGGTATCGCCACGTCGATCACCACCGCGTCGCTGCGCGCCGTGGTCTCCGCCGTGAACCGGGCCCACTGATCTCGGTCGACGAGTACGGTAGGAGCCGGACGTCCTGGTGCGCGACATAGTTGCCGACCGGGGCGTCCGTCTCTCGATCCTGTTGGCAGAGACCGACAATCGGGCCACAATCAGCGGCGTGTCTGCATAGCGCGTCTGCTGTCAGCACGGCGGGGCGGGTCACCGAACCCCGTGCTAGCGTTGGTTCGCACTCAAGCGCCGAGCTCTCTGCTCGAATTCCCGAGCAGATGGGGGAACTGTGACTACAAACGACCACAACCCGACTTCTCCGCCCTGGCTGCAGAGTAATTCGGTAGACACGGCCGACGTCACCACCGAGGTCGACGGGCACCACACAGCACCTGACGAGGGGGGCGAACCGCCGGCCGCCGAGGTCGCGCCCGAGCCGTCCGGCGACGCCGAAGCGCAAGAATCCGTGACGGATTCGGCCGACCCGCCTGCTACCGAGCTACCGGACGCGCCCGCACCGCAGGAACCGGAGCCGCAGTTCGCTGGTTTCCCGCCCGGTGTGGGTCCGATGGACCAGACCACCCCGTACGCGCAGGCCGCGCCGCAGCAGTCCTACGGTCCGCCCGACGGATTCGCGCCGCCCATTGCGCAGGAACCGTTCGCGCCGTACAACACTGGCCAGTTCCCGCAGCCGGTTCCGCCCGCGGAGTCCTACCAGCCCGCGCCGTATCAGCCGGGTCCGTACCAGCCGGGTCCCTACCAGCCGGGCCCTTACCAGCCCGGTGTGCCTGCCGGTCCGACCGACAGCGGCAGCCATCCGGTGCAACCCGCGCCCGAACAGCAGAACTACAGCGAGTATCGGCAGGAGATCGGTCCCGACGGGCTCGTCCGGCGGGTGCCGCAGGATCAGCCGCAAGCCGATCAGAGCAGCGGGCCGATCTACAGCTGGGCGCCGCCGCCCCCGCCGATGCAGCCGCCCGCGCCACCGCAGCAGCAGATGTACCAGCAGCCCGGCCCGCCGATGGGTCAGCCGCCCATGGGCCAGCCGCCGCTCGGTCAGCCGCCCCTCGGTCAGCCCGGCCCGATGGGCCAAGTGCCGCCTCCCGGCTGGCAGGGTGAACACAATCCGCATCAGCCGCAGCAGCCTTTCCAGCCGCAGCACATGCCGCAGCCGGGACAGCCCGGGCATTCGGTCAACGACCTGAACCTGCTCAAGCGCGCTCGTAAGGCGCCGCGCAGCGGCTGGCGCAGGGCCATGCACAAGGCCACCGGCGGTGTGGTCAATCCCGGCGAGTCCGCGGCCGACGTGGTCTATCGCGATCTCGTGGACCGGGTGAACCAGCCGGTGCGCGGTGACTACCGGATCGCGATCCTCTCGCTCAAGGGCGGCGTCGGCAAGACAACGACCACGGTCGGGCTCGGATCGACGTTCTCGACGCTGCGCGGTGATCGCGTGATCGCGATCGACGCCAACCCCGACCTCGGCACGCTCGGCCACCGGGTGCCGCGCCAGACCCGCTCCACCGTGCGCAACCTGCTCGAAGACCAGCACATCACCAGGTACTCGGATGTCCGCGCGCACACGTCACAGGCGCCGAGCCGGCTGGAAGTGCTTGCCAGCGAACAGGACCCGGCGGTCTCGGAGGCCTTCAGCGAGGCCGACTACCGCCAAGCAATCAGCATTCTGCAGTCGTTCTACAACATCATCCTCACCGACTGCGGCACCGGCCTGATGCACTCGGCGATGGCAGGCGTGCTGGACATGGCCAGCTCGCTGGTGCTTGTCACCTCGCCCGCCATCGACGGCGCGCGCAGCGCATCGGCCACGCTGGACTGGCTGGACCACCACGGGTACAGCAAGCTCGTCGAGCGCACCGTCGTCGTGGTGAACGCGTCGCGCCGCGGCGCCTCGACGGTCGACCTCGACCAGCTGCGCAAGCTGTTCCTCGACCGTACCCGCGCGGTGCAGGTGGTGCCCTTCGACGACCATCTCGCCGAGGGCGCGGAAATCGACCTGGAATTGGTGAGCAAGCCGACCCGGCGCGCACTGCTGGAGCTTGCCGCCATGGTGGCCGACGATTTCGGCTACATCGGTGCACAGCAGTACCGAGGCGGCCCGCCCGCACGGCACTAATAGTTCGAAAACCTCAGCGGCCCGGCGCTTTTGCGCCGGGCCGCGCTGTTTATCCCGACACTATTCGGCAGTCACCCGCCGGGCCGCGGATTCGAAGGCCGCCAGCACGGCGGCGATGGCGGGACGCTGCTCGGCGTGCGGGCGGGTGGCCAGTTCGTAGAGGCGAGCGGCGCGGACTCCGGACAGACGCAGCACCGCGAGGTCGGGGTGGGCTACCGCGAAGCGGGGCATCAGCGCCACCGCGTAGTCCGCGGCGACGAGCGTCTCGATGACCCGGAAGTCGTTGAGGCGCTGCGCGATGCGCGGCTGGACACCGGTCATGGTCGCGATCGAGCGGAGCACGTCGTCGACGGGGAAGCCGCCGCGCACACTCAGCCAGGTCTCGTCGGCGAGCTCGGCGGGGGTCACCTCGGTGCGGCCGGCGAGCGGATGTGTCGGTGCGACAACGACATCGGTGGGTTCCCGCATGAGCACCCTGGTGGCGACCCGTGGACCGGCGATCGAGGAGGCGCGCTCGTCACGATGAGTGAGGACGATGTCGTAGTCCGCGAGCAGGCGCGGCACCTCGGATGGCGGCAGGTCTACGTCACCGGCCACGACCTCGACGCCGCTGTCGGCCATCGCGGGCAGCACGTACGGCAGCAGTAGTGCCGCGCCCGACGGGAACAGCGCCACACGGACCCGCCCGCGCGGCGAGCCCCGATAGTGCGCCATCTCGCCGACGGCCCGGTCCATGGCCGCGAGCACCTCGTCGGCGCGCAGCACGAGGGCCTGCCCCGCGTCGGTGAGCCGCACCCGGCGGCCGTCGGGCTCGAGCAGTGCGACACCCGCCTCCTTGGCCAGCACCTTCAGCTGCTGCGACACCGCGGACGGTGTCATCGACAGCGCCGTCGCGACGGCCGCGATGGTGCCGCGGTCGGCGAATTCGCGCAACACCCGCAGGCGTTCGACGGTCATGGGCGGCCCCGCCGATGCGCCGCCCAGAGTAACCATTCAGTAATGCTACATAAATAGTGCATATTAATTCGATTGTTCTTATGAGTTGAGCTATCCACGATGGAAAGCATGACCAACCGTGACCGCCTGCTCGGCCTAGCCGTCGTCCTGCTCTGGGGGCTGAACTTCATCGCCATCCGGGTCGGGCTCGACCACTTCCCGCCCTTCTTCTTCGCCGCGCTGCGTTTCGCGGTGATCGCGGTGCCGGTCGTGTTCTTCATTCCGCGCCCGAAGGTGCCGCTGCGCTGGTTGCTGTTGTACGGCACCGGGTTCGGCATCCTGCAATTCGCCTTTCTGTTCACCGCGATGCGCGCCGGGATGCCGACGGGGCTTGCCTCACTGGTGCTGCAATCCTCGGCGCCGTTCACGGTCGTCCTCGGCGCGCTGTTGCTGCGGGAGCGGCTGCGGCCGGTCCAACTGCTCGGCATCGGCGTCGCGGTGGCGGGCATCGTGGTGATCGGGCTCGACCGCGCGCAGCACGCCCCGCTGCTGCCGATGCTGCTCACGCTGGCGGGCGGGCTCGGCTGGGCCTTCGGCAATATCGGCTCCCGGCTGGCGATGACCTCCGGCGAGGTCAATCCCCTGCATCTCACGCTGTGGATGACCGTGGTGTCCCCGATCCCGATGTTCGCGCTGTCCGCACTCATCGAGGGACCGACCACGGGTCTGGATGCCATGACCGATATCGGTTCCCCTACCGGTTGGCCAGCGCTGCTCGGTCTCGCCTACATCGTGGTGCTCGGGACAGTCGCGGGCTCGGGACTGTGGACATACCTGATGAGCCGGTACCCGGCGAGCACGGTCGCGCCCATGTCGCTGCTCGTCCCGGTGGTCGGCATCGTCGCGGCCTGGGCCGCACTCGGCGAGACCCCCTCGGTGCTGTCGGTGCTCGGCGGGCTGATCGTGATCACAGGAGCCTTCGCGGCGACGACCGCGGGCAGCCGGATCGGTGCGAACAACCCGGCACAGGAGCCGGTCGAGGCTGGTGCGCACCCCTCCGAGGACGCACCCGCGCCTGCTGCTGCCTGCCGACCGCGACTCGCGCAGGCGTGAGGCACGGTCGCACCGCTGGGCCTGGCGATCAGCGCTCACGGTCCGTCGACGGAGCCCTGCCGGTTCGTTCGTTCACCTCCGGCCGAGAGCCCCGGGGTTTACCATCAGGCGGCGGTTAACCAGGGTGGGGTAGCTGGACCCCGGATAGGCCGCTTTACAGTGTGCAGTGCGTGTTAGTAGTCCCGAAAAGGCTGGGCAGCAGAGTTGCGCATGGCAGAACAGCGATGGACCGTGTCGCGACGAGCGATGCTTCGAGGCACCGTCGCGGCGGGAGTGGCGACAGCGGGGGCATTGACGGCGAGCGGGCTGCGACCCGCGCCCGCCTCCGGAAGTCCGGGCGGCGGCCGGGTCGCGGTGCTCGGTGGCGGGGTCGCCGGGTTGACCGCGGCGCACGAACTGGCCGAGCGTGGTTTTCAGGTCACCGTCTATGAGCGTCGAGCGCTCGGCGGCAAGGCACGCAGTATTCCGGTGCCGGGCACCGGGTCGGCGGGTCGGCCGGATCTCCCCGGCGAACACGGGTTCCGCTTCTTTCCCGGCTTCTATCAACATATTCCGGACACCATGCGGCGGATCCCCGTCCCCGGTAATCCGGACGGCGTCTGGAACAACCTGATCGGTGTGCCGGAGGCGCGGTTCGCCCGGCGCGACGGCGACGATTTCCGGCTCCCGCTGGGACCGCGGGCACGCACCGCGTTCACCCCGGAGCTGTTCCGGGAAACGGTCGGCGCGGCCCTCAGCACGGCGCTGAAAATGCCTGCGGCCGAAGGTCTGTACTTCGCCGATCGCCTGCTCGTCTTCAACTCCAGCTGCGACGCCCGCCGGTTCGGGCAGTGGGAGCACATGTCCTGGCGTGACTATGTCGGCGGCCATCAGCGCTCCCACGAGTTCCGCGCGCTGCTCTCCCGCACCCTGACCAGCATTATGGTCGCCGCCAAGGAGGACATCGCCAGCGTCCGCACCATCGGCAATATGGGCGAGCAGTTCCTCGGCAATCCCTTCGAGATCGGCAACGACGGCGCGCTGGACCGCGTGCTGAACGGACCGACGAATGCGGCGTGGATCGACCCGTGGGTGCGGCAACTGCGTGAGCTCGGCGTGCGATTCGCGCTCGGCGCCGAGGTGCGCGGGCTGGATGTGCGCGATCGCCGGATCGCCGGGGCCCGCGTCGTCGACGAGAACGGCGAGCAGCGCACCGTCGACGCCGACTACTTCGTGGTGGCGTTGTCCGCCGAGCGGGCCCGTGCGCTGTGGTCGCCGGAGGTGCTCGCGGTCCGGCCCGACCTGTCCGCGATGGACGGATTGTTCGTCGACTGGATGAACGGCATCCAGTTCTATCTGCGCACACCCGCCGATATCTCACGCGGGCACACCGCCTTCATCGATGCGCCGTGGTCGCTCACCTCGATCACCCAGAATCAGCTGTGGACCAGGAAGCTCACCGAATTCGGTGACGGCACCGTGCGGGACTGCCTCTCGGTCGACATCTCGGACTGGAATACCCCGGGCATGCTGTACGGCAAGACGGCCAAGGAGTGCACCCGCGAGGAGATCGCGCGCGAGGTGTGGGCGCAGATGACCGCGCACCTCAACGACCGTGGCGCGGTGCTGCGCGACGCCGATCTGCATTCGTGGTTCCTCGATCCCGGCATCACCTGGCAGGCCGACCAGCAGCGCAACGCCAACGCCGATCCGCTGCTCATCAACACCGCGGGATCATGGGAGTATCGGCCGCAGCCGCACGGTGCGCTGGAAAACCTGTTCCTGGCAGGCGATTACGTGCGCACCAACGTCGACCTCGCGACGATGGAGGGTGCCAACGAATCCGCGCGGGCCGCGGTGAACGCGCTACTCGACGTGGCAGGGTCGAATGCCGAGCGGTGCCGGATGTACACGCTGTATCGCGCCGCCGAATTGGAGCCGTTGCGTCGCATCGACGCGGATCGCTATGCCGCGGGACAACCGAACCTGTTCGACGTCCGGATCTGAGCCGCGCACGAATGTGATCGATCTCGCCGCACCGGAACAGAATTCGATCGCGGAGCCGTCGCTACCGGGTGTTCAATCGAAATATGCGCGAGAGCATCGGCACCCACGAGATCACCGGCCCCACCGAACTCAGGCAGCTGCTCGGCGAAGTGATGCCGCGCGCCGCGAACAAGGAACGCACCACGCTGCACCCGAGGGACCGCGAGTGGATCGCGAACTCGCCGTTCCTGATCATGAGCACCAGCGACGCCGACGGCAATTGCGACGCCTCCCCCAAGGGCGATCCGGCCGGCTTCGTGCGGGTGCTCGACGATCGGACCCTCGCGGTACCCGAACGTCCCGGCAACCGCCGTGCCGACGGTTACCTCAATATCCTCGCCAACCCCCACATCGGCCTGCTGTTCCTGATCCCGGGCCGCCGCGAGACCCTGCGCATCAACGGTCGCGCCCGCCTGGTGCGCGACGCGCCCTACTTCGACGACATGGTGGTCAAGGGCCATCGCCCTATCCTCGCGGTCGAGGTCGAGGTCGAGCAGATCTTCCTGCACTGCGCCAAGGCCTTCATTCGCAGTCACCTGTGGGAGCCGCAGCAGTGGCCGGTCGATAC
Organism: Nocardia sp. NPDC057440; assembly: GCF_042802915.1. Lineage (NCBI taxonomy): Bacteria > Bacillati > Actinomycetota > Actinomycetes > Mycobacteriales > Nocardiaceae > Nocardia > Nocardia sp. NPDC057440. The sequence goes on from NZ_JBHVDF010000005.1 coordinate 61,531, forward strand.
CCTGCCGAGCCCCGCCTGCCTGGTCAAAGAGGTCCACAGCGATGTCACCGAGTCGATCGAGGAACTCGAGCACTACTACGCGCCGGAGAACTACAACGCCAAGCTCTACCGCGACTGACCACGGCGGGTCCCGAACCCACCACATAGACTCGCGGCGTGGCAGATATTTCGGTGCGTGGGCGGCTTGCGCTGCGAGCGGCGGCCGCGGCGTCCTGGGCTTCGCAGAAGGCCGGACGCGGCAAAGGCTCGATGATCGGCGGATTGATCGCGCTGAAGATCGATCCGACGGTGATGGAGCAGCTCGGCCGTGGCAAGCGCACGGTGCTGGTGACCGGCACCAACGGCAAGTCGACCACGACGCGGATGACCACGGCCGCGCTCGGCAGCCTCGGTGCGGTGGCCACGCAGGCCGACGGCGCCAACATGGACGCCGGAATCGTCGCCGCGCTGAGCACTCATCTCGGCGCGCCGCTGGCCGCGATCGAGGTGGACGAGCTGCACCTGCCGCACGTGACCGACGCGCTGAATCCGGTCGCCGTCGTGCTGCTGAACCTCAGCCGCGACCAGTTGGATCGGGTCGGCGAGATCAACATGATCGAGCGCAAACTGCGGGCCGGGCTGGCCGAGCACCCCGACGCCGTGGTGATCGCCAATTGCGACGACGTGCTGGTGACCTCCATCGCCTACGACCATCCGAAAGTGGTGTGGGTGGCTGCGGGCAGCGGCTGGGCGATGGACGCGACAAGCTGTCCGCGCAGCGGCGAGCCGATCGTCTGGGAGGGCACGCACTGGCGCAGCACCGGCACAGATTTCCAACGCCCGGAACCGGATTGGTGGCTCGACGGCGAAAAGCTCTGTGGCCCAGAAGGTGTGCGACTGCCGCTGCGACTTGCGCTGCCCGGCCGCGCCAATCGCGGCAACGCCGCCCAGGCGGTGGCCGCCGCGGTCGCGCTCGGCGCCGACCCGGCAGCGGCGGCGACCGCGACCGGAACGGTGCAGGAGATCGCGGGCCGCTACCGGACCGTTCAGGTCGGCGAGCACACCGCGCGCCTGCTGCTGGCGAAGAATCCGGCCGGCTGGCAAGAGGCGCTGTCGATGATCGAGCCGACCGCGGCCGGACTGGTGATCGCGGTGAACGGACAGGTGCCCGACGGCGAGGATCTGTCCTGGCTGTGGGACGTGCGATTCGAACACTTCGAGGGTGTGCAGGTGGTCGCCGCTGGCGAGCGCGCCACCGATCTGGCGGTGCGCCTCACCTACGCCGGAGTCGAACACACCACGATGGCGGATCCATTGCGCGCCATCGCTTCCTGTCCTGCGGGGCGGGTCGAGGTGCTGGCGAACTACACCGCGTTCCGTGATCTCAACCGCGACCTGGAGGGGCGGACGGCATGACAGACTCGACGGTGCGGATCGGGCTCGTGCTGCCCGATGTCATGGGCACCTACGGCGACGGCGGCAATGCACTCGTGCTGCGACAGCGGCTGCGGATGCGCGGCTACGACGCGGAGATCGTCGAAATCACGCTGGCCGACCCGGTTCCCGACTCGCTGGACATCTACACCCTCGGCGGCGCAGAGGATTCGGCGCAGCGCCTGGCCACCCGGCACCTGCAGCGCTACCCCGGCCTGCAGCAGGCCGCGGCGAAAGGCGCACCGGTGCTCGCCATCTGCGCCGCCATCCAGGTGCTCGGCAACTGGTATGAGACCTCGTCGGGCGAACGCGTCGACGGTGTCGGCCTCATCGATGTCACCACCGCACCCCAGCAGAAGCGCGCCATCGGCGAGGTGACAACCACGCCCATGCTCGCCGGCCTCACCGCACCGCTCACCGGTTTCGAAAACCACCGCGGCGGAACCACACTCGGGCCCGACGCGTCCGGCCTCGCCCGCGTCACCCGCGGCGTCGGCAACGGAGTCGGCGATGGACTGGAGGGCGTCGTCCAGGGCTCCACCCTCGGCACCTACATGCACGGCCCCGCCTTGGCCCGCAACCCCGAACTCGCCGACCTGCTGCTCGCCCGTGCCCTCGGCGTCGCAGAGCTGGCACCGCTGGACCTCCCCGAGGTCGAACAACTCCGCCGCGAACGCCTGCGGGCCTGACGCTAGATCGCGAGAATGGCGGCCTCATACTTCTGGCAGTAGGGATCTCGTGTCAAGAGGTTAGTCCAGTCTGTGTCGAGAATGCCAGAAAATACTGGCCGCGGCCCCCGAGTCCGGACCGGATCGGTCAGCCCGCCGCGGCGCCACACAATTCGTGGACCAGGCGCATCTTTTCCAGGACCGGGTCGGGCAGGACGAAGGGGTAGAGGTCGGGGTGGCCCATGGAGCGGTTGACCATGTTGAGGGCCCAGGCCAGGGGGAGCCAGAGGTCGATGATCTTGTCGAAGCCCGCGCGGCCCACTTGGGGGCGGTCGAGGGTGGCGCCCGCTGGTGCGAAGCCGAAAGCCGCCGCGGTGTCGAGGGTGTCGCGGATGTGCAGATAGTGGGCGAAGGTCTCGGCCCAATCCTCGGCGGCGTGCATGGCGGCGTAGGAGGAGACGTAGCTGCCGTCCCAACCGGACGGGGCGCCCTCGGAATAGTGACGATCCAGCGCGGCCTGATAGTCGGCGAACGGGTCGCCGAATAGACCCCGGAAACGTTGCAGCGCCTCGTCATCGGCGACGAGCACGGCGAAGTAGTAGTGCCCGATTTCATGGCGGAAGTGGCCGAGCAGGGTGCGGTAGGGCTCGTCCATTTCTATCCGCAGCTGCTCGCGATGCGGGTCGTGCGCCTCGGCGAGATCCAGCGTGATCACGCCGTTCTTATGTCCGGTGGTGACCCGGTCTGTCGCACTGGAGAGCAGGTCGAACGCGAGACCGGTTTCCGGGTTCCGGTCGCGGCCGACGATCGGCAGTCCGAGTTCGGCCAACTCCATGATCAGCCGTCGCTTGGCCGCTTCGGCCTCCGCGAAGGCCTGTAGACCCGCGGCGTCGTAGTCGTGCGGGCGGGTGCGGGTCAGGCGGCAGGACTCGCAGAGCACCGGACCACCGGAGATCGGCGTGCCATCGGAGACCTGTACCAACCAATTGCACTGCGCCACATGCAAGTTGTCGCACAGGCGGAACCTGCGACCGTCCACCGCGCCGCCCGGATGTCCGTTCGGCTCCCCAGCGGTGGCATCGGAGATCACCAGCAACGCGCGATCGGCGAGGCTGAAACCCAGTGGGCTGGAACATGACAGGCACACGGAGTTCTCGAAGGCCAACTGCTGGCCGCAATTCGGACAGGTGAAATCGCGCACGCCGCTACCCCGCTACCGGTGCGACATCGACCGAGACGGTAATCGAGCTCTCCTTGGCGTCGGTGTAGATGATGCCGCGCAACGGTGGCACGTCGGCGTAGTCACGGCCCCACGCCACGGTGACGTAGCGCTCGTCGGCCAACTGGTCGTTGGTGGGATCGAAGGCGATCCAGCGACCGGTCCGGTCGTGCGCGGCCTCGCCCGGCAGCCACACCGCCGACCAGGCGTGGGTGGCATCGGCGCCGACCATCCGTTCCTTGCCCGGCGGCGGATCGGTGGCGAGATAACCCGATACATATCGAGCGGCGAGGCCGTGTGAGCGCAGGCAGGCGACACCGATCCTGGCGAAATCCTGACAGACGCCCGCGCGCGCGGCGAACACATCGGCGACCTTGGTGGAGACAGTGGTGGAGCCCGACTTGTACGTGAAGTCGGCGTGGATCCGAGTGTTCAACTCTCGCACCGCTTCCAGCAGCGGTCGCCGCGGAGTCAAGGATTCGGCCGCATAGGCGGTGACCTCGGGAGTGATCTCGGGCGGTTGCAGATCCAGGGTGAACTCAACCGCCAGCGGCCCGATGGTCGCGGTCGGGCGGGCGGTCTCCCATGGTTCGGCGGCCGGACCGATGTCGGTGCGGTCCGGTCTGTCCACCTCGACCACCGATGCGCCGGTGACGACGAGTTTCCGATGTTCGGCCGTGACATGGAAGTAGGAGGTGGTGTTGCCGTAGACGTCGGTGCCGATCGACCGATCCGACGGCACCGGATCGATGTCGATCGCGTGTGAGAGCAGCCGCTGCCCTGGGAATTGCCGAGGCGTGAGGTAGGCGCGCCCGTAGGAGCTGCTCACCGCATCGGAGTACGAGTAGGTGGTTCGATGCGCGACCCGATAGCGACGAGCGGAACCATTGCGGCCGATCATCCGACAACCCGTGTGCTGCCCCACAGCGGCTGAATACCCACTGGCAGTGCCAATCTCGTGGTCTCGAACGATTCGGAAATTTTCCGCAGCCGCAAGTGCACACCCTCCAGGAGCTCCGCCAATTCGGTACGCCTGCCGCCGGCGTCGATGACGTCCAGGTCATCCGGGTCGACGCGGCGCAGCATCCGTTGCGCGTCGGCCAGCAATCGTTGTGGCCGTGACGATCCGGACGCCGCGGGCAGCGCCTGGAAGTCCGTCTCGAGTTGCCCGAGCTGGTAGGCGAGCGATCGCGGATTGGCCGCGTCGAACAACAACAGGCCGGCGACCGCCGAGACCCGCACCGAATCCCGGTGCCGCCGACGGTAACTCACCGAGGACTCGGTCGCGCGCAGCACCGACTCGGTCACCACCCGCTCGGCCTCCGCCGGATAGGTCTCGGTCAGCGCCGCCGACAACAGCGCGGTCAGCGCGATCCCGCGTTCGATGCGCTTACCGATATCCATGACGTACCAACCGGTGTCGCGCACCAGCGATTCGGCGCCGATCCCCGACAGCGACAGCAGCGCGGCAAGCGAGAGCGAATGCACGGCCGACAACGCGGCCTCTTGGTCACCCTCGGTGCCGCGATACTCGATCAACGCTCGATCTACCGCACCGAGAATCATCCAGGTATCAGTGGACAATTGATCACGCACCGCGCGCGCCGCCGCCTCGTACCGATCGATCGCGAAGGCCAGCGAACCCGGCGTGCTCCGATCGGTGGTCAGCCGCACCAGATATTCGTATCCTTCTCGCGACGCCCCCGCGACCGGCGGCCGAGCGCCGCTCGCCGACTGCTCCGGTGGGCTCAGAGACACCGACTGCTGTTGTGGCACAGAACTACTGGCCGCAGCGCTCGACCCACCCTCGACATCGCCCGCATCTTGTCGGTCACCGGTCGAATCGGCCGTTGGGCCGTCATCGACCGGAGCGAGGGTTCCGGTCGTTCGTGCCAGTGCCGACATCAGCGCCGTGACCGCGTCCGCGCCTTCGAGCCACGGGCGGTAGCGGAAGTCCTGGTACTGGTCGTGGGTCGCGATGAGCAGGCGCACCACCGATTCGGCTCGTTCGCTGTAGCGGCCCATCCAGAACAGGTCGTTGAGGACGCGCGGCGAGCTGACGGCTTCGAGGGCGGGGCCGCGGCGCTCGCGTTCCTCGTGCACCGGCTCGGCGATGGCGGCGACCGCGGTGGGCGCGGCGCGCACCCAAATATCTTTGGCGGCAACCTTGATGGCCACCCGTTCCGGCTGCAGGCGCTGACGCAGTTGACCGAGACCGCCCGCCATCGCCGTATACCCGCCGCGGCGGGCCAGCGAGAACAACCGCATCCCGACCGGCGACGCGGCGAGACCCCCGTAGCCCTGGACGGCCGGAGCCACCGAAAACTGGGCCGGGTCCTGGCCGACCCATTGCCAGCCACGAGACTCGACCCGCGCCGCGAGTTCCGAACGCTGCTCGGCGGACAACTCGGGACCGAATGTCGTCGAGCCGTCGACGGTCGACCGAATGATGAGGCGGTCGAGATTCGCGATCAAGTGTGACCGCTCGGCGGCGTCGCCACCCCAGTACGAGGGTGCACTGTCGAGCACCAACTCCTCGCCGAGCAGTGCTCGCGAGATCTGCGGCAGGAATCCGGGCAGCGCGGGATTCTCCAGCATCCCACTGCCGAGGGTGTTCACCACGGTCACCGCGCCACGCCGCAGCACCTCCACCAAACCCACCACACCGAGCCGGGAATCCGGGCGCAGATCGAGCGGATCGGAGAATTCGGCGTCCACGCGGCGCAACACCACATCGACGCGCTTCAGGGTGCCGAGCGAGCGCATCCACAGCGCACCGTCACGCACCACCAGATCCGTGCTCTCGACCAGCGGAAAGCCCAATGTGGACGCGAGATAGGCCTGATCGAAAGCGGTTTCGGAGTGCACGCCGGGACTCAGCACCACCACGACGGGATCGTCGTCGGCGTTCGGCGCGGATTCGATCAGCATCAGCCGCATCGCCCGCGCGAACGGGGTGAGCGGCCGCGGATTGGAATGCTCGAACGCCTCCGGGATCGCCGTGGACACCACGCGGCGATCCGCCAGCGCATAGCCCGCGCCGGACGGGGCCTGCGCCCAGTCGGCGATGGCGCGGAACTGTCCATCACTCCATCTGCTGATATCGCAGGCGTGCAGGAACAGCTGATGCCGCCCGGGCACCGTGATGCCGTGCGCGGCCCGGACGTAGCCGTTGCTGCCGAACACCACCTCCGGCGGCAATAGGCCCGAAGTGATGGTGCGACGCGCGCCGTAAATGTCGGTCAGCACCTCGTCGAGCACCCGCGACCGCTGCACCAGGCCGGCTTCCAGCCGAGTCCAGTCGTCGGCGGAAACCAGCAGTGGAATGGGGTCGAGCCGCCACGGCGTCGGGAGCGCCGGATCTTCCGGCGAGATCACCTCGGTGTAGTAGATGCCGTCGTCGTCGATCAGCCTGCGCACCCGGCTGTCGAGCCTGCCGAGCCCGGTGGTGCCGAGCTCGACGAAGTCGGCGGAGAGCTCCGACCACATGCGCCGCACCCGGCCGTCGCCGTCGACCAACTCGTCGTAATATCCGTCCATCGGCCGGCCGCATTCGTCGTAGGCCGCGCTGTCCACACCCTCGGCGCGATAGCGGGCGAACTGTTCGGCGATCTGTTCGCGCACGTCGAGCCCGCTGTCATCGTGCGGCGGCTGCTCCGGTCGAGCGGTACCTCCGTGGTCCTCCGCACGCTGCGCTTCGTCGCGCATTGTCACCGCGCCGACCTCACTTCCGCTGCCAGAGGTTGCCGTTGCGCGCCGGATGGACGCGCAGTCGACCTACCGATCGCTGACCAGTCCCCATACCGTCCTGGCCCGGCGAAGGTCGAGAATGCCCGGCGCACCGATGTCGGTGGACTGCGCTGTCATCTTCGCACGTAGTTGCCCCGGATCGACCCGAGCGGTCGTGTGCCCGGCCGCCTCGAAGCGCCGATTGCGGCGCGATTGCGCGGCCACGGCATTCACCGGAGGGTCGTCGTAGGCCATGCCCCCGGGGTGTGCCACGTGGTAGGTGCAGCCGCCGCGCGAAAGTCCGGTCTCGGCGTCGATCAGGTCGAAAACCAGTGGCGCGTCGACGGTGATCGTCGGGTGCAGCGAGTTCGGCGGCTGCCATGCGCGGTAGCGCACTCCGGCCACCTGCACATCGGCCTTGTCGGTGGCGAGCAAGGGCACCGGCATGCCGTTGCAGGTCAGCACGAAACGGTCGCGATCGGCGCCGACCACGCGCACCTGCAGCCGCTCCACCGAGGAGTCGACGTAGCGGGCGGTGCCGGTCTCGGCGGTCTGCTCGCCGAGAGTGTTCCACGGTTCGATCGCGCCGCGCAGTTCGATCTCGACATCGCCGAGCACCACGGTGCCGATGCGCGGGAAACGGAATTCGGTGAACGGGTCCAGCCAGCTGGTGTCGAAATCGATGCCGTGCGCGCGCAGGTCAGCGGCGACCTCGGCGATATCGGCCATCAAGAAATGCGGAAGCAGATAGCGGCCATGCAGATTCGCGCCGTGCCGAATCAGCTTCGACCGCAAAGGCTGCGACCAGAATCGGGCGACCAGGCCGCGCACCAGCAGCGATTGCACCATCGCCATCTGGAAATGCGGCGGCATCTCGAAGCCGCGCAGCTCAACCAATCCCAGTCTGCCCCTGGCAGTTTCAGGACTGTAGAGCTTGTCGATGCAGAATTCGGCGCGATGGGTGTTGCCGGTCAGGTCGGTGAGCAGATGGCGCAGCGCGCGATCGACATACCACGGCGAGGCGTCTTTCGGCGCCGAATCCCCACTCAGCCTGGCTATTTCGGCAAAGGCAATCTCGAGCTCATACAGTGCGTCCTCGCGGCCCTCGTCCACCCGCGGAGCTTGCGAGGTGGGGCCGACGAACCGGCCCGCGAACAGATAGGACAACGCCGGGTGCCGCTGCCAGTAGGTGAGCATGGAAACCAGCAGGTCGGGGCGGCGCAGCAGGGGCGACCGCGCGGGCGTCACGCCGCCGAGGGTGATGTGGTTGCCGCCGCCGGTGCCGCCGTGGCTGCCGTCGACATCGAATGACTCTGTGCTCAGCCGCACCAGCCGCGCCTGCTCGTACAGCGTCGACAACAGCTCGCACTGCTCGGCGAACGACGCCGTCGGCTGCACGTTCACCTCGATCACCCCGGGGTCGGGAGTCACCGACAGGGAGCGCAGCCTGGCATCGACCGGCGGTGGGTAGCCCTCCAGCACCACTGGCTGACCGGACGGGCCCAGCGCCGCGGCGGCCGCCTCTACGCGCCGCACCAGATCGAGGAAGTCGTCGAGTTCCGTCAGCGGCGGCAGGAATACGTGCAGCCTGCCGTTGCGCACCTCGCCGACCAGTGCGGTGGTCGGCTCCCAGTCCGGATCTTCGACCACCGCGGGCGCTTCGGTTCGCGGGGCGAGCAGCGGTCCGGCGAACAGTGGGTCGCGGTCCGGCGGCGTCCGTGGCGCGCGCCAGGAGACGGAATCCAGCGGTAGCCGCAGCCCGGCCGGAGAATCGCCATCGGTCAACACAATTCGGCCCTCGGGGCGCTGCGGCGTCGCGCCGCGACGCAACCGCCAGTCGGCGCTGGCCCACCCGGACCCGTCCTCGCGCCGATACAGCGGCAGCACGTACGCGGCGGGTTCGGTCACCGGCGCGTCGAGCTTCTCGAGCAGGGCGCGTCGCGCCGGTGCCGAATCCGCGTCCGGTTCGATGTCCTCGGCCGCCGCCACCGGATCGCCGACCGGCGCGCCGACCACCCCGGCCAGCCGTGCCAGCGGGTCCTCGAAAGCAGGCCGGACCTGTGTGTCCGGCAGCCCGAAACTCGCGGCGACATGTGCGATCAGCGCGCGCGCCGAATCGCGAGTGGCGGGCATGGGCCGCTGCGTGCTCCGCACTGCAGCGCGGTCGGCGGACCGATCCTGCTGCCCGGGACCGATCACCGCCGAAGTGTCGACCAGTTGAATGGCATTGTCTTGCAGCGCAGTGTGTTCGGCCATCGGCTCGACACTGGACGCGGTGCCTTCGGTTGACCAGTCGAGGACCCGCGGCGGCGACCACGGGTCGATGAGCAGGTCGGGGCGGGTCCACGCCGGCTCGCCGTCGGTGCGCCAGGCGACGGCGATCTCCCAGCGGGGCAGCGGTTCTCCGGGATACCACTTGCCCTGCCGGTGCTGGACGAGACCGGTTGGAGCGTAGATCCGGCGCAGCCGATCGGCGAGATCGATCGCGCGTTCGCGCTTGTGCGCGCCGTCGGCGTCGGTGGTCCATTCGGGGCTGGTCTGGTCATCGATCGAGACGAAGGTCGGCTCGCCGCCGATGGTCAACCCGACCTTGTCGGTGGCCATCCGCGCGTCGACCGCGGCGCCGGATGCGGTGATGCGCTCCCATTGGGATCCGGTGTAGGGCAACGTGACTCGGGGATCCTCGTGGACGCGCCGCACAATATTGGCGAAATCCATGGTCGCCTTGGTCCGGCCTGTGGCACCGGTGATCGCGGCCGAGGAAGTCGGATGCGGTGTCGCGGCCAAGGGAATGTGCCCTTCGCCTGCGAAAAGGCCCGAGGTCGGGTCGAGCCCGACCCATCCGGCGCCGGGCAGATACGCCTCGGTCCACGCGTGCAGGTCGGTGAAATCGGCGGGCGGACCCGACGGCCCGTCGAGTGCGGGGACATCCTGGGCCAGCTGCACCAGATATCCGGAGACGAATCGGGCGGCCAGACCGAGCTCGCGCAGGATGGCCACCAGCAACCAGGCCGAATCGCGGCACGAGCCGATCGCGGCGCGCAGCGTGTGGTCGGGTGACTGCACCCCGGGTTCCATCCGGATCGTGTAACCGACGTCCTGACGCAGCGCCTGATTGATCGCGACAAGGAAGTCGATGGTACGCGGCTGATCGCTCGGCACCTGGGCGCGCACCCAGTCGCGGACCAACTCGCCGGGTCCCGAGCCGGGTCCCGCCTCGTCCACCGGTCGCAGGTACGGCTCCAGATCCGCGACGAGTTCACTGCTGTAGCCGAACGGAAAATGCTCGGCGTAGTCCTCGATGAAGAAATCGAACGGGTTGATCACCTCGAGATCGGCGATCAGCCCGACGGTGATCGACAGTTCGCAGGCCGGATTCGGGAAAACCAGCCTGGCAAGGAAGTTCCCGAAAGCATCCTGCTGCCAGTTGCAGAAGTGGTCGGCGGGCGTCACCCGCATCGAGTAGGCGTCGATTCTGGTCCTGGAGTGCGGTGCGGGCCGCAGCCGCACCACGTGGGGATGGATCTCCACGAGCCGGTCGAAGGTGTAGGTGGTCCGGTGTTCGAGTGACACCTTGATGCCCATGCAGCAAGTTCACCACACCGCGGCGGGCCTGCGGAGGGACATGGATCGCCAGTGTCCGGACAGCCGCATTCTCGATGCCGTGGCGCGACACACAGCCGATCTCCCACCGGCGCGCCCGTCCGGGTGATATGACCGAATTACGAATCGATCTCGTCTGGAGGTCATATGCGCGCACCCACATGTCGGTCCTGCGAATCCGCCGTCGACCACTGTCACGGCACCCTCATCGTCCACGTCCGCCGGATCGCCGAATGCACCGAAGAAGACTGCATCGATCTCGACCATGCCCGGCACGCCTTCGTCGTCGACTGCGCCGATATCGCGGGCGGTTGCGCATGCACCGATCCGGCAACCCCCGGCACTCGCACCGCCTGAACGCCCGGTCGGACCGTCATAGCCGCCCCGTACCCTGTCCGGGGTGAACTACGACCACGTCTTGTTGCCGTCCGGTGCTGCTTCGACGCTCGCGGAAGTGGACACCTACCTGTCCACCCAGCAGGGTCTTGCCGAGACGAACGTGGTCACGCAGCTGGCGGCGGAGCTGAACAGACGCAATGCCGAGTTACCCGAGGACGACCACTTCCTCGGCACGGACGCGGTCGGTGGCGCGGCGACCGGTGCGGTGCTGCATGTGCCATGCCCTTATGACGCGATCGGCTATGTCCGCCAGTTGCTGTTCGCGCTCGCGACTCCGCTGAACTATGCGGTCTACGACCCGCAGCTCGCCTGGCTGATCGATCCGGCGGGCAGCGTTCCCGCCGCCGTCACGCACGGCGGAGCGGGCGAATTCCCCTATCTCACGAAAGCAACCGCGCAGCTGTGGGTTTCCGAACTCGCCCCACCGAACCCGTATCTGATCGTGGAACGCGCCGACCAGGTCTACATGCAGACCTATCGCGACGAATCGGGCACGTTCACCGTCGAGTACCGAGACGGCGCGTCCAACAAGCACTTCGGCACCACGCTCACCGACGCCTCGACCGTCGCCGACCTGATCTGGGAGTGGGCCACCGACGACCGCACTCGCCTGCACACCCTCCCCTGGACCCGCGTCGACCTCTGATCCGAACCCACGCTGCGGCGACGTGCCTGCGGTTCACTGATTTTGGACGGCAAGCCGGCCCGCGAGAGCGATGAAGGAAGCGCCGAAGACGCGCCGCATCCAGGTGACCACGACCGGACGGGAGGTGACGTGCTTGCGCACGGCTGCGGCGCACGCTCCGTACACGGCGAATACGACGAATGTGGCGAGCATGAAGATGCCGCTCAGTTCGAGCATGCGCACCAGCGCATTCGGCGCTCCGGTCGGCACGAACTGGGGCAAAAAGGCGAAGAAGAAGATCGTCAGCTTCGGATTGAGGATGTTCAGCAATACGGCCGAGGTGATCACCCGACGTGCCGACGGCGCGGTGTGCTCACCGGGCGCGTCCTCCGGCACGGCGAGTGCGCCCTTGTCACGGAAGGTGTTCCACGCCATGTACAGCAGGTAGGCGACACCGAGATACTTCAATGTCTGGAACGCGACCGCGCTGGCGTTGAGCAGCGCGGCAAGACCGGTGACCGCGGCGATCATGTGCGGGATGATGCCGAGGGTGCATCCGAAGGCCGCGATCGCGCTGGCCCGCGCGCCACGGGATAGTCCGGCGGCCAGCGTGAAGAGCACGCCGGTGCCGGGGGTGGCGACGATGACGAGCGTGGTCAGCAGAAATTCGATGCTCATCCCCGACACAGTAACCCGCATCCGGCGCAGCGCAACCCCCCGAAACCACCGCTCGAACGGGTCGGCTACAGCGCGCGACGACCCGACAGCGCGCGGCCGAGCGTCAGCTCGTCCGCGAATTCCAGATCGCCGCCCATCGGCAGCCCGGAGGCGAGGCGGGTCACGCTCAGGCCAGGGAAATCGCGCATCATCCGCACCAGGTAGGTGGCTGTCGCCTCGCCTTCGGTGTTCGGGTCGGTCGCGATGATCACCTCGGTGACATCGATACCGTCCTCCTGATTTCCGATGCGCGCCAACAGTTCCCGAATTCGCAACTGGTCGGGGCCGATGCCGCTGAGCGGATCGAGTGCGCCGCCGAGCACGTGATAGCGGCCGCGGAACTCGCGGGTGCGCTCGATGGCCTGCACGTCCTTCGGCTCCTCCACCACGCAGATCATGGTGCGGTCGCGGCGCGGATCGGCGCAGATGCGGCACATCTCATTGTCGGAAACAGTGCCGCAGACCACGCAGAACTGCACGCCGTCGCGCACCTTCTGCAGGGCGGCCTGCAACCGGTCGATCTCCGGCGGCTCCACCTGCAGAAAGTGAAAAGCTATGCGCTGCGCGCTTTTAGGACCGATCCCCGGCAGCTTGCCGAGCTCATCGATCAGATCCTGAACCGGACCCTCGTACAACTGCCCCGTCCCCGAATCAGAAGTCCGGCAGACCGGGCAGCGATCCGCCACTCGCCAGCGGCCCGAGACGCTGCGACGCCATCTGCTGCGCGTTGGACATCGCGTCGTTGACCGCGCCGATCACCAGGTCCTGCAGTCCCTCGACATCGTCGGGGTCGACGACCTTCGGGTCGATGGTCAGCGAAAGCACCTCGCCGGTTGCCTTGATCGTCACCTTGACCAAACCACCGCCGGCCTGACCCTCGACTTCGGTCGCAGCGATCTCGGCCTGAGCCTCCATCACCGCCTGCTGCATCTGCTGCGCCTGGGCGAGTAATTGCTGCATGTCGAACTGACCACCGGGCTGCACGGCTTGTTCCTCTCTGTGGAAAGTATCGCCGTCCAGCGTAGCCCCGATTCGATCATTCCCCCGATCGGCATCGGCGAATGATCGGCCGTCCCGGGCTCGGCCGACCAAAGGTTGGTAACGGATTGATTGCCAACCATCGGGAGGCGATCGTCAGCGGCCTACCATCGAAGTGAGCTGGAAACCGGTGGAAGCCGGTGTCGCAAGTCCGGAGATAGCATGGGAACAAACCGAGCACTCATCCTCTGCGTTCTCACGTGTTCCCTGGGTTTTGCCAGCTTGTTAGGCGTTTCCTCGGCAGCAGCGGACTCCGGAGCCGACGGTGTGTCCGACTATGGCGGCGGGTGTTTGCTCGATCCGGGAAACCGTACGGCGACGATAGATTCGCTGCGATTTCGCTGCTCCGCCGAACAGCAGGATGCGATCTTCGACGACGCGGCACGCGGCGCGGTCCCGATGGGGGTGAAGAACGGCTGGGTGATCCGCCCGGCGAGCGTGCGGTCGTGGTCGCCCGCCATCTGGATCGGTAAGACCTTCTACACCGGCCCCGACGGCGGCTACCTGATGAACAGGCTGACCAGCGCGGGCATCGAAGGCTGGCGCGCCGATGTGTACACCGCACCCGCGATTCTGGACGGCGAGCCGACCTGGGCGCTGAACTACGCCCCGTCGCCGACACCGCAGATATACGACGAAATACGCGAGATCACCCCAGGCGTCTGGTTCGGCTACTCCTGGTGGCGCGATAACGCACCGCCGGAGATGATGCTGTCCTTCGCTCTCGCGACTCCGTGAACAGCCACCGACGAGCAGATCTCGACTTGGACACTGCCGCAGGTGTTCCCAGCTACCGACAGGCAGCACCGCCTTACCCTCGAACGTGGGGTGGAGACCTGATGCGGTGAGTTCTGGAGATAGCGATGAGTACGATCCGAGTTCTGTTGAGCGCGCTGACGCTGTCACTAGGACTTCCGAGCCTCTTCCCAGGGGTCTACGCCCCCGCTGCCTCGGCCGACTCCGGCAGCACCGACGATTCCACCGTCGTGGCGGAGCGAGACTATGGCGGTGGCTGCGTCCTCTATCCGGACAACCGCGCCGCGACCATCGATTCGCTGCGCTTGCGCTGCGGGCTCGCCCAGCAGCACGCTATTTTCCGTGACGCAGCACCGGGAGAAGCCCCGCTCGGTGTGAAGAACGGCTGGGTGCTCCAGCCGATCTACGCACAGTCGATCGTGCCGGCAATCTGGATCGGCAAGACCTTCTACACCGGCCCCGACGGCGGCTACCTGATGAACAGGATCACCGGCGCGGGCATCGAAGGCTGGCGCGCGGACGTGTACACCGCACCCGCCCTCGCCGATGGGATGCCGACCTGGGCGCTGAACTACACCCCGTCCCCGACCCCGCCCGTCTACGACGAGATCCGTGAGGTCACTCCCGGCGTCTGGTTCGGCTACTCCTGGTGGCGCGGCGCCCTCCAGACCACACTGCTGCTGACCTTCGCCCTCGCTACACCCTGAGCGGATCCGGCGCGGCCCACCTCGGCGCTCATCCGGCCGATGCGCCGCCCGCCATGGTCTTGTAACCGGGATGAACACCGGGAGCCAGTCCCTGCCGACCCGCGATGCGCCCGAGTAGCGCGGCGAGTTGCTCGTATTCGTCGTCGTCGAGAACGCCGCACAGATCGTCCTCGTGCGCGACGGCCAGTTGCGCCATGCGGCCGAATAGTCGCTCGGCGTCCCCGGTGAGGTACAGCTCGTGGTTGCGGCGATCCTTCGCGCTGCGCCGCCGCTCGACCAGGCCTTTCTCATCCAGTTGGTCGATCAGCGTGACCACCCGGCTCGGCACCACGCCGAGTTCCGCGGCCAGCGAGCGCTGGCTGCGACCCGGCTGACTCGCGATCATCCGCAGTAGTCCGACGTCCGGCGGTGTGAGCCCGATGTCGGCGATCCGTTCGGCGAATCGCTGCGCGGCATGCGCTCCGAGCTGAGCGAGCTGGAACGACACCGCACGCATCGGCCGTCGCACGCCGTCCTCTCGCCGCACTTGCTCACCTTCGGTCACGGGGCTATCGTACCCATGCCGGTATCGTTCACTCGAATGAATGATTCACTTAGGAGAAGCGATAATGATGTCCGCACCGCAAACCGCCAACCCGCCGTTGCGACCAGCGCGGGAGATCGAGCCGCCCCTCGGCCTGCTCGGCTTCGTGACCGCCGGGTTGTTCATCGCCGGGCTCCTCGTCAGCACGTTCCGTGCGGCGGGAACCCCGTTCCCGTCGCCGTTCAGCTCGCCCGACGACGCACTGACGTACTTCCGCACCTATCCGGACGCGGTGCGCACCGGAGCGGTATTGCAATTCGCCTGCACGATTCCGCTGACGATCTATGTCGCGACCGCGACGGCCCGGCTGCGCGCGCTGGGCAGGCAAGCCCCCGGCATCACCATCGCGCTGGCGGGCGGAGTGCTCGCGGCGGCCTTCCTCGCATCGTCCAGCCTGGTCACCTGGGTCCTGACCGTGCGCGGGGTCACCGCGGAACCCGCATTGGTCCGTGCGCTGCACAACCTCGCCTTCCTGGTCGGCGGGCCCGGCACCGTCGTTTCGACCGGCCTGCTCATCGCGGGCATCGCGATAACAGCCCTGCCCGCGAAGCTTTTCGCGTCATGGGTGATCCGGATCGGGCTGGCTATCGCGGTCGCTTCGTTGCTGAGCACGCTCGTGCTGACCGTCCCCGTCGCCGCTTTCCTGCTGCCCATCTCTCGTTTCACCGGACTGGCCTGGCTGATCGCGGTCGGCTTCCTGATCGATCGTCGCCCGAACCCTTTGTCCAGCAACTGAATTCGATAGGAGAATCACCCATGAACCCCGACATGCTCGACAAACTGCTGCGCTTCCAGCAGCCCGCGAAGTCGCTGCCCTATTTGAACGGCCTCACCGATGCGCAGATCGCCGGATTGTTCGCACTCGATGTCGGCGCATACCAGGCTCGCTATGCCGATTTCACCGCACGCACCCACCGAACCGCTGCGGCGCTGCTCGAAGACCCCGCGATCGCGACCGAGGTCGACCAGCTGCCCTTCGCCGCTGGTCAGCACGTGGTCGCCATCGGCGAAAGCAGCACTGCGGATCGGCTGTCGTGGTTCGAGATCCTGCGGCAGCTGCTCGCGATCCGGCGGCCCGACGACGCGATCAGGTTGACGAACCTGGCCGTGTCCGGATCCACTACGACTCAGGCGCTGAGTTCGCTACCGGGACTGGGATTTCACGAGCCGGACTGGGTGCTGTGCCAGCTCGGCGCCAACGATGCCCAGCGGATCGGCGGTCCCGAAGGACCGCGACTGGTCAGCATCGCCGAAACCGAGCGCAACTTCGGCTGGCTGCACGAACGCGGATCGCAGCTGACTTCCGCCGAATGGATCTGGTTCACCCCGACGGCGGTGGACGAGGCGCGCGTTTCCGATTTTCTCCACTTCAAACGAGCGCAGATCAGCTGGTCGGCACAGGATCTCGAGACCACCGCACAGATCCTCTTCGAACGACCCGAGCCGACGATCGATGTGCTCTCCTGCACGACGCCGACGCCGGACACGCATCTCGAGGACGGCGTCCATCTGACCGAGCTCGGCCAGCAGCAGGTCGCCGCGGCTGTCGTAGCCGCGCTCGCGGGCCTCACCTGAGCTGTCGAGCGACCTTCCCAGTTCCACAGCCTCCGAACGGACTCGACCATGCGATTCACGAATGCCATCCTCGCCGTCACGCTGCTGCTCGGCTGTCCGGCAGCAGCTACAGCCGACGATCAAATCTCCAGCAGCCCACCAGGTTTCACCGCACGCCTCGATGGCGGCGCGGCCATCGTGGAAACCGAAGCCGCGATGTCGGCGCAGGACGGACTGTTCACCATCCGCGCGCCCGATCAGACTCTGCTCGCGGGTGCCGAATTGTCTTTCCGTATAGATGATTTCGTCTTCCCGATCGACGCGCGCATCGAGGGCCGCACCGCCACCCTCACCCCGCGCCTCGATCCGGACCACGCCGTCTACACGCCTGTCGCACTGCCATTCGACGACACCGCCGACTTCCGGACCCCCTACCAGCGCGAGCAGGCGGCCTGGAACCGCATGATCACCACGATCGCCACCGGCACCATGGTCGGCACCATGGCGGGCAGCATCGGCGGCGCGGCCGTCGGCTGTGTGCTCGGCGCTGTCGCGGGCGGCACCGTCGCCGCGGCGACCATCGTCGGGCTGTTCGGCGCGTTCCTTCCAGCCGCCGCCATCGGGTGCCTCGGCGGCGTGCTGGCCGTCGGCGCGCTCGGCGCGGTCGCCGGGCAATTGCTCGTCTCCGCGCCGATCGCGATTCTGGCCGCCATCCAATACATCACCACCATCACCGCGCCGATGCCCGACCCGGTCCGGTGACACGGGCCGCTTGACTCTCCCCTCACTGGAGGGTGTTCGCTGAAAGCATGACAGCGACGGTCTCCATCGGGGAGTTCGCCCGGTTGACGTACCTCAGCGTGAAAACGCTGAGGTACTACCACGACATCGAGCTGATCGAGCCCGTCGCGGTCGATCCCGGTTCCGGGTACCGGCGGTACTCGACCGATCAGGTCGCGCAGGCTCATTTGATCAGGCGGCTGCGCGAATTGGATATGCCGCTGCCCGAGATCAAGGCCGTGCTCGCCGCCTCCGACGAGGACACGAGGAATGCCGCGCTTCGCGCGCACCTGGCGCGGATGGAGGCCGAACTGCAGCGCACCAAGGACGTGGTCACCTCACTGCGTTCGCTGCTGACACCCGCCGCGCCGCTGGTCGTCGAATACCGTTCGATTCCGGCGGTGCCGGTCCTCGCGTTCGTCGACACGGTCACCAGGCCTGCGGTCGGCCCCTGGTGCGGATCGGCCTTTCCGCTGCTCCATCAGACGCTGGAGGCGGCGAAGGTGGCGCCCGCCGGTGTCGCCGGCGCCACGTACTCGATGGAGTTCTTCGCCGAAGAGGTGGGCGAGGTCGTCGCGTTCGTCCCAGTTCCAGCAGGCACCCGGATGACGCTGCCCGAGGAGCTCGCACTCATCGAACTGCCCGCCCGCCGGTTCGCGATCGCCGTGCACAACGGATCGTTCGATGATTTCGACCGCACCTACGGGGCGCTGGGCAGCTATGTCGCCGAGCACGACAACGCACTGGCCGAGCCCGTCCGTGAGCTGTACGTGCTCGGCCCCGGCGAGATCGACGATCCCACGTCCTACCGAACCGAAGTCTGCTGGCCCATCGGCCTGCTCTAGCTCGAGGAGAATCTCGATGACACTCACACTCGGACATATCACGTTCGACTGTCATGATGCTGCCGCACTTGCGGCCTTCTGGTCCGAATTGCTCGGCAAGCCGGTGGATCCGGAGGCGAACGCGCAGTTCGCGACGGTCGGCCGCGGCTCCGGCCTGTCGCCGGTGCTGATGTTCATCCAGGTGCCGGACAAAACGCCGGGCAAGAATGTGATCCATCTCGACCTGCACGCCGCCGACTGGCGCGAGCAGATCGATCGCGCAATCGACCTCGGCGCCAAGCACATCGGCGACTTCGACGAGTTCGGCGCGAAGTGGGCGACGCTGGCGGATCCGGAGGGCAACCTGTTCGATATCGGCGCGGCATGATCCACCGACACCGAAGCCCCGGCTTTCCGAACTCGCCCCACGGCGTCGTCGTCACGTTCTGGTCAAAGGCCTGAGCCCGGCGCGATACCGGCCCCAGGCCCTTGCCGCTCGAACTCCTACCCGGCCAGTCCAACTCCAGGGGATTAGTTCATTTCGCCTGGGCTTGGCGGGTGTTGTGTCAGTCCAGTTCGCGCTGCAGGTTACCGAGCACCTCGGCCTGAATCTTCTTCAGTCCCAGCGGTGCGAAGATCCCTTCGAAGATGCCCGCGACGCCGCCCGCACCCTTCCAGGACGTGCGCAGCGTGACCTGCGAACCCGAACCGTCGGGCGTCACCGTCCAGGTGTTCACCATCGTCGAGTTCGAATCACGCTCGGTCACCATCGAATCCGACACCGTGACGACGGCATGCACGTTACGGGTGCGCTTCTCGGTGGCCTTCAGCGTCCACTCGGCCACGGTGCCGGCACCCTTGCCGCCCTCGATAACCTTGTAGTCGCTGTAGTGCGGGGAGAGGATGCGCGGACGCACCGTCTCGTAGTCCGCAATGGCCTCGAGCGCGCGCTGCGGATCCGCCGAGACGGCGATCGAACTGCTGGCGCTGACCTGTCCCACAATGAGCTCCCTTGTCCGGATGCGGTATAACGACCGCCCTCCATCCTGCCCTGCCCGGCGGCCGGGCCGTCGTCCAGGTTGGGCTGCGCCGCCGCGGCCCACGCTGTTAGGCTCCCGCCAGGCTCATTCCGGGAGGTATTCCCGATGCAACAGATGCGTGACATTTATCCCTCGCCAGCGATCTCTCGGTGGCTGAGTTTCGGGGTGCGTACTAGCGTCGAGGAGTGGCAGTGAGTCTGTTGGGGAAGGCCGGATACGCGCCGGCCGCACACGAATCAGGGTTCGCCGCGCATCGAGCGGGAGTCGACCGCCTACTGGCGAGTTACCGCGCGATACCCGACGACGCCAACGTCAGGTTGGCGAAGAAGACATCGAATCTGTTCCGGGCCCGGGCCAAGAATCCCGCCCCCGGCCTCGATGTCTCCGGTCTGGCCAAGGTCATTGTGGTGGACGCCGCCGCCAAAACCGCCGATGTGGCGGGCATGACCACCTACGAGGATCTGGTTGCCGCCACCCTGCCCTATGGGTTGGCGCCGCTGGTGGTTCCACAACTCAAGACGATCACCCTCGGTGGCGCGGTCACCGGCCTCGGCATCGAGTCCAGCTCCTTCCGCAACGGACTTCCGCACGAGTCGGTGCTGGAGATGGACGTGCTGACCGGGGCGGGCGAGATCATCACCGCGACACCGAACGGCGCGAACGCCGATCTGTTCCGCGGCTTCCCGAATTCCTACGGCACGCTCGGATACACCGTCCGGCTGAAGATCGAGCTGGAGACCGTACAGCCCTACGTGGCGCTGCGGCACATCCGCTTCCACGACCTGCGGGCGCTGGAAGCCACGCTGGCCGAGATCGTCACCGCGAAGACCTACGACGGCGAACACGTCGACTATCTCGACGGTGTCGTGTTCACCGCCGAGGAGAGCTACCTGACCCTCGGCAGGCAGACCGACGAGCCGGGCCCGGTCAGCGACTACACCGATGTGGACATCTACTACCGGTCTATTCAGCACGATTCCGCCCGCCCCAAGCGCGACCGGTTGACCATCCACGACTACCTGTGGCGCTGGGACACCGACTGGTTCTGGTGCTCGCGGGCGTTCGGCGCGCAGAACCCGAAGTACCGCAGGTTCTGGCCGAAACGCTACCGGCGCAGTAGCTTCTACTGGAAGCTCATCGCGCTCGACCATCGCTACCACATCGGCGACCGGCTGGAGGCCCGCCAGGGCAACCTGCCGCGCGAGCGCGTCGTGCAGGATATCGAGGTCCCGGTCGAACGGACCGCCGATTTCGTCGAGTGGTTCCTGCGCGAGATCCCGATCGAGCCGCTGTGGCTGTGCCCGCTGCGGCTGCGCGACACCGGCGCGCAGCCGCGGACCGGACGGCCGTGGCCGCTGTACCCGCTGGAGCCCAACCGCACCTACGTGAACGTCGGATTCTGGTCGGCTGTTCCGACGATCGCAGGTCAGCCCGATGGCGCGGCCAACCGCGCCATCGAGCAGACGGTCACCGAGTTCGACGGCCATAAGTCCCTGTACTCGGATTCGTACTACAGCAAGGATGAATTCGCCGCGCTCTACGGCGGCGCGACGTACACCGAACTGAAGAAGCGCTACGACCCGGACCAGCGGCTGCTGGACTTGTACTCGAAGGCGGTGCAACGCAAATGACGACATTCAAGGACCGTTCCGATGTCTTCGCCGATCTGGGAACCAAACTCAGCATTGCCGAGGTCTTCGAAACGCTGCTCGATGGCGAAATTCCCATCCGGTTCACCGCCTACGACGGCAGTGCGACCGGCCCGGAGGACTCGGAGTTCGCGCTCGAGGTGAAGACCCCGCGCGGTATCAATTACCTGGCGACCGCTCCGGGCGATCTCGGTATGGCCCGCGCCTACATCTCCGGCGACATGACCGCCACCGGCGTGCACCCCGGCGATCCCTACGAGATCCTCAGGGCGATGGACGGGCTGAAGTTTCGCCGTCCCTCGGCATTGGCCCTGGTGACGATCGCGCGCTCACTCGGCTGGGAGCGGCTGCGCCCGATCGCGCCGCCGCCGCAGGAGACCCTGCCGCGCTGGCGCCGGATCGCGCTCGAGGGGCTGCGCCACTCCAAAACTCGCGACGCCGAGGCCATCCACCACCACTACGACGTCTCCAACACCTTCTACGAGCACGTCCTCGGCCCGTCGATGACCTACACCTGCGCGGTCTACGAGGACGAGCAGTGGACGCTGGAGCAGGCGCAGGAGAACAAGTACCGCCTGGTGTTCGACAAGTTGCGCTTGAAGGCAGGCGACCGGCTGCTCGACATCGGCTGCGGCTGGGGCGGCATGGTCCGCTACGCGGCCAAGCGCGGCGTCAAGGTCATCGGTGCGACGCTCTCGGCCGAGCAGGCCGAATGGGCGCAGCAGAAGATCGCCGAGGAGGGGCTGTCCGAGCTGGCCGAGGTGCGCCACTCCGACTACCGCGACATTCCCGAGGTCGGCTTCGACGCGGTGTCCTCGATCGGGTTGACCGAACACATCGGTGTGCACAACTACCCGTTCTACTTCGAGTACATCCAGGGCAAGCTGCGCGACGGCGGCCTGTTCCTGAACCACTGCATCACCCGTCCAGACAACCTGCGCAGCACGAAGGCAGGCGACTTCATCGACCGCTACGTGTTCCCCGACGGTGAGCTGATCGGTTCGGGTCGCATCATCTCCGAGATCCAGAACGTCGGGCTCGAGGTGGTGCACGAGGAGAACCTACGCGAGCACTACGCCCTCACCCTGCACGAATGGTGTAAGAATCTGGTCACCAACTGGGATGCCTGCGTCGAGGAAGTCGGCGAGGGCACCGCGAAGGTGTGGGGCCTGTACATGGCAGGCTGCCGACTCGGCTTCCAGCGCAACGTGGTTCAGCTGCATCAGGTGCTCGGCGTCAAGCTGGGCGCGAACGGCGAATCCGGCTTGCCGCTGCGTCCCTGGTGGGGGGGATAGCACCCTGGTCGCGCTACTGCCCGCTCAGTCCAGGAGTTCATCCAGGAACAGAGCGGGCAGTGTCGTGTCTCCGGATTGCACAGAGCCCGAACGCATTTCGGTACGCAGCACCCGCAAAATGGCAACCACGCCCGGACCGGCGTCCAACAGCGGCCGAGTCCAGCCGAGGTCAGCGCACGTGCGGGCCGCGGGCAGCAGCAGTCCGGTGGCCTCACCGACCCACCCGGAAGCGGCAAGGCACTCGGCGAGCAAGAGCGCGGTGTCCAATTCCGCACGGGGACGATGCTGTTCGACCATCCTGGCGTGCAGCGCGCGCGCTCTGCGCACCGCGCGGTCGTCGGAACGCAGCTGGCGTTGGGCGAGCAGCGCCCGGATAGCGGCGATCTCCTCCGCCTCCGCGGCCAGCGCGGCCGCCCCCGTCATGCGGTGGGCGTGGTGGATGGCGTTGGAGGTATCGGACTCGTAGCCCGCCGAATCGATCGCGCGCCTGGCCTCGGTATCGGTGAGCAGTCCCAGCCGCAGCCGCTCGGCACGAATGTGCGCGGCCAGCCGAGTCAGCCGGTTGTCGACGGCGATCCGATCGCCCTCGTCGAGCCGGGCGGTGGCGGTGTGCATATCACCGAGCACCGCTTTGACCCTCGCGCCGATGACGAACGTCGAGATCAGGAAGTCGACCGGCCCCACCCGGGCGACCAGCTGGTGACTTTCGTCGAGCAGCCGATCAGCCATAGCCAGATCGCCACGGCGATAGCTCAATTCCCCGAGCAGCGCGGCGGCAACCCGCACCGCGTGCGAGCGCGGACCCGAGCGAACGCTCGCAGTCCCGAAGGCCTGCTGGAAACATGCTGTGGCAGTGGCGATATCGAGTTGCTCATATGCGGCGGCACCCTGTCCGCAGAGTCCGAAGACCGCGCCGAGCGGGTCTTTCGATCGCGCGTGATACTCCGCGGCCCACTCCTGGATCTCGCGGGCGCCATCGAAATCGAAGTCGCACAACCGCGCGAACGACGTCAGATTCGCCGCGGTCGACACTGTCCACGCGGGCAGTTCATCCGGCCGCCGCAGGCAGTCGGCCACCCGGTCGAGCACACCCTCGGTGTGGTCTCGCGCGATCGAATCCGCGGCGGCGAGCACCGCGGCCTCGCACCGTTGCCTGATCACATCGACGTCGGTGGACGATCCGCGGGCCAGCACATTCGACAGCCGACCGAGCGCGGTGCGCGCCGCACTGGACTGCTGCAGATTGACATTGGCGCGCGCGACCGCCATCAGCAACTTCGATCGCGAAGAAACCTGCTGCATAGGCAGTTTCGCCACGGTGCCGAGCAGGGTCGCGAGCCGGGATCCGTCGATCAGATCCATGCCGCCGCCCTCGACCAGGTCGAGCGCCATCTTCAGATCGGTGGCCGCCAGCGCGTGATCGACCGACTTGCGCAGCAGCTGATGCTCGGCGTACCAGCGGGATGCCTTGCGGTGCAACGCCTTGAGCCGACCTGGGTTGGCGCGCTCCAGCCGGGCACGCAGATGCTCGGCGAACAGCGGCTGCATCCGGAACCACTCCGGATCGTGCGCGATGCGTTGCAGGAACAGCTCACGCTGCTCGGCCTGCTCCAGCAGGTGTTCGGCCTCGGGATCCTCCGACAGCGCGGCGGCGAGCGAACCGCACACCCGCTCGGTCACCGAGATCGACATCAAGAAGTCGAGCATCTCGGGCTCGAGGGTGTCCAGCACATTTTCCGCGAGATATTCACGGATGCCGTGATTTCCCTCGGAAAGATTGGCGATCAATTGGCTCGGATCGGCATTGCCGCGCAAGGAAAGACTGACCAGTTGAATAGCGGCGGGCCAGCCGTCGGTGGCTGTGTGAATCTCTTCCACCTGTGTGTCGGTGAGCGTGAAACCGTTGCGCTCCACCAGAATCTGTCTGGTCTCCGTCGCGGTCAGGCGCAACGCCGACGACCCGATTTCGACCAGCTCGTCGTGCACCCGCAGTCTGCTTGTCGGCAGACCCGACTGTTCCCGGCTGGTCACCACGAAGCGCAGGTGGTGGCATCCGTTGTCCAGCAACGCCTCCATCGCCCGATGCGCGCCCGCGTCGGTGACCCGATGCCAGTCGTCGATGACCACCACGATGGTGGAGCCCGCCGCGTGGATCTCATCGATCAGCGTGGCGATGACGAACGCGACGGCGTCGGCGGGCCGCTCCTCCAGCACCTGGTCGAGCCCCTCGCCGATATCGGGGCGGACCCGGCGGATGGCCTCGATGAGGTGCGCGAGAAACCAGATCTCGTTGTCGTCGTCACGATCGACGCCGATCCAGGCGACCGCCACCCCGCCCTCGGTCAGCTCGGCTCGCCACTGTGCGGCCACCGTACTCTTGCCGAACCCGGCCGGTGCGTGAATAACCGCGAGCCTGCGCCGCCCGCCCGCGCGCAGCGTGTCCAGCAGCCGGAGGCGCGGGACCGGGTCCCTGGCCGGAGTCGGCGGGCGAAACTTGGTCGCCGCCGTCGGCGGGAACGTGGTCGAGTTCGGACCGTTCGTGGCCGGGTACTGCGACACCGCGGGCCGCAGCGTCAACGGCCAGCTCCGACGCGCGGTCACCGCGGGTCGAGTGGCCGTCGATTCGGCGCCGTCGCCGTCGGCCGATTCGGGCGCGACGGAGGTATCCAGCAGCGCCATCTCGTCGGGCACCTGATCGTGCTTCCGTTGCGCGGTGCGCAGCATTTCGCCGAGGTCGTAGGCCGTATCCGGCCGCTCGTTCGGGTCGGTGGACATGGCCTGCTCGATCGCGGCGGCCACGTCGGCGGGAATGTCCTGCGCGCGCAGGTCGGGCACCGGCTGGGTGGTGATCCGCAGGAACTGCGCGACGACCTTCTCCCCCGCCTGCCTTTCATAGGCGGCGTGCCCGGTGAGCAAGGCGAACAGTGTCGCGCCGAGCCCGTACACGTCCGAGCGGACGGTCGGGTCCTGACCCTTCAGCACCTCCGGGGCGGTGAACGCGGGTGAGCCGGTGATCAAACTGCTCGAGGTCTGAAACCCGCCTGGAATCCTGGCGATGCCGAAATCGGTCAGCTGAGGTTCGCCATAGCCGCTGAGCAGCACGTTCGCCGGCTTCACGTCCCGGTGCAGGATGTGGGCGCGGTGCGCGCTCTCGATCGCGCCGGCCAGCTTCACCCCGGCGCGCAATGAATCCGCCCAGGTGAGCGGCCCACGATTGCGGATGAGCTGCTCGAGCGAACCGCGCGTGCAATAGGGCATCACGATGAACGGCAGTCCGGTCGGGGTGACGTCGACCTGAAGGATGTCGACAATATTCGGGTGGCCGGACAACCGGCCCATGGCCTGTTCCTCGCGCAGGAACCGTTCGCGGCTCTCCTGGTCGATTTCCGACGACAGCACCTTCACCGCAACCACGCGGTCGAGTGCCTGCTGAATGCATCGGTAGACCACCCCGAAGCCGCCCCGGCCGATCTCGACAGCGCCGGACAGGCCCATTGCCTCCAACTCGTCGGCAATCCCGATGGGCGGCTGTCGCTGCGTGTCCGATTCGGCCGGAGTCGATTCGGGGCTGACCTTGCCCGAACGCGTCTGTGGATTCATGTGACCACCTCGAATTCGCATCGAATCGGCGTCACCGGCGATCATGCTGCGCGCCGACGTCGGACACCGCGAAGAGTTCTCGCGATGTCCGATATGTCTGCGCATATCCAACGTAGCGCGGAATGACACCACGTGGATGGCTTTCCTAACAGCGTGGTTTCGACCGCGCCCGCGCCTGAACCGGTCGCCTCAGCGTTCGGCGGCGGGCCTGGTATCCGGGTCGTACGGAAAC
Organism: Nocardia sp. NPDC057440; assembly: GCF_042802915.1. NCBI lineage: Bacteria > Bacillati > Actinomycetota > Actinomycetes > Mycobacteriales > Nocardiaceae > Nocardia > Nocardia sp. NPDC057440. The sequence goes on from NZ_JBHVDF010000005.1 coordinate 87,962, forward strand.
GAGATGCGTTCCATGACGTTCTTACGCTGAGTGTTGTGAAAAGCGGTGATCCGCCAGTGACTATCCTGCCGAACCGTGCTGTACGTCTGGGTCTTGGACAAGTCTTCGGGGCTTTTCGGGGCGCCCTTGTAGGTGTCGCCGCGACTGGTCACCACGGCGGTGTCGGTCCACAAGAAGCGGAGGCCGAGCATCGAGCCGGCCGGCTTCGTACCTTTCGGGAATCCGTCGAACAAGGCACGGTGTCCCCCGGCGATAGTTGCCCGACAAGCCCGCGGATCTCGACGAGATCCTGGCCTCGGCCCGCCGCTGGATCGGCGAGATCATCGGAGGGTATCCACCCGAACGGCGCGAAGCGCTGTTCGACTACTTCACCCGCGCCGCCGACGCGTACCGCGAGGCCGCGGAGCAGCTGCGCACGCCATGACGAAAGCCCGCTGTCGCGGCGGCGCTGCGTTCGACGGGGAAGCGGTCAACGGACGGCCAAGGCGATGAGCTGGGTGAGCTGCTGGTCGGCAAAGTTGTTGTCGCTGACCAGGACCAGGGTCCGTTCACCCGATGGCAGGCGCGGACCCCAGGTCATGCCTTCCACATTGTCGATGTCCGGCAGACCGACGTCGGCGAGGTCGACGAGCAGCCGCTTGGCGACTGGACGCGCGTGGCCGAGTGACGCATCGAGAATATTGGTCGCGGCGCTGAGGTCGGCCTCGTAGATCCTGATCCTATTGCCGACGCCCAACACGAAAGACCGTTCCAGCACCAGGAATTTCGTCGGATCGAGCGGGTCGGCGGCCAGTATCGACGCGACGCCGTTGATGCCGAGACCGGGGTCCGGACGGGACTCGGCGAACACCGGATCCTGCGGGTACGCGTACTGCGCGAGCAGCGGGCCGAAGCGCGCCTGCACCGTGATCCGCGATAGCGCGCCGGACACGGTGGACGCGACCGGACCATCCTGCAGCAGCGGCCCTTCCACCGACGTCACCACTAGCGCGCCACCTGCGGCGAAGGTCGCACCTTCCAGAGCAAGGTTCTGGCGGGGGCCCGCCGCGGGTTGCATTCGCTCGTTGTCCGGAATGGGCAGCCGGCCCGCGAAGCTGCCGTCGGAGCGCGCGATCTGCACCGAAGGATCGGCGCGGACAATCTCGCTCCGCTCACCCTCCTGGCTCCAGAAGTAGTCACCGGTCCACGGGTCGACCCGAATTTCCTCAGGGTCCAACGACTTCGGCGCGTAGACGGCGCCGTCCGGGGCGCGCAGCGGACGCGTCCCGGTGAAGGTCACCGGGCCGACGCCGCTCTCGTCCACACCGAAACGCGCGGTATAGAACCGCGCCGGATTCCGCTCCGAACGATCGTCACTGATCAGGACGTATTCGCCGGTCCGAGGCTGGAAGTCGATACCGGACAGACCACCGACCGTGGTGCCGTCGAAGTCCAGGTTGTGCGGCACGACCCGCGCACCGAGCAGCCGCACGGACGCGGCAGCGTCCAACACAACCGGCTCGGGTGCGCCCACCGGAGGCGCCGCATTCGCGACGGGCGCGGTGACACACGCGACCGCGAGGGTCGCCACGAACAGGGTCTGTCTACGTCCAACCACGACGGACACGGTATCGACGCGATCGGCCGGGCAGGTTAACGGCGCCCGAAATCACAACCTGTGCCGACCCCGAACGTGTTCACTCGGTCTGCGTTTCCTACTGGCCGAGCTGAACAACAGTCCTCGGGAACTGTAGGCAAATCCGGTCCAGAGCGGCGAAAGCCCGCCACCGCGAAAGCGGTGGCGGGCTTCGTCGTCTGTCAGCCGGTAGGCAGCGGCCGCAGCTTACTTACGCAGCGAGGCCGGGACCTCGAAGCGCTCGCCGTAGGTCTTGGCGAGGTAGTCGGCGCGGGCCACGAAGGCTTCCTGGCCGCCCGGGTAGCCGACGATGAACTGGTGCACGCCACCGGTCCAGGCCGGGAAACCGATGCCGAAGATCGAGCCGATGTTGGCGTCGGCGGTGGTGATCAGCACACCCTCGTCGAAGCACTTCTGGGTCTCGATCGCCTCGATGAAGAGCATGCGGTCGATCAGATCCTGCAGCGGCACCGTGAAATCGGCGGTCGTCTTGAAGTGATCGCGCAGACCCTGGAAGATGCCGATGCGCTTGCCGTCTTCGTCGTAGTCGTAGAAGCCGGCCTTCTCCAGGCGGCCCGGACGACCCTGCTCGACCAGGTAGTCGATGACGTCCTGGGCCGGGTGACGCTTCTTGCCCAGGGTGGCGTCGCCCTGCGCGGCGGCCTCGAGGGTCTCCTTGGCGATCTTCTGCATGAGCTTGAGGTTCAGCTCGTCCGACAGCTGCAGCGGCGCGGCCGGGTAGCCCGCCTGCAGACCTGCCTGCTCGATGGTCGCGGGCTCGATGCCCTCGGTCAGCATGGCGATCGCCTCGTTGACGAAAGTGCCGATGACGCGCGAGGTGAAGAAGCCACGGCTGTCGTTGACGACGATCGGGGTCTTCTTGATGGCGAGGGTGTAGTCGAACACCCGAGCCAGCGCCTCGTCGGAGGTCTTCTCACCCTTGATGATCTCCACCAGCGGCATCTTGTCGACCGGCGAGAAGAAGTGGATGCCGATGAAGTCCTCCTGGCGCTTCACGCCGGTCGCGAGACCGGTGATCGGCAGGGTGGAGGTGTTCGAGCCCAGCAGCGCGTCCGCGTCGACGATGTCCTCGATCTCCTGGAACACCTTGTGCTTGAGCTCGGTGTTCTCGAAGACGGCCTCGATCACGAAGTCGACACCGGCGAAGTCGGCCGGATCCGCGGACGGCTTGATCCGGTCCAGCAGCGCCTTCGACTTCTCCTCGGTGGTCTTGCCACGCGAGAGGGCCTTGGCCTCGATCTTCTCGGAGTAGTTCTTGCCGCGCTCGGCCGCCTCGATGGTGACGTCCTTCAGCACGACCTCGTAGCCCGCCTTGGCGGAGACGTACGCGATGCCCGCGCCCATCATGCCCGCGCCGAGCACGCCGACCTTGCGGATCTCCTTCTTCGGGACATCCTTGGGTCGCGAGCCACCGTTGTTGATCGACTGCAGGTCGAAGAAGAACGCCTGAATCATGTTCTTCGCGACCGGGCCGGTCAGCAGGTGCACGAAGTAGCGCGACTCGATGAGCGACGCGTTGTCGATGTCGACCTGCGCGCCCTCGACCGCGGCGGACAGGATCGCCCGCGGTGCGGGCATATTGGTGCCCTTGAGCTGCTTGCGCAGGTTGGCGGGAAACGCGGGCAGGTTCGCCGCGAACGCCGGGGTGGACGGAGTGCCACCGGGGATCTTGAAGCCCTTCTTGTCCCAGGGCTGCACGCCGCCCTCGGGGTTGGCCTTGATCCACGCCTTCGCGGCGGGCACCAGCTCCTCGATCGAGCCGACGACCTCGTTGATCAGGCCGATCTCCTTGGCCTTCGCCGGGCGGTACTTATTGCCCTGCAGCAGCACCTGCATCAGCGCGCCCTGGAGGCCGAGCATGCGCACGGTACGGATGACACCGCCACCGGCGGGCAGCAGGCCGAGGCTCACCTCGGGGAGGCCGAGTTGCACGCCGGGCACGTCGGCCGCGATGCGGTAGTGGGTCGCGAGGGTGATCTCCAGGCCGCCGCCGAGCGCGGCGCCGTTGATCGCGGAGACGACCGGCTTGCCGAGGGTCTCCAGGCGACGCAGCGCGCCCTTGATGTTGGCGAGCTCGTCCATGAGGGCCTGGCCGTCTTCCGGGCCGACCTTCATCATGTTCTTCAGGTCGCCGCCCGCGAAGAAGGTCTTCTTCGCCGAGGTCAGCACCACACCGGTGATGGTGTCCTTCTCGGCTTCGAGGCGCTCGACGGTCGCGGTCATCGAGTTCTTGTACAGCTCGTTCATCGTGTTGGCGCCCTGGTTCGGGTCGTCCATCGTCAAAACGACGATGCCGTCCGAATCCTGCTCCCAACCGATCATGTTGGTCTCGCTCACAGCTCTGTGTCTCCTTGTGGATTAGCGGCGTCCGCGGCCCTGACGCGAACGCCGCTGTGGAATCTGAAGTCTCGGTTGGGGTTTAGACGCGCTCGATGATGGTGGCGACGCCCATGCCGCCACCGATGCACAGGGTGATCAGCGCGTAGCGGCCGTTGCGGCGCTCGAGCTCGTCGACCATGGTGCCGGTGATCATCGCGCCGGTGGCGCCGAGCGGGTGGCCCATCGCGATGGCGCCGCCGTTGACGTTCAGCTTCTCGTCCGGGATGTTCAGGTCCTTCTGGAACTTCAGCACCACGGAGGCGAACGCCTCGTTGATCTCGACCAGGTCGATGTCGTCGAGGGTCAGGCCGGCCTTGGCCAGCGCCTTCTTGGCGGCCGGGGTCGGACCGGTCAGCATGATGGTGGAGTCGGCGCCGCTGGTGGCGGTGGCGACGACGCGCGCACGCGGGGTCAGACCGGAGGCCTTGCCCGCCTCTTCGGTGCCGACCAGCACCAGCGCGGCGCCGTCGACGATGCCCGAGCTGTTGCCGCCGTGGTGCACGTGGTTGATCTTCTCCACGAAGTGGAACTTCTGCAGTGCGACGGCGTCGAAGCCACCCATCTCGCCGACGACGGCGAAGGACGGGTTCAGCTTGGCCAGGTCCTGCGCGGTGGTGCCGGGACGCATGTGCTCGTCCTTGTCCAGCACGATGATGCCGTTCTGGTCCTTGACCGGGACGATCGACTTGGCGAAGTAGCCGCCGGTGGTGGCCGCGGCGGCCAGCTCCTGCGAGCGCACCGCGTAGGCGTCGACATCATCGCGGCTGAAGCCCTCGATGGTGGCGATCAGGTCGGCGGAAACACCCTGCGGGACGAAGTAGGTGTCGTAGTTGGTGGCCGGGTCCAGTGCCCAGGCGCCACCGTCGGAGCCCATCGCAACGCGGGACATGGACTCGACGCCACCGGCGATGACCAGGTCGTCGAAGCCCGAGCGGACCTTCTGCGCGGCCAGGTTCACGGCCTCGAGGCCGGAGGCGCAGAAACGGTTGAGCTGGAAGCCGCCGACGGTGTCGGGCAGGCCCGCCACGGTCACGGCGGTGCGCGCGATGTCCATACCCTGGTCGCCGACCGGGCTGACGACACCGAGGATGAGGTCCGAGATCCGGTCCTCTTCGAGGTTGGGGAAGCGGTTACGCAGCTCCTGAATCAGACCAACAGTCAGGTCGATCGGCTTCACCGAGTGCAGCGAACCCGTCTTCTTGCCGCGGCCACGTGGAGTGCGGATGGCCTCGTAGATGTAGGCCTCTGTGGTCATATCGGAGTGTTTCCTTCCTTGGGGTGCGAAGGCCGAACTTCCGTCCGTCCAAGCGCTCTCTGCGGTGGCGCCGCCTATCCGGCGCGGCCGCGGGTAACCTCGCCGACCGATCCTTCGACCGACCGTCCTGACGCTGTATAAAACTCGGCAAGCAGCGGCGGACGAACATTCCGGTCGCCCAGACGCCTGGGCATACCATAGAACTTCGCCATACCGGAGCTCACGGCCACCCGTTCATATTACCGTGGTGTGCGAACTCCGGTTAACTTAACGTCGTCGAGGCGTGGCTTGTCAACCATCCAGCCGTGTGGCACCGAGCTCACTCTTGAGCAATTCGAGAGCGATCTCGTCGGGGTCGCGCCGCTCGCCGGGGGCCACCGGCTGCGCCGACTCGGCCAGCATCTCCCGCTCTTCCTCCGGGGTCGCGGGTGGCGGCACCCCATCCACCGGCGCATAGTCCACCGGCCCCGGGTCATCCGGCAGGTCGGGGAAGTCCGGTGGCGGAATGTCGTCCTCGACCGCACGCGACCGCGCGCCGGGACCATCGCCCGGCCGCTGCCCGCTCCCGCTACCCGCGGCATCCGCGGCCGCGCCGCGAGCCTGGCTCGGGCGCGAGAATCGGGGCGGCGCGGCGGCATCCGAACCGCGGCCCGTCGCGGCGCCGGGTTCACGTGCCGACGCATTCCCGGTTTCGGGGGCGCTCGCGCCCCGCGCGCGACCTGCCGCGGCCGCGGTGGCCGCCGGTCGCGGCGCGGGCGCTCCGGCCTCCCACCGCACCTCGAGATCGCGGCCGAGTACGGCCTGCACCGCAGATCGGACCGCCTCGAGATTCCGCGGATCCGACAGGCGCTGGGCCAACGGCGCATGCTGATGGGCGAACACGATCACGTTCCCCTCCAGCCGCGACACCGACGCCCCGGACAGCAATGCCTGCACGGTGGGCCCGAACTCCCGTACCTTCGCGCGAATATCCGCCCAGGCCGCCTCCACCGCGCGCAACAGATCGGCGTCCCGCTCGGCCGGAGCGGCCGTCGGAGCCTGCGCTGACGCAGCAGGTTTCGAATCGACTTCCCCACGGCCCACTGCCGCTTGCGGCGAAACCTGTTGCACTGCTGCGGATTCCGCGGGCGCCGCGGCCGAGACCGGACCAGCGTCCGGAGCATCGGCGGCGACCGAGGTCTGCCCGGCGGGTGAGGCAGGCACAGCGGCAGGCACATCTCCAGCGGCCGGGACGTGCCCAGCGTCGGCGACCTGCCCACCAGCTGACACGTTCCCGGCCGCGAGGGTTTGCCCAGCAACCGCGGTCTGGCCGCCGGGCTGCGGCGCAACTGCCGGGGCACGCTCGGCAACCGGAGCAGGCGTGGCACCAGGGGTCGCCTGGGCGATCGGAGCCGACGCAGCGTCCACGACGCCCTCAGCGCCCGCGACCTGCTCAGCGCCCGGCGCTTGTCCAGGGCCCGGGGTCCGCCCAGCGCCGGACGCGGGTTCAGCGACAGAAGCCGTGCCGGGGACCGGAGCGTGCTGAGCCGACTGCGCGGCAGCGGGAGCCTCCGCAGTCGAGTGCGGGGCCGCACTACGGCCCGAAACGGCATTCGACTCGCCGCCGCCGGAGCCTTCGCTTACGGCACGAGTCTCCCGCCGTGCCGCCGCAAGCAGTTCCGCCCCACGTCGGCGCGGCGGCTCGGAGGCCGAGCCATGCGCAGGCGCGGCCGGTGCCGCGGCGGGCGCGGGGCTCGGCGAGGCGGCACTCACATCTGTCGCCCGCGCGGCCGCACCACCGGCAATGCCGCGCTCGAGCTGCTCGATGCGCTGCAGGGTCGCCGATTCGGCATCCGATACCGAGGGCAACAGCATTCGGGCACAGACGATTTCGAGCAACAGCCGGGGCGCGGTCGCACCACGCATCTCGCCGAGGCCTTCGTGCAGCAGTTCGGCATGGCGAGCCAGGGTGGCAGGGCCCAGACGCTGGGCCTGTTCGCGCATGCGGTCGAGCACATCGCCCGGTCCGGAGACGAGGCCGCGGTCGGCGGCGTCGGGGACGGCGCGGAGCAGGATCAGGTCGCGCAGGCGTTCCAGCAGGTCGACGGCGAAGCGGCGGGGATCGTGGCCGGCCTCCATGACCCGGTCGACGGTGCCGAACAGTGCCGCGCCGTCACCGGCGGCCAGGGCATCGATGGCGTCATCGATCAGGGCGACATCGGTGACGCCGAGCAGCGAGACCGCCCTCGGATAGGTGACGCCCTCGGGTCCCGCGCCGGCAAGCAGCTGGTCGAGCACGCTCAGGCTGTCACGCGGCGAGCCGCCGCCCGCGCGGATCACCAGCGGATACACCGCCTCGTCCACCGGGACGTTCTCCTGCTCGCAGATCTTTCCGAGCAGTCCACGCATAGTCGCGGGCGGCAGCAGCCGGAACGGGTAGTGATGGGTCCGGGAGCGGATGGTCGGCAGCACCTTGTCCGGCTCGGTGGTGGCGAAGATGAAGATCAGGTGCGCGGGCGGCTCTTCGACGATCTTCAGCAGCGCGTTGAAGCCCGCGGTGGTGACCATGTGCGCCTCGTCGACGATGAATACCCGGTACCGGGATTCGGCAGGCGCGTAGAAGGCGCGGTCACGCAGTTCACGAGTGTCGTCGACACCGCCGTGGCTCGCGGCGTCGAGTTCGATCACGTCGAGATTCCCCGGACCGCCGGGGCCGAGCGCCACACAGGAGGGGCACACACCACACGGTGTCGAGGTCGGGCCCTGCACACAGTTCAGCGAGCGCGCGAGAATGCGGGCCGACGAGGTCTTGCCACAGCCACGCGGGCCGGAGAATAGATAGGCATGACTGATCCGGCCGGTGTCGAGGGCGGTGCTCAGTGGGTCGGTGACGTGCTCCTGGCCCACCACCTCAGCGAATGTTGCCGGTCGGTACTTCCGGTACAGAGCCACGGCCAGAGGTTACCGGCGCGCACCGACAAAGAACATTCCCGCTGGCGCGCGCACCCGGCGCGGCGCGGCAGCCGCCGACCCATGACCCAAAACGTGACATAGATCACAAGATGCACGAAGATTATTTCCGCCGGGATGATCAGCGACGAAGGCGGCAACGGGCGAGCAATCGCCCGCCGAGCGGGGGTTGAATCAGCCACCTTTCGCTTGACCACCCCTCTTGGCAAGGATTAGTTGAACTCACGCCCCGGTTCTCCGCCCGTTTCTGGAGATAACGAAACCATCAACTCGAGTGACATCGACGCTATCGGCTGGCTACCGTGGTTATCGGCAACTTCGGTAGCCAAACCTTCATCAGGTTGGTGGCCCCGGCCGGTCCCTCATCCCGACCGGGGCACAACCTGGAATCTGACTGGCATTTCGCCGAACACTGACGCTTCCACCGGAGGGCCGTTTCCCCGTGCCGTCTTGTGACGACATCGCCGCAGCCTGGCTTTCGAGCACCGACTTCGCCGACGACCACACGGCCGTCGACCTGCTGAGCCGGGCGATCAGCCCACAGGATTTCGCGATCAAGCGCGACTCGCTGCCGGTGGCTGCCGCCGCCGACCCGGCGACCGCCGCAGCGATTCTGGAACTACTCGAGCGCGGCCAGGTGCCGACCATGGCTGCCATCCGGACTCTCACCGCACAGAACGAGATGCGACGCGAAGCCGAGCGCATCGAACGTCTCGGCCGCCGCGCCCAGCGCAGCATCGACGATTTCGGCCGCGTCCTCGCCCAGCTGGCCCATGACCACTGGACCGAGCACGGCACCGGCCCCATCCGGCGCGACGTGCTGCAGTCCGAGCCGGTGATGGCCCTGATCAGGGAACGAATCGGCGATATCGCACCCGGCGCGGTGAAACATCTCTGGCTGATCGAGCGCGCCCAGCGCGCCGGCTGGATCGCCTCCAACGCCGAGCCCGGATCACTGTGCGCCGCACGACGTTTCCACTCCGCCAAGTACGGCAACCGGGTGTCGCTGCGACCGGTCAACACCATCGGCACCCTGGTCGCGGGCTTCCTCGACGAGCACCTGACCGAGCACGGCCGCCCGCCGCGCTGGTCGGTACTCGCCCACGATCTGCGTGACGATCGCGGCCGCCGGGTCTTCCACGACACGGCCGACGCGCGCGCCCAGCAACTGTGGCTCACCACCGCCGAATGGATGGCGGTGCAAGAGGATCTCCCGGTACCGGGCCGCCGCGGCCTGCGGGCGCTCGCCCGCAAGCCGAAGCGCTGATCCACCGGCCGCGCTCGGCTAAAACACCTGGTGGTGCGCGGCCGGGCCGTGACCATTCGGTAATTTCCTTGCAACGCATTCCTGCGTGAAAGGAGTTACCCGTGTCTTCAACCATCGATCCCGCGGCCACCGCCTGGCTGCTCATCAGCACTGCGCTTGTGCTGCTGATGACACCGGCCCTGGCCATTTTCTACGGCGGGATGGTGCGCTCGACCGGCGTACTCAACATGCTGATGATGAACTTCATCGCCATCCCATTGGTCACCGTTGTCTGGTTGCTCGCCGGCTACAGCCTGGCATTCGGCGAGGACGCGGGCGGCGGCCTGATCGGCGACCTCGGCCACTTCGGCATGGCGGGCATCGACCCGAACACCGTGCGCGGTTCGGTTCCCGAGCTGCTGTTCGCCACCTTCCAGCTGACCTTCGCCATCCTGACCGCGGCACTGGTCAGCGGCGCGATCGCGGATCGCGCGAAGTTCGCGGGCTGGATGGCGTTCGTGCCGCTGTGGGCGCTGGCGGTGTACGTGCCGATCGCGCACTGGGTGTGGGGTCCGGACGGCTGGCTGACCTCCTTCGGCGCGCTCGACTATGCGGGCGGGCTTGTCGTGGAGATCGCTTCCGGCGCGTCCGCGCTCGCGCTGGCGATCGTGCTCGGCCCGCGCATCGGGTTCAGGATTGATCAGATGCGTCCGCACAACCTGCCCTTCGTGCTGCTCGGCGCGGGTCTGCTGTGGTTCGGCTGGTTCGGCTTCAATGCCGGATCGGCACTGTCGGCCAATGGTGTCGCGGCAGCGGTGTTCCTGAACACGCTGGTCGCGGGCTGCCTCGGCATGCTCGGCTGGCTCGCGGTGGAACAGATCAGGGACGGGCGGCCGACCACCTTCGGTGCGGCCTCCGGCGTGGTGGCGGGTTTGGTCGCCATCACCCCGTCGTGTGGTTCGGTGAACACCCTCGGCGCGCTGATCGTCGGGCTCACGGCCGGTGTGGTGTGTTCGTTCGCGGTCGGCTGGAAGTTCAAGGCGGGCTATGACGATTCGCTCGACGTGGTCGGCGTGCACTTCGTCGGCGGCGTCGTCGGCACGCTGCTGATCGGCCTGCTCGCAAACCAGGTGATGACCGGCGGCGTCGAGGGCCTGCTCTACGGCGGCGGCGCGACCCAGCTCGGCAAGCAGGTCGTCGGTGTGCTCGTAGTCGCGGCGTACGCGTTCGGTGTGACCTTCGCACTCGGCAAGGGCATCGACCGTGTCATCGGCTTCCGGGTGACCAAGGAAGACGAGACCGCGGGCATCGACTTCGCGCTGCACGCGGAGACCGCGTATGCCGAAGGCGTGCACGGACATGCGCCGCGCCGGTTCGGTGAGGGACACTTCGGCCATCCGCACGGCGGCGCCGAAGCCCGGGATCACTGACCGCCGAGAACGAAGGCCCTGGCTGCCGCACCGGACCAGTGTGACGACACCGGTCCACGGGCGACCAGCAGGTGCCGCGTTCGGGCCCGTACGCCGTTGTCAGCTCACCGCACTCACCGCAGCGGTGAACGTATTGCACTGTGCCGCACGGTTTTTATCCACACCGATCTCGAACCAGGCGCCGCCGTTCTCCGCGGTGCCGTGATCGCGCATATCCCCGCGTTGATCGCCGCGGCCGTGCGCATCCCGCTTGGCGAGGCTGATCTGGTTGCCGGTCAGCGAGCCGCCGCCGGACGAGGATGCCAAGTACATGCCGTCGAAACAGTTGGCCTGCAACTCGACTCGGCGCGAGAGCTCCAAACCCTTTTCGCTGCGCGCACCCGCGTCGACCCGCTCGCTATTGGCTTTGCGCAGGATTCCCGACATGGCCTGGACGTGATGGCCGTACTCGTGCGCGAACACCGAAAGGTAGACCACCCAGTTGTCTTTGAACAGCTCGGTCTGCAGCTGGCTGATCGGCATGTAGATGGTCTTGTTCGCCGGGCAGTAGAAGGCCGCGAAATTACTGGTGGTTCCGGTGCACGGCGTGGTGATGCCCGAGGTCGTCGCGCTGACATTGAGCGCAGGCGGCTGGAACGGCAGATTCGACTTGGCCAGCACCGGTTTCCACGCCGCCTCCAGACAGCCCGCGGCCGATTCGAAGAACTTGCGCGCCGCGTCCACCTGGGTGCCCCACGGCGAGTAGTTGCAGCGGGCCGGAACCAGGGTCGCGCTCGGATCGGTCAGCAACGGGTTGGTTCCCGTCTCCGCGCGGCCCGCCGCGCCACTGGGATCCGGGGTGAAGGTGAAGCTGGGCGCGGGTCCCGTCGAACCCGCACTCTGCTTTCCCGTCGAAATCGCGTAGCGCACCAGGGAACCCGCCACCAGGAACACGATGACCAGCAGCAGCGCGGTCAGACCACCGCCGCGTTTGCGGGGCGGGCCGGGCGGACGGCCGGGTGGGCCATAGGGCATCGGCGGCGGCATGGGCGGGCGGAATCCGGGCGGCGGATAACCAGGGGGCGGACCGTATGCGGGTGGCGGGCCGTATCCCGGAGGTGGTCGGTAGCCGGGCGGGGGGCCGTATCCGGGCGGGGGGCCATAGCCGGGAGGCGGCGGAACCGGACGCCCACCAGGCGGAACCGGTCCATAACCGTACGGTGGTTGTGTCACTCCCCCGTACCCCCTCGTCTCATGATCGCCGACAGCCGCTGACGCAGAATAGCAACTTGTCTAGAGTAGGCAGCCATGCTGACTTTTCGGGGGGGCGCCGCTGGTAGCGCCGCGGCGCTGATTCTCGCAACCGCGGGAATGATTGCGGCCGCTCCGTTCGCCCACGCTCAGCCCGAGCCCGACGGCGTGCGCATCACCGCCGACCTGAAGCTCAGCGCGCAAGGCGTGCTCGAGGTCGTCGAGACGGTGATCGTGCCTGCCGACGGCGAATTCAAGATGTCACTGCCGCTGCGGCTCAAGGTCGGCGAGGACGTCGAACGCGTCTTCAAGGTCACCGATGTCGACACCACGGGCTCCGGCACCGCGACGGTCGCGAACGACCAGTTCATCATCGACGCGAAACCAGGCAAGTCCACCTTCACCTACGCGATCCACAACACCGTCAGTGACGCGCCGGGCACCCAGGTCTTCCGCTGGCTGGGCATGATCAATGCCGATGTCGCCTCGATCAGCGCCTCATTGATCAGCCCGTCTTACGAAATGGGCATCGTAGACTGCAAACTCGGCCCGCCCGGGAACCTCAGACAGTGCTCCGACCTGCACATCGAGGCGGACGGGGTGCTCTTCTGGGAGCAGACCGACCTGCACAAGGGCGACACCATCGACCTGACATTGCAGCTGCCGCCCGGCACGGTCCCGTCCAACGCCGACGTCCGCGGCGGCGGCGAATCCGGCCCGTTCGCCGTCACCACACCGGTTCTCGTCGCCTTCGGTGTGCTGCTGCTCGCGCTGGCCGGACTTGCCGCCTTCGTGCTGCGGGCGCGGCGCGAAAACGCCGCTGCCGGAACCGGATCGAACACCATCGATCCGCTGCTGCGCGAGGGCGCCCGGGTGCAATTCACCTCCCCCGACGGCATCCTGCCCGGCGAAGCGGGCCTGGTGCTCGACGAGCACGCCGACCCCGCCGACATCGCGGCCACCGTGGTGGATCTCGCGGTGCGACGCTATCTGTGGATAACTCCGATCAGCGACTCCGACTGGCGGATCAACCGCGTCAACGCTCCCGACGACCAACTGCGCGACTACGAGAAGGCGGTCTACCAGACTCTGCTGCCCGAGGGCACGGACTCGGTCACCATGGCCGAACTTCGCGCGCCCGGCCGCGTGCAGGCCGAGCCGGTCCGCACCGCCCTGGTCGCCGACGCGGTTGCCCGCGGCGCGTTCATCGCACGGTCCGGCCTCGGTCTGACGACCTGGCTCGGCGGCGGCCTGATCGTCGCGGGCATCGTGACGACCGTCGCGCTCGCCGCCACCTCCGGCCACGCCCTGGTCGGCGTCGCCATCCTGCTCGCAGGCATCGCGACCTTGCTGCTGCCCCGCTACCTGCCTGCCCGCACCGCACCGGGCCGCGTGCTCGCCGGGCAGGTCCGCGCACTGCAGCGCGGCCTCGATGCGACTGTGCGCGAACATATTCCGCCCGCTGACCAGGAACTCGTGTTCTCCAGGGCACTTCCCTTCACCGTGATCAGCGGCCGCGCCGACAACTGGATCCGCGCCTTCCGCGACTTGAACCCCGCCGCTGACTCCCAACCCGGCCTCTACTGGTTCGGCAGCTTCGAACGCGACCACAACCTCCAGCGCTTCGCGGGCCACTTCCCCTACTTCATCACCGCCCTCGAAGGACTCTTCGCCACATCGGGCGGCAACAGGTAGGTCTGGGCGACGAGCCCGGCCGAGCACACTGACGGCCGGGCTCGTTGCCCGGCCGTCAGCTCCTAGCGATCAGTCGTCAGCGAAGATCAGTCCACAGTCGCGGCGCGGCGCATCGCGGACAGCGGGTCCGCGTAGAGCGCGCTGAGCGAGGTGACCACGGCCGCGAATTCCTGGACCTTGCCGCCGAATCCACTGATTCGGATGTCGGTGGGCGGCAGGGACGAGGACTGCTGGAAGGCGCGCGCCACATGGGTGACGGCGGGGCGGTAGCCGGTGAAGGCTTGACCGCCCAGAATCACCCGGTCCGGATTGAGCATGTCCCGGACCAGCGCCACGGTCTGGCCGAGCGTGGTCGCCCGCTCCGCGAGCAGTTCCTTGGCAGGCTCGGAACCCGCCTCGGCGGCCCGATACAGATCGACGATAGTCGAACCCGCGGTGCCGTTATAGGCCGGAATGATCCCGCGCCCCACGGCCCTCGCGTGCAGCGACCGGTCGCCGACCGTCACCTCGAGGCAGCCGCGCCTGCCGCAGGGGCACACGACATCGGAGCCGGTCGGCAGGTGCGCGATCGAACCGGGCCCGTTGCTCGGCGTGTGCACGCGACCGTCCAATGTGACTGCGACACCGGCGGTTTCGCGAACGTAGAAGTACAGGCTGCTGCCGCGGTCGGATCCGGCGCCGCGCGCGTCACGCTGGTCGGGAGTCGGAAGCAGCAGCTCGGAAGCCGCCATGGCCTCCACGTGCGGCGCGACCGAAACCGGCAGCTCGAGCACCTCGCCGAGCACCGAGCCTATCTGCGCGCCCTTCCATTCCAGCTTGGGGTGGTCGACCACGCCGGTGAGCGGGTCGACCCGGCCGCCGATCGCGACACCGGCCCACAACGCCTTGCGCCGGTGCCAGCGCTGCAGGAAAGCCTTGGCGCTGCGAGCGACGGTCGTGGTCGCGAAGTCTTGACCGGTCTGCGGGGTGGCGATGGCCAGTCCACCGAGGATCCGCCCACGCAGATCGGCCGCGACGATCTTGGTAGCCGCGGCGCCGATGTGAATGCCGAGGGTCAGGTACGCCTCGTGGTCGATCTCGAAAGGCACCCGCGGACGCCCCACCGCACCCGAGGCGGTCAGGTCGGGGCGTTCACGCAGCAGGCCGGCGGTGAGCAGCGCGGACACCTGACGGTTGACCGTCGCGATGCTCAAACCCGTTGTGCGCGCGGCATTGTCGCGGGAAACCGGGCCACCCGTCGCGGCACGTAGCACGGCCGCCGCTGGATTGTCGGCGATGCGGAGTTCCGGTGCGACAACCGGACGCTGAACACGAACACGACCGTTCGCAACCCGGGAGAGGGGTCGCTCGAGGGTGAGGGACATATGAAGATTCCTTGCCGAAGTCCCGTAACTACGGGACGTGCCTACATGTGTGGCGACGAGGCAGCGCGCGAGTGCGAAGAATCGCTCAGCTGCAGCGGCAGGAACGACACAGTTCCCGTGTCAGCGGCAGCCGCAGACCCAGTGCGGCGGTCACGTAGGTGACCCGCAGCGCGGTGGGGCGGCTAGTAGACATGGGATCAAAGTTAACACCGAAATCGCCGCCCACCAAGCCCCCTCGACAGCCTCGGGCGATCCCGATAGCGTAGCGCGCCCCGAAATCCTTGCCCCACACCGGGTTCCGATCCCCTGTGGCCCAGCGCACGATCTGCCCGGAAATGCCGAATGGGGCCGCCGATACGGCGACCCCATCGGGTGACTCGCTTTCCCCTTACGCGGCTTCGGCGATCACCTGACGGCGGGCCAGCAGCGCGGTGGCCGAGGCGGCGAGTCCGACCAGCGCGACCACGGTGACCAGGTACAGGCCGGGCCGGTACTGGGCAATGCTGGTTGCGGCGCCGCCGCTGATCAGGCCGGTGACGACGGCGAGCACGACCGCCCCGCCGATCTGACCGGAGGTCTGCACCAGACCCGAGGCCAGGCCCTGCTCGTGGTCGGCGATGCCCTCGGTGGCCTGGACCATGACCGAGGAGAAGCCGAGCGCGAAGCCGAGGCCGAGCAGCAGGAACGCGGGCAGGTAGTCGACGACGTAGGTCGGGTCGGCGCTACCGCCGAAGGCGATGAACCAGAGGTAGCCGAGCACGAACGAGGCCATCGAGGCGATGATCATCGGAGTCGTGCCATAGCGGTCGATGAGCTTGCCCGCGACCGGCGACAGGATCGCCACGATGATGCCCGCCGGAGCCAGCGCGAGCGCCATCTTCAGCGGCTCCCAGCCGAGGGTGTTCTGCAGGTACAGCGAGACGATCGTCTGGAAGCTGATGTAGGAACCGAAGATTGCCAGTGCGGCCAGATTGGCCCGCACGATCGACTTGACCTTGAAGATGCTCAGCCGGACCAGCGGATGGGCGACCTTGTTCTCCACCACGAAGAACGCGCTGAGCAGCGCGACGGCGACGACGGCGGTGGCGATCACGCTCGCGGTGAGGCCTTTTTCGGGTGCGGTGACGATCGTGTAGACCGCGGCGAGCATGCCGCCGGTCAGCAGTGCGGCGCCCGCGAAGTCGATGCGGCCCTTTTCCTTTTCGATGTTGCGCGGCACCACGATGTAGGCGGTGACGACGACCGCGGCGACGACAACGACCGGCACGTAGAAGGTCAGCCGCCAGTCGATGCCGGTGAGCAGACCCGAAACGATCAGACCGGAGGCGTATCCGGTGGCGCCGAAGACCGTGAAGATCGACAGCGCACGGTTGCGATCATGGCCTTCTTTGAAGGTGGTGGTGATGATCGACAGGGCGGCCGGTGCGGTGAACGCGGCGGCGACGCCCTTGACGATACGGCTCGCGATGAGCAGCGCGCCGTCGTCGACGAGTCCGCCTGCCAGCGAGGCGACACCGAAGACCACCAGCGCGGCCAGGAAGACCTGGCGGCGACCGAGCAGATCGGCGGCCCTGCCACCCAGCAGCAGCAGGCCGCCGTAGCCGAGGATGTAACCGTTGACGATCCACTGCAGGCTCTCGGTGTTCAGCCCGAGTTCCGATCCGATGGACGGGAGTGCGACGCCGACCATCGAAACGTCGAGTGCGTCGAGGAACATCGCCAGGCCCGCCACGAACAGCACGGCCCACAGCTTGGGCCCCCAACGCCCTGGGAGGTGATCGGTTGATGCGGTGTTCAGTGCCTCTGGGGCGGTAGCTGTCATAGTCACGCCGGTAAATTTAGATGCACATGCATTAAATGTCAACGCAACTAATGCAGGCGCACAAACCGCCTGGTCGGACCGGCGCAGCGAAAGGCCCCGCCCGGTCGAGAACCCGGGCGGGGCCTGCTTCCGCGGCAGTGACGACCGCGGATGTCGGTTGCGTGCAGCGACCTACTTGGCCGGAGCCGGAGCAGCAGGTGCGGCCGGCGCAGCCCCTGCGTTGAACGGCTGGTTGACGGTGGTGAAGTACTGGATCGCCGCACCGATCGCCACCGGGGCGGTGATGAAGATCTGACCGAGTACGGTGCCGACCGCGCCGACCAGGGCGATGCCCGCGATGCAGCCGACAGCGGCGGCGGGCAGGAACGGACCGAACAGACCGACGATGGTGCCGAGGGCGACCGTGCCGCCCAGAACGCCGCCGAGCACGCAGCCGATGGCCGCGCCGCTGAGCCCGCCGACCAGGGTGCCGACGGTGGCGCCCATCGCGATGGTGCTCGTCAGCCGGGTCCAGGCGGCCACCTCACGGTCGTACTCGGTCTTCCACGGCGCCTTGTCCTCATACGGCAGGGCGACCGGCTTGTAGACCGCCTTCGCCGCATCGATCTGCGGAGTGAGAGTCGCCGTGCGGCCGGAGATTTCGGTCGCGATCGGGAACTCGAACTCGTCGACGCGGAACTTCAGCGGCGTGCCCGCGACAACGGTGCCGTCGGCGGCCTTGATCTTCAGCGCGTCGTCCTCGACGACGAGCGAGCCGGCATCGATCGTCACGATCGACTGTGTATCGGTGGTCTGGGCGGTGAAATTTATTGCGTCGCCGGTCTGTTCGTTCGCCGCTGGTGCCGCGCCGGAGGTGCCCGAAGCAACTCCGGTCGCGATGGTCACCAGCGCCGCGACAACGGCGAGCTTCCTCATCCTCATGTACTGAAATCCCTCATCTCAGGTAAAGCTTCCGAGGGCAAAGCATCGACGAGAAATCGCAAGGGGACGAGGGAAAAACGCAGACAGATTCCAAATAAGCAAACCCGGAGCGAACAGAATGGAAACTACTTCGCCTTCGCCGCAGCCTTGGCCTGCTTCTTGAACGCCCGCACTTCCACTAGCGACTCGGCATCGACGATGTCGGCGGCGGACCGGCGCGAACCCTGCTCCGAGTAAGCCCCCGCCGCTGCTTCCCAGCCCTCCGGACGCACCCCGAGCTGCTTGCCGAGCAGGGCGAGGAAGATCCGCGCTTTCTGATCGCCGTATCCGGGCAATGCGTTCAGGCGCTTGCGCACCTCTTTGCCGTCTGGGTCGCCCGCGGTCCAGATCGCCTCGACGTCGCCGTCGTAGTGCTCCAGCACATACTTGGCGAGCTCCTGGGTCCGGCGTGCCATCGACCGGCCGTAGCGGTGAATCGCCGGCGGCGTCGCACAGAGTTCCTCGAACTCGGCGGTATCGGCCTCGGCGATCCGATGGATGTCGAACCCGCCCATCCGGTCGGCGACCTTCTTCGGACCGCGGAACGCATGCTCGAGCGGAAACTGCTGGTCGAGCAGCATGCCGACCAGCAGCGCGAACGGACTCTCCGACAACAGCTCGTCCGCCTCCGGGTCCTGCGCGAGGCACAACTTCACAGTCACGGACTTCCTTCCCCGGTCTTCGGCGGACGATCGACTCGTCCTCGATCATCTCATCAACCGACCGCGCGTGGTCTCGGCCACCCGGATCGGCGGAGACCCGCGATCGTGATGCGCCTCACATGCCTGCCGTGCGTTGTGGTAAGCCCCCGCGTAGGCTCTCGGCCATGCCTCAGACGACGGCCGAACCGAGGGACGGAATCGGGCCCATGGACTCGCACGGATTGCGCCCTGACCGCTTCGACAGCGCGGGTCGAGATCAGTTGGTCGATGTACGCGATCTACAGGCGGCACTGCCCGGCATCCGGCGACTGCGGACCTGGGCCCACGACGCACTCGCACTGCAGCCTGGCGAACGCGCGGTCGACATCGGATCCGGATCCGGATCGGAGGTGCTCGCCTTCGCGGACGTGGTCGGACCGACCGGAACCGCCATCGGCGTCGAACCCGACCCGCACCTGCTCGCTGCCGCCGAACGCCGCGCGGCCCAGGCCGGGTCGACCGCCAAATTCCATTCCGGCGATGCCTACGGCCTGCCCTTCGGCGCCGACAGTTTCGACGCGGCGCTGTGCGAGCGGGTCTTCCAACATCTGACCGCGCCGATCCGCGCCGCCAACGAGATCGCGAGGGTGCTGCGTCCCGGCGGCCGGGTCGTGGTGGTGGACAGCGATTGGGGCACCGCGATCGTGCATCCCGGCAACCGTCAGGTGGTCAGGGAGGTCGTCGACACACTGTTCTCGGCGACGACCAACCCGCTGTCGGGCAGGCTGCTGCCCGGACTGCTGACCAAGGCGGGCCTGGTCATCGATGAGATCGGCTCCCATGCGCTGGTGCAGGATCGTAGCGTCGGGGCCGGTTCGCTGGTCAATCGGATCTCGGCGATGGCGGTGGCGCGTGGCGTCATCACCGAGGCGCAGCGCGATCAGCTGATCGCTGACCTCGAGGCGGGCGCCGAGAGCGGCGATATCCATCTGTCGGTGACCATGTTCGCCGTTCTGGCCCACAAGCCGCTCTGACCTGCGAGAACACGGCAGCGGGGGGGGCCCCGCGGATGGGTGGGGGGCCGGGGGGGGGTTTGGGGGGGGTTTTTTGGGCTGGTTTTGGGTGGGGGGCCCGCCACCCACGGGGGCCGGCACGACGAGGACGATTAGTGTTG
>NZ_JBHVDF010000005.1:107752-135441 GCF_042802915.1 Nocardia sp. NPDC057440
GCTGAGGTGCGGCCGCGGGGGCGGCGGTGGCGGCCCGCCCCGCCCCCGGCTTGGGGGGGGGCGCGACGACCCCACCACAGCGCCCAAAACCCCCCCCCCCCCCCGAGCCCACCCCCCCGCGCCCCCACCCCGGATAGGGTGGCCCCCCGCTGTCGTTCGTTCGGGCTACTTGTCGAGCAGCTTCTCGGTGGCGGCCAGCAGCACACAGGTGGCCAGACCGTCCATCGCCTTCTCGAGTTCGGCTTCCTTCGGGAAGCTCGGTGCGATTCGAATGTTCTTGTCCTCCGGATCATTCCGGTAGGGGAACGCCGAACCCGCCGCGGTCAGCGCGATTCCGGCGTCCTTGGCAAGCGCTATCACCCTGGCCGCGGTGCCTTCGAGCACGTCGAGACTGATGAAATAGCCGCCCTTGGGCTCGGTCCAGGACGCCACCTTCGACGCGCCGAGCCGATCCTCGAGAATCCGCAGCACCAGCGCGAACTTCGGTTCGAGGATGGCGCGGTGCTTCTGCATGTGGGCACGCACACCGGCGGCGTCCTTGAAGAAGCGCAGGTGGCGCAGTTGGTTGATCTTGTCGGGACCGATGCTCTTCTTCGACGCGTGCCCGAGGTACCAATCCAGGTTCGCCGTCGAAGCGCCGAGGAAACTGACTCCCGCGCCCGCGAAGGTGATCTTGGAGGTGGAGGCGAAGACGATGGGGCGGTTGGGGTTTCCGGCCGCTGCGGCCAGTCCGAGCACGTCGATGACCGGTGCGGCGGCGTCCGTCAGCGGATGCACCGCATAGGCGTTGTCCCAGAACAACCGGAAGTCGGGCGCGGCGGCGGGCATCGAAACCAGTTCCCGGACAACATCTTCGGAGAACACCACCCCGGTCGGGTTGGAATAGTTCGGCACCGCCCACAGACCCTTGATCTGCGGGTCGTTCGCCAAAAGCTCTGCGATGGCGTGGGTGTCGGGGCCGTTGTGGTTCATCGGAACCGGGATCATCTCGAACCCGAGCGCCTCGGTGATCGCGAAGTGCCGGTCGTAGCCGGGGCTCGGACACAGGAACTTCACCGTGGGCTCGGCCGCCCAGCGCTGTTTCGACTCGGGCGTGCCGTACAGCATCGCGTAGGTGATGACGTCGTGCATCAGCTCCAGACTGGCGTTGTTGCCCGCGATCAGGTTGTCCACCGGAATGCCGAGCAGCTCACCGAAGATGGCGCGCAGCTCCGGGAGTCCGTGCAGCCCACCATAGTTGCGGCAGTCGGTGCCGGTGCCGTCACGGAAGTCGCCCGCGCCGGGCAGGGAAAGCAGCTCCGCGGACAAGTCGAGTTGTTCCGGCGAGGGTTTTCCCCTCGTCAAGTCCAGCGTGAGCTTCTCGGTCCGGAGCGTCGCGTAATTCGCGTGCTGGGTCTCGTGTTCCGACACGAGCTCCGCGTGGCTCATCAAACCGATCTGCGATTGCCGGGGCATCCTGGGCAGCCTTTCGAAGCAGCAAAAAGGGCGAGTGGTGACGTCCGGCCGATGTCCGTATGACCGTCGGCGGACCGCTGTTCACGTTACCCGGCGGTTGCTCCGAATTGGAGTGGATAAGCGGCTCGGGATCGTCGACCCTGCGAGCGCTGAAATTAAGGGGACCCCGCGCACCCGGCAGAGCCCGTTGACCCTTGCTGCCTTCCGGCCCTGGGGGAGTTCACAGGATGCGCGCCGCGCGGGATCCGTTGGCCAGTGTAGCGGCTAGTCGATCACACCCCACCATCCGGGGCCCGCGCGCACTCGCGAGCACTGGTTACGATCTTTCCGATACCGGAGGGGCTTCCCCACCGTACGAGGGGATCGACAGGTGACAGACAACAATCCGCCGCACGGCGGCCATGAGGTGCCGCCGTCGGCGCCGTCCGGCGACGCGGAGCCGACACCCCAGTGGTGGGAAGCTCCGACCACCAGCGACAGCTCCGGCTCGTCGGGCGCCGACCCGACGATGGTGCGCGTACCAGGACAGTTCGACGCCTACACGCCGCCGCCGCAGCCCTACGCGCCGCCACAACAGCCGTACCCGGCACCACAGCCCTATACGCCACCGCAGCAGCAGTACGCGGCGCCACAGCAGCCGTATGCGCAGCCGCAATACACACAGCCCGCTCCCCCGCCGCCTGGGCCGCCCAGTTATCCACAGGCACCGGTCTACGGCGCCGGCTACCCCGGCACGCCGCCGCGGCGGCGCAGCAACACCGGGTGGATCGTCGGCGGCATTGCCGCGTTGGTCCTGGTCGTCGCCCTGATCGGCGGCCTGGTCGTCGCGGCGAAGAGCATCGGTGGCGACAGCGAGTCCTGGACCGGCGACTACGCCATGGCCAAGGTGACGGACTCGTGCAGCCTCGTCACGCCCTCGGTCCTCACGCGGTGGGCGCCCACCCAGAAGGAGCTCACGCACACCGAGGACCAGCCCGACAGCGACTACGGCGGGGGTTCGCTGAACTGCGATGCCAAGTACGAGGGCGCCAGCATCAACAGCGCGTCGCTGACCATGGACGCGGACTTCGCGAGCAAGTACGGATCGCCGCATTACAACATCTGGAAGGACATCGACACCGGCACCACGGGCACCGGACGGAGCTTCGGCGCGTTGGGCGGACTCGGCCAGGAGGCATACTTCGCCTACCGCGAGGACACGTCCACATCCTTCAACTCGCTGAACTACACAATCGGCGTACTGGACAGCAACCTCTCCCTCCAGGTCGAGATCAGCATCTACTCGAAGACCTCGATCGACCGGTCCGCAGTCGCCGCCGCCACTGAGGCGCAGGCCCGTCAAGTCATGGCAGGCCTGCGAAAATAGCTCCCCATCAGGCCCATTTGGCGATCGACGGGGGGCACCCGCTATGCTGCTCCACGGAGGATTCGCCTAGTGGCCTATGGCGCTCGCCTGGAACGCGGGTTGGGTTAACGCCCTCAGGGGTTCAAATCCCCTATCCTCCGCCACGGCAAACGCCTCTGACCGGACTCAACTGGCTGGTCAGAGGCGTTTTTCGTCATCCATGCCAGCGAATTGTCGACCATAACGCCTGTTCAGGGTGGTTTTCAGAGCAGTTTACAGCTGTTTCCGCAGGTGGAGGACGTGTTGACCGCGTCAACACACCTCGGGATAGGGGATCAGCTCGCCGGAGTGTTCGGCGCGGCCGCAACGCGCTGCACAGGAGTCGGCAACCTGAACAGGGTGCGTAGTGCGCGCAGCGCGGCGCGGTCACCGGTCGCGACGGCCGTGGCGTTCTGGACGGCGGCTGCGAGAGTGGTTCGGCCAGCCGCGATTTCGCGGAAGGTGTGATCATCGGTGGTGATGGTGAGATCGGGGTGCCGCACCGGACCGTGGACGGTGTCGATGGTGCCGTCGTCGATCCGAGCGTGGAAGACCTCGTCGCCGACGCAGAATTGGTAAACCACCCGCAGGCCGGACGCGGCGTCGGAGTCGAAGCACGCGCGCAGGCCGAGGACGGCCCAGCCCGGGTGGAATACCTCGTCGTCGCGGGGGTCCGCCATCGCCCACTTCATGCCCCAACGGGCCAGGCTCAGCACTGCGGGGGCGAGCTCAGCACCGGCCTCGGTGAGCTCATAGGCGGGCGCGCGCGCGGGTGGCGGCAGGGTGATCTTCTGGGCGAGCCGTTGCTGTTCGAGGTATTTGAGCCGCGCCGAGAGCAGTCCGGTGCCGAGACCGCGGAGGCTGCGCTGGAGGTCGCTGAACCGTTTGGGGCCGGTAAGCAATTCACGGATCAGCAGTAGGGTCCAGCGCTCCCCTACGACGTCGAGGGTGCGTGCGGTCGCGCAGTACTGGTTGTAACTTCGCTGCTCCACTACATAATTCTAGACTTTCAACCATCGTTTCTTGAATTCTCCGCTGCACAAATCTGAATGAGCAACCGGGCGAGCCGCCCCGGATGGGTGAGCATGACGTCGTGTGGTCCGTCCAGTCCTACGGCCGCATAGCCGATGTCGGCGGCGAGTCGGTCGAAAGGATAGGTCTGCGGGCGGCAATAGATGGCGGTGCCAGGGATTCGGTCGACAGCGCCGATCAGGCGGGTGCGATCGGTGAAGGTGCGCAGCGGATGCGGTCGCAGGCTACCGGCCAGCAACTCCGCGTCGACGGGGTCGGTGATGCCGAAGGCGGCCGGCGGCGGTGGCGGAATGATCGACCCGTTGCCGCCCGGCCTGGCGGCGGTGCGGATGGCCGTGACAAACGCCGGTGGCGCAAGGTCGAACATGCCGGTCCCATCGGGACCGGCCCAGCCATCGACGAGGATCACGCGGTCGACGAGATGCGGACGTTGATCGGCGGCCTGTCGCACGACAAGACCGGCGTAGCTGTGCCCGACCAGTACTACATCATCCGCGCGCCGAGCATCCCCACCACGCACAAGGCCATCGAGAGCGGCGACGACCTGGTCGACGTGCGTTGACAGGTCCGCGCCGCTAGCGGCGGTCAGTTCGGGGACATGGGTGCATGCCGCCGCTTCGTGGAGCAGCGGGGTTATCCGATCCCAGGCCCACGAGCCATGCCAGGCGCCATGGACGAGAACGAAATGGGTCATCGGCGGTCTCCGAACGTGAGTAGAGGCAGGACATATGCGGCGAACTGGCGGCGGCGTTGATGCCAGGTCATGGATGTGGAAGTGCTTGCTGGAGACCGCGGCGTCATCGCGAGTCGGTAGCAGATAACCGACCTTCGGCTTGCGCACAGCACTCTCCTGTCTGCCCGGCAGCTTCGCAACCACGGCAATTGACTTCCTGTTTTTGAAGCTTAAGATCCATTTTCAGGAAGTCAACTTGAGGAGTCGTAGTGACGAAAGCGATATACACGGCACAGGCCCACGTGACGGGCGGGCGGAACGGCCGCGGCCGCACCGAAGACGGCCGACTCGATCTGGAACTGCGGCAACCGAAGGAGCTGGGCGGCGATGGCGACGGCGCCAACCCGGAACAACTCTTCGCCATCGGCTACGGCGCGTGCTTCGCATCGTCACTGGCGCTGGTCGCACAGCGGCGCGGGCTTGCGGCAAGTGACGTGACAGTCGACGCGAGGGTGATGCTTGTTCCTGCAGCGGACGGCCGATTCCGGCTCGGCGCCGAACTCGACGTCTCCCTGCCGTCGATCACCGACGTCGACCAGGCCGTCGACCTGGTCCGCATCGCACACCAGGTATGCCCATACTCGAATGCGACCAGCGGCAACATAGCCGTCGCACTGACCGCCAACGGAACTCGCCTATGAAGCCATTGGGAGCCCACGAACCTGAGCAATACCTCTCGACTGGCGTTGACCACGCCACCCTGACGTGGGCATCGTCGGCAGCGCCGAAACAGCCTGAAACGCAGCAGATCTGACTGACCACGGAGTTCATCTGCGGAGCCGTATAGGTTCAAATCCCTATCCTCCGCCGGGCAGGACGCAGGTCCCGGCAAGATTCATGATCTTGCGGGGACCTGGGTCAACACCTCCGGTCCACAAACCGAAATCTGAGGGGACATCGGCGTCGCGACCTAGAAGACGCGAAGGTGGATTCAGGCTGTCCGGATGCTGGTGGCGACCGGCGCTACGCGCCTAGGATCAGATGCGTCGGGGGAATGCACAGCTCGACGAATCGGCGAGTTGATCCGTGCGACGAAATCGCCGGAAGAAGGCATGATGATCGTTAGGAAGACTGCCGCCGACACGGGTCGGCGGCTCGCGAAGATCGCACTTGTCGGGACCGCGATGACGATTCCGATGGTCTCGGTTCCTGCCATGGCGGCACCGGCCCCCGCACCCGCTGTGGTGCGCACTGATAACCCCCACTGTGCCGGCTACGACCCTTGGGGCATCGATCGCTGGCAGAGTGATCGTTGGGGCAAGGACAAATGCCACGGCCAGAACGAAGGCTGGGGTTCGAATAATTTCTTTCCCCAAGGCTGGGGTTCGAATAACTTCTTTCCCAAAGGCTGGTTCGGCAGTAGCTGACCGAACCGACCCGCGCGTCGCGCAATAGGAATCGAGCCCACTCGGCGATGTCGACCGGGCGGCCACATCGCTGGGTGGCGCGCGCCCGGACACCTGCTACCGAGCGAGGGACCTCGACAGTCCACATCGTGGCTGAACAATCGCTCGCCGACGAACGGATCCGGCATCCGCGGAGGGCCTCGCCACCGATCGGCAGTGGTTGGACGCGGCACACGCGACAAGGTGACTTCCGGACGCTGGATCGCCGAACCGTCCCTGACCCTGCTACACCAGTACCGCAGGTTGGCCACCCGCTGGGAACGACGCACGGACATCCATCAGGTATTCATCGGCCTCGCCGCCGCACTCATCTGCCGACGCCGTCTTCGAAACCAAACCTGTAGGAGCTCTTAGTAATTCTCACGTGTGCTGAGTACGCTGTGGCCGTGGGATCAGGGGGAGGCAACCCAATGCTCGGACCAACATGCACCTCGACCCGGCCCTTGCCTGCTACCCGAAAACCCGATCGCGATCAGTCGTCACGCCGGACGAGGACGAGGAGTACTTCGACAAGAAGTCGCGGATGGAGTAGACCTTGATCACCCGCTACCCGGGGAGGAGTTGTCGTGGGTAGATACCGGAGTTCGTCGGACTTGCCGCTACCGGCGGAATGGGATCGAAAGGCGTTCGGCGCGTACCGCTACGCGGTAGTGCCGTTCGTGGTGGCGTTGGTCCCCCTCCCGATGCTGCTGTTCGGGATCTGGGCAATTGTGACAAATCGAGAAGCGGTGTGGCCCGGGCTTGTCCCGCTCGTGCTCACATCCTTGCTCTGGGTCGCCCCGTTCGCGGGCTGGGGATGGTCACTCTGTCCACGACAAGCTCCGACGGCGGCTGACATCCGCTCCACCGACACCGGCCATGCGCTTGTGCTGCCGGTGCAGCTCCCTTCCAAAATCGGTACTTTCGCAACGGGGGCGGTCGGGGTTGTCCTGCTCGGGGTCGGACTGTGGCTGCTCATCGCATCGTTCGACGACGACTTGTCGACCGGAATCGCGGCCTTCTTCCTGCTGTCCTTGCCCGGTATGGTCGCCTTGCTTCTCTTTGCCGGCACCTATCGACGCGGAGTGAACGCCGACAACACCGGCATCCTGCTTACGGCGCGTGACATCACGATCGACTACGGCAAAGACCCCACCACCGTTGCCTGGCAAGACATCTCGGCCATCGGCGCCCGCTGCTATCGAGAGAACGAAACGAGTCGGCTGGCCAGCCGAATCAACGCCATTACCCTTGTTACCGGCGACGCCGATACCGGCTACCAGACCATCGACATGGCCCACAAGGCTCTTCGCACCGACCCCACCCGGGTCTATCACCAGCTCGTGTTCTATCTGCGCAATCCCGGGCTCCGATCGGAACTCGGCACCGAACACGGGTTGGATCGGTTCCGCCGCGGCGGCTATTCGCCGGAAGACTTGATTCCACTGGTCGACAGGCACATTCGTGAGGCAAGCGCCGAATAGCGCTGCCCGGCATCACCGGCGGTCACGATCGACCGAGCAGGCTCACGCGGTCGCAGCCGTGATCCCGGCTCGGGTCACGCCCTGCACGATCTGGATGATATTCGGCACCATCCCGAGAATCGTCGACGTCTCCGTCGCCAGGTGCGCCAATGCGTTGGAGATGCTCATAGCCCCGGTCGAGATACCGGTGGTAGCGCGGACGACCGCGGCAACGGAGGCGGTGCCACCCGAGGCAATGATGATGGCGGCGGCCTCGACGAGGATCCCGGCCAGGGTGTTCAGAATTTCGGTCACGACGCCGCGAACCCCCTCGACGAGGTTGCCGAGCGCGGCATTCACTTTGCTCAGCGAGTCGGCGAGCGAGGCCTGGGCCTCGATGTCGGCCATGAACGCGTCCGCCTTAGCTTTGTAGGCGTCGCTGGCAGCGCCGGCCCAGTCGCTGACGCCCTTTTCGAGTTCTGTGTTCCAAGTTTTCGCGGCCTCGCTCAGCGCTGTCGAGATTTTCGTCCAGGATTCGGAGTACGCCTTGACCATGTCAGGGTTGCCGGTGACCCAGTCGAGTGCCTTGCGCAGCGGTTCGACATTCTCGAGCATCCAGCCCATCAGCAGACCGCCCACGATGTTGAAAGGATCCATCTTCGCCAGCGGGACGCCCAGCGCAAGATTCTTCCGGAATTCCAGCACGTCCACGACGCCAGAGGCGGCTGCGGAGGCTTTGAGCGCCGCACCGTACAGGTTCGTGCCGATATCCTGGCCGCCGACGGCCGCCTTGACTGCGCCGACACCTTCCCACGCATCGCCCAGCGGTGTTCCTTTGAGGAAGCCTGGTTCGGCGCCGTCGCTGGTCAGCGTGGGCATCAGGGGCTTGTCCTGGAAATATACGTTGCGTTCGTCGACTTTCGGGTCGAGCAGGTCGTTGCCTTCCGGCGCCGCGGCGTCGTTGAAAACCATGCGCTTCCCCTACCTAGTTGATCTGGCTCTGCTGACGCTCGATCTCGGCCTTGCGACTCGCCTCGAGATTGTCGAAGACATCTGCGCAGTGCCGCAGCGTTTTCGGCAGCGTCTCAGTCGTTTCGACAATCTTCTGCAGGCTCTCAGTGATCCGATCGTGCAGCGAATCCACCGTCAAACCCGCGACCCACCCCACCAACGACCCGTAACCGTCATCCACCTTGGCCAGGTAGTCCGCGGCCTCCTTCGCTTTGCTGACATTCTCGAGCGTCGATTCGACCTGCCCTGCGTGCGCGCGTACCCGGTCCGGATTGACGACGATGTCATCGCTGTTCCACATCTACCTGCCCCTCAGTCGCTCCGATGCAGCCACCAATGATGGCCTACTTCTCTTGGACGCGGGCAAGGCCCAAACGGTTGCACCAAGTTTCAGCGGTGCGCCGACGATCAGGCGGCGGACGCCTCGCTAACAGACTGAAACGCAGTGGATTCGGCTAACAGCGAGCGTCCCGCGGAAAATCCGGCGTCGAGCGTGTCGGAATCGCTGAAGGACTCCGGCAACATCGAACCGGCCGCTGAAACGCCCGTCCGCGATAGAAGGCAACACCAACAGTCGAGAAACATCCGATGGAACAAAGGCGCGTTGGGCAGTGCAGCAACATGTTTCGTGGTCCGACACACCCGTGTGACGGTTCGGCACCACGACTGTCAGGCGGCTGGTCCGGTTGTCCGCCCTCGAATCCACTGAGCGATGGCGATCAGGGCCGAGATGAGTGAGATGGCACCGGCGAGCCATGCCCAGGTCGTGAGACTCGCGGTGGCATAGGCGACCTGACGCATGCCAGGCACCGGGTATTGGCCGTTGCCGGTAGCCCAGCGAACCAGCAACCCGACCTGGGTACCCGCATCCCGAGCGGATCCGTATCCGACCATGCGTTTCACTTCGGCCGCTTTGCTGTTCAAGTGGGCCACCACGACGACTACGAAAAGCGCCAGCGTGACCGAAGACCCCACCGCGACATAGGAAAGCATCTTGGTGCGTGCCCGAAGGTTCACCAGTACGGCGAAGACGGTCACGGCGCTGGCCGTGCTGGCGAGGACGCCCCAGGTGCCGTTGACATTCGCGGCAGGCGGCGGCGATCCAGACCAGAGGCTCGCCAGTGACGTGGATATCTGAAGCCCACCGAACGGATCGGCGCTGATCTGGCCGTCGGTGCCGGAAGCGGTGAGCCACGGCTTGAACAACATGCGGAACGTGATGATGCTCCCGACCGCGGCGCACAGGTAACCCCAGTTCCCTCGCAGCGATGCCAGAACCTTCGCGACTTCTTCCCTGCGCTGCGAGACAATGCGTTGCACAGTGCTCGGCGTATCAACCTTCCGATAGCGAATCTTGTTTGTTTGCCATGGAGTCGGCTGCACCATCAGCCCAGCCTATGAGGCCGGCTATCATTCTTGCTGTTAAGAACTGCCAATCTTCCAATGCATCCGGGCCAGTTTCTGAAAGTTAGCCACAGGGGCAGAAATTCCGCGTGCAGCCAGGTTTCCAGCCCGGCCATCGTTCGTACCAGTACGATTCACGCGACACTCAACCCGAGGCCCACTCTCAGCGAAGTTCTGGCAAACGTCGATTCCTGCTCGTCGACCCTGCCGATCATCGAATCGAGGTGCGGCCGTTAATGAAACGCAAATATCACGTCGAGGGTCCGCAGTTCACACAGCCCTTCGCGGGCGCGGCACCATCCCTTCGTCAGCTCTGAACCCGTTCTCGGCACAGTGAATTCATTTGCCCGTCGCACCGAGGACATCGCGACGGTGCATCAGCGGATCGTCGATTCGGGGATTGTCGGCTTCCCACCGGTACGCGAGACCATCACGTCATTGCGGTGTTCGGCCGCCCGTTCGGCGACACGCCCTGAGCACGAGGTCAGCTGTGGCCGGTGGTTGTCAGTGCGTACCCGACCTGAGCGGGGCCGGTCGGGACACTGTCCGATCGACATGGCCGTCGCGTTCGAGTCGGCGCAGGGTCAGCGTCAGCATGGGCTGTGAAATTCTTCCTCCGGGCAGCCCCCGTACGCGTGTGGCCTACCCGGCTGGCAGATCCCCCTCTGCGGTCTCGACGGACTCCACTATCGCGGGTGACTTCCTGGTCGGCACGAAGAGCGATCTCGGCGAGCTGCTCGGCAGATCCCCGCGCCCGGCGCTCGCGAGTGATCGCCGACGCCGTCGGCTGACACCCCGCGAGCCACTCGGCCGGCCGAGCGATATGGCCATATTCAGGGCGTACAGGGTATTGACTGGCAGCGAATCTGGAGGAGACTAATCAGTACACCGGAACACCGGAGAGAGCCGCACTGTCGACAGAGACGTTTGCCGAAGTCGTTGACCCTTTTTCCAGGATCTGGCCAGGCCCCCGGCAAGCCAATCGAATACCGGAGCCTCGAGCGACGGCTGAGGTTCATGGATTCGATGGACACTACCGGGGACTGTTCTGTGTGGGGTGTTTTCGAGCAGGTCTCCGTTCGGCGGCTGGGAGCAGCCCGTCGGAGCCATTCGGCTCACGAAGTGAACCAGCGCCGAATCCGCGCGGTGGCGAATTCGGCTTTCTCGATCGCCAGTTCGGCCGTGGGCGGCTTGAACGGTGCGATCGGCGTGGGCCCGGAAAGGAAGTCGGCGTCGACCTTGCCGACGACGCCGTCCCCGAATTCGATGTAGCAAGAGCCTCGGCCGAGATACTTCTCGGGATCGGGCGTTCCGCGCAATCGCGCACCGATGTGCGCCGCCACCGTGCGGGCGGCATCCTCGGCGAACACGCCGGCTCGTGGGACCGGCGCGTCCGCGCAATCACCGATCGCGTAGACGCCGGGATACCGGGTGGCGAGCGTGCGCGGGTCGACGTGGATCCAGCCGTCGATGCCGCCTGCGGTCAGCCCTGATGCCTCGACCACGGCCGGAACACGGTGGGTCGGGATGCCGATGAACAGGTCGTAGGCGAGGTCACCGGCGTCGGTGGCCGCGACATGCCGCTCCGGGTCGAGCGCGCGGACCCGTGTTCCCGGGGAGTAGCCGATCCCACGTCGGGCGAGCGCCTCGACGAGCGCGGCAGAGGTATCCGCGGAGACGGGAATCGGTGCGTCCATCGGGGTGAGCATGTGCATGCGGGTGCGGTCGCGAACACCACGCCGCGTCAGCAGCTCATGCAAGAGCATCGCGCCCTCGTAGGGTGCGGGCGGGCACTGGAACGGCACACTCAACACCGCGATCAGAACAGTTCCGCCGTCGAAAAGGGCCAGCCGATCGCGGAGTCTGCAAGCTCCTTGGATCGAGTAGTACTCGTAGCCGTCCTCGACGAACCCCGGGGTGGCGGCCGGGTCGTAATCGGCGCCCAACGCGACAACGAGAAAGTCCGGCTCGTAGCCGGCGAGATCGGTGACGACGCGGCGGTTCTGCGGGTCGATCGACGTCACCGTTTCCTGCCGGAACTCGACACCGGGACAGGCGAGATCGGCGTAGCTGATACGGACGGATTCCGGTGTCCGGCCGCGAAAAAGGATGTCCCATTTGGCGAACCCGAACGTGAACCCATCGTTGTGGTCGATGAGTTCTACGTCGGCCTCGGGCAGTGACTCGGACAGGCAAGCGGCGAGCTCCAGCCCGCCGAAGCCGGCGCCCAGGATGAGCACCGTTGGCTTTCGAACGTTGTCGGCGACAGACATTGCGCACCCCACGACGCAGCAGCGGTTGAACGAGTCATGATCGGGCTATTTCTCGAGCCGGTCGCTTGGAGAACGGGCAGCATCGCTACTCCCGGTGCCACCGCGCCCGAATCACCTCCATTCGCGCACGCAACTCCTCCGGGGCGATCAATCCGCGATCCATCAGCGTGTGGGCCGTCACCACTACCGATCGGGTTCGCACGGGGAAGTCGTGGTAGATCGTCTCGCCGAGCGCATCCTCGACATGGCGGCGTTCCAGGTTGTCCAATGCGCCTCGCCAGGACAGGCATTCGCACGTCGCCTGCATGCTCGACTCCCACGGGTCCGGCTTGCGGTCGAGTTCGGGAAGCGTGCTCTCCCGTCGCGACTCGGGATCCAATGTGTGCAGGAGAATCTCGTACGGACCGCTGGTCACTGCCGACCACCTCGTCCCGTGGCGGCTTCGACCTGGTCCGGCGGCGCCTGCGCGGTCCAGTCGACCTGCGGCAGCGCCACGCCGATCATCGTGTCCCGAGTGACGATGGCCGCCAGTTGCTCCTCCGTCCAGCCCTCGGTGCCTTCGGGCCGCATCGGCATCACCATGAACCGGGATTTCTGGTTCGAGTCGTGCACCCGGACCTCGACGTCGGGTGGAAAGTGCAAGCCGAATTCGGCGAGTACCTCGCGGGGCCAACGCACGAGGCGCCGGCGGTAATTGGGGGTGCGGTACCAGTCAGGAGACATACCGAGCACCGGGCGCGGGTAGCACGAACACAGCGTGCACACGATCACGTTGTGCACCTCGGGCGTGTTCTCCAGCACGTAGAAGTAGGTGTAGTCGCTCGGCGTTCCGGAGCCGGTCGGGTCACGCCAGTCGATGCCGATCTCCTTGCACGTCTCGGTCCCGTCGGCGAGCAGGCGCGCCTTGAAATCTGGATCCGTCCACGCCTTCGCGACCAATGTCGATCCGCCGTGCGGACCGACCGATTCGGCCCACTCGGAGAACCGTCGGTGATCTTCCTGCGAGAAGAGGCCCTTTTCGATGGCGAGCTCGCGAATCGCCGTCTCGAGGACCTCGAACTCGCTGATCTCTCCGGTGGTCTGGATCGCTGCGTGCGCCCCGTGATCGTGGGTCTGACTCACTTGGCATCCTCCTCTGCGGGCTCGAGCCAACGCTCGGAGACCTCCGTCTCCAGGGTGTCGACGGCGAAGCCGGTGTATTTGGGCCACAGATCTATCTGGCGGAACCGCACCACGTAGAACGGTTCGAAGCGGCCGTCGTCGCGGCCCCATGCCTCGTCCTCCGGAATCACCCACTCGGGCCGGTGTTCGACGACAACACCGGTGCGTCCGCGGGTGTATGCCTGGGTGCGGGTGTGGAACATCGACGTCTTGTCCCGAACCCGGACGCGATCGCCGATCTCGTACTTCCTGGTCATGCCCGCGACTCCATCCGTGCGCGTACCTCGTCCAATTTCGCCGACAGCTCGTCGGGGGTGATCAAACCCTTGTTGACCAGATATTTCGCGGCGACGGTCGCCCAACGGGCGTAATAGGGCAGACCGAAGTACAGCGTCGCGCCGAGGTCGTTCTCGGCCCGACGGCGTTCCTCGGAATTCCACACGCCACGCCAGCCGAGGCATTCGCACGTAACGTAAGTGTTCATCTCCCAGGGTTCTTCGACTTTTTCCTTGTATTCGACCGGCATATCCGGCTGTCCGCCGACGTCGTGCAGGACGTGGCGGAGAGCGGCAAACAATGCGTTCGAGATCTCGTACGGGGAATCAAGCGGGGTACGGAACACTGGAGCGATGTCTGCGACGCGATGTTGAAGTTCGTCGAATCGGTTCGGTGAACTCATGAGGTCTCCGTTGCGACAGATCCGATATCTCCCGACAGGGTGATTACATACGGCGCACGCCAAGCTATGGCCACCCGCCAGGGCGGCTGGCCTACGATCCCGCAAGTGGTGAACACCGGCGGCGATGTGATACCGATCACAATTGCGTCGTCCGATTGCCAAGGGTACACGTCAAGATCGCTTTGCTGAAAGGGCTCAAGCTCAGCGTTTCGAGTCCGTGAATACCACGGGCAGGTCGTCGTGCCGCTGTGCCACATGGGTGCCGAAGCCGCGGCTTATGTGCTCAATGGTCTCGCACAGCCATCGGGATTCGCTGCGCGCGGCCGATTCGAGGCGCATGCGCCGCACCCGCAGCGGAATCATTCTCACTTCCATCACGTCGACATCGATGGACACCAGATACAGCAGACGAAGATCGGGGCGGTACCGCTCATAGCCACGGATGCCCTCGTAGTCGTCGATGACATCGCCGCACCCGTACAGAATCGGTTTGCCCCGATAGATTTCGATCGGCCGCGGATGGTGTGCGGAATGCCCGTGCACCAGATCGACGCCGGCATCGATCAACCGGTGCGCGAACTGCGTTTCGCTCGGCGGCACTCCGTAGCCCCAGTTGGGGCCCCAATGTATGGAGACGATAGCGATATCGTGAACACGCTTATGCGCCAGCACTTCTGCCGCCACCTCGTCGGCTGCGCGAACACTCGGCGAATAACCGACCCGCCACAGCCCTGGCTGATCACGACCTGCGGCCCAGCATTCCGGAACCCCGCTCGATCCCGCCGCGACCGAGACGATCACCACCCGACGTCCGTCCT
Organism: Nocardia sp. NPDC057440; assembly: GCF_042802915.1. NCBI lineage: Bacteria > Bacillati > Actinomycetota > Actinomycetes > Mycobacteriales > Nocardiaceae > Nocardia > Nocardia sp. NPDC057440. The sequence goes on from NZ_JBHVDF010000005.1 coordinate 122,551, forward strand.
CGAGTGTTGATATCGCCGGGGCCAGGGCGTTGTCGAGATCCGCACCCGCTCCGACGCGGTGGATGCCCGGGTAATCGAGCGCTTCGAGGGTGTCGGCCAGGCCCTGGATACCGAAATCGAGGATGTGATTGTTGGCCAGTGCGCAGACGACCGGTGCGACAACGGTCAACACCGGCACGTTGTCCGGGTTCATCCGGTAGTGGATGCCTTTGACGGGGTCGAATGCGCCGTCGGCCGTGATCGCGGTTTCCAGGTTGATCAACCGCACGTCGGGGTCGAACTGCGCCAGGATCGGCAGAACATCACCCCACGGCCGGCGGAAATCCACCGGACGGGCGAATGGGCCGTGCACACGCTCGGCCAACTCCACATATGTCCGCGCGTCGTCGACATATCGTTCGCGCAGCCTGGGATCGCCGGGATGCGGCAGAATCTGATCCACTCCGCGGCCCAGCATGACGTCGCCGCCCAGCAGCACCGTCGCCATACCACCATTGTCGATCATTTCCGAATGCATGGAAATCAGAAATTCCAGTGGCCGTCCGCGCGATCCGCCACAGTGCATAAATAAACATCGTCGTGCAGCGCTGGCGATAGCCGGTGGCACAGTCTTAAGATCAGAAAGTCGGGGAATATCAGTGAGCTCGACAATCGGCGAGTCGCGTCCGCGTGACGAACTCGCCGGAAGAAGGCATCATGATTATCAACAGGATCCACAGCACCGGCACGTGCCGGCTACTGGCTAATTTCGCGCTTGTGGGGGCCGCGATCGCGATTCCTACGACGGCGTCAGCGATTCCTGCTATGGCGGCACCAACGGCTGCACCCGGCGTGGTGCAGACAAATTTCCCTCAATGTGGCAGCGACGACCCATGGTGTAATCGCGACAGCCAATGGACCTTGAACAATGGCAAGGAGAGCGACAGCGAGGACGAAGAATGCGAACCCCCAGCCTGGAACCAGGGCTGGAAGTCAGGCGGGAAAGAGGGCGAGAAACAGGGCGGGAACCACGGCTGGAACAACATGTCACCCAATGGCTGGTTCAGCAAATAGCTGATTGAACGGACACAGCGCCGAGGAGCCCACCGGTCGACAGCCGCTGCGGCAGGACAACGGAATCGACGAATCAGCGGCCGAAAACGCTGGCCACGATCTCGGTGGCCCACCTGTTCATCGGCGTCACGATGTTCACGTGGACCCAGCGAACGGGGCGGACGACCAGCGCCTGCCAGGCGACGGCGATCGCGGCGAATACCGGACGCAGGATGGTGCGGTATACGGCGCGGCACGGGATCACCACCAGGACGCCGACGATGATCGTCGCCGACCGCCACGCGTAGCGAAGGGTCGCGCGCAGCATTCGCCACAGCGGGCGCAGGATCCATCGCCACAGCAGCGAGAGCGGCCGGACGATCAGGTACTCGAACACCGTGCACAGCATCGTGAACACGGCGGATGCGATAGGGAGCAACACCTCTCGCGTCAGCCATACCGCCCCGGGTCGCAGCACACGCCGCCACAGAAACTCCTCCACCGCACGGCGCAGCGGGCGCAGGAGGAAGTCGAGCAGCAACGCACCGAGCGGGGTGAGGACCATGCCCCAGAGGACGTGCTGGAGCAGCCAGCCCCAGAGGAAGTCCTTGACGAACGCCCATGCGGGGCGCAAAACCCAGTGAAAGGCGATGCGGCAGAAGGGATCCAGCAGTTCGGTCCATATGAAGTGCAGCACGGCCAGCGCGAGGCGACCGAGTAGTCCGACACCCTCCCAGAGCAGACGCACCGGAATGAGCACCGCGATGGCGATCGCTCGCGCAATCCACTGGCCCACCGAAACATGCTCGGACGAACGGGTATTCGGTGTCGACATGCTCGTGCCCCCTGCTGTGCGGCCGATCCGGGAGTACCGCGGCGATCAGCGACGGCCGGGTGAAAGGTCCGGGCGTCCCATACATTCGAGCATGCGGACACGGTCCGGTCATGAGTAGAAGTACTGCATGTCCGGTCCAGACCGGCGGTAGCCTCGCGCGCGTGCCATGCCCGCACCGGTGGGTCCGAGCCGCATCGAACCGTGGTCGGTCGCCTACCTTGCCGGAGCCCGAATCAGTCGACTCCGCCTGCGGCCTCGTGCGCCTGCGCTATCTCACCCAACGCCGCGACCAGCAGCTCCGCGTAGGCATCGATGTCCGGCAGCACCGTGGAGTCGGCGTGGATCGAAATCGTGATCGTCGCGCCACGGCCCTCGGTATCCGCGCTGAGGCCGTGCACGCCGTGGGTCAGGTGCATGACCGAGCCCAGTGCGGGGAAACCCGCGGTGAACAGGACTCGGCCGCCGCCGAAAGTGAGGTCGGCGGGGCCGCGATGGACGCTGGAGACCACGGTGTGGCCCGCGATCGAATCGGGGACGGTGTCGAGCGGGTAGCGATCGATGTCGCGACGCAGCAGGGCGGCGGGGACGACGGCGGTGACTCGGTCTTGCGCGGCGAGCAGCGGATGCCCGGCGCGGGCTATCCGGTCACCGAGCGCATCGGCGATGCGACGCGAGCGCAGGCGGATATCGGGTTCGCCGACGAAGAGGTCGACGCCGAGGCTGCGGTAGTTGTTGCGGGGCGCGGACGCCCCTGGCAGCGACATCGGCACCTGCGCGCCCAGCCGATCCACCTGTGCACCGCGTGAGTGGAGGTAGCGCGTGAGCGCGAGTGATACCGCGGTCAGCACGACCACGGTCACCGTCCGGTCGGGGATGCGCAACTGATCCGGCGTGCGAACGATCATGCGCACTCGATGATCCGAATCGCCGACCTCCGCCGAGGGGTTGACCAGGCTGGGCGTGAAGTCCGGCCCCGGCGCGGGCACCTGCCCGGCGGCGGTGAGCTCGGCCAGCTCCCGCTGCGACCGGTAGGCGTGATAGCCGCGCACGGCGGTCCGCATCACCTGGATCGGCATCCGCAGCAACCCGACCGCGGCAGCCGTCCTAGCGGCATCGAGCAGCGCGAAGCCGGCGGGCGCCGACCTCGGCGGCGTCGTGCGCGGTCGGGAGCCGGTGCGCTCCTGGTCGGCCGTATCGGACTCCGAGAACAGCGCGCGGGCGATCCGCGCGGCACGTCGCCCGTCGGCGAGGGCATGCGACATCTGGAGCACCACCACGGTCACTGGAGCCGCATCGGGCGGCTGACCCGGTACTCCGATGACGTCACGGAAAAGGTGCAATCGCCAGGGGCGCACCGCCGCATCCAGGACGGTACCGAGTAGTTTGCCGAGCTCATTCAACACAGTCGGCCAATTCGATTCCGTCGGTAGGTGTTCCACAAATTGCTCGGCGGCGAAATCGCAGGGTATCCATGAGGGATAGCCCAGATCCGCGGGCACTTCACGCAAGCGAACACGCAAGTCGGGTATGCGTGCGCTGCGCCGGGCAACCAGCTCACGCAGCTCCGCGGCCGGACTGCCGGAGTCGGCGAAGCAATACAGCAGAAACAGATCATTGCGAGTGCGCTTCGACAGCCAGTACATCGTCGCGTCCTGGGGTGCCACCGAGCTCACCCCTCGAACAATATCGGCCGTTGTTCGCGGCGGCCTGAGCGGGCGGGCCGGTGCTGAATGATCTTGTTCCGCAGCGGCGTTCGGTGAAACCTATCGATTCTGACCAGTTCCTCTGCTACCGTCTGTAGTAGAACAAAATCTCACTCACCCAAAGGGCGGGGTGTCGATCATGGCTGGTCAGATAGGTAGCAAGCTCAGCGCGCAAGCCGATGCCGCGGACGAGCGATACCGGGCTGCGGCATTCGTCAAACGGTCGATCAACAAGGTCTTCCCGACCCACTGGTCGTTCCTGCTCGGCGAGATCGCCCTCTATTGCTTCATCATCCTGCTGCTGTCGGGTGTCTACCTGACCCTGTTCTTCGATCCGTCTATGACCGAGGTCGTCTACAACGGCGCCTACCAGCCACTGCGCGGCGTGACCATGTCGCGGGCCTACGAAACGTCGCTGAACATCTCCTTCGAGGTGCGCGGTGGCCTGTTCGTCCGCCAGGTCCACCACTGGGCCGCGCTGCTGTTCGCGGCGTCGATCATCGTGCACCTGTTCCGTATCTTCTTCACCGGTGCGTTCCGCAAGCCGCGTGAGGCGAATTGGGTGATCGGCTCGCTGCTGCTCATCATGGCGATGTTCGAGGGATTCTTCGGTTACTCGCTACCCGACGATCTGCTGTCCGGCACCGGCCTACGCGCGGCGTTCTCCTCGATCACGCTTGGCCTACCGATCATCGGCACCTGGATGCACTGGCTGATGTTCGGCGGCGACTATCCGGGCAACATCATCATCCCGCGCCTGTTCATCGCGCACGTGCTGCTGTTCCCTGGCATCATGCTCGCGCTGATCGCCGCGCACGTCGCGCTGGTCTGGTACCAGAAGCACACCCAGTTCCCCGGCCCCGGCCGCACCGAGAACAACGTGGTCGGCGCGCGCATCGTGCCGGTGTTCGCCGCGGACCAGGGCGCGTTCTTCGCCTTCACCCTCGGCATCGTGGCGATCATGGGCGGCCTGCTGCAGATCAATCCGATCTGGAATATGGGCCCCTACAACCCTTCTCAAGTCTCCGCGGGTTCACAGCCGGACTTCTACATGATGTGGACCGACGGCATGATGCGCCTGATACCACCGTGGGAGCTGTATTTGGGCCGCTACACGGTACCGGCGCCGGTCTGGGGCGCGCTGATGATGGGACTGGTGTTCACACTGCTCATCGCCTACCCGTGGATCGAGAAGCGGCTGACCAGAGACACGGTCGCCCACAACCTGCTGCAGCGCCCGCGAGATGTACCGGTGCGCACCGCAATCGGCGCCATGGTGATCGCCTTCTACGTGGTGCTGACCCTCTCGTGCGTCAACGACATTCTCGCCTACAAGTTCGACATCTCCCTCAATGCGACCACCTGGATGGGCCGGATCGGCATCCTGATCGCCCCACCGATCGCGTACTTCATCGCGTACCGGATCTGCCTCGGCCTACAGCGCAGCGATCGGGCGGTGCTCGAGCACGGCGTGGAAACCGGCGTGATCAAGCGGCTGCCGCACGGCGAGTACATCGAAATCCACCAGCCGCTCGGCCCGGTGGACGACCACGGCCATCCGATTCCCTTGGAATACCAAGGTGCGCCGGTACCGAAGAAAATGAGCAAGCTCGGCGCGGCGGGCAAGCCTGGCACCGGCGCCTTCCTACTCGCCGACCCCAGGCAGGAGTCCGAGGGCAACCTCGCGGTCGAGCACGAGGAAGAGCGCAAGCAGCTCGCCGTGCTGCGGCGGTATCAGGACCAGGTCAACGGCCACGCCGGTAACGGCCACGGGTCGCACTGAGTTGGGAGCCCGAGGTCTGCACACCGCCCCTGAACAGCGCGAAGGCCCCAAGTCCTCTTCGACTCGGGGCCCGTGCTGGCCGGTTCGACGCGACTTCGGTTAAGCGCGACCGAACTCCCCCGCTGCTACTCCCGTTAGGAATGCGTCCCATTCACCCGGCGCGAATGCCAGCGCCGGACCACGTCCGTTGTTCTTGGTGTCGCGAACCGCTATGTTGCCGTCGACGAGAAATGCGACTTCCACGCAGTTCCCGTCGGGACCACTGTGTGTGCTCTTGCGCCACACAGCGCCCGTAAAATCAACCTCCACGGCACTAGCTCCTTTGCTGCGTCGAGAACGAGAATTCTTCTGACATCGCTCTAACTAGCACCGGCACTCGGCAGGAACGCCGAATCCCGTGGTGCGCCTAGTGGTAGCGCGCCGCTTTCACGGTGCGTCGTGATCGCACTGCGCTCGAGGTGGAATACACCCCCGGGGTTGCCCCCGCGGGCTAAAGACTAGCAGGTTCATCGATAATTTGCCGATCTCTTGCCGGTTCAATCATCGCATTTGCCAATCTTGCGAAGATGAAAAGTTGCGGGGACATTGCCGGGCGGTGACTTTCATTCGGACAACAGGTACACCGCTAACTTTTACACCGGTGTGATTACTCCGTGATCCGTCAATTAATCACCAAGGGCGCCCTTCCCTCGACAGCTTCGCAACAGGCCGTGGATCATGAGGGGCATGGTCGAACGCCCCCGCGACGAGGCAGGTCGTGCCCGCAATCCTCGCCCACGCGACAGGTTCGGGCGCCCGCTACCCCCTGGCAGCCCCGGTATACCGCGAATTCCGGATGACCTGAATCTGCCTCCCCAGCAAACTCTTTCCTACGCTCAGCAACTGCTGGATGAAGGCCTGGCATTCAACGCACACGAGGTATTGGAGGCCGCATGGAAGAACGGACCGTTCGCCGAGCGGATGCTGTGGCAGGGTCTCGCGCAATACGCCGTCGGTCTGACGCACATCCAGCGCGGCAATCCCAAGGGCGCGCGCACGCTGCTCGCCCGCGCCGTGACCCGGCTCAGCGCCTACCAGCCGGACAATAGCGGCGAAGCGGAGACCGCCGTGCCCTATGGAATCGACCGTGCGGGCTTGATCGCGCACGCCGAAGCCTTGCTCATCGAGCTGGATTCCGAAACGCCAATTCCCGCTGACCGGCTCAGGCCACAACTACTGAGCTGACCACTCCGCCTACGATGACAAATGTGCGCTTTCCAAATGCGATGACAGGCGCGGGCCGGTACGCACCGAGCCCGTCGGGCGACCTGCACCTCGGAAACCTGCGCACCGCACTGCTGGCCTGGCTGTTCGCCCGCGCATCGGGCAGGCGCTTCCTGATGCGCATAGAGGATCTGGATCGAGTGCGCCCCGGCGCACAGGCGCGGCAGCTGGCCGATCTGGCCGCGATCGGTCTCGACTGGGACGGACCGGTGATCAGGCAATCCGAGCGGCTGCCCCGCTACCAAGCGGCGATCGATCGGCTGACCGAGGCCGGGCTCGTGTACGAGTGCTATTGCACCAGAAGAGAAATACAGCAGGCGGCGACCGCACCGCACGCGCCGATGGGCTTATATCCCGGCACCTGCCGCGCGCTGAGCGAGGCCGAACGTGCCGAACACCACACCAACGGCAGACCCGCCGCACTGCGACTGCGCGCCTCGGTGGCGGAGTTCGAGATCGTCGATGCACTACACGGGCGCTATCGCGGCCAGGTGGACGACGTCGTGCTGCGCCGCGGCGACGGCACGCCCGCCTACAACCTCGCCGTCGTGGTCGACGACGCGGCGCAAGGCGTGGATCAGGTGGTGCGCGGCGACGACCTGCTGACGTCCACACCGCGGCAGGCGTATCTCGCAACGCTGCTCGGACTGCCTGTTCCCCAGTACGCGCATGTACCGCTGGTGTTGAACAAGGACGGAATTCGCCTGGCCAAACGCGACGGCGCGGTGACACTCGCCGATCAACTCGCACTGGGCAACACGCCCGAACAGGTCGCCGCGGCGCTGGCCTGTTCGCTCGGATATCCGCCGTTGTCCCCGATCGAGGTCCTCGCCGGTTTCACACCCGCCGATCTGCCTGACGAACCGTGGATACTCGACGAGAATGGGTTGTTGCAACGCAGCCGATGTCCGTAACGTACGCAGCGACCGATCTACTGATCACTGACGAGGATTGAATATGACAAGCGGTGGGTACGACCCCAACAAGCATCCGCAAGGCGGGCAGCAGTATCCGCAAGGCGGCCAGCCGGATCCGTACGGGCAGCAGCCGCCGCAGTACGGGCAGCAGCCGCCCCAGGATCCCTACGGCCAGCAGCAGCCGCCCCAGTACGGGCAGCCGCCGCAGTACGGCCAGCAGCCCCAGTACGGGCAGCAGCAGCCGCCGCCGCAGTACGGGCAGCAGCCCCAGTACGGCCAGGACCCCTACGGTCAGCCCTATCCGCAGCAGCCGCAGTACGGCGGGCAGCAGGGCGGTTACGGCGGACAGCCCGGTGACATCGGGACCAGGATCGGTGCCCGTGTCATCGACCACCTGATCGTCGGAATCCCGGTCTCCATCATCATTCTGCTGATCTTCGGCTTCAGCAACACCGGCCAGTTCATCAACGGCGCGGTGGTTTCGCTGGCACTGCTCGGCTACTTCGTCGGCATGGAGACCACCCAGGGCACCACCCTCGGCAAGAAGATTCTCGGACTCAAGGTCCTCGCGCCCGGTGGTGCGGCGAAGATCGATCCCGAGACCTCGCTCAAGCGCAACATCTACGTCGCGGCGTCGATCATCCCGTGTGTCGGTGGCCTGATCTCGCTCGGCCTGATCATCTACATGATCATCTCCACCTCGCAGGACCCGAACAAGCAGGGCTGGCACGACAAGTTCGCCGGCGGCACCCAGGTCGTCAAGAGCTGACACGCCTCGCACGACCACGACACACGTCAGGGGCGCACCCGATATCGGGTGCGCCCCTGACGTTTTCGGAGAGTTCGAAGTTCAGGCGCTGCCTGCGATGATCACCACAACAAACCACAGCACCGACAGGGCGATAACGCCGACACCGATCCAGATGCCCGCGAGCGCCATGCCGCGACCTTCCTGACCGGAATCCTTGATCTGATTCAGCGCGATGACGCCGAGGATGATCCCGACGATCGACCCGATGCCACAGGTGACGAACCCGGCCAGGGACGAGATCAGCGCGCCGATGGCCATGCCGCTCGTGCCTTGCGGCTGGGGATAGCCGTAGGGCTGGTACGCATTCTGGTATGCGTAGTTGGGCGGCTGCGGATACGGCTGCGCGACCTGCGGCGGCGTCTGGTAGCTCGGGTACTGCGGCTGCGGCGGCGGTGTCATCTGCGGCGCGGGCTGCTGCGGGTACTGCGGAGCCGACTGCTGCGGATACTGCGGAGCGGACTGCTGCGGATACTGCGGAGCCGACGGATATCCGGACGGTTCAGCGGTCGGATATTGCGGTACCGAGCTTGGTGCGCCAGCTTCCGGCGACACGCCTTCGCCGCCGTATTGCTTCCACCACTCGTCGGAATCGCCGGGCTTCGTCATTGCTACAGCCTAATGGGTACAGCCGCACGCAGTCCGGCCGAAGTCGGCAGCCCCTCGTGCACGACCTGGTTGGATGAAGCGCGTGAGTGAGTCGAACAAAACCGAAGTACATGAAGAGTCTGGGCGCCCCGCGCCGGACCATGCGGCATTCGCCCAGGTCGCGCGGGGGTACTACACACCCATCGTGGCGTTGTTCACCGCAACGCTGATCATTTCCAATATCTGCGCGACAAAAGGCGTCCAGTTCTTCACCGATCATTCGGTGCAGGTCGGGCCCGTGGAGATACTGCCGATCTCCACCGACGGCGCCTTCTTCCTCTTCCCCCTGGCCTACATCCTCGGCGATGTGCTCAGCGAGGTGTACGGCTTCCGTGCCACCCGCCGGGCCATCTACTACGGTTTCGGCGCCCTGCTGCTGACCGTTCTGTGCTTCAGCATCGCCATCCGGCTGCCCGCCGCGGTGTTCTACGAGAACCAGGAGGCGTTCCGCACCGTCATCGGCACCACGCCGCAGCTGGTTGCCGCGGGCCTCGCCGGATATTTCGTCGGCCAGCTGCTCAACTCGGCGACGTTGGTCTTGATCAAGGAACGCACCAGGGAGAACCACCTGTGGGCCAGGTTGATCGGCTCCACCATCGTCGGCGAGCTGGCCGACACCTTGATCTTCTGCTCGATCGCGGCCACTGCGATCGGCATCGACAGCTGGCGTCAGTTCGTGAATTACGTCATTGTCGGATTCGTGTGGAAGACGCTGTGCGAGGTGCTCGTCATGCCGATCACCTATCGGGCGATCGCGATCCTCAAGAAGCGCGAACCGAGCTATGCACCAAGGGAATCCGACCCGCTGCATGTCTGATTCGCGCCCCGTCGTCCCCGCGTCGGCGTCGGCCGGCGGCGGGGCTCACGGGGTCGCGATGCGGCCCTTCCAGACACCGAGGGTCGCGGCCTTGTAGTCGTCGAAGTAACCGCCCTCGATGCTGTCTCTGATGCGGTCGACCAATCGAATCGTGTAGCGCTCGTTGTGGATTGTGCACAGCGTCGAGGCGAGCATCTCCTTCGCCTTGAACAGGTGATGGATGTAAGCGCGCGTGTAATGGGCGCAGGTGTAGCAGTCACAGGTGTCGTCGATAGGTGTGAAATCGCGCCGGAACCTGGCGGTGTTGATATTGAATCGGCCCTCGGCGACGTAGATGGCGGCATTGCGGGCGACCCGGGAGGGGTTCACGCAGTCGAAGGTGTCGGCACCGTTTTCCACTGCGGTGAAGATGTCCTCCGGCTCACTGATGCCGAGCATGTGACGTGGCTTTTCCTCGGGCAGTTCGTCGCAGCACCAGCCGACGATGGCCCCGAGGTTGTGCTTCTCCAGCGCACCGCCGATGCCGTAGCCGTCGAAACCCGTTCCAGCGCTGCCCCGGATCGATTCCAGCTCGCGGCAGGCCTTGCGGCGCAGATCTTCGTACTGCGCGCCCTGGATCACCGCGAACAGCGCCTGATACGGGCGATGGGTGCGCGCCGCGGTCAGCCGCTCGTGCTCCTCGATGCAGCGCTGCGCCCACTCGTGCGTGCGCTGCAGCGACTTCTCTTGGTAGCCACGGGTATTGAGCAGGGTGGTCAGCTCGTCGAAGGCGAACATGATGTCCGCGCCGAGCTGATGCTGGATGCCCATCGACACCTCGGGCGTGAACCGATGCCTGGAACCGTCCAGGTGCGACCGGAAGGTCACGCCGTCGTCGTCGACGGTCGCCAGCCGCTCCTTGCCTTTGGCGATGACGTCGTCGCTGCGCACGTCGACCGCCTCCATCGCGAGCACCTTCTTGAACCCGACCCCCAGCGACATCACCTGGAATCCGCCGCTGTCGGTGAACGTGGGGCCCGGCCAGTTCATGAACTTGCTGAGCCCGCCCGCCTCGTCGACGATGTCCGAGCCGGGCTGCAAGTACAGGTGGTAGGCGTTGGCGAGCAGCGCCTGCGCGCCGAGCTCTTTCATGGTCTCGGGCAGCACCGCCTTCACCGTCGCCTTGGTGCCGACCGGGATGAACGCGGGCGTCGCGATCGAGCCGTGCGGTGTGCTGATCACGCCCGACCGACCGTGCCGCCCGTCATCGAGGCGGTTGGTGACGGTGAAGGAGAAGGATTCGGGTGTGGACACGCTGCCATCCTCTCAGGCGGCCCCTGGTGACCGACGCCGCACGTCGGCCGAGCGATAACCGCAGGTCCGCGACCACTACCAGCAACGCCCGACCTCCGGCACACGACGCGCGACGCGGCGGTCACGCGTCGGCGGCGGCCGCTGCGAATTGGGCGTTGTAGAGGCGGTAGTAGGCGCCGCGCTCGTCGAGCAGGCGCTCGTGGCTGCCGTGTTCGACGATGCGGCCCGCCTCCATGACGACGATCAGGTCGGCGTCGCGGATGGTGGACAAGCGGTGCGCGATGACGAAGCTGGTGCGGTCGCGGCGCAGCGCGGCGGTCGCGTGCTGCACGAGCGACTCGGTGCGGGTGTCCACCGAGCTGGTCGCCTCGTCGAGCACCAGGATGGATGGCTTCGCCAGGAAGGCGCGGGCAATGGTGATGAGCTGCTTCTCGCCCGCACTCACCCCCGAACCCTCCTCGTCGATCACCGTGTCGTAGCCGTGTGGCAGCGCGTGCACGAAGCGGTCGACGTAGGCGGCGCGGGCGGCGGCGAGAATATCCTGCTCGCTCGCGTTCGGATTGCCGTAGGCGATGTTCTCCCGAATGGTGCCCTTGAACAGCCAGGTGTCCTGCAGCACCATGCCGATGCGGGAACGCAGGTGGTCGCGGGTGATATCGGTGATATCGACGTCGTCGATCGTGATGGTGCCCGCGTCCAGTTCGTAGAACCGCATCAACAAGTTCACCAGCGTGGTCTTGCCTGCGCCGGTCGGGCCGACGATGGCAACCACGTGTCCCGGCTCGGCGACCAGCGACAGCCGTTCGATGATCGGGGTCTCCGGTTCATAGCGGAACGAGACGGCCTCGAATTCCACGCGGCCGCGATCGACCGGGCGGGCGTTCTCCATCATCGGGTCCGGCGATTGCTCTTCGGCGTCGAGGATCTCGAAGATCCGTTCGGCCGAGGCCACGCCGGACTGCAGCAGGTTGGCCATCGCGCCGATCTGGGTCAGCGGCTGGCTGAACTGCCGGGAGTACTGGATGAACGCCTGCACCTCACCGAGCGAGATATTGCCCGTCGCCACCCGAAGACCGCCGACCAGCGCCACCAGCACGAAGTTCACGTTCCCGAGAAACATGATGGCGGGCATGATCAGCCCGGAGATGAACTGCGCCTTGAAGCTCGCGTCGAAGAGGTCGTCGTTGCGTTTGTCGAACTCGGCGCCGACCTCGCGGCTGCGACCGAACGCCGTGACGATCTCGTGGCCGGTGAAGGCCTCTTCGACCTGGGCGTTCACTATGCCGGTGTACTTCCACTGGTTCACGAAGTGCGGCTTGGATCGTTTGGCGATCTGCGCGGTGACGACGATGGCCGCCGGGACGGTGAGCAACGCGATCACCGCGAGCAGCGGCGAGATCCAGAACATCATGATCAGAATGCCGAGCACCGAGAACACCGAGGTCAGCAGCTGACTCATGGTCTGCTGCAGGCTCGTCGAGACATTGTCGACGTCATTGGTGACCCGGCTGAGCACATCGCCGCGCGGCGCGGAATCGAAGTAGCTCAAGGGAAGTCGATGCAGCTTGTCCTCGACATCGCTGCGCAGCCGCTTCACCGTGCGGTTGATGACGATGTTGAGCAGGAAGCCCTGCAACCAGCCGAACACCGCCGCGCCGATGTAAAGCAGCAGCACCAGGATCAGCACCCTGCCGAGGGGGGGGCAGTCGGCCCCCCCCGCCGGGGGGAGCGGCCAGGCGCGCCCCCATGTGGGGCAGGTGGTGTTGGCCGTGGAGCCCCAGGGCTCGGTAGC
>NZ_JBHVDF010000005.1:135451-197445 GCF_042802915.1 Nocardia sp. NPDC057440
CCCCACACACACCTCCCCACCCCCCCGGCGCATTTGAACCCCACCCCCCCCCCACCCCCCCCCCCCCCCCGGCCCCCCCCCCCCCCCCCCACGCCGGGGATGACGTCCATCGCGCCGAGCATGTCGGCGAAGGTGTTGTCGCCCTTGGACCGCAGTGACTCGATCGCCTGGTCCTTGCTGATGCCCTCGGGCAGCTGCTTGCCGACCACACCGTCGAAGACCAGGTTGGTCGCCTTGCCCATGATGTACGGACCCAGCGTATTGAGCACCACCGCGGTGATGACGAGCAGCACGATCACCACGACGTACACCCGTTCCGGGGCAAGCCGGGCGAGCAGCCGCTTCAACGACGGCTTGAAAGACTTCGCCTTGGCGTCCGGCGCACCGGGATTCGGCGTTCCTGGCCTCATCGCACCTCCTCCGCGCTGAGCTGCGACGCGACGACTTCCTGATATTCCGGACAGTCACGCATCAACTGTTCGTGGGTGCCGATCCCGGCCATCGCACCGTCCTCGAGCACCACGATCTGGTCGGCGTCGCGGATCGTGGAAATCCGTTGCGCCACAATGATTACCGATGCGTCCCTGGTCTCCGGCCGGAGCGCTCCGCGCAGCCTGGCGTCGGTGGAGACGTCCAGCGCGGAGAACGAATCGTCGAACAGGTAGATCCGCGGCTTTTTCACCAGTGCCCTGGCGATGGCAAGACGCTGCCGCTGACCACCAGAGACGGTCGTGCCGCCCTGGGCGACCGGCGCCTCCAGCCCCAGGGGCATGTCCCGCACGAAGTCGTCGGCCTGTGCGATTTCCAGAGCCCGCCACAGGTCTTCGTCGGTGGCGTCCGGCTTGCCGTAGCGGAGATTGCTGGCGATCGTCCCGGAGAACAGATACGCCTTCTGCGGTATCAAGCCGATCTGCTGACGCAGCAGTTCGAGGTCGATGTGACGGACATCGGTCTCGCCGACGTAGACCGCGCCGTCGGTCACGTCGATCAGCCGGGGAATCAGATTGAGCAGGGTCGTCTTGCCCGCACCGGTGGACCCGACGATCGCGGTGGTGGTGCCGGGTTTCACCTTGAACTCGATGGCGCGCAGCACCGGCTTCTCGGCGCCGGGAAAGGCGAACTCGGCGAACGCGATGTCGATCGATCCGGGATCGCCTTTGAACGGCTGCGGCAGTCGCGGCGGCAATACCGAGGATTCGGTCTCCAGCACCGCACCGATCCGGTCGGCCGAGACCGCGGCGCGCGGCGCCATCATGGCGAGGAACGAGGCCATCATGACGGCCGTCAGGATCTGCATGATGTAGGACAGCATCGCGGTGAGCGAGCCGATCTGCATGGTCCCCGCGTCGATCGCATGGCCGCCGAACCAGATCACCGCGACGGCGGTGACATTGCTGATCAGCATCACCAGCGGGAACATCAGCGCCGCCAGCCTGCCGACCTGCAGCGCGGTGTCGGTCAGCTCGGTGTTCGCGACGCCGAAGCGCCAGGTCTCCTGCCGCTCCCTGACGAACGCGCGCACCACGCGGATACCGGTGATCTGCTCGCGCAGCACCCGGTTCACTTCGTCGATCTTGGCTTGCATGGCGCGGAAGCCGGGCACCATCCGCGCGACGATGAAGCCCATCGAGATGGCGAGTGCGGGCACCGCGATGAGCAGCAGCCAAGACAGGCCGAGGTCTTCGCGCAGCGCCATCACCACGCCGCCGACGCACATGATCGGCGCCATCACCAGGATGGTCGCGGACATCACGACGAGCAGCTGAACCTGCTGCACATCGTTGGTGGTGCGGGTGATCAGCGACGGCGCACCGAACATCCCGACCTCGCGGGCGGAGAAGGTGCCGACCCGGTGCAGCACCGCGCCACGCAGATCCCGCCCCGCGGCCATCGCGGCCTGAGCGCCGAGATAGACCGAAAACGCGGACGCGACGATCTGCACACAGGTCACCGCGAGCATCCACAGCCCGGTGTTCCAGATGTAGCCGATATCACCTTTGGTGACGCCGTTATCGATCAGGTCGGCGTTCAGACTGGGCAGGTACAGCATCGCGATGACGGAGATCAGTTGCAGGACAACGACTCCCGTCAATTGTGCCCGGTAGGGGTACAGATACGTACGCAGCAATCTGATCAACATGATGCTTGGCAGGCTACCTGCAAACGGGGAGGCGGGTCGCGATGATTATCGACCAGCGGCACTGCACCGTGCGCTTTACCTGCGCGCCCACGCGCCAGGGTCCTCGGTCAGCGCGTCGATGAATCCAGGCAGCTCGTCCAGCGCGATGTCCTGGATGGAGACGTTTTCCAGCACCGCGCGAATATTCACCCGCAGCGCGATCCAGACCTGTTGCAACGGCTCGGCCGCGCCCGGATAGTTCACATCCTCCGGGCGCTCACCGCGCACCGAAGCGAGCGGTCCCTCGATGGCCCTGATCACGTCGGCGATGGAGATCTCGGCGGGCGGACGGGCCAGCCAGTAGCCGCCATCGGGGCCGCGCCTGCTGATCACCAGATCGGCCCTGCGCAGCTCGGCGAGGACGGTTTCCAGCACCTTCGGCGGAATGCGCTGCGCGGTCGCGATGACATCGGCCTTGACCACAGCGGCGGCCGTGATCACCGGGCCGGCTTGCGCGAGCGGGGTCGCATCGAGGGCCGGGACGTCGGCGGGCGGCTGGGCCTGGCTCACCCGCGGTGCGCGGGCGATCTCGAGCAAGGTCCGCACCGCGTAATCGACCTTCGCGGTGATGTGCACAGCACCAACCCCCTGAACTCTCCGATGACCTGGTCGAATCTACGCGGTACCGCAGGCGGTCAATACACAGGTCGCCGCGTCCAGCAGTGTCGATTCCAGCAGCGAGTCGGCCGCGCCCGGCACGAACTCCTTGGAAAGCAGCGCTACCCCGAGCACTTCCAGCGCCGCGCACGCGCGCAGCATCGCCTCGTCGTCCGCGTCCGGCCCGGCCAGCCAGGACCGCAGGCGTTGATTCGAATCCATCATGTCGGGGTACCGGTCTGCCATGGCGTTGATGATCGCCACGGTGTCGCGCACGCACAGGGCCCCGGCGTCGCGGTTGCGGATCATTCCGCGCAGATAGGTGCGCAGCACGGCGCGCACGCCCTCCGCGTCGTGCGGCACCGCGTCGATGTCTTCGACGACCGCGCGCATGTGATCGATGATCGGATCGATGATCGCGAGGAGCAGATCGAGCTTCGAAGCATAGTGATAGTAGAGCGATGCCTTTGTGATTCCTACCGCATCTGCGACCTCGCGCAGGCTCGTCTGCTCGAATCCTTTGGCTCCGAACAGCCTCACCGCAGCGTCGCGAATCGCGATTTTGGTCCCGCCACCTGCGGTAACGGTGTCGGACGCGGCACGGACGGCCATGGATGATCCTCTTATCACTCGTGCGCTGAACTAACGTTGCCACCAAAATTGAGGTTGTACCTCCGCTTAGGCAATAGGTAGTCTACCTACCGCACGGTAGGCAGAAAGCGTCAGTGGAGGCGGGGGCGGCAGGGCACCCCGCGAGTGCTGTCTACAGGCCGAGAACCAGCACCCCCCAGTCATCGCTAGGAGAATCCCTCGTGTCCGTTTATCTGTATAGATGGGGAAAGTTCGCTTTCCGCCGGAAATGGATAGTGCTTCCGGTCTGGCTCATCCTCTTCGTCCTCCTCGGCGGCCTCGGGGCCCAGCTGAAGGAGCCGATGAGCAACGACTTCAGCATGCCGGAGCTACCGTCCGCACGCGCGAACGACATCCTCGACAAGCACTTTCCCGGCGCATCGGACGCCTTCAAGTTCGACGCCGTCACCGGAACGTATGTGATCGGCGCGCCCGCTGGGCAGAAGCTGACCGACCCGGCGAACCGTGCGGCACTGGACGCGTTCATCGCCAAGCTCGGCGGCTTGGATATCGTCGACCACAGCAAGCCGGTCGCGAACCCGATCGAAGCGGCCGAGAAGATGGGCTGCCTGGCCAACCCCGATCCGTCGCAGTGCAGCGGCGCTCCGCTGAATGTGCTGAGCAAGACCGCGCCCGATTCGGTCGCGTTCATGAGCGTGCCGTTCTCGATCAAGAAGTTCACCGACGTCACCGACGAGCAGCGCACCGCGGCCTACGACGTGGCCGCTGACGCGCGCAACGCCGGACTCACCGTCGAGATGAGCGGCTCGATCGCGACCAAGCAAGAGGCGCCGAGCGGCAAGTCCGAGCAGATCGGCATGGGCATCGCGCTCGTCGTCATGATCGTCGCGTTCGGTGCCATCGTCGCCGCCTTCGTCCCGATCATCACCGCGATCGTCGGCCTCGGTGCGGCCACCTCGCTGATCTTCCTCGGCACCTCGGTGATCGAGGTCCCGAGCTTCACCACCTTCCTCGCCTCGATGATCGGTATCGCGCTGTCGATCGACTACGCGCTATTCATCGTCTCCAGGTACAAACATGAACTGGCGGTGCAGGATTCGCCGGAAGAGGCCGCGGGAACCGCACTCGGCACCGCAGGCTCGGCCGTGGTGTTCGCGGGTCTCACCGTGATCATCGCGCTCGGCGGTTTGAGCATCGTCGGCGTCGAGTTCCTCACCTTCATGGGCCTGGGTGGCGCGATCGCCGCCGCGTTCGCGGTGCTCACCGCCATCACGCTGATGCCGGCGCTGATCGGCGCGTTCGGCCGGTTCCTGTTCAAGCCCAAGCTGCCGTTCGTCGCCAAGCACGATCCGGAAGACGACACCTCGATCAGCAACGGCCAGCGCTTCGGCAGGCTCATCGGCAAGGCCCCCGCCGTCACGCTGCTGCTCAGCGTCGTCGTCCTCGGCCTGCTCGCCGCGCCCGCGGCCGGCCTGAACCTCGGCCTGCCCGGCGATGACAGCATGCCGAAGACCTCGACTGTCCGAAAGGCGTACGAGCTGCGCACCGAGGGCTTCGGGGAAGGCAGCAACGGCGTGCTGAACGTCGCCGCCGACCTCACCGGCGTGCCTGCCGAACGCCGCGTGGACGCGGTCAACGCACTGCGCAGCAAGCTCGCGTCCTACTCCGGCATGGACTACGTGACCGAGCCGCAGTGGAGCGGCGACGACAAGGCCGGTGCACTGCTGAACGGCGTGCCGAAGTCGGGTCCGAACAACCAGGCCACCAAGGATCTGGTCAGCGACGCTCGCGACGCCGAGGGATCGCTGAAATCCGAGTACGGCATGGAATACGGCATCACCGGCACCACGGCGATCTTCGCCGACGTCGACCATGTGCTGCTCGGCAAGATCGTGCCGTATCTCGCCATCGTCGCGGGCGCCGCGTTCCTGCTGCTGATCCTGGTGTTCCGCTCGATCCTGGTGCCGCTGACGGCAGCGCTCGGGTTCCTGCTCTCGATGGCGGCGACCTTCGGCGCGACGGTGCTGATCTTCCAGGAGGGCAAGTTCGGGCTGATCGACGACCCGCACCCGATCATCAGCTTCCTGCCGATCATGTTGATCGGTCTCGTGTTCGGCCTCGCCATGGACTACCAGGTGTTCTTGGTGACCCGGATGCGCGAGGAGTTCGTACACGGCAAGTCCCCCAAGGACGCGATGGTCAGCGGCTACCACCACGGTGCCCGCGTGGTCACCGCGGCCGCGATCATCATGATCTCGGTGTTCGGCTCGTTCCTGCTGGAATCCGATGCCACGGCGAAGTCGTTCGGTTTCGCGCTCGCGGTGGGTGTGCTGCTCGACGCCTTCATCGTCCGGATGGTCCTGATCCCGTCGCTGCTGGTGCTGATGGGCAAGTGGTCCTGGTGGATGCCGAAGTGGCTCGACCGGATCCTGCCCGACATCGACGTCGAGGGCTCGAAGCTGCGTGAACTGCAGCAGCAGTCCGTCGGGGTGGACAAGGAGCCGGTCCCGGTCGGCTGAGCCGTCCGCCGCTGAGACAACCGCTCGGCCCCGCACCCGAAACCTGGGTGCGGGGCCGAGTGCTTTCCGTCCGGGTTCTCGATCTTGTGCGCGCTCGGCAGCAGACTCAGAGAATCGTCGCGGGGGCCGCGTTCCTGCTGCTGACCCTGGTGTCGGATCCTTCCCGCTGGAATCCGACGCCACCGCGAAGTCGATGGGTTTCGCGCTCGCGGCGGGCGTGCTGTTCGACGCGTTCATCGTCCGGATGGTCCTGATCCCGTCACCACTGGTGCTGATGGGGAAATGGGCCTGGTGGATGCCGCGCTGACTGGACAAGACCGTGCCCGATATCGATGTGGAGGGTGCGCTGCGCGGACAGCCGCACCCGGAGTCGGTGACGGTACCGGCCGCTTTCGGCTAGGTACGACAAAATTCCCGCGCCCCCATTGGTTGGGGGCGTGCTCATGTCGGCCGCACCTACTGGCTGGGTTGGGGCAACAGGCAGTCGGTGACCGTGGGGTTCAAACCCGCGTAGTTGAGTGGGCCTGCGAGGGCAGTGACGGCAATGGTGCCCCAACCTGCGCAATTGAGTGGGCCACTATCGAAATTGTGGCGCTGACCGGCGGCGATAAGGCCGATGGCCAACCAGACGAGGAGCATTGTGCTCAGCAGCCGAGTACCCCTTCGGTGTACCGGTCGTGCGTCGATCGGTCGCTCGCGCATTGTCATCGCCTTCTTTCTGCACTCGCGTCTACCGTGAGTACCCCCGTTGACTCCAATCACTCCCCGCGCGAGGCAACACAATCTGCGATACAGTCCGTCACATGCTCCACGCTTCTAATCAACCGACCAGTCTTTTGCCTGCCACTTAGAGCGCCTATCTTTCGCTCGTGAAGGCAATGCCGCCGATGGCGAACCCGCTCCCCACCGCTCGGCCACCGGCCTGTACTACGTCGACGCCCGTCGCCTGACGGACCCTCCCGCTCGAATCCCGGACATCCCAGCCCATTCGTGCTGAAACCGAATGCGAAACGCCTGGGTGATCGCGCGCACTACCAGCGCGCGCCGATCCCCACGGCCATGTCCAATCCCCCTCCCGCACAACCGAATACGAGATACGACCGCGCACCCCCGGCACTCACCGGTGGCGTAGGCGCGTGTCCGCAGAATGGAGTCAACCGTGGTTATCGGCCCGGTCAAAGAAATCCCACCCACCGTTGCGTTACCGCAATCACACTCCGGCAGAACAGCTTCCATGTTCGGCAGCGCGCCCGTCCTCATCCTCGCCGCCATGCTCAGCATCCAATTCGGCGCCATCATCGCCAAGCAGCTGTTCGACATCCTCGGCACCGGCCCGACCGCGGCCCTACGGCTGCTGATGGCAGGCATCATCGCGATGGTGCTGTGGCGGCCGTCGCTACGTATCGAACGACACGCGGTGCCCGGCATCATCGGGCTCGGAGTGTCTGTGGCCGTGATGAATTCGTTCTTCTACGCGGCGATCGATCGCATTCCGCTCGGCATCGCGGTCACCATCGACTTCCTGGGGCCGCTCGGCGTCGCGGTCGCGACCTCGCGCCGCGGCCGCGACCTACTGTGGGCGCTACTGGCCGGCGGCGGCGTGCTGCTGCTGATGAAAACCGGTGGACCCATGTCCTGGACCGGCGTGCTGTTCGCGCTGCTCGCGGCCGCGGGCTGGGCCAGCTACATCGTGTTCAGCAAGGTGGTCGGCGAACACACCTCGGGCCACGACGGGCTGGCATGGGCATTGGGCTTCGGCGCAATCCTCGCGCTGCCCCTGGTCGCGGCGGACGCAAGCTCGGCACTGTTCGACCCGATCGTGCTGCTCGGCGTCGTCGGTATCGCTGTGCTGTCTTCCTTGGTCCCGCACGCCATCGAACTCCAGGCACTGCGCCGAATCACAGCCTCGACGTTCGGGGTCCTGATGAGTTTGGAGCCTGCGGTCGCGGCCGGCGTGGGGCTGCTGCTGCTCGGTGAGGGGCTGCACCTCACGCAATGGATCGGAGTCGGCCTGGTCATCGCCGCGGCGGCGGGGGCTGCCCGCCTCACGGGAGAGCCGAAAACCCAACAGTCGCAGTCGCAGTCGCAGTCGCAGTCGCAGTCGCAGTCGCAGTCGCAGTCGCAGTCGCAGTCGCATCGAGAGATCGTCGCGGTGTAGGACGGCACCATCTATCGCACCCGTTCCGGCGCGCAAGCGTTCCCCTGCACGCCGGAACGGGGCGAGTCCCGCGCCCTCGGGACACCGCGGCTATGAACTCGGTTGCGGGACATTGCAGTCCGCAACCTTGGGGTTCACGCCCATGTAGTTGAGCGGGCCGACCAGCACGGTCAACGCGATCGAGCCGAACCCGGCGCAATTGATCGGACCGCTGTCGAAATAGTTACGCTGGCCCGCCGCGATCACGCCGATGACCAGCCAGATCAGGACAAGAGCAGTGCCCCGTTTCATGTTTCACCTGCGCATCGTCGCGGCACGGGCCCTGCCACGACGTCTCCTGCCTGGCCTCGGTCCCGTGCTTCCTATCGAGCGGATACCCGCACGTGTGCCGATTATCCGCGTAAGCGCGCAACCCGCCCACACATTCGCCGACGTTTGCGTGCCGCGCCCTCGGGCCGCACTGTTGCGGTGGACCACCGCGAACGGCGGACCAACTGGCCGGCGCTGCCCTAACTGCTACGGACTAGGTTGCGGCACATTGCAATCCGAGATCTTCGGATTCACACCCATATAGTTGAGTGGACCGGCGATCACGGTGACGGCGATGGTGCCGAACCCGGCGCAGTTGACCGGGCCGCTGTCGAAATAGTGTCGCTGACCCGCCGCGATCACGCCGATCACCAACCAGATCAGTACCAGCAGACTGCCAATTCTCATAGGACTCTCACTCATATATCTGCCGCGCATGTTTCCCACGCGGGCTCTTCGGCGGCGCATTGTCATCGCGTCCTTCCAGCACTCGTCTACTGCGCGTATACCCGCGAATTCGAAGATCACCCAGGGTCCGCCGCCGGATCTCGAGTCATCCGCCGCCCGAGAGGCTACGCAGCCCACCGAGTCCGAGCAGCCCAGCTCGCCCGGCGGAGCAGGCCGTACAACCAGCAGAAGCCCCGCACCGTATGCGCATCGATGCCGATGTCACACTCCGCCGCGGCGTTTCGTCTCCTCCTCAGATGACCGAAGGGAGCAGACGATGAAGATCGCAGTAGCTGGAGCAAGCGGGCGGATCGGCCGCGAGGTGGCCGACGTGCTGAAGAATCAGGGCCACGAGGTAGTGGCGATAGCCCGCGCCACCGGCGTCGACGTCTACACCGGCGAAGGTCTCGCCGAGGCGCTGACCGGTGTGCAGGTTGTCGTCGACGCGGTGAACGCACCGACCGCGGAAACCGACGCGGTGACGGACTTCTTCGGCACCACCGCCCGAAACCTGCAACAAGCAGCGGCCGAAGCCGGTGTCACCCGAATCGTCCTGGTCTCGATCATCGGCATCGACCCGTTCACCGCCGGTCACTACGCCGGAAAACTCGTGCAGGAACGCACCATGAACGAGGGCCCGGTGCCCGTGCAGATCCTGCGCGCCGCGCAGTTCCACGAGTTCACCGAGATGATGCTGGACTGGACCACTCGCGACGATGTGGCCTACGTCCCCGCAACCCGCACCCAACTCGTCGCCGCCCGCACCGTCGCCGAAAAACTGGCCGAACTCGCCACCGACGTAACGGCTCCCACCACGACCATCGAAATAGCAGGCCCGGAAGAGCTCAACCTCGCCGCGGCGACATCCCGACTGGCCGCCCGCCGCGGGACCCCCTCCCGAGTCGAAGAAATCACCGACCTCGAAGACCCCAACCACGAACTCCAAGCAAACGGTGCCCTACTCCCCGGGCCCGACGCGGTCCTCGCCGGACCAACCTTCGCCGAGTGGCTGGACCAGCACTACCCCGCCCGGCAGTCGCGCAGCGGACGGCGGCATGTCCCAGACGGCTTGGAGCAAGTCCTATCCGCGCGTATGGAGCGGCAATATATCCTCGACCAGTCCCGAAGCAGGGTCGACCAGCTGAACGGGACGCGACCCGGGAACAGGTGGTCCTGAGAGCCGTCGAGATGTCGGCGGAACAGGCCGGTATCGATCCCGCCCTTGTCCAGCGAGTATTCCGTGATCAGATCGACGCGACCGAGGTAGTGGAGCATGCCCGATTCGCCCAGTGGAAGCGCGATCCCGCGAGCGTTCCGACCACCGGGCTCGATCTGAGCGCATCCCGCGTCCTGATCGACCAACTGAATCGCACGATGGCCATCGGCCTGATTTCTACCGACTCGCTCAGTACGCCTCCACGAAGTCGGGGGAACATCATCGGCTCCGAGAAAGGAAGACCTGTGTGTGCACGGAATCCGGAAGGGGATTCGCAATAGTCTCCAGCCGGTTGGCGCAGATCTGCCAGGAGGTATCGGGCAAACTCGTCTCGATCTTCAAGCAGGAGGCGTACCACTACAAGCATCGCCACACCGAGGCGGTGACCAACCACATCAGGCACTCGCTCGGAATGACGGAAATGGAGGACGCGCGGGGTCGAACCATTGTGTGGACCCGTGACCTACCGCCCACCGACGAGCTCGTGCCGTTCCCCGCCCCCATCGATCGGGCCCTCGAGCTATTCGACCGCATGAGATCTGCGCGCCGCGCCAATGATGCCGCGATATACCGGGACAGGCATAGGCGCAACTTCTCCGAACTCTCCGCCAACGACGTGGAGGCGCTCAGAGTCTTGACTACTATCAACCGCAAACTCGACGATATCGCGGCGCAACGTCGCAAAGATCCGACGCAGTTCCGACGGGAGGTCACCGCAGAACTGAAAAAGATCTTGGATGGTAAACCCGTTGCGATACGGATGAAACCGGAGGCATTGGAGGCCGTTCTTCGCGACGGACGCTTCAAGTCGATGTTCGAAACCGGAAGGTCCGCCGGCGAGCCCTTGGTGGAACGCCGGGTCTGGCTAGAGCGCATCCAGTTCGGCTACGACCGCAGAACGCTACCGGACGACCAGCGTCCGATCTATGGATACGTGATGCTGAACGGGGAATATGTCGCGGCGACCGGACCCCACGGTCTCGGCTGGTACGAAAGGCCGGACGATACGTCTTGGAAAATGGGGATCGGCCACAGCGACCGTCTCAGTGCGTACGGAGAGGTGCAAGTGGTCCTCAAACCCGAAGTGCTGCAGCGGACCACTTTCACCATCGGCGACAGCATGAACGATCGGGAATCGGCCTTTCCCTCCCACATCTTGAATCCCCAGCCCGAGTCGTACCACGCTTTCCCGAAGTCGTCTGAGTCCGCTGCTTCCACGGAGCCCGGCCACCCGCTTCAAGCGGTCGACCGCCAATACCACACAGCCGCGTTCACCAAGGCGTCTTTCGCGGAGGCACAGGTCCACGGCAAAGTGACGCTGAACGATATCGACCATGTTCTGCTGCCCAGCGAACCGGCACCCGAGCTGCGCCGAGCGCTCGATGACAACGGCGTTGCGTGGAAAGTGCACAACAACGAAACCATCGCCCGAGACGGCACGCCGGCAGAGCGGGCCGCGGCGCGGGAACGGATCGCCGATCAACGACGCTGGCTCGACGACTCGATCGCGAAGCATATGCGCGAAACTGGTGTCGGCCCCAGCGATCCGGATGTGGCCACGGCCTACGAGCGCCGCGAGGTCTTCGACCGGGAATACGACATGCTCGCCCCGCCGCAGACCCCGCCGGGCGATACCAACGCCGTCCACAGCTCGCCGCATGAGACCTGAAGTACGCCCGTGAACAGGACTAGGAAATCGGTGAAGGCGACTTCGAACATGGGCCAGTCGGCAGTGATGCGATGCCACACTCCTGGTTCTGGGACGCCAGGCCCAAGGCATTGCCGGGTACGGATCGGTCCCCATTGCGCCACCCCCGGTGAATCGTCGGCGCAGAACTCCCCAAAGCTATCGACACCGCCCGCGGGCAGAAATGCGGCTCGACCGAGTCGACCATGTGCCGCGCTGTGACGCGGTCCCGTTCCGCCAACCAGACCAGCCGTCCGCTGCCCTCCGCCCGTCTACACCGCGACGATGTTCAGCAGCGGTCCGAGCCCTTTGAAGTCGTCTGGGTTGCGGGTGTACAGCGGCAAGCTGTACTGGACTGCTGTAGCCGCTATCTGGAGGTCGGCCACTCGTCCTCGGGGTTTGCGCCCGATCTGCTCGAGGAGAAAAGCCAACGACCCATACACGTTGGCCGTCTCGGCGTCGAACGCGAGTGGGTTGAACGATTTCGCGACCCACTGGAACTGGAGCTGGCGTTGGGCTTGCTTCATCGGATCTTTGGTGGAATGCAGTCCCGCAGCGAGTTCCGCAAGACTTATCGCACTGATGGCGGCTTCCGCTTCATCGGGCAGCGCTGATTGCACCTCGCGGTAATCGATAAGGACCGATGTGTCGAGCAGCACATGCCGGGAGATGGTGGGTTCACTCACGACCAGGGATCTCCTGATCGATCATCGCATCCATGTCGGCGCGCCACTCGTTGTAGTCGATACGCGGCAAGTGGGCGCTGGTGCGGGCGAGTTCGCCGATGGGCACGAACGTTCGCCGTGTCAGGGGCCTGAGTTCGGCGACAGGTTTGCCATTGCGGGTGATGGTGAAGCTCTCGCCGGCTTCGACTGCGGCGAGGACTTTGCCGCTGTCGTTGCGGAGGTCGCGTTGCTGGATCGTTTTCACACCCCCAGGCTACCCAAACTGCTACGTGGTGTACAGAATGCTACACGGGGCCGAGACGTTATCTGGTCCGGATCGATTCGCGTTCCGGACGCAGCGCTACCCGGCGGACGCCCAGTCGGCCACCCAGGCGCGGCCCGGCACAGCAACGTCACGCCACCGTGATCGGCGATGTGATCTCACCGCTTTACCCTCCGAGCAGACAAACACGGCCAAGCCGAGAGGTGCGCGAACCTTCACCTGCGTGAGGTCAGGACGAAGACCGGGATCTGACGGGTGGTCTTGCTCTGATAGTCGGCGTACGGCGGGTACGCCGCGACAGCGCGCTCCCACCACAGTGCCTTCTCCTCGCCGAAAACTTCGCGAGCGGTGTAGTCATCGGCATCCGTGCCGTCCCGCAACTCGACGTGCGGGTCGGCGGTGATGTTGTAGTACCAGACCGGGTGGTTGGGCGCTCCGGCCAGTGAGGCGACCACAGCGTATTCGCCATTGTGCTCGACCCGCATCAAAGGTGTTTTGCGTAGTTTTCCGGTCTTGTTGCCGATGGTGGTCAGCAGGATGACCGGCATGCCCAGTGCCGTCGTGCCTTCTGTGCCACCGGATTTCATTATTTGTTCGGCCTGGTTCGCGGCCCACTCCAGGGTGCCGCGTTCGTACTCTCCGGTCAGTGGCATGGTGATCGTTCCTTCCTGTTCAGGCGACGTAGGGCCGGGCGGCTTTAGGCCCCCCTTCACGTGGGCAGGAGCGCTGGCGGCTGCGCACCGGTCACGGCACGCGATGTCGGTGAGAAGACGGGCGACCTAGCGCTCGAGGATCATCAGGAGCTGGCGGCGGCTTCGCTCTGCAGCGGTGACACCCCGACGGGAGTGTTCTGCGCTGCCGCCAGCCACCACCGCCCGCCACGTTCGACCAGCACGTACATCGCCATCTCCGAGAACCCGTCGATATCGGCGGCCTGCCTGCGAATCTGCGTTACCACGACACCGGGCGCGGGGGTCAGTGCGGCGACCACCTCGAATCGCGACGGCGGTGCGACGTTCGCCGCCATCAGTCGGTGGTGGATCATGTTCAGCTCGGCATATCCGGCCACACTTGCCCCGAAAGGGCTGCCCCACAACACATCTGCCGCAAAGTCGGAGTCGTACCCGTCGGCGTCGCCGGCCCGCTGCAATCCGGCGGCGAACTCGGCCGCCACCTCATGCGCCCTCGCGCCACCCTCCGGATCACTCAGAGTAGGTCGAGTACCCATTTCTCATCCCTTCGTCCACTGCCGCCAATTCGAGTACAGCGTACTCGAATTGGCTTCCGTAATTCAAGTACGCTGTACGCAAGAAAGGGGAAGTGCATGTCCAGCCAGGAGAACACGACAATCTGGATGCGCCCGGAGGAGCTGGAGCGTTCCGGTCCGGGTCGTCGGCCTGGCTACAGTCGGGCCCAGATCATCGAGGCCGCCGTCAGGGTCGCCGACGAGGAGGGCCTGGATTCCGCGACGATGCGGCGAATCGCCGCCGAACTCGGCACCGGCGCGATGTCGCTGTACCGGTATGTGACCGGCCGCGACGACTTGGTCGACCTCATGATCGACGCCGCCTTGGGCGAGATCGACCTCCCCGCACAAACGAGCGGAGACTGGCGCAGCGACCTGTCGCTCGTCGCTGAGCAAATCCGCGCGGTCGGTTTGCGCCACCCCTGGCAGATCATCCTCGCCAATCGGCGCCCCGCCCTTGGGCCGAACTCCTTGCGCGTGCAGGAATTCGCAATGTCCGTACTCGACGGCTTCGGGCTGGACATCGATGAAATCGCCAGCCTCGTCGGAATGGTCAGCGACTACGCTCACAGCGCCGTCCACCGGGAGATCGGATGGCTGGAAGAAGCCCGCCGCACCGGCATGGACATGGCCCAGTGGATGAGTGGTTACGTCGGACCGTATGTCGCACGGATCGTCGCCGGCGGACAGTACCCGATGTTCAATCGTTCGATCAGACAGGCGCGGATCCCGCATCTACCCCCCGAGGAGCGCTTCCGGTACGGGCTCGACCGTGTGCTCAACGGCATCGCCGCCAGCCTTCCCGCCCAGAGCGGACAGGCGGTGCCCATCCCGGATGGTGCACAACCATCCTGCGCGCAGCACCCATCCTGACCACGATGACGGACGGGTGGCCGCTGTCTTCAAGACCGACGAAAAGCTTGACAGACGGCCGAATCTCGCGGCTGCCCGCGCGGTGACCTCGCCGAGTCCTCGCCTATGGTTTTGCCGACACAGATTCCTGAGCCCCAAGGCTCGGTCCAGCACCAGTCCGATTTCATCGAGGCACATGTCGACCGGTCGACACGGCCAAGACCAAATCCCCTACTACAGAGAAGAAAATAGCCCCTCACCTGCGCGGGCAGGTGAGGGGCTTTGGCGGTGGCGGAGGGATTTGAACCCTCGGAGGGGGGTTACCCCTCACACGCTTTCGAGGCGTGCTCCTTAGGCCGCTCGGACACGCCACCGCCGACAACCATACCGGACCACCGCCGGATCGATAAATCGCCTGCAAAGGCGGGAAATGCGCAGGTTCTGCGGCCACGGAAGCCCAGAGTCCGGCACTGAACGTTTTGTTTCAGCCCTTCACCCTCCGGCGTTCCGCACAGTGTGACGTGCGGCACGGAGTTGCTCGCGCATCGCCCTGGGGCCTTCTCTACCGTGGCTCCGCAATGCTGCGGGCTTCGAGAAAGCTCAGTACGGGTGCCAACTGCTCCGGGTGCTCTGTGATGAGGTTCGCGCAGCCGACCCTGTGCCCTTATGTCGCGGCGGTTGGTGACGACAGCGGTTTCACCGGACTACCCGATGCGCTTGCGTGGATCCCGAAACCCCTTGTAATGCCAGGGATTAACCAAACCGACGATGCCGTAGGCTGCCGCGGACCCGGCCGCGTCCGGCAATTCCGAACCGCACTCGCGTTGATAGCGATCGCTGATACATTCGCCTGATCCTGAACGGAAATCCGGCACATTGATGCTGGCAAGACGGGCTGGAGATACGCGAATAGGGGCAGCGGCGGCGTGGCAGGATTCGAGAGGATCCAGGAGGTTCTCTTGGGCGCTGCCCACCGGTGCGTCAGTGCGGCGCGGGCTCTGACCGGCGGGGTCAGTGGCCGGATCTACTCGGACACCGGCGGACTGCGCCACACTGCCGGCGAACTCGACAGCACCAACAACGATATCGCCGGCAGGTTCGGCGCGATCGACAATGAATTCGACGTGGTATCGAGCCCGCCGCCGCGGCCCCGACTCACGCTGGACAGGGACTCACCGCAGAGTTATCAAGACATTCGTTCCTGGGCAGAGCAGCACGTCAGCCCGCACCTCGCCGACGACAGTCGCTTTGTGGACGAGCGGGCTTGGGACGAAGCCATGCGGATGATGGACGACGATCTCCGCCGGCAGGGGGTTTCCGGGCGAGCACACGCCATGGCCATGGGTGACTGGGCCGATCGAATATTCGAGCAGACCTTCACCGACAGCGGTCGCCATTGGGCGCCATACGGCCCGTTCGATCGCGGACGCTTGTACGCCTGGCCACAGACCTACCGCGGCGACCAGCGACCGCCGGCCGAGATTTTCCAACACGGCTTCGAACCGCACGGCGACAACACCGATTTCCTGGACCACCTAGCTGAAGTCGACGACTCGAACTACGTGGCGACAGCGAGAGAGCTATCCGCCGCAAATGCGTTCAGGCAAGACGGCGGGCACGTCTATGTCATCGAGGATGCTCCTGGAGGCGTCGACGCGAACATGTGGAAAAAGCTGAACGACGCAGTGACGGAAAGGGACGAACACGAAGTGGCATACCAGGGAGGGATTCCGGCCGACAAGATCAAGGGAGTCCTGATAGACCCCGAGGACCCTTCGGCAGGAATCATCCCCAACCCCAATTTCCGGCCGAGGGATTGGCACGCACCGAGTACCTGAGCTGAGGCTCCGCTGTCCGGGCTCAGCGTTGGGCGCGGAAGAAATCGTCGAGAAGGGCCGCACACTCCGACTCGAGGATGCCGCCACGGACCTGAGGGCGGTGGTTCAGACGGCGGTCACGGACTACGTCCCACAGGGAGCCGACGGCGCCAGTTTTGGGTTCCCAGGCTCCGAAGATCAGGCGGCCCACCCGGGCAAGCACCAATGCGCCCGCGCACATTGTGCATGGCTCCAGGGTTACGGCGAGGGTCATGCCTTCCAGGCGCCAGCCGTCGCCGTGCACCTCCGCGGCGCGGCGCAGGGCGAGGATTTCCGCGTGGGCGGTCGGGTCGCCGAGGGCTTCCCTCGCGTTGGCCGCGCGAGCGAGTTCACGGCCCGCCGAATCGAATACGACCGCGCCCACCGGCACGTCACGGACGCCCGCGTCGCCTGCGGCGGCGATCGCGGCGCGCACCATGTCGGAGTCGGAGAGACCGTCTCTCAGCAAGCCCACGTCGGACGGCACACTGTCAGCGCGGCAGCTTGTCCAGCACCGCCGACAGCTCGTTGGAGAAGCCGAGCCGCTGGGCGATCATGCCGAGTTGTTCATCCGGGTACAGGTCGGTCTCGGCGAGGATCACGCTGAGCACGGGTTCGGGCAGGCCGAGATCGGCGAGGACGCCGAGGTCGCCTTCCTCCCATGGCTCGATG
The DNA here is from genome assembly GCF_042802915.1 of Nocardia sp. NPDC057440. Taxonomy (NCBI): domain Bacteria; kingdom Bacillati; phylum Actinomycetota; class Actinomycetes; order Mycobacteriales; family Nocardiaceae; genus Nocardia; species Nocardia sp. NPDC057440. The sequence continues at coordinate 152,729 of NZ_JBHVDF010000005.1, forward strand.
TCGTCGAGTTCGTCGGGGTCGATATCCGGGATTTCGACATTGAGAGCCTCGAGCACATCGGCGGCGATGTCGTAGTCGATCGCGGCCGTCGCATCCGATACCAGCATGCGGGTGCCGCTGGGCGCGGGCCGGAGCACGATGAAGAACTCGTCATCGATGTCGAGCAGTCCGAACACCGCGCCTGAACTGCGCAATGCCTTGAGCTCGTTCTCCGCCGCCGACAGATCGGTGAGTGCAGCCGAACTCAGCGGACTACACCGCCATTGCCCTTCTTCGCGGACAACGGCCACTGCGAACCCTTCTACGTCGTCGTAATCATCCGACGCCGCCCTGTTCGTGCCCGAGCGCTGTGCTGCCATGGCCGCAACGGTAGTCGGCTCGAGCCGAAATGTTGAAGTCGTATGCGAATCTGTTCCGGTGACTCGTGACCAGAAAGCACCCGTGTGCGTCCTCGGGACGGGCTTGATCGGGGGTTCGCTGCTTCGCGCGGCTGTCGGCGCGGGCTTCGACGCCTGGGGATACAACCGGTCGGAGCCGGGTGCGCAGGCCGCACGCGCCGACGGATTCGAGGTCACCGGCGATCTGCTCGGCGCGTTGACCCGGGCCGCGGACACCGACGCGACGATCGTCGTCGCGGTGCCGATGCCCGCGGTCGACTACATCCTCACGGAGGTTTCCGCCTTCGCGCCGAGGTGCACGCTCACCGATGTGGTGAGCGTGAAGGCTCCGGTGGCGGCGGCGGTGCGCAAGCACGGGCTGTCCGCGCGCTATGTGGGCGGCCATCCGATGGCGGGCACCTCCGAATCCGGCTGGACCGCCACCGATCCTGGCCTGTTTCACGGCGCGGCGTGGGCGGTCGGCGTCGACGAGGGCACGCACCCGGAACCATGGACGCGCGTGGTGCGGCTTGCGCTGGCCTGCGGTTCGGTGGTCGTGCCGGTTGTCGCGGACGAGCATGACAGCGCCGTCGCCAGGATTTCGCACCTGCCGCACGTGCTGGCCGAGGCGCTCGCGATCGCGGGTGACGGCGGCGGGGAGCTGGCGCTCGGGCTCGCCGCGGGCTCGTTCCGCGATGGCACCAGAGTGGCGGGGACCGCGCCGGACCTGGTGCGTGCGATCTGCGAACCGAATTCCGGGGCGCTACTCGCCACGTTGGACGACACGCTCACGGTGCTCGCCGCCGCCCGCGACAGCCTGCGAGAGACGGGATCGCTTGCGGATCTCGTCGACGCCGGGTTCGCGGCACGACAGCGCTACGAAACGGCGCAACGCTGGGAGATCACCGGCATCCGTCCTGGCGGCCACGACTGGCTGGAGCGGTTGCGCGACGCTGGTCGGCGCGGCGGGGTCATCACCAGCCTGGACTGAGGGGCCGCATGTTCGGCTGACCGCGATGCTGATCGAGCTTCGACCTACGCGGGCAGCTTCCGCTCGATGCGCAGCCTCAGCGCCGATCCGCGGGGAAAGGCGTCCGCGGCGACAGTCGTCCATGAGTGGACCGGGCATGGTCGGAGCGATCAACCGTGCTTCCGGTCACGCGTCACCGACCGGCGGGGGCCGCCGTCAAATTCGCTCGGCCAGGCCCGGGTAGTCCAGCAGGAAGCCGTCGGCGTCGACGGTGACAGTGGCGCTGGAGACCGGCGACAGGACGCTGATCCCATCCGTGCCGCTGCTGTACGTAAGGCTGGCTTCCTGGACGAGCAGATCGGGAAGGCGGACGTAGACGACCGGCACCTGGACATCGCCGACCGCGTGCTGCATGCCGAAACGGCGGATAGGCAGGGTATTGAAGAACGGGCTCAGTACGACATCCACGTCGAGCGCACCCGCGAAGGTGGAGCGCACGTGGCTGCCACCCGCATCCACCAGCCAGTAGTTCTCTTCGTCGCGTGCGATGGACGCGTGCCGCTCCCCCGCCGCGGTGGTGCTGCGCAGCGACAGCCGCTTGGTGACGCCGTTCTCATCGGTGACCAGATCGTAGGAGGCACTGAACGAGGGATGGTCCGCGCAGGCGCCACCGATCATCCGGCCCGCGGCGCGGATGCGGTTGCCGTTGAGCGTCACGCGCACCGACTCCATCCGCACGGCGTTGTGCGCACGCCAGGTGAGAATCGCCGGCCACCGCGATGCCGGTTGGCTGTCAGGGCCAGAGGCTGGGTTCGTCACGTATCTACCGTAAGGGACGCGGCCGTCGGCCCCGCATCACACCAGCGACTCGCGCCAGGCCGCATGCAGACCGGCGAACCGTCCGGTGCCGTCGATCAGGGCGTCGGGGGTGCCGTCCTCCACGATCCTGCCGGATTCCAGCACCAGCACCCGGTCGGCGATGGCGACGGTGGAGAGCCGGTGCGCGATGATCACCGCGGTGCGGTCGCGCAACACCGTTTCCAATGCCTGCTGGACCAGCCGCTCGCTCGGGATGTCCAGGCTCGACGTGGCCTCGTCGAGCACGATCACCGCGGGATCCGCGAGGAACACCCTCGCGAATGACACCAATTGCCGCTGGCCCGCCGAGAGCCTGCCGCCGCGCTTGCGCACATCGGTGTCGAACCCTTCGGGCAACGCCTGCACGAAGTCGTACAGGCCGATCGCGCGGGCCGCCGCGTACACCTGCTCGTCGGTGGCGTCGGGTCTGCCGAGCCGGATGTTGTCGGCCACCGATCCGGAGAACAGGTACGACTCCTGGGTCACCATCACGACATTGCGCCGCAGGTCGACGTCGGTCAGCTTGCGCAGGTCGATGCCGTCCAGGGTCACCGTGCCGCCGGACGGATCGTAGAAACGTGTCAGCAACTTGGCCAGTGTCGACTTGCCCGCACCTGTCGCGCCGACCAGGGCGATCACCTGGCCCGCCGGGATGTCCAAGGTGAACTCCGGCAGCACTGTGCGGGACCTGCCTTCCGGCTTCGATTCCTTGTCGAGCGCTATGCCGTTGGGCCGCAGCGTCTTTGTGTTTTCGCCACCCACCGCGGGCGCGGCCGGGCCCACCGCGGGCAGCGGCTCGGCATCGTCGGGCCGCGCATTCTCGCCGCCGTCGACCTGCTGCGCACCGGTCTCCGCGGGCCGGTTCGCACTGGAGTCGTATCCGAACCACACGCGATCCATCCCGATCGCGCCCGCGGCCTTGCCGAGTGAGGTCGGCTCGGTCGGTTCCGGCACCGACGGCTCCTCCTCCAGCACACCGGAGATCTTCTCCAGCGCCGCCGCCGCGGACTGATAGGAGTTGAAGACCTGGGCCAGTTCGTCGAGCGGACCGTAGAACTCATTGAGGTACAGCAGGTACGCGGCGAGGACACCGACCGCGAGGTCACCCTCGATCACCCGCCACGCACCGACGACGATGACGATCACGGTGGTCAGGTTGCCGAGCAGCCGGGTGAGTCCGGCGTAGTCCCCCATGCCGCGCATGGCGGCGGTGGTGGCCTGCCGATACTCCGAATCCTCCAGTGCCAGTACCGATTCGTTGCGTTGTTCGCGCCGGAAGGTCTGCACCGCGCGGATGCCGCCCATCGACTCGACGAACTGCACGACGACCTTCGCGATGGCGCCGCGCGTGCGCCGATAGCCCGCGCGCTGCCTGCGCTGCGCCCAGCGCGTGACGAGCACCAGTGGGACGAAACCGACGAGCACGATCGCGGCGAGTGTCTGATCGAGATAGACCAGCAGGACCGCGATGGTGAGCACCGAAAGGATCGCGCTCAGTGCCTGATTCAGCGCGCTCTCCAGCAGTTCCTGGAGTGTCTCGATGTCACCGGTCAATCGGGCGACAACCTTGCCCGAGGTGTACTTCTCGTGAAAGGCGACGCTGAGCCGCTGCATATGCTCGAACGAGCGGACCCGCAGGTCGAACAGCACGCTCTGACTCAGTGTGCCGGAGACCCGCAGGAAGAAGAACGTGGTGAGCACGCCGAGGCCGACTGTGCCGAGGTAACCGGCGACGGTGAGCGCCAACGGAGTCCAGTTGCCGCGGGCTCCCTCGGCGATGCCGGTGTCGAGACCGTGCGCGATGAACAGCGGCGCCGAAACCATCGCGGCGTTGTCCACCACGATCAGCACCATGGCGAGCACCGCGGTCTTGCGGTACGGCCGGACCAGATCGAGCAGCAGTCGCCGGGATCGACCGGCCAGCACCAGGTTTCCGGTCTGGGTGACCTCTTTGTCCTCACTGGCGATGCCGCGCCAATCGGCGACCGAATCCCGGGTGGCCGGTTCGGCCTCCCGCTGCGTGGTCGCCTCCGCTTCCGTCGTCATGATTCACCTCCCATCAGCTCGCGATAACGGCTGTTGGTCTTGAGTAGTTGATCGTGGGAGCCTTCGGCGACGATCCGGCCGTCGGCGAGCACCGCGACCCGGTCGGCCAGCGCCGCAGTGGACGGCCGATGCGCGACGAGCAGCGTGGTCGCTCCCGCCAACACGGTGCGCAGCCGTTCCTGCACGCGCTCTTCGGTTTCCACGTCGAGCGCCGACAGCGGGTCGTCGAGCACCATGATCCGGGTCCGATCACCCAGGCCCTGCCTGCCATGTCGAGTGCTCTGTGCGTTGTCGCTGACGGGGCCGAGCACCGCGCGGGCCAGCGCGAGTCGCTGACGCTGACCGCCGGAGAGACTGAGCCCCTGCTCACCGATCCTGGTGTCGAGCCCCCACGGCAGGTCATCCACGAAGTCCGCGGCCTGGGCGATGTCGAGCGCGCGGCGCACATCCACATCGGTGGCCTCGGGGTCACCGAGCGCGACGTTTTCGCGCACGCTCGCCGAGAACAGCACCGGATCCTCGAATGCGACCGAGACCAGCGACCGTAGATCCGACACCCGCATCGCGGAGATATCGATGCCATCGATGGTGATGACACCGTCGGAGACGTCGTAGAGCCGAGGAATCAGGTTGAGCAGCGCGGTTTTTCCGCTGCCCGTCGCGCCGACGAGCGCCACTGTCTCACCAGGGCGCACCTTCAGCGAGACATCGTGCAGCACCTCCCCTTTCGCGTCAGGGAAGGCGAACCGCACTCCGTCCAAAGTCAGCTCGCCCGCGATATGCGCGGGCAGCTCCACCGGGTCGGCGGGATCGGTGATGTCGACCGGAGTGTCGATGATCTCCCAGTACCGGTCCGCAGCGGTGCGCGAATCATTGAGCTCGGCAAGCAGGAATCCGGTCCAGATGATCGGCCACTGCAGGAACGTCGACAGCGTGATGGCCGCGACCAGGGTGCCGAGCGTCATCGTGCCGTGCGCGACGGCGTAGCCGCCGTAGCCGAGCGCGAAGGCGATCGCCAGTTGCGGCAGGCTCATCATGGCCGACCACAGTGTCGCGTCCAGCCGGACCTTGAGCATTTCGGTCTGCTGCAGTTCGCGCGACTGCGCGGTGAAGCGCCCGCCGAAGAACACGCCGCGGCCGAACGCTTTCAGCACCCGGACGCCCTGCGCCGACTCCTCGGCCGTTGTCGCAAGATCGCCGGACTGATCCTGCGAGCGCCGCGACGCCACCTCATAGCGCCGCACGAACCGCGTGCAGATGTACACCAGCGGGATCGAGATGATCCCGAAGATCAACCCGATCTGCCAGCTCAGCGCGCACAGCACCAGCAGGCCGACGGGAATGATGACGAAGTGCAGCACCAGGAACGGGCCCGCGAACGCGACGAACCGGCGCAGCGTGGCCAGATCATCGATCGCGCGTGAGAGCAGCTGTCCCGATTCCCAGGCGTCGTGGCGCCCGATCGCCAGCGACTGCAGTTTGCGGAAGATCTTGGCGCGCATCGAGATTTCGAAGTGTGTCGCGGGTTTGGAAACCAGCCATCGGCGTCCCCACACGCCGAGTGCCTCCAGCAGGCCGAGTGTCAGCACCGCGAGCACCGGCAGGACCGCGCCGGAGAAATCGCGATGGGCGATCGGGCCATCGATGATGCGCGCGATCAGCAGCGGGATCACGATCGCGGTCAGGGTGGCGACCACGGCGAGCGCCGTCGCGCCGATCAGCGCGGCGCGAGACGGCCGGAGATATGGCAGAAACCGACGCAGCGAATGCAAGCGTCCAGGCGCGGCGGCAGCGAGCCGCTCTGGTCTATCGGCCTCCGATTCGACCGACGGCCGTTCGAGCATGACAGACAAAGCTCCCCCTCGTGGTCTGTGGATCGGCGGTGTCGCGAACAGACCTCCCAATGATGTTCGCATCGAGGTCCGACAATCCAGCGTCGCATTGCCGCGCGCTCCGGCCAACCGATTTTCCGGCTGGTCCGCGACCGGCGCACCGGTATCCGCAAGGGAAGTCACGCTCGGGCAGGTCGGAACCGCAGTCATGTCCACAGCCAACAACCTCGAGTTATCTCGAGGTCAAGCAAGCACGCGCCGGACCCGCCGGGCATAGACTCCGGAAGTGATCATCGTCGCCGGCTACCTGCGCGTCACCGACCGGGAGAAGTACCTCGCGAGCTGCCGCGAGGTCGTCGAGCTCGCCCGCGCGACCGAGGGCTGCCTGGATTTCAGCCTCGGCGCCGATCTGGTCGAACCGGATCGCGTCAACGTCTACGAGCGCTGGTCCACCCGTACCGCGCTCGACCGGTTCCGCGGCGCAGGCACCGAAGGCGACCTCGACGCCCAGATCCTTGGCGCCGAGGTCCGCGAATTCGACTACACCGACGAAACCCGGTTGTAGCGTCGGTTTCTCACACGGCCGTCTGCTGATCGCTCGGCGCGTCCGGGAAGTCCTGCTGCTGATATCCGCCGCGCAGGGTGCCCTCGAGATAGGCGGACCGGCAGGCGCGGCGGGCGATCTTGCCGCTGGAGGTGCGCGGGATGGAACCGGCGGGCACCAGCAGCACGTCGCGAACGGTGACGCCGTGCCGTTGCGCGATGGCCACGCGCACGGTGTCCGCGACCGGATGCGGGTCCAGCTTGCCAGCGCCGGAGCCGCGCTCGGCGACGATGACCAATTGCTCGGAGGTGTCGTCGGCGTCGTAGTTCAGCCCGGAGTGACTGCCCAGCTCGAACACCAACGCGGGCAACTGGTTCGCAGGCACCGAGAACGCCGCGACAAATCCCGGGCGCAGCGCGGTGCTGGATTCCTGCGCCGAGAACTCCAGATCCTGCGGGTAATGGTTGCGGCCGTCGACGATCACCAGATCCTTGACCCGGCCGGTGATGAACAGCTCGCCGTCGAAGTAGGCGCCGAAATCACCGGTGCGCATCCACTTCGCGTCGGAAGCAGTGCCCTGTGCATGACTGCCGTCGGGTAGCCGCTTGGTGAGCTTGTTCTGGAAAGTCGCGACGGATTCCTCCGGGCGGCCCCAGTAGCCGATGCCCATATTCTCGCCGTGCAGCCAGATCTCGCCGACCTCGCCGTCGGCGCGCTCGATGCCGGTCTCCGGATCGACAATCGCCGCCCACTGCGACAACGCGACGTAGCCGCACGAAACCTGGGCGATCGCGTTGTCAGTGCCCGGCTCGACCTCGACCATGCGTCCGCCGTTGAGCTCGCCGCGATCCACATAGACGACCTTGGCCTCGTCCTGGTACTTGGTCGCCGAGACGAACAGCGTCGCCTCCGCCATGCCGTAGCACGGCTTGATGGCGGTTTTCGGCAGACCGTAGGGCGCGAACGCCTCGTTGAACTTCTTCATCGACGACACCGATACCGGCTCACTGCCGTTGATCAAGCCGATCACATTGGACAGATCCAGCGCCTCGCCCACCTTCGGCTTGCCTCGGGCCGCGGCATGCTCGAACGCGAAATTCGGTGCGGCGGCGAAGGTTCCCGCGCCGTCGGAGGCCGCGGCCAATTCCTTGATCCAGCGGTAGGGCCGACGCACGAACGCGCTCGGCGACATGATCGTGATGAAGCCGCCGCCGATGGTCGGCAGGATCACGCACAGCAGACCCATGTCGTGGAACAGCGGCAGCCAGGTGACGCCGCGCGAGTTCTCGGTGACGCCGATGGCATCGATCATCTGCAGCAGGTTCGTGCCGACCGAGCGGTGGGTGATCTCCACGCCCGTCGGCGTCCGCGTCGACCCCGAGGTGTACTGCAGATAGGCCACGCTGTCGATATTGATCTGCGGGCGCACCCATGTCGCGCCGACGCTGTCGGGGATCGCGTCGACGGCGATGATGCGTGGACGCTGCGCCGCGGGCAGATGCCGGAAGAAGTTCCGCACCCCCGACGCGGCGGATCCGACCGTGAGAATCGCCGCGGGCGCGCAGTCACCGAGCACCGCGTGCAGGCGATCGGTGTGGCCCTGCTCTTCGGGATCGAACAGTGGCACCGCGATATTGCCCGCGTAGACGGCCGCGAAGATCGACACGACGTAGTCGAGGCCCTGCGGGGCGAGGATCGCCACCCGATCACCCGACTTCGACACCTGCTGGAGTCGAGCCGCGACCGCCCGCAGCCGGACGCCGAACTCGCGCCAGGTCAGGTCCAGGTACTCACCATCACGTTCCCGTGAGTAGTCGATATAGCGGTACGCGAGTCCGTCACCGTTCTCCGCGCTGTGCTTGTCGACGAAGTCGATCAGGGTCTTGTCACCCAAGATCGTGATATTGCCCTGCTCGTCCAAATAGTCGCCGAAGGTTTCGCCGATCATCGCCTTATCCTTTTCCAACGCACGCACTAAGCCATGACACTGAACACAGACAGACACAGGAGCGCCGGGAAGACTAGCAGGTCCGGTGGCCCCGGGTCACTCAGAACCGGCCAAAAGTGAGTGCGACGTTGTGTCCGCCGAAGCCGAAAGAGTTGTTCACGGCGTACTCGATGCGCCCGGCCCTTGCCTGACCCTTGACGATGTCGAGGTCAACTTCCGGATCCTGATTCTCCAGGTTCAGCGTCGGCGGGACGATGCCGTCACGCACCGAAAGCACGGTGATCACCGACTCGAGCGCGCCGACGGCGCCGATGGAATGTCCGAGTGCCGATTTCGGCGCGTACACCGACGCGTGGTTGCCGATCGCCTTGCCGATCGCGCGCGCCTCGGCGGTGTCACCGATCGGGGTCGCGGTCGCGTGGGCATTGATGTGGTCGACATCGTGTTTGGTCAATCCGGCGCTCTGCAGCGCCCTGGTCATCGCGCGCGCCGCGCCGGAACCCTCGGGGTCGGGAGCAACCAGATGGAAACCGTCGGAGGTGATCCCCGCCCCCATCAGCCGCGCGTGGATGGTCGCGCCGCGCGCCTTGGCGTGCTCCTCGGTCTCGACGATCATCATCGCGCCCGCCTCTCCGAAGACGAAGCCGTCGCGATCGACGTCGAACGGCCGCGACGCGCACTTCGGGTCGTCGTTGCGCGTGCTCATCGCGCGCATCATGGTGAATGCCGCGATCGGCAGCGCCTGAATGGAGCCCTCGACGCCGCCGGTGACGACCATGTCGGCATCGCCCATCACGATCATCCGCCACGCGTTGGCGATCGCCTCCGACCCGGACGAGCAGGCCGACACCGGCGTCACGACACCGGCTCGGGCGCCGAGCTCCAAGCCGACGGAGGCGGCGGCGCCGTTGGGCATGATCGCCTGCACGGTGAGTGGCGAAACCTTGCGGTAGCCACCGTTTTCCATCTTGTCGCGGGCGTCGATGATGGCCTCGGCGCCGCCGAGGCCGGTGCCGATCGCGACGCCGAGGCGGTCCCCGTCCACCTCCGGGCTGCCCGCATTACGCCAGACCTCGCGGGCGAGGCAGACGGCCATCTGCTCCACGTAGGACAGGTGCCGCGCCTCCGCCCTGGACAGAATCGCACTCGGTGCGACCTTCAGGTGGCCGCCGATGCGGACAGGGAGACCGAAGTCGTCGATGAAGTCGTCCTCGAGGACGTCGATGCCGCTCTCCCCATTGAGCAGGCCCTTCCAGGTGGAATCGACATCGCCGGCGATCGAGGTGGTCGCCGCGAGACTGGTGACGACGACGCTGGGGTAGGCCCCGTTTTTGGTGGACGGAATCTGCATATCGCTCACTTTCCTGGCGTCACTTGGGATAAACCGGGAACTGCGCGTCGACGCTGGAGCGCCGGAAGGTCAGCAGTGGCCAGGAGCGGATTCGCCTCCTGCCGTCGAACGGCCATGACGATACCCGGCCGATAGCCCATTGGCATTATCGGTGCGCGCGTCCGGATCTCGGTACTGGACACGCGGCCGGGTGGGCGGCCGTCACCGAGATCCCGGCTCGAGTAACCTGCTGTGCGAGCACGGAGCGCAATCGCCGCAAGCAATCGCTGCTGGTTCGCAATCGCTGCTGGTCCTTTCGAGCGACCTGCAAGCAATCGCTACGGCCTAACAGCGCCCCTCGTGGGATCGCGGAAAGGGATGACTGTGACGCGCGGGCGGATGGTCGGGCTGTTCGCCGGTATCGGCGGGCTGGAGCTCGGACTAGGCACGCACGGCTGGGACACCGAATTGCTCTGCGAGATCGAGCCGGGCGCCCAGGCTGTGCTCGCCGCGCGCTTTCCCGATGTGCCGCTGCACGGCGACATCACCAAGCTGCGCGCCATCCCCGCAGACACCGAACTCGTCGCCGCGGGCTTTCCCTGCCAGGACCTCTCGCAGGCCGGACGCACCGCGGGCATCACCGGTAAACGCTCCGGCCTCGTCGACGAGGTGTTCCGGCTGGTGCGCCGCAAGCGCGGGCCGCGCTGGCTGCTGATCGAGAACGTGCCGTTCATGTTGCAGCTCGGTCGTGGCGCGGCGATGCGGCACATCACCGAGGCGCTCGAGGAACTCGGATACACCTGGGCCTATCGGGTGGTGGACGCGCGCGCGTTCGGGCTGCCGCAGCGTCGGCAGCGGGTGCTGATGCTCGCCTCCCGCATCGAGGACCCGCGCCAGGTCCTGTTCGGCGACGACGCGGGCGAGCGGACCGTCGGCGATCCCGAACGAGATCCGTGCGGCTTCTACTGGACCGAAGGCGTGCGTGGACTCGGCTGGGCGGTGAACGCGATCCCCACCATCAAGGGCGGCTCGGCGCTGGGCATCGCGAGCCCGCCCGCGGTGCGGCTGCCGTCCGGGGAGGTGGTCACGCCGGGCATCGTCGACGGAGAACGCTTGCAGGGCTTCGATTCCGACTGGACCGCGCCCGCGACCGATGCGCCGGGTATTCGGCAGGGGCATCGCTGGAAGCTGGTGGGCAACGCGGTGAATGTCCGGATGGCGGAGTGGGTCGGCGCGCGCCTCGCCGACCCGAACGGCGCGATTCCCGACGATCAGCCGCTGGCGCCCGGCCAGCCGTGGCCGACCGCCGCGTGGGGTCGCCGCGGTGTTGCCCACCGGGTCCCGGTGTCGACCTGGCCGGTGCACGAGCCGTATGAGGATCTCGGCAATTTCCTCACCGATTCCCGGCTGCTCTCCGCGCGCGCGACCGCCGGATTTCTGCGCAGAACAGGTATGGGCAGTCTGCGATTTCCGCCCGGCTTCCTGGCAGATATGGAAAGCCATCTCGATCGAATGGGCGGCTGGGCGGCATGAGCGCGGACGCTTCGGCACGGCGGCCGACGACCGATGCGGCGACGAGTGCGCGCATGGCGCGGCAGCGGCGCAGCGGAACCGAGCCGGAACTCGCGCTGCGCCGGGAACTGCACAGGAGGGGATTGCGGTATTTCGTCGATCGCGCGCCGCTACCCGGTCAGCGTCGCCGGGCCGATCTGGTGTTTCCCCGGCTGCGGGTGGCGGTTTACGTCGACGGATGCTTCTGGCATCGCTGTCCGCAGCACGCCACCGATCCCAAGAACAATGCGGAATGGTGGGCGAAGAAGCTGCTCGGCAACGTGGCGCGAGACCGCGCCACCGATTCGGCGCTGGCCGAGGCCGGCTGGCAAGTGGTTCGCGTGTGGGAACACGAAGACGCCGTGACGGCGGCGAATCGGGTGCAGACCGTTATCGAGGCCGGTCGCTGAATTACCGGTGACGCACCCGGACCAAGGTGCGCGGAGCATGGGTGGCCAGATAGCCCGATACCGCCATTGCGGACATCACAGCGATCCCGCCAAGGGCAGTCGCGAAAGCAATCATGGGAACTCCTTCGGTGTTGTCTCCCCCACAGGGTGTCCGATAGACCTGACAGGATCCTGTGCGCAGGTTGGGAATGATGTGCGAGCCATGTCGGTTGGGACACACTGACCAATCGGTGTCCGGACCGGAAATGAACAGGACAATGGGTCGGGTGAGTGGTAGCCGGAAGATCGCCGAGCGGCGGGTACGTGTGGCCTCCTGGTTCATCGCAGCGGCCATCGCGATCGCCGGACTCTGCTATTCGTCGTGGCTGCTCGAATTCTTCCTGCCCATCGACATCGACCCGGTGAACTCTTTCCTCAGCGAACTGGACGCCGAGGGCAAGCCCTACCGGGAGATATTCGCGTCGGCCGACAAGATCGTCGGCGCCTTGCTGATTCCCGCGGCCATTGCCGGGCTCCTGCTGTTTCCCCGGCGCCGGTTCACCACCGTCGGCTGGGTGGCGCTGTTGTGTTTCGGCGCCGCGACCGTCGGCGATGTGCTGCTGCCGCTGCGCGACTGCACCCCGCAGGACAATGCCGCGTGCGGCGGAGGCGGCAGCGAACTGTTCCCGCAGCTGCATCAGCCGCACGCGCTGACGAGCACCATCGCGGTGACCGCCATCGCGGTCGCCGCCTTCGCCTTCAGCCTCGCGGCGTTCCGGTACCACCGCTGGCGGATCCTGCGCGAGGCCGGTCTGGTTGTGCTGGCGATCGGGTCGGCGGCGACCGTATGGATGCTGGTCGCCGACAACCTGACCGGCAATTACGCGCTCGGCATCGCCCAGCGAATCCAGGTCGGATCGATGTCGCTATGGCTGATCACGCTGGCCGCCGCGGTGATTCTGGAGGGTCGGGAATGGACCGACCCGGATAGTTAGCCGACCCGCAGGCGCACCGTGTGGCTGTCGAGCTTCGCGGGCAGCTTGCCGGTGTCCACGAGCAGGATCTCGCCGGTGTCCTGGACACCGTCCGGCAGGGTCTTGGGCTTCAGCCCGAACGGCGGCTGCTCACCCTTGCTGCCCGCCAAGCCGAAGTCGCTGTCGTTGGCGATGTAGATCGTCTTACCGCCGTCCAGGGTCGCGATGCCCTCGATTTTGTCGTGCCCGTAGAACTCACCGTCGGCATTCAGGCCGGTGACAAGTGCCGTGAGATCCAGGTTCTCGGTCTTGGCGACCGGGTTGACGCCCACCCGGCTCAACGCCGCATTGCCCTCGGCGGTCGGCACCACGCCGACCAGGGTCTCCAGCGGCTTGCCGTCGATCAGCAGGCCGCCGCGTTCCGGATCGTATTGCGCGCCGGGCACCTTCGACTGCGGGCCGACATCGGTGGCGGCGGAGATGTCGATAGTCCACAGCTTCTTGTTCGCTGTGGGCGGCAGCTCGCCGTCACGTTCGTCGACCAGGAAAGTGGTCGGGCTCAGCGCGGTGATCTCCGAAACCGCGACCTTCGTCTGCTTCGGGTTCTCCAGCGGGTAGACGAATTCGCGCAGCGCTGTGGTTTTCAGGTCGACGGTGACGATGCGGGTCATCGGCACCTCCTTGGCCGAGCCATCCAGTCCGGGGGTTTTCAGGCCGCTCTGCACAATACCGACGAGGGTGCCGCCGTCCGGGGTGATGGTCAGGCCCTCCATGCCCTGATTAGGGGTGCGCAGCGCGATCTCCTTGGGCAGTCCGGCGCCGGGGGCGAGCCGCTCGATCTCGGCGCCCTTGGCGTCGAAATGCACAAGGAACGGACCGTATTCGTCGGAAACCCAGAAGCTGCCGTCGGGCAGCGCGACCAGACCCTCCGGATCGAGCCCGTGATCGGTGGGCGGCAGCACGACGCCCGCGAGGTCGCGGATGGTTTCACCGGTGCTCGCCGCGACATCGACCTGGCCATTGAACGGGGTGCCGTTCGCGGTGTGCAGATCGATCGAGGACCGCAGCGTCGCGCGGTTGCCGACCAGCTTGAACCGGCCGATCTTGGGGACGAATCCCGGTGTCGGCGAAAGCTTCTCGTTCTTGCCGGGACCGTCGACATTCGGGCCGCGGTCGGTGAGGCCGTAGAACTCGTCCTTCGATCCCGGCACCGGCGTCCATGCCGAGCCGAAACCGCTGGCCTGCACGGTGGCGCCGCCGAACTCGCCGAGCGGCGGCAGGTCGGTGGTGTACACACGGACCGCATCGGTTGTGGTGACGCCGAATTCGTCGGGACCGGTATATCCGGGCTTCGGCTGGTAGACGAGCGCACCGTCGGTGCGCCTGCTGAGCGAGCCGTGTCGCGGATCGGCGAGGGCGACGGCGGCACTGCCACCCGTCGCGCCGAGCAGATCATCCAGCGAGATCACCAGCGGCTGGTCCTCGGCCACGGTGAAGTTCACCTCCGGGTCCGAAGCCGAGCAGCCTGCGGCGAGCACGCCGACGCACAGAACGGCGACTGCGGCGATGCAAGGACGAGAATGAGCGTTCACGCCTGTCTGCCTACCGTGTCGATCCGACGATGGAAAGAAGTCCGAGTGACGAGTCGATGCCATGATGTCTTCATGACCGCTCGTGTGAATATCTCCTCGGCCTCCGAGTTCGAAGACATCGTCGGCTACTCCCGCGCCGTCCGGCTCGGCAACGTGATCGCGGTGAGCGGCACCACCGCCTCGCTCCCCGGCGGGGGCGCGGTCGGCGGCGCCGATATCGGCGAGCAGACCAGGGAAGTCCTGCGCCGCATCGCCGCCGCGCTCACCGACGCGGGCGCGAGCCTCGAGGATGTGATCCGCACGCGCATCTTCGTCACCGATATCTCCCGCTGGCCGGAGATCGCCAAGGCACACGCGGAGGTCTTCGGCGACATCCGTCCCGCCGCTTCCATGTACGAGATCAAGGCACTGATCACCCCGGCACTGCTGGTCGAGATCGAGGCCGACGCGGTCATCGGCGAGTAGTCACTCCTGCCGGACTCCGCGCTTTACGGGGCAGGGCCGAGCCCGGGTCGCTAGGGTCGGCATCGTGACAAGCGATGCTCCGGAAACCACCGTCCAGCTCGACACTGTCGCCGAGGCGACGACCCGCTTCCTCGACACCGCGCGCCGTCTCAGCGATAGCGACATCACCGGTCCTTCGCTACTGCCCGGCTGGACGCGCGGACACGTACTCGCGCACCTGGCCCGCAATGCCGACAGCCTGGTCAACCTGCTGATCTGGGCCCGCACCGGCAACGAGACACCCCAGTACGCAAGCATGCACATCCGCGATGCCGATATCGAGGCAGGCGCCCCACGCCCGTTGGCCGATCAGCTCGCCGACAACGAGGCGGCCGCCACCCGCTGGCTCACCCTCGCCATGGAGGCGCCCGCGGAGGCGTGGGAAGCCATCGTCCGCACCAGGCAGGGCAGGCCCATCCCCGCGACCGAGGTGATCTGGATGCGGCTGCAGGAGGTCGAAATCCATCACGTCGACCTGGCCGCAGGCTACCAACCCGCCGACTGGCCAACCGATTTCGTGACCCGCCTGCTCCCGCGAGCCGCCGCGGACCTGACCAAGGCCGCCGCGACCGACCCCGCCGCCGCGCCATTCGCCATCCACGCCACCGACACCGGCTTCACCGCGACCATCGGCGCCACCGCACCCTCCCACACCATCAGCGGCCCCGCCACGTCCCTCTTGGCCTGGCTCCTCGGCCGATCCACCGGCACCGACCTGATCGGCGACCTCCCGGCGCTCCCCGCCTGGAAGTGACACAACGCATGAGCCGCCATGGCGGCATCCAGGACGAGCCGTCCGCGCCCAAATCCGCCTGGCTGACCTACGTCGACGTCGCCGACGCGACTCTGCAACGTGCCACCGCCGCTGGCGCCACCGTGACGCTGTCCCCGCAGGACACGCCATTCCGCCACATGGCCGGACTGCGTGACCCCTTCGGCGCGGAGTTCCGCATCATCAAGTCGGCCCACCAGTCCTGAGCCAGGGATGGAAAAGAAACAGCCACCCCTCGAATCGGCCCTTTGATCCCTGGGTTCACGCAGCAGAACTGGCACTGACAGGGGCGTGGGTCGGTGTGTCCGAGAATAGGCTTCGGGCAAAGATGAGCAGGACCATTGCACCCGGGCGTTAGTGCGTCAGGGTATGTGGTTGACCAGGGAGTTGGCGATGCGCTGGGCATCGTCGCAGGAGTTGAATCCGTCGGTGCCGCCCTGAGGGTTCCAGATTCGTGACGCCAAGAGCAAAATGTCACCACCGAAAGACGCTGGCACCGCGATGTAGCACCCGAGCTTGTGAGTGTCTTGCGCCGCACGGAATTGCTGAGATTTACGGCCGGCCACCGTGACCGAACTGAAGTCGACGTACTTACCGGTCTGGCGCAGCTCACCTACCGGCGTGCCGTAGGCCATGACGTAGAACTCGAGCGCGTTGTCGGCGGTCTTCCATTTGCAGGACTTCTCGGTGGGGAAACCGGGATTCGAGATCGATTGCTCGCTGGCGACGTTCAAGCCCGCACTCGCGAGCGCGGAATCGGGAGTGTCACAAGGGTTCCAGCTGCCGGCGGGCCGATCCGTGTCGGTGCCCGGCGCCGCCGTCGTGGACTCGGACGCGACGGTCGTCGCCGGGGCATCGGTGCCCGGCGCCGCCGTCGTGGACTCGGACGCGACGGTCGTCGCCGGGGCTGGAACCGATGTCGGCGCCGCTGTGGTCGCGGTGACTGCATTGGCCGAGGTGACCGTGTTGTTCGGGGTGCTCGGCGCGGACGTGCTGCCGTTCGAGGCGGGACCACATCCGGCAAGCAGCAGTGCGGCACCGAGTGCCATCGTTGCGACGCTGATCGATCGCGTTGTCCTACGACTCATGAATGCATATTCGCGTTTCGGAACAGGTTGTTACACAGGATCATTGCAGAGCTGAAGACATCAGCAAGTCAGCGGTCCACGTGTTCCGCCGCCAAAAGGTGCTGATCATCTCCGATTAGCCGGCTGTCTGCGCGCCGCTTACGGGTCGAGCCGAGCAGATCGGACCGCGGCCTGCCGAACGCACGCAAATGCCGAGTTGAGTGCACAACTGGCGACTTCGGCCGTACTGGGGCGGTAGCCCTTCCTGATCCAGGGTGCTCGAAGCTCAGAGCCGACCGGTGGTTTGTCGGGAGAGGAACAGCTGACGTTTTTCCCGATCGACATGGGTGACAACGACCATGACATCGTCCCCGATCTGGACGACATCGTCCGGCGTCAGGGTGGGGTCTCGGCGATGAATCAGCCCCTCGATCCCACCCGCCACTTGGACAAAGACGCCGAACGGCACCAGCTTGGTGACGTGCCCGTGTAGTTCCCTGCCGACGGTGGTGCACTCGGCAAAGGCATGGAAGGGGTCGGGCCGCATTGCTCGCAAAGACAGCCTGGCCTCGGCATTCCAGGTGTCGAACTGCAGGAATTCACCGGAAACGCGCTGCCCGACCTGAACAACGTCGGAAGCCGCTTCGAAACGTCTCCAGGACAATTCTGGGATCGTGATGAACCCGACGCCCGGGTAGAGCGGATGCGGGGGGCCATCATCCAACGCCACGAACACGCCGAACGATTCAATCGCTGTGACGGTGCCGGAAAGGATCTCGCCGAGCCGCAATGACCCCAGGAACGCCCACAGTTCGGGGCTCTCGGCCCGCCAGTCCATCTGTGCAGCCTTTCATGACACGCTCAGCCCGCTCAACTACCCGGCGGAACGTCGCGCCATGGCAGTCGAGTAGCGCCGGAACGTACGCTCATGCCGCCTGTCGCGCGTGCTCGGCGACCACCATTGGCCCTGTTAGGGGTTGGGTTGCACATCAGGGGCTGGCTCACCCGCCTGCCCGATAAGGCCTGCCTTCCGGCGGACGGTGGCGACAGTGGTTCGAACCGACCTCGGTCCGGCTCAGGCTCAGCTGTCGCACGCGAAGCTGTCGACCACCGAGCAGCACTACCTTCAGCGGCAGACTCAGGGACCGGATGTTCGGAGCACCCCGGACCGATACGCCGAGGGAAAGTAACGGCTCGTTTGTATGGGCAAAGTACCGGATTCGGGGCAAAACACCTTGATTACCAATCGGCCCCCGAACTGCTATCGCAGCTCGGGGGCCGATTTCTGTGCGCCCGAAGGGATTCGAACCCCTAACCTTCTGATCCGTAGTCAGATGCTCTATCCGTTGAGCTACGGGCGCATGCGGTGTTCAGTTGTTGCCCGGCGAACCGGGGTTGTGGCGGAGGCGAGAGGATTTGAACCTCCGGTCCCCGTGAAGGGACAACTCATTAGCAGTGAGTCCCATTCGGCCGCTCTGGCACGCCTCCTGGAGCCTTCTCTTCGAGGGCACCGGTCCTTTCGAACCGCCGAGCATGAAGGTTACAGCAGCTATTGTCCAGATCGCAAAACGCCTGGTTATCAGCGTAGATTGCTGTCGAACCAGTCGAAAATCCTGGTTTGCGGGTCGATGAAATCGATGTCGTCGTCGAGGCCGGGGCGATCGGCGCGATGCTGCAAGCCGGGGTAGCTGATGACGAGGCTGGCCACCGCGGCGCGGGCGGCCGCGTCGCGCAGTTTGTCGACGTCGACGGGCGGGGTGGCGGGGTCGTCGCAACCGTAGAGGCCGAGCCAGGGAGCCTGCAGATTCGGGGCGGCGTTCACAAGGGCGTCGGCCCGGTCGGTCAGCGGCTCGACGATGCCGGGCGCCGCGACGCTCACCGCGGCGCCGATCGGCCGGTTGGTGGCGACGAGGAAGGCCGCGGTGCCCGCGTGGTCGAAGCCGAGCACGCCGATGCAGTCGGGGAACACACCACGGCGGGTCAGCCAGTCGAAGCAGGCGTCGAAATCCTCGAACAGCTCGTCGCCGAAGACCTCGGCAGCCGGTTCACCGTCGACCCGATGGAAAAGGTTCGGCGCGACCACCGTCCAGCCCTCGGTCGCCAGCGCGGCCATGAGCTCCAGCAACGACCCGGTGAACTCACGGGACTCGTGCAGCACCACGATCCCGCCGCGGGCATTGCCCTCCGGCTCGGTCACGGTGATGGGTACCTGTTTATCGGCCGCTTGTTGCCGGTTGTCCACCGGCAATTCCGCGTCTGGATCGGAAATCATGTCGTCGCCACGGCGCAGCGGCGCAATATCGTCATAAGTGCCCGACATGGAACAAGCGTAGGGCGACATCCTGTTCTGCGCGAGAAATTGCACGTGAGCGGCCCTACCCACAGATTTTCCGGTGCCCGGCATAGGCTTGGAGAGTGAGCGCGAAGATCCGGCCGGACCTCGATTCCATTCCGGCATACGTCCCTGGCCGCAACCATCCCGGCGCGGTCAAGCTGGCCAGCAACGAAACGACCTTCGGTCCGCTGCCCGCCGCGGCGAAGGCGATCGCGGAGGCCGCCGAATCGGCAAACCGGTATCCGGACAATCAGGCCATAGAGCTGCGCACGGCGCTCGCGGACTTCCTCGGCGTCACCACGTCGAATGTCGCCGTCGGCTGCGGCAGCGTCGCACTGTGCCAGGAACTCGTGCAGATCACCTGCTCCACGCCGACCGACGAGGTGCTGTTCGCCTGGCGCTCGTTCGAGGCGTACCCGATCGTCACCCAGGTCGGCAATGCGACCGCGGTGCGGGTGCCGCTCACCCCGGAGCTGGAGCACGATCTGGACGCCATGGCGGCCGCGGTCACCGAACGCACCAAGCTGATCTTCGTGTGCAATCCGAACAACCCGACGGGCACCGCGCTCGGCAAGGATCGGCTGGAGCGCTTCCTCGACGCGATCCCGAAGCAGGTACTCATCGTGCTGGACGAGGCCTATTACGAGTACTTGCGGCTGACACCGCAGGACCACCCCGACGGCATCGAGCTCGGCCGTACCCGGCCCAATGTCGTTGTGCTGCGTACCTTTTCCAAGGCCTACGGCCTGGCGGGCCTGCGGGCGGGCTACGCCGTCGGCGATCCAGCGGTGATCACCGCGCTACTGAAAGTGCATATCCCGTTCAGCGTGAACCGGGTCGCACAGGCCGCCGCGATCGCCTCGCTGGAGGCGCGGCACGAACTGCTGGACCGGACCGACACTCTCGTCGTCGAACGCGAGCGAATCCGCGACGCGTTGCTCGCGGCCGGTTACTCGGTACCGCCGAGCGAGTCGAACTTCGTGTGGCTTCCGCTCGGTGCGCGCAGCGCCGAGTTCGGCGAGGCGAGCGCCGAGGCCGGCGTGCTGGTGCGCCCCTACGGCGTCGACGGCGTCCGGGTGACGATCGGCGACCCGCACGAAAACGATCAGTTCCTGCGCTTCGCCACCGATCCGAGCGTCGCGGCCGAGTTCGGCGGCGCGGCACAGTTCGGCTGAACGCTCGCGCTTGGGCTAGGCGACGCCGAGGGCCCGCGACACCGTCGGCCACGACCGGGCGAGTTCATCACGCCAGTACGGCCACGAGTGGGTTCCGGTCAGCCGGAAGTGCGAGGTCACCGGGATACCGAGCGTGGCGAACCGTTCGGCGAGCCGCTGCGTGCACACATTCGTGGCGGCCTCCAGCGGACCACCGAATCCGATGGTGCTGACTATCTCCGGGTTGTTGGGCGTGTCGTACTCGCCGGGCAGGCCGCTGCCCACCGAGAGGTAGATTGCCTTGCCGCGCAAGGCCTCCGCGTTCAACATGACGTCGTGGGCGAGCCAGGCGGGATCGTTCTGCGTGCCGAACATATTGTCCGGCTTGCCGCGGTAGGTGGCCACGATCGTGCGGGCCTGTGCCTGCCCGAAGTCGGTTCCCATGGAGAAACAGCCGCTGTGCGCGGCCACTGCCGCGTAGAGCCGCGGCTGCCGGAAGGCGAGCATCATCGCGGCCTCGGCGCCCATCGAGACACCCATGACCGCATTGCGCCCGTTGCCCTCGAATTTCGCATCGACCAGCGGCGGCAGCTCCTTGGTGAGGAACGTTTCCCACCTGTTGGTGCCGAGCACCGGATCGGGCTGCTGCCAGTCGGTGTAGAAGCTGGCCGGGCCGCCCACCGTCAGCACCACATTGACGTCTTTGTCTTCGAAGAATTCCTCCGCGTGCCCCTGTTCGGTCCAGTTGTTGCTGGTCGGGTTCGCGGCGCGACCGTCGAGCATGTAGACCGTCGGGCGCGCGTGGTCGCGCTCACGCGGCAGCAGCACCTGCACCTCGACGACGCGGCTCATAGCGGGCGAGTCCACGTACACCCGCAACCAGCGATCATTGATCGGTTCGATGTGATCGATGGACGCCAGGGGCGCGGGCGCGGTCGTCGGCTCGGCCGGACCGGGCCCGTCCGAGGATCCGGTGCTCGGTCGCGGCACATCGCCCGGCGCCGCCGATCCCGATGACGCGCCGATCACCACCGCACCCGTTATCAGTGCGACACTCACCATGGCGCTGGACACCCAGCGCCGCACCCCGCGCCGAGACAGCATGGTTGCCATCCTGCCAGAAATGCGAAGGTGGCCTCCGCCGCCGTACCACCACCAGCGCGAGGAGTGATCTGCGCCACGTTTAATTCTCAGTCGGCGCAGACGCCGTCTTGCCAGCGCCGTTCCACCTCGGCGAAGCGCCACACCGCCACAGCGACCGCCCAGGTCACTACGAACAGACCGACGACGATGTAGCCCAGATCACCTGGATCCAGGTTCCCGTGCCATCCGATGACCCCCGATTCGACCTCGAGCTTATCGACGGAGATCGACATGATCTCCCGTCCGGCCGATCAACAGCGCCATGTCCGCCGAAAGCAACACTGGTAGTACGGGAATCGAGTACCACGACAACTCGGTCGCGGCCGCGCCGCCCGCGAGCCGAGGCCGACCTCGGTGCTGGTGTCGAAGCCGAGCCCGGACAACAGGCCGACCGGATACATCTGACACGGCTTGCGGACCAGAAACCGACCATTTGGACTTTCTGGCTACCGTTCTCTGCCACCAGCTTTCGGTGGTGATATCGATCGCGGCGATGCGAGCCGAACCGATCGACCGTACTGCGACATGCCGGATCAGAACAGCCCGCCGCTCACGCGCAGCCAAAACCGCCAATCCAGGCACACGACCAGCACACCGGTCGTACGCTGCTACACGGGTCTTTTCAGCCGTCGATTGGGACGAGCATGATCGCAGTGAGCAAACACCGGCAGCGAGGTCACGCTGCGATGTGCGCCTGCGGCGAACCAGTCGCTCGCCCCGCGCCATCGGTCGGCCACCACGAGGCCCGCCGCGTGACCGCCGCAATCCGCGAGTTATCTCGCGGTCCACCGGATGTCATCGGGATCCACTGCGCCTACGTGCGCGAATCTCTGCTCGAAAGATGTCTGTCTGTTTGGCCGCAGCACCTGATGCCCGACCGGAGAAAACTGTGAAACAAGTGCTACCCGCAGCGTCGCTCGACAACACGCTCGAAACCCCTACCGATACCGAGCCTTTCAACCTCGAGCTACGGCGGCGCATGCGTGAATGCGACGAATTCTTCCGCAGGCCCGAACTGGCCCACCTGTCGACGCACCGCCGTCGCAGCGCACTGGAACAGCTAGAGCAGGTCGGCGGCTACCAGCAGACGGCCGAGGAAATCCTGATCGGAGCCAAACTCGCGTGGCGCAACCACGCCCGCTGTGTCGGCCGGAAACACTGGCGGTCGCTGAAACTGCTCGATGCGCGGCGAGTGCGCTCGGCCCGGGAGCTCGCCGAGGTCTGCTGGCAGCATCTGCACATGGCCACCAATGGCGGCGCGGTCCAGTCGATGATCACCGTCGGCCCGCCACGCCAGGCCGACGGACGCGAATTCCGCATCGTCAGTCCACAATTGATCCGCTATGCGGGATATCGCAATGGCGACGGCTCGGTCACCGGCGATGCGGCCAATGTCGCGCTCACCGAGTTCGCGACAAAGCTCGGTTGGCGCGGCGCGCGAACACCTTTCGACATTCTGCCGGTGCTCATCAGCACGCCCGACGAGCCGATCCGCTGGTTCGATGTCCCGCCCGAGCTGGCACGGGAGGTCGAGCTCGAACACCCCGACTTCGACTGGTTCGCCGGGCTCGGCCTGAAATGGC
Source organism: Nocardia sp. NPDC057440 (assembly GCF_042802915.1). Lineage (NCBI taxonomy): Bacteria > Bacillati > Actinomycetota > Actinomycetes > Mycobacteriales > Nocardiaceae > Nocardia > Nocardia sp. NPDC057440. The sequence goes on from NZ_JBHVDF010000005.1 coordinate 175,698, forward strand.
ATGCGGTGCCCGCGGTTTCGAATATGAACCTGGAGATCGGCGGCATCACCTACCCGTTCGCCCCGTTCAACGGCTGGTACATGGGCGCGGAAATCGGTGCGCGCAACCTCAGCGACACCAACCGCTACAACATGCTCCCGCTGATCGGCGAGATGATGGGTCTGGACACTCGCCACGAACGCACGCTGTGGCGTGACCAAGCCCTCGTCGAACTGAATCGGGCAGTGCTGCACAGCTTCCGCAGATCCGGCGTCTATATCGTCGACCACCACACTGTCGCCAAACAGTTCTGTGACCACGTCGAGCGCGAAGAGGCCGCGGGCCGCGCGTGTCCCACCGACTGGACCTGGGTCAACCCCCCGATCTCCGCGGGACTGACCCCCACCTTCCATCGGTACTACGACCCGCCGGACCTCGACATCCGCCCGAATTTCGTCCGGCGTAGCTGACGGCGAGGGACGAATGACCCGACTTTTGCGGAGACGGAGGGATTTGAACCCCCGGTCGCTCTCGCGACGCTCGCTTTCAAGGCGAGTGCATTCGGCCGCTCTGCCACGTCTCCAGGGTCACGATCGTAGCGGACGGGTCAGCCGGCACGCTCCCCGATCACCTGGTCGATGCACGCGAAGGCCTCGCCGATCGCTTCCAGTTGAGTGGGTGTCAGCAGGCCGATGAAGTCGCGGCGGACGGCGTCGACGTGCCCGGGGGCCGCCGCCTCCAGTCTGCGCATGCCCTCCTCGGTGAGTTCGGCCAGCACTCCGCGGCCGTCCTCGAGGCAGGTGTTGCGGCGCACCATGCGCTGGACTTCCATGCGGCGGATCTGATGGGTCAGCCTGCTCCGGGACGAGAGCACGCCGTCGGCGAGCTCGCTCATGCGCAGCGATCGACCGGGCGCCTCCGACAGCAGGACCAGGATCCGGTATTCGGCGAGGCTGAGATCACTGTCGCGTTGCAGCTGCCGATTCAGCGCTGCCATCAGGCGCTGGTGGCCATCCATGTAGGCCCGCCATGCGCGCGCCTGCGCCGGGTCGAGCCAATTCGGCTCGGCGGGCACGCGACAGCTCGGTTCGGGATGCACATTGTCCATTCTAAGCCCGGCTGAACTGGGGAAATCCAGGCCGCGTCGGGGTCAGCGTGCGGTCGCGACGAACGATCGGTCCAGCTCGCCCGGACTCGCGCAGCCGGAAAGGCCGAGCGCGGAGTCGAAATCGGCCAGCAGCACGCGTAGCGCGTGGCGCACGCCCGCCCGCCCCGCGATGCCGAGACCGTAGGCCCACGGCCTGCCGTACAGCACCGCCTTCGCACCGAGCGCCAGCGCGATCAGCAGGTCCGAGCCGGTGCGCACGCCGGAATCGAACAGCACGTCGGCGCGGTCGCCGATGGTCGCGACCACGGCGGGCAAGGCGTCCAGCGCGGCGATCGAGCCGTCCACCTGGCGGCCGCCGTGATTGCTCACCACTACCGCGTCGGCGCCGGCGTCGACGACCTGGCGGGCATCGTCGGGGTGCAGGATGCCCTTCACCGCGATCGGCAGATCGGTCCATTCACGCAGCCGGGCGAGGTCGGCCGGACGCAGGGTGTGGTTGCCGAACACGCCGGCCCAGGTCAGGATGGCCGCCCGCATCGCGTCCTCGCTCTCTTCCGGCGGCGTCGGCAGTTTCGCGCGGAAGACCGGATCGGACAGATAGTTGGCGATGCCCTTGCCGTGCAGGAACGGCAGATGCGCGACCTCCAGATCGCGTGGCCGCCAGCCGAGATTCGGGGTGTCGACGGTGACGACGATCGCCTTGGCGCCCGCACGCTCGGCGCGGGCGACGAACGAACGCGCGAGCTCGTCATCGCTGGGCCAATACAGCTGATACCACCACTCGCCCGCCGCCGTGCCGACCTCCTCGATGGTCGAGGAGGCCGCCGTCGACAGCACCGTGCCGACGCCGAGTTCCTTGGTGACCTCGCCGACGACCACCTCACCGCGCTCGTGCAGCAGCTCGAGCACGCCAACGGGCGCGGTCAGCACCGGGGCGGCCAATCGGGTGCCGAGCACCTCCACCGACAGATCGCGCGCCCCCGGCCCCGAGGTGCCGCGCAGCATCCGCGGCACGATCCGATGCCGATCGAACGCGCTGCGGTTGGCCGCGGCCGTCCGTTCCGACGACGCGCTGCCCGCCACGTACGCGAAGGCGGCCGGGTCGAGCAGCTGTTGTGCTCGCTGCTCCAATCCCGCGGCCGTCATCGGCAATTCGGGCACCGAACCACCGAGTCCACCCAGGTAGATCTCGTTCTGGAAGTCGACGAAGCCGGTCACGGGTGGGACGGTAGTCCGTTCGATCCGTTCGCGCAGGATGCTCGTCGGATTGGGTGCGCCGAGTATCCGGCGCGGTGTCACAGTTGCCGAGCCGACGACTCGAATATGCCGCCCCGCGTCCAGTCCGACGGCGCACCCGGCAATATGGGTCAGGTGCGTGCAATCAACCTGAACGGTTTCGGCGGGCCCGAGGTGATGGAGTGGACGGCGGCTCCTGACCCGGCGCCGGGGCATGGTGAGGTGCTGATCGAGGTGGCCGCGGCCGGTGTCAATCGCGCGGATCTGTTGCAACGCCAGGGTTTCTATCCGCCGCCGCCCGGCGCGAGCGAGATCATCGGCCTGGAAGTCTCCGGCGTGATCGCGGAACTCGGCGAGGGTGTGCGCGACTGGCACGTCGGCGATCGCGTGTGCGCGCTGCTGTCCGGCGGCGGTTACGCCGAACGGGTCGTGGTGGCAGCGACGCAGCTGCTTGCGGTGCCCGACGGACTGGATCTCGGTGCGGCGGCCGGCTTGCCCGAGGTGGCCGCGACGGTGTGGTCGAACCTCGTCACGACGGCGGGCCTGCACGCCGGCCAGCTGGTGCTCATCCACGGCGGTGGCAGCGGAATCGGCACCCACGCCATCCAGTTGGCGGTGACCCGAGGTGCGCGGGTCGCGGTGACCGCGGGGTCGCAGCAGAAGCTGGAGCGCTGCAAGGAGCTCGGCGCGAGCGTGCTGATCAACTATCGCGACGACGACTTCGTCGCGCGGATCCGCGCCGAGGAGTCCGGCGCGGGCGGCCCCGGCGCCGATATCATCCTCGACAACATGGGCGCCGCCTACCTGCCGCGCAACGTGGCGGCACTCGCCCAGCACGGCCACCTGGTCGTCATCGGCATGCAGGGCGGCGTCAGCGGCGAACTGAATCTGGCTGCGCTGCTCGGCAAATGGGGCAGCATCCACGCGAACAACGTGCGCAACAGACCCGCCACCGGCAACCACAGCAAGGCCACGATCATCGCCGATCTGAACCGCCAGGTCTGGCCGCTGATCGCCGACGGCACCATCGTGCCGGTCATCCATGCGGAGATCCCGATCGAGGACGCCCCCGAGGCCCACCGGATGCTCGATTCCGCCGAGACCTTCGGAAAAGTGCTCCTGCGCGTCCGCGACATCTGACAGCCGGGGCCGAGATCCGGTCGGGTCAGCCGGATCAGCGACCCGGAACCGCTTTCGGTTCGGCTATTTCGCGGTCTCCTGGGTGATCCCTGACCGCCGGCAAGCGGGTCTTGCCCGACGGCGAAACCGAACCAGACGCTGTACCAGATGTTGGGTAGCCAGTAGGTCGCTACTGGGCGAATGTGACCAATCCGGCTAAGCATCATCAAATGTGGTGTAGCACACATTGCTACGGTAATCGCATCACTGCTCAGCAAGTTTCTAGCAACTGTCGAACATCCGTTCATAACCGCCCTGAACAGCGGCTATGCGGGCAGCTCCGGGCCCGAGCCACAGCCACGGCAACAGTGATCCAGCTCACATGCAAATGCGCCGGGATTTGTTGACCATCGTCATTTCGGATGTCAGTGCTTTTACGAACCGCCGCGTTGCGGCGTAGGGTCGCTTGCAGCTTGAACGAGGCCCGAAAAGCACTGGCCGCCCCGGGTTTCCCTGCCAGGACCGGGGCGGCCACAGAGTCTCGTTGCGAGCCGAAATGATCACCAAACCATCCGAACGCTCGGGAGTACTCTTTGGTCAACGTAGCCCAACCTACGCATGCGGACAATCCATGCGTTGGATCGCCGTGCGCCGCCATGCAGCCGATTGCCAACCATGTCCACGAGTCCCAGGATTCACAAGCAACCGCTCTCACCCTGTGTTTGTTGCTCGCAGTCGCGGTCATCTGCGGCTTGGTTGGCGGGATACTCAGCCGCATCGCCGGCACCAGCTACCCCAACGCAATCCTGCGTGGATGCGCGGCCTGCGCCACAGCACTGGCAATCGGTATCGCCCTCATCGCCGCCTTGTAACCTCTTGCTCCGGCATGGCGGACATGCCCCGCGTCTGTTCACAGGTAGTTGCCGAACCACGGGCGCGGGCATCACCCGGTCGACCATGGTCACTCGAGGGCGGCGAGTGCCCTGCCGAGTTGGTCGATCTCGAACTTGGTGGTGTACGGGGCGAGGCCGACGGTCACCGCGCCGCCTTCATCGTTGACACCGAGCGCGTCCAGCAGGCGGCTGCCGCCGTGGACGCCGCTGAGGGTGCCGATCCGGTTGTCGGCCAGCTTGGCGGCGACCTTCTCGGCTTGCATTCCGGCGAGGGTGAAGCTGACGGTCGGTATGCGAGTGGAAGCGCGGCCGATAACGGTCAGGTTGGGGATCTTGTCGAGCACGTCCATCATGTGCTCGAAGAGCTGATCGTGGTAGTCCTGCAGCGAGGTGATCGACATCTCCAGGCGCTCGCGGCGGGTGCCGGTGGCACGCTCGTCGAGCCCGGCGAGGAAGTCGATCGAGGTGGTGAGCCCGGCGAGCAGTGCGTACTGGTGGCCGCCCACCTCGAGCCGCTCGGCGCCCTTCGCATACGGATTCAACGACATCGACGGAATCCGGTCCAGGAACGCGGGATCACGGAACACCAGCGCGCCGATCTGCGGGCCACCCCATGCGGGGGCGCTGAGCGCGACGACGTCGGCATTGAGCTCGTCGATATCTATGAGCGCGTACGGCGACGCACCGAAGGCGTCGGCGACGAGCAGACCGCCCACCTCGTGCACACGGTCCGCGGCGACCCGGACCGCGGGCGCGGATCCGACGATCGGCGATGCCGCGGTGAGCGCGACGAGGCGGGCGGTCGGCCCGATCAATTCCTCGAACTGCCAAGAAGGCATCTCGCAGGTCTCGATCTCGACCTCGGCCCAGCGCACATGTGCGCCGTAGCGGTTCGCGATCCGCAGCCACGGCGCGACATTGGCCTCGTCGTCCAAGCGCGACAGCACAATCCCGGTGCCCAGCCCGAGGCGCGAACTCAGCGACTCCGCCAACCAGGCCAGCAGCACCGCCCGGTCCGGTCCGAGCACCACACCCGCCGGATCGCCGCCGACCAGGTCCGCGACGGCCTCACGGGCCGCGTCCAGAATCGCGGCGCTGCGCACAGCGGCGCCGTTGCGTCCGATATGCGAAAACGATGAGGTGCGGAAACCTGTTGAAACGGCACGAGATACCGAATCCGGGACCAGCATGCCCGCTTGCGGGTCGAGATGGATCCAGCCGTCGCCCAGGGACGGTATCAGGCCCCGAACCCTCGCGACGTCGTAAGTCATGTTGGCCACTCTAAGGGCAGCGGGCGAGGCTGTGTAACCGCGTTCCCTCTCGAGGGGAAGGACACCAGCAGGCACGAGCGTGACGACCTGGGACTCAGCATGGCAACCGACTTTCAGCAAATCCGAACCACACGACCCGAACAGAATAGAACGCCTGCGCACCGCCGCGGCACGGACTCCGGCGACCCCGACCGCCCGCCTTAGCGTGTTCGCGGCAGACGCGACATGATAGGGATCATGACGCAATCGGATGAGGCACCGGAATCCATCGTCGTGATCGGACCCGATGGCCGACCGCTGGCCGCCCCCGCGGAGGCCGGATCGGACTCGCCCTTCACCGCGCAGGTTGTCACCGACAGCGACAAGAAATCCGACGCGTCGGATGACAGCGACGACGCCGGCGAATCGCTCGCCGACATGGTCGAGCAGCCCGCGAAGGTCATGCGTATCGGCACCATGATCAAACAGCTGCTGGAAGAGGTACGCGCCGCACCGCTGGACGACGCGAGCCGCACCCGGCTGCGCGAGATCCACAAATCCTCGGTCCGCGAGCTGGAACAGGGCCTCGCTCCCGAACTGCGCGACGAGCTCGAGCGGCTCACGCTGCCGTTCACCGACGACGCCATCCCCACCGACGCCGAACTGCGCATCGCCCAGGCGCAGCTGGTCGGCTGGCTGGAAGGACTGTTCCACGGCATCCAGACCGCGCTCTTCGCGCAGCAGATGGCGGCACGCGCCCAGCTGGAACAGATGCGTCAGGGCGCGCTGCCGCCCGGCATCCATGCGGTCGACCCGCGAGGTGGTGCACCGGGCCAGACCACCGGCGGAACCGGACAGTATCTGTAGACCCCGCGTGGCCACGCGGGCCGACCGGAATTTACGAGGGTAGGCTCGGGCACCGTGCCCGCCGCTGCCGCTCGTCCCGACTCGGTTTCCGCTGTCGACCCGGGGCGTCCTGAAGAGAGCCCAGTGCGTTCAGATACCAGCCAAGCACTTTCCGACGAGCCTTCCGCGGAGACTTCGGTGGAAGACGCGAACGAGAAGTCAGCGAATGAGAATCCGGTGACCCCCGACGAGCAGCCGACCACATCGGCAGACGACGCTTCCGCAGTGGAGTCCGTCGCGGTCGAGACGCCGATCGTGTCGGATTCGCAGACCTTCCAGCGCGCCTTCAAGGATTTCCGCAGTGGCTTTTCGCAGCGCGAACTATGGCTGTCGCTCGGCTGGCAGGACATCAAGCAGCGCTATCGTCGTTCGGTGCTCGGGCCGTTCTGGATCACCATCGCGACCGGCGTGCAGGCCGCGGCGATCGGCCTGCTGTACGCGGCGCTGCTCGATCAGCCGATCAAGGACTACCTGCCCTATGTGGCCGTAGGCATCATCGTCTGGAATGTGATCAACGCGAGCATCCTCGAGGGCTCTGATGTGTTCATCGCCAACGAGGGACTGATCAAACAGCTCCCCTCGGCGCTGAGCGTGCATGTCTATCGCCTGGTGTGGCGGCAGTTGCTGTTCTTCGCGCACAACATGCTGATTTATCTGGTTGTGCTGGTCGCATTCGGTGTCTGGGAGAAACTGCACTGGACCGCGATCTTCGCCATCCCCGCACTCGGGCTGCTGTTCCTCAACGCGATGTGGGTGTCGATCGTGTTCGGCATCTTCAGCACTCGCTACCGCGATATCGCGCCGATCCTCGGCAGCCTCACGCTGATGCTGTTCGTGCTGACTCCGGTCATGTGGAATACGAAAAGCCTGGAGGCGCAGGGCGGCCAGGTCAGCGAGCGCGCGAAACTCGCGGAAATCGTCCCGACGTTCCATTACCTGGAGATCATCCGTGCGCCGTTGCTCGGCGACGATCAGCATCTGTACCACTGGGTGATCGTCGGCGCCATCACCGTGATCGGCTGGATCGTGGCGATCTTCGCGATGAAGCAGTTCCGTTCACGCGTGCCGTACTGGGTTTAGGAGGGGCTCGATGACCGACCATGTGAGTATCGAAACCCGCCAGGCGTGGGTCGAGTTCCCGATTTTCGACGCCAAATCGCGGTCGCTGAAGAAGGCGTTCCTCGGTAAGGCGGGCGGCGCGATCGGACGCAATCAGTCCGATGTCGTGGTCGTCGAGGCATTGCGCGACATCACGCTTTCGCTGAAGGAAGGCGACAGGATCGGCCTTGTCGGGCACAACGGCGCGGGCAAATCGACCCTGCTGCGGTTGCTTTCGGGAATCTACGAGCCCTCGCGCGGCAGTGCGCGCATCCGTGGCCGGGTGGCGCCGGTGTTCGACCTCGGCGTCGGCATGGACCCGGAGATTTCCGGCTACGAGAACATCATCATCCGCGGCCTTTTCCTCGGGCAGACACGTAAGCAGATGCTGTCCAAGATCGATGAGATCGCCGATTTCACCGAACTCGGCGAGTATCTGTCCATGCCGCTGCGCACCTATTCGACGGGTATGCGGGTTCGCCTGGCCATGGGAGTTGTCACCTCGATCGACCCGGAAATCCTGCTGCTGGACGAGGGCATCGGCGCGGTGGACGCCGAATTCATGAAGAAAGCCCGCATTCGGTTGCAGTCCTTGGTGGCCAGGTCCGGCATCCTGGTGTTCGCCAGTCATTCCAATGAATTCCTCGCGCAACTCTGCGATACCGCCATGTGGATCGACCACGGGCAGATCCGTTTGCGCGGCGGTATCGAAGAAGTCGTGCGCGCGTACGAAGGACCGGACGCGGGAAACCACGTCGCCACCGTGCTGCGCGAAATGGAAGCCGAGCGGACAATGGGCACCGAACGAGAATTGGAGCGGAATCAGGCATGAGCGAGCGCAGCGAGCGAATCGTGTGCCAGTGCGCACCGCGCATGCCGGAGTCGAGCGTCAGCGAGGCGGAGGCATGAGCGAGCGCAGCGAGCGAATCGTGTGCCAGTGCGCACCGCGCATGCCGGAGCCGAGCGTCAGCGAGGCGGAGGCATGAGCGAATCGACCGGGCAGCAATCCCCGATCGTCGCAGAGGGGCAGTCTCCGGTCGATACGCCGCAGGACACCTCCGAGACCGCGGCTGCGGCTGATGCCTCGATCGATGCGGCGCAGACGGTCGAGGCAACCGCGATCGATGCGGCGCCGGCGACCGCTCCCGCCGAATTCACTCCCACCGGTACCGGCCCAGACGCCAGGATCATCGCGGTCGTAGTCACACATAAGCGGCGTGAGCTGCTCGCGGAATCGCTGAAAGTCGTCACCTCCCAGTCGCGGCCGGTGGATCACCTGATCGTGATCGATAACGGCAACGAGCCCGAGGTCGCCGAGCTCGTCCGGCAGCAGCCGATCGAATCGACCTACCTGGGATCGGCGCACAACCTCGGTGGCGCGGGCGGTTTCGCGCTCGGCATGCTGCACGCGCTCACCCAGGGCGCGGACTGGGTGTGGCTCGCCGACGACGACGGCAGGCCCGAGGGCCCCGAGGTGCTGTCCATCCTGCTGGATTGCGCTGCCCGGCACGGCCTTTCCGAGGTCTCGCCCGTGGTCTGCGATATCGACGAACCGGATCGGCTCGCCTTCCCGCTGCGCCGCGGCGTGGTGTGGCGGCGGCTGCGTTCCGAACTGGGCGACGAGGACTTCCTGCCCGGTATCGCCTCCCTGTTCAACGGCGCCCTCATCTCCGCCAAGGCGGTCGACGTGATCGGCGTACCCGATCTGCGCCTTTTCGTCCGCGGCGACGAGGTCGAGGTGCACCGCCGTCTGGTCCGCTCCGGCCTACCTTTCGGCACCTGCCTACAAACGGCCTACCTACATCCCAATGGCGCCGCCGAATTCAAGCCGATCCTCGGCGGCCGCATGCACACCCAGTACCCCGATGACCCGGTGAAGCGCTACTTCACCTACCGCAACCGCGGCTACCTGATGGCACAGCCCGGTATGCGAAAGCTGCTCCCCCAGGAATGGATCCGCTTCTCCTGGTTCTTCCTCGTCACCCGCCGCGACCCCGCCGGCCTGCGCGAATGGTTCCACCTGCGCAGCCTCGGCCGCAACGAGCAGTTCGGCAAGCCGGACAAACGCTGACCTCGTAGCACCCGACCGCCGCACCCCATGCCCGCGCCCAACCGCGCACGCGCTTCGGCGCGGGAAAAATAGGTTGCGCGGGGCTGGGCGCAGCTGTCAGTGTGTTGGGGAACTTCGACGAGATGGGTGAGGAGGTGGGCCGCGTGACTACCGAGCTTCGGATTGTCATGCCCGGGCGAGCCGCGCGACTGCGCGCCGCCGGACGGACCTCCACCTCTCACTCCATTCGCTGAGCCCTGGTCGGGCTCGGTGCTCGACGAAGGATTCCTTCCATCATGGTCGACTATGACCTGCTTGTCCCTTACGGCTGGACCGAAACCGTAGCTACTGAATACGAGGCGCTCATCACGGATGGGTGCGTGCCCGCGCGGGTGATTCGAATGGACCGCAGCGAATGCGATGTCGCGACGCCTGCGGGGCAGGCCCGGGCTCGGTGTCCGCGATCGGATTCCGAGATCAGCGGCCTGTGCACCGGTGACTGGGTGAGCGTCGATGCCGAGTCGACGGTGCGCCAACTGCTGCCACGACGGTCGGCGATCATGCGATCGGCGGTATCGGGACGGTCGCAGGGGCAGGTGCTCGCCGCGAATGTCGACACCGTGCTGGTCTGCACCGCGGCCGACGGGGATGTCGATCTCGGGCGCATCGAGCGGATGCTCGCACTGGCCTGGGAAAGTAATGCACAGCCGATTGTGTTGCTCACCAAAGCGGATGCGGCGCTGGATATTCCGCTCGACGAGGTGCGCGCCGTCGCACCGGGCGCTGCGGTGTTCGCGGTCAGTGCGAGCAGTGGGTTCGGGCTGGATGTGCTCACCGCGATGCTCGACGGAACCGTCGCGTTGATCGGCCCTTCCGGCGCGGGCAAATCGACGCTCGCCAATGCCCTGCTCGGCCGAGAGGCGTTCGCCACCAATGCTGTCCGCGCGGCCGATAAGAAGGGCAGGCACACGACGGTGCACCGGGAGCTACAACCGCTGCCCGGTGGCGGCACGCTGATCGATACGCCCGGATTGCGCGGCATCGGGTTGTGGGATGCGGCCGATGGCATCGAAAAGACCTTCAGCGATCTGGAATCCATTGCCGAGCAATGCCGTTTCGGCGATTGTGCGCACGATGGCGAACCGGGCTGCGCGGTGCAGAAGGCCATCGATAACGGCGAGCTGACCCAGCGCCGGGTCGACAGCTATCGCAAACTGGCCCGCGAGAACGCCTGGATGGCCGCCCGCACCGACAAACGCCTGCAAGCCGAGCGGGAGCGAGCCTGGCGCGACATCACCAAGCAGCACCGGAGGACTTACCAGGAGCGGAACTCTCGGCGGCGGTGAACTGGCCGAATCACGGTAGGGTCGGCTCGCATTGATCGCTAACTGGGAGGGTTGAATGAGTTACCCCGGCGGGTATCCGCCTCAGGGCCAGCAGCCCGGGCAATGGCCTGGGCAGCCCGCATACGGCCAGCCCGCACCGCAGTACGGTGCGCCGCAACCATACGGTGCGCCGCCGCAGTACGCACCGGATCAGCAACACGCAAGCCAACCGCAGATCCCGCAACCTGCCTACGGCCAGCCGCAGCCTGCCTACGGCCAGCCGCAAGCTCCGCAGTTCGGGCAACAGGCCGCACCGTACGGGCAGCCGTACGGACAGCCCGCACCGCAGTTCGCGCAACAGGCGCCCTACGGTGCGCCGCCCGCGCCGCCCGGAATCACCATCGATGCGTCGTACTCGGGGGTCGCCTTCCTGCTGGCATTGACCAAGCCGAAGATCCTGGTCAATGGTCAGCGGGTGCCGAACACGCGCTGGGGACAGAATCACATCCCCGTCGGGCCGGGCCAGTACCACGTCAAGGTCAGCACCCCGTGGCTGTTCGACATGGGCCCCGCCAATGTCACAGCACCGATCGCCGAGGGGCAGGGCACACGGTTCTATTACCGCGCGCCCGTGGTCATCTTCCTCAACGGCGCTATCGGTCAGGTGCCACAGAAGACGCCGGGCATGGTGTTCCTCTATATCACCTGGGGATTAGCCGCACTGATCATGCTGCTCAATATCGTCATGATCGCGAGCATCTAACGGTCCGGTGAAGTCGAGGGCATCGGAACCCCGCGGTTCCGATGCCCTCTCTTCGACCACCCTATGCAACTGGTTGCATAGGGGCAGGGTTTACCCTTAACGTGCAAAACGCGGAAGGCCGCGGGGCGCCACCTGCGGCACAGACGACAGGAGCAGGTCATGACGGAACCGGGATCGAAGCCGCTCGCAGGCAAGACGATGATCATGTCGGGCGGCAGCCGCGGCATCGGTCTGGAGATCGCCAAGCGGGCCGCCGCCGACGGCGCGAACATCACCCTCATCGCCAAGACCGACCAGCCGCATCCCAAGCTTCCCGGCACCATCCACACCGCGGCGGCCGAGCTGCAGGCCGCGGGCGGCCAGGTGCTGCCCTTCGTCGGCGACGTGCGCATCGACGAGTCGGTGGCCGAGGCCGTGCGCCAGACGGTCGAGCGCTTCGGCGGCATCGACCTGGTGGTCAACAACGCCTCGGCGATCGACCTTTCCCCCACCGACGCCATCTCGATGAAGAAGTACGACCTCATGCAGGACATCAACTGCCGCGGCAGTTTCCTGCTCTCCAAGCTCAGCATTCCGGCTCTGCGCGAGTCGGCGGCGGCGGGCCGCAACCCGCACATCCTCACCCTCTCGCCGCCGCTGAACCTCGACCCCAAGTGGGCAGGCATGGCGCTGGGCTACACCATCGCCAAGTACGGAATGTCGCTGACCACACTGGGATTGGCCGAGGAGCTCAAGGGCGACGGCATCGGGGTCAACTCGCTGTGGCCGCGCACGACCATCGCCACCGCCGCGGTGAAGAACCTGCTCGGCGGCGAAGAAATGGTCGCCACCTCCCGCACCCCCGACATCTACGCCGACGCCGCGTACCTGGTCCTCACCGCACCGTCGAAGGAGACCAGCGGCAACTTCTTCCTCGACGATGAAGTCCTTGCCGCCCATGGCATTACCGATCTCGACAAGTACCGCGTCGTCCCCGGCGACGGCGAACTGACCACCGACCTGTTCCTCTGACCGGCCGGTGACGCACGACAGCCGAGCCGCACCTGCGAGGCAGGCGCGGCTCGGCTGTCGTGGTACGGCGACTTAGTCGGACTCGATGCCGTAGAGGCGTTCCCAGTTCGCGCGGCTGGTGAGCTCCGGGACCGCGGCGCGGTACTGCTGCTGCAAGGCGGGCAGTTCACGCCGCAGGCGGCGCAGCACGCGCAGAGTGCGCAGCAGCAGGGCGCGGGCCCTCGTCTTGTCGCGGCGGCGGATTCGGACGCCGGACTGGGAGGCATCGGTGACGACGACATGGTCGAACAGTGCGACGTGCCACCAGTGCGCGTCCTCGCGGGTGATGCCGATCAAGCCGTGCTGGGTACGGCCGGTCCACTGGCCGATGGCGCGCTTGATCAGCACGGCTGTCGCGCGGCTCGGTTCGCCGCCTGCCCTGCGCAGCTGGATATCCCCGGAGCGCACCGGCGGGGTCGCGGCCGCGTGTTTGGCCGTCTCCGGATAGTCGCCGCGGCTGGTGCGGGCGGCGGCCAGCGCCTCGATTCCGCCGTCGCGCAACACCTTCGGGCCCTGGAGGAAGTCCTCGATGCCCTGCAGGGTGGTGTGCACCAGACCGTATTGCATGGCGACCAGGTGTTCGGCCAGGCTGCGGAACAGCTGGCGGCTGATGGCCTTGGCATCGAGATCGGCGTGCATCGAACCGACGATGAGCGAGTTACGGGTGCTGAAGTAACGCGCCCAGTCGTCGTAGTCCTTCCAGTAGAAGTCGGCGTGCCACACCGCGGCGTTCGGCAGGGTGACCGTCACGAACCCGTTCTCGCGGGCCCGGACGCCGTATTCGACGTCATCCCACTGGAAGAAGATCGGGATCGGCAGACCGATCTTGGCAACGACCTCCGCCGGGATGAGGCAGGTCCACCAGGCGTTGTAGCCCGCATCGACGCGCCGCTCCTGGTTGCGCTTGAGCATGCTGGTGTTGCGCAAGGCCTTCGGCACCTTCTGCCCGTGCTTGAGTTCGTGCAGGTGCACCTCTTCGGCGCCGACATTGAGGTAGTCGGGGTTCAGCAGGAACAGCATCTGGGCGCCGACCAGCGTCGGCTCCACCGTCATATTGGCGAAGGCATTGAGCCGCAGCACCGTTTCCGGCTCGCACAGGATGTCGTCGTCCATCAGGATCACATCGGCGTGCTCGTTCACCGCGGACACCTCGTAGAGGCCGCGGGTGAAGCCGCCCGCACCACCGAGATTGGGCTGCCGGATGTAGCGCAGTTTGTCGCCGAAGACCGGCAGGGTGTTCTGGAAGACCGGACGGTCCTCCACCAGATCGGTGCCCTGGTCGACCACGTACACCGCGTCGATCGCGGCGAGCACGGTCGCGTCCGAGGCCAGCGCGGCCACCGTTTCGGCGCAATCCGCCGCCCGGTTGAAGGTGCAGATCGCGATCGCCACCGGCCGCACATGGTCGGGCGCGACCGAGGTCCAGGTGAGTTCGGTGATCCCGAGGTCGCCGCCGATGGCATCGAACTCGAGCCACAACGCGCCACCGTCGACGTATTGGTCCAGCGGCGCTGTCAGTGTCACCGGGCCGTCCTCGGTGATTTCGGCGGTCTCGATGATCCGCCGATGCCCGGCGATATCGGAGGCGACCACCCGGACCCTTGCCATGGCGGCCACGTCGAGCACCATCGTCGCCCGCACCTCGGTGACGGTGGTCCAGCGCTGCCAATAGCTGGCGGCGAACCGGCCGAAGTAGGTGTTGGTGTGGGCGGTCGCGCCCTTTTCCAGTCGTAACGCCAGTCGCTCCCGATGCGCGCGGCCCTTCACGACGGCATACAGCTCGTCGCTCACCTTCGCCGATGGTCCGGTGAAGATGCCGCGCTGCAGCAGCAGCCGATCGGGCGCCCGATGGTCGGCGCGCAGCGAGGCGGGCGCTTCAGCAGCCGAAGGTCGATCGTTCGTTTCGGTAACGGCTTGGGTAGCCGACTGATCCATGAAGTCCTCGAAATCCTCGGTGTCGATTGGCGGCGCTCCCGGTGCTGGCTCCGGGTGTTGACGGGACAGACAGCCCCTGGATGCCGTTCGCGGCGGGTGCGAGGATATCAACCGACCTCGTCCCGTGCCTGTTCAGCAACCAAGGTGCCGCAATTACTTCTGTTGCTCGGCATTCGCCGGGCTGCCGACAAAGACGAATTTGTCGTAGGCCCAATAACGGAAAACCACCGCGACGATCTGCCCGATCAGGGTGCCGGAAATGTTGTCCGACAGCGGCGTCGACAGGTCGAGCACGTAGCGGGAAAAGCCGAGACAGCCCAGCTGCAAGCCGATGGCCGCTACGTTGAACACGGCGTAGAGCAGATATTCACGGCCAGGGTTGCCGGTCTTCTTGTGCGCGAACGTCCACCACTTGTTGCCGAAGTAGGTGACCACGGTAGCCACGGCGATCGCGATGATCTTGGCGGGCAACGGAGAGTGGTACAGAATTCCCTCCCCGCCCCAGAACACGAGCAGGTTGTAGGTGCCCGCATCGACAAGGAACCCGATCGCACCGACCACGAGGAACGCCCCGCCGCGCCGCAGGGCGCCGATCACTTTCGCGACCAGCGGCTCGGCGGCCGGAACCGGTGGCACGGAGCCGGACCGCTCGGGTGCTGACACGGGCTGCTCGGGGTAGGACACCGGGCGACGGTACCCCAGCCGGCGCGGACCGCGCCTTCGCTCCGCCCGGCGCAACGTCCTACCCCGACTCCTCCGACCGCACGCATTAGGCTCGGTGAACCGAACGCACGCAGACCCTTACCGGGGTACGCGCTACGCCGCGCTGCCCTGTAACCTCCCGGTGTTCCTATTCACACCGCCGACCTCGAGGATTGACCCGGGTGGACTCCACCGAGCTTCGTATCGCCGCCGTGGTCCCGTGCCACAACGAGGAGGCTTCGGTCGCCAAGGTCGTCGCCGACCTGCAGGCTGCCGTGCCGGGAATTGTCGTCTATGTGTACGACAACCTGAGTACCGACGCGACCGCCGAGCGGGCGCGCGCGGCCGGGGCGATCGTGCGGGCCGAGCACACCAAGGGCAAGGGCAATGTGGTGCGGCGAGCCTTCGCCGACATCGAGGCCGATGTCTATCTGATGATCGATGGCGACGACACCTATGAGGCGTCGGCCGCGCCGCTGATGATCAAGACACTGCTCGACGGCCCCTACGACCATGTGCTCGGCGTCCGCAAGCAGGAAGACGAGGGCGCCTCGGCATACCGCTCGGGCCACGAGACCGGCAACAAGGTGCTCAACGGTGTTGTCGGGAAGGTGTTCGGCGAGAACGTCGAAGACATGCTCAGCGGCTTCCGGGTGTTCTCGCGCCGCTTCGTGAAGAGCTTCCCCGCCGTGTCGCGGGAATTCGAGATCGAGACCGAGTTGACGGTGCATTCGCTGCATCTGCGGGTGCCGCAGACCGCCGTCCCCGTCGGCTTCCGCGATCGGCCCGCGGGCAGCGAAAGCAAGCTGCGCACCTATCACGACGGCTTCAAGATCCTGGCGCTGATCATCGGCCTTGCCAGGCACGAACGCCCGGTCGCGTTCTACGGCCTGTTCGGCACCCTGAGCTTCCTGGTCTCGATCATCTTGACCATCCCGATAGTGGTCGAGTTCTACAACACCCACGAGGTGCCGCGCTTCCCGACATTGTTCCTCGGTTTCACGCTGCTGCTGCTCGGCAGCCTGGCTTGGACCGCGGGCCTGATCCTGGACGGCATCCGCCGCTCACGGCACGAGGCGTCCCGGCTGGTCTACCTGCGCTACTCGGCAGCCAGCGCCGACGACCCGCACTCGAACGGACACGGTGACGCGAACGGTGGAGCCGACCGTTGACCACTTCGGCCGACCGGACCACGACCGACGACCAAGAGTCGGCGCCCGCGGACAACGCGACACCAGCCGATAGCGCGCCGGGTCGAGCACCCGCCCTGAACCAGCCCTCGAGCTCGGACAGCGCTGCCGCACAACCGAAGTCGCCCGAAGCTGCCGAGCCGGCGAGCACAACAGGCAACGCGGTCCGCCGAACAGCGCAGCGCATCGTCGCCCGCTTCGGTGCGGCGACCGTCGCCTTCACCCTCCTGGCCACCCTCTTCGGCGCATTGTTCGCCGTGGTGACGCCGTCCTTCTGGGGCCATGACGAGATCACCCAGTTCGGCAGGGCCTACCAGGTCGCCCACGGCGGCTTCCTGCCCGAGCGGATCAAGGACGATCGCGGCATCGCCTACGGCGGTGACGTGCCGACCAGCATCACTGTCCTGATGGGCTATGCGATGCAGGACTACACGACCAACCCGGAAGAGCCGGACCCGATGGTCGCCGATCCCGGCGACTACGACCGGCTCGGCGACGCGGAAGTCTCCTCGGCCACCAAACCGGTCTGGTTCACCAATACCGCCGCCTACTCGCCGGTGCCGTATATCCCTGCCGCCGTCGGCATTCGACTTTCCGAGCTGTTCGGCCTCGACGTCGGCGGCATGGTGCTGCTGACCCGGCTCGCCGGACTTTTCGCTTACCTGACCGTCGTCGGATTCGGCTTGTGGGCGCTGCGCGGGCATCGGGTGCAATGGCTGGCGTTCACCGTGGCCGCGCTGCCGATCGCGGTATTCCAGTCGGGCACGGTCACCGCCGACACGTTGACCAACGCGCTGGCCATCATGGTGTCCGCATTGCTGGTCAAAGCGCTGTTCCTCGGCGACCGGCTCGGACGGGCGGAAACGGCGGCGCTGCTGACCGCGACCATCCTGCTGCCGATAAGCAAGCCGACGTATGTGCTGCTGGCGATGCTCATCGTGGTGGTGCCGGTGCATCGGTTCGGATTCTCCCGCGTCGCGCCCGGCGCATCGTGGGCAGGCTCCGGTTGGCAGCGCTGGATCCCTTGGGGATTCGCCGCCGCCGGTGGTCTTGTCTTCGCGGCCTGGATGAAGGTCGCCGCGCCGACCGGGGACGGTATGGGCCTGATGCGCCCACAGCACCAGTGGAATTCCGTCAAGCCAGGCGAGCAGTTGCACGGCATCCTCGCCGATCCCCTGCATTTCGTGAACACTTTCGGCGACAGCATCGCGCTGCGGGACGAGCGGTGGTTCAGCCAGTTCTTCGGCGAACTCGGCTTCTCCTACATCGACGTGCCCGCCTTGTCGATGCTGGCCTGCCTGCTCGCCTTCGCGGTGAGCGCCGGCATCGCCGAGCGGATGAATCCGGCCACCGCGACGTTTCGGCGCGCTCTGATCGTCGCGCTCACCGTGGCGGCGAGCGTAGCGATGATCTACGTGACGCTCTATATGTCCTTCACGCCGGTCGGCTACTACATCATCGACGGTGTGCAGGGCCGCTACTTCGTCCCGCTGGCGATCATCGGGCTTGCTGTGCTGCTGCGGTGGATGCCGTTGCGCCTCACCGATTCCGAGGGCAAGACACCGACGCGGGGCCCGGCGATCGCCGTCATCGCGGCTACCGCGTTCGCGCTCATCGCCGCGCTGTGGAAGTACTACTCCATTGTCTGGGGCTGATCGTGATGATCGCCGGACAATCGGTCACCACAGAGCGATCTTGAATTTGCCGAATACTCACTTAGATCACAATTGGCACATCAATTCGTGAGATAAGTTGTGATGTCCGTCTCGAGATGCCCTGCGGTCCCCCAGCAGTTCCACCCGAGGACGACCATGAAAATCACTGACAGATAGTGCTTTTCGGACATCGCAGAGACCGCTCGGTCCAGTAGATGAACGGGACCTTAATAAACAATCACGTTTGATTCACCACGAATTAGCTGACCTAGATTCTCATTACGGAGTCCACCCCCGAACAATGTGCATCGAGGTTTCAAGAAATGCTGATGAGGAAATTTGCCGCCACGTCGGCACTGCTGATCGCCGCGATCGGCGTGACCGCAGGCACCGTCAACGCCGCACCCGCCGACGAGGCGCCGGTCAACTTCACCGCGAACGCCACCGACACCTCGACCATCGTCACCACCGATGCCGGCGCCATGACCGTCGAAGACGGCGTCTTCAAGATCAAGGCGACCAACGGCACGGTGCTGGCGGGAACGCCGCTGTCGTTCCGGGTCGACGACTTCGAGTTCCCGATCGCCGCCGCGATTTCGGGCCGCACCGCCACGCTGACCCCGCAGCTCGACATGGATCGCGCGGTCTACAAGCCGGTCGCGCTGCCCTTCGAGGACAAGGCCCCCTGGAAGAGCGAGTACGACCGTGAGCAGGCCGCCTTCAACCGCCTGAAGGACACCATCTCCATGGGCGCCACCATCGGCACCCTCGTCGGCGGCCTCGGCGGCGCGGCTGTCGGTTGCGTGCTCGGCGGCGTGCTCGGCGGCGCGGTTGTCGGTGGCACCATCGTCGGCCTGTTCGGTCCGTTCCTGCCCGCCGCCGCTGTCGGCTGCATCGCGGGTATCGCCGTGGTCGGCGCCGTCGGCGCCGTCGCGGGCCAGATCTTCATCACCGCCCCGGTCGCCATCGGTGCGGCGATCCAGTACTTCACCACCATCAACCAGCCGTTCGTCGCGCCCGCCAAGTAACGCGCCTTCGAACACACGAAACCCGCCCGGCAGATGCGCCGGGCGGGTTTCGCGTGTCGGATCAGTGCGCCGAGCTGATCTCGGTCTCGCCCGCCGCGGCGTAGGCGCGCTCGGTCAGCGCCTTGTGCGGACGCCACCACGATTCGTTGTCGCGGTACCACTGGATGGTCGCGGCCAGCCCCGCGCGGAAGTCCGAGTAGCGCGGGGTCCAGCCGAGTTCGGACCGCAGCAGCGACGCGTCGATCGCATAGCGCTGGTCGTGACCGGCACGGTCGGTGACGTGGTCGAAATCGTCGGGGTCGCGGTCGAACGCCTCCAGGATCATCCGCACCACCGACTTGTTGTCGAGTTCGCCGTCGGCGCCGATCAGATAGGTCTGGCCGATCCGGCCGCGTTCGAGGATGTCCCACACCGCCCGGTTGTGGTCGTCCACGTGGATCCAGTCGCGCACCTGATGTCCGGCTCCGTAGAGCCGCGGGCGGACGCCATCGATGAGATTGGTGATCTGGCGCGGGATGAACTTCTCCACATGCTGATAGGGCCCATAGTTGTTGCTGCAGTTGGAGATCGTCGACCGGACGCCGAACGAACGGGTCCAGGCACGCACCAGCAGGTCACTGGAGGCCTTGGTCGCGGAGTAGGGGCTCGACGGGTTGTAGGCGGTGTTCTCGTCGAACGCGGCGGCCTCCGGGGTGAGGTCGCCGTAGACCTCATCGGTGGAGACATGGTGGTAGCGCACCTCGTGCCTGCGCACCGCCTGCAACAGCGAGTAGGTGCCGACGATATTGGTCTGCACGAACGGCCACGGGTCGGCGAGGGAGTTGTCGTTGTGCGATTCGGCCGCGAAATGGACGACGACGTCGACACCACTGACGAGCTCGTCGACCAGGTCCAGATCGGCAATGTCGCCGTGCACGAAGTCGATTCGGTCGGCCACCGGCGCGAGCGAGGCCCGATTTCCCGCGTATGTCAGGGCGTCAAGGACGGTTACGGTCGCGTCGGGGCGCTCGGCCACGGTCTGTCGAACGAAATTCGCACCGATGAATCCGGCACCGCCGGTTACGAGCAGTCGCACTCCACGACACTACGTCCACCGGTCGGCCCGTCGGCGGCCGAGGCCCTTCGCAGTGCTGGGAGGCCTTTGGACGATGTGACCTTGGTCTCATCGTGTGGCGGAAAAGTGCGGCGACCAGTTTGATTCTCCGACAAAATCCCTAGTCGATCCGCTTATTTCCAAGACCCCACCAGGCCTCGGGTCTCAATGGTGAACAAAATTTGAATAAAAGGTCACAACCGGTTCACCACTCGTTAGCTGATCTAGATTTCGATCGTCTAGTCCCCTCCGAACGCTTCACACTGAGGTCTAAAACAAATGCTGATGAGGAAATTCGCCGCGACGTCGGCCCTGCTGATTGCCGCCATGGGCGTCACCGCAGGCACCGTCAACGCGGCCCCGGCGGCCCCGGCCGCCGACGCCCCGATCAACTTCACTGCCCAGGCCACCGAAACACAGTCGATCGTGACGACCGATGCCGGATCGATCGTTGTCGAAGATGATGCACTGAAGATCAAGGCCGCCAACGGCACCGTGGTGGCGGGCACCCCGCTGAAGTTCCGCGTCGACGAGTTCGAGTTCCCGATCGCCGCCGAAATCTCCGGCCGCACCGCGACTCTCACCCCGCAGATGGACATGGCGCACGCCACGTACAAGCCGGTCGCGCTGCCCTTCGAGGACAAGGCTCCCTGGAAGTCCGAATACGACCGTGAGGTGGCCGCCTTCAACCGCCTGAAGGACACCATCGCCATGGGCGCCACCATCGGCACCCTGGTCGGCGGACTCGGCGGCGCGGCCATCGGCTGCGTGCTCGGCGGCGTCCTCGGCGGCGCGGCCGTCGGTGGCACCATCGTCGGCCTGTTCGGTCCGTTCATCCCCGCCGCCGCTGTCGGCTGCATCGCGGGTATCGCCCTGGTCGGCGCGGTCGGCACTGTGCTCGGTCAGATCTTCATCACCGCCCCGGTGGCGATCGGTGCGGTGATCCAGTACTTCACCACCATCAACCAGCCGTTCGTCCCGGCCAAGTAGAACCGGCATCGCACAACTCCGGTACAGCGCAACCCCGCCCGGCACTCGCCGTAGCGGGGTTGCCTGCATTTGTCATACGGAGCCGCGGTACCGAATGACCGGAAGCCCGATCAGGTGAACGAATGATGAATAATTCAGAGACACAGCGCAGCTGACAGTTTGCGATCCAGGCGCATCGACACCGCAACAATTCCGAATGGAAGAACGAGCAATTGTCGGCGTGGAATGGTGTTGTGGCAGTCGCACCTGGGAATATGAACCCCGCGGGCCCCCGGGACGCGGGGGGGGGGGGTGTACAAGCGCGAACACCGGCAGAGGGGACACAGCGACGCGCACGCGGCGGGCAGCGGCGCGCACAGACAAAGCGAGACACACACA
>NZ_JBHVDF010000005.1:197455-220896 GCF_042802915.1 Nocardia sp. NPDC057440
CAAAAAAATATAAATTTTAATCAACCAAATTGGGCGGGTTTTTTTGTTTGTTGCGCACCCCCCCGTTTTAAAAACCCCCCCCCCCCAAAAAGCCGGGGGGGGGGTATCGACTCGTCCGGCCGACCGTGATCAGGCCGTCCGAGCCTGCTCCGGCTGCTCGAGGCGAGCGCGCACAAATCGGGAGACCCTGGCCAACGCGGCTCTGCCCTCGGGGAGGTTGGGGAAGATGCTCATGAACGCGTGCACCTGGCCGCGCCAGAGCTCGAGCGAGTTCGGTACGCCCGCCGCGGTGAGCCGCTGCGCCATCAGTTCGCAGTCGTAGCGCAGTATTTCGTCCTCGGCCGCGATCAACAGCACCGGTGGCAGGCCGGCCAGCGCACGATTGACCGGCGAGAGCATCGGATCGAGCCGACGGTCGACCTCGGCCCCGATCCGCACCACAGCGGCGAGCGCGGACAGCGGGATGTAAGGATCACGCGCGGTGTTGATGTAGTCGCGCTTGGCCGCGTAGTCCAGATCGAGCAGTGGGCTCAGCCCGATCAGGCCCGCCGGGCTCGGCAGCCCGAGCTCGATCGCGCGCAGCGCCGTGGCGAAAGTCAGATAGCCGCCCGCCGAATCGCCGGCGAAGACGATCCGCGCCGGGTCCGCGCCGTGTTGCAGCAGCCAGCGGTAGGCGCTCATGCAGTCGTCGACCGATTGGGTGATGCTCTGTGCGGGCAGCTGGCGGTAGTCGACATTCACCACCGGCAGTCCAGTGCGCCTGGCCAGACTGGCCGCGACGGGACGATGAGTGCGCAGTCCGCACACCGCGAATCCGCCGCCGTGCATGTACAGCACCGCGCCATGACGCAGCGCGCGGGAGCCGCCGGAAGGACGGATGACCTCGAGCCGGAACCCGTTCAATTCCACCTGCTCCCGGTCCACGCCCCGCGGCTCCGGGCGCAACCGCGCGAGGGTGTCGATCGCGGCCGCGCCGATGGGAATCGTGGCGCGGGTGATGGGCGCGACTCGCAACACCGGCCGCACCACCCCGAGGCACGTCGCCAGCAACATTCGGGAGTGCGCGCTCTGGCCATCCGGATTCATCACAACACCGGGCTCGCCGACTCTGCTCGCGGACATCGCGCACCTACCTCACAACTGGCGCGCCGAGCCCGACCGGAGGTTGTCGCGGGCGAGTTGTCGACGCTGACATCTCACACAGTGATATTTCAGAACATCACGTGAACGTGACCTACGCAACAACAATCGCCCGGCGCGCCCGGGCACCAAACGTTTGTGATCAATTTGTGGGCGAGTCGGAACCTCCCCGACTCCGGGCCAGGCGAAACTGGCAGACTCCTCCCCATGCGCGGAATCATCTTGGCGGGCGGCACCGGTTCCCGGCTGCACCCCATCACGCGCGGGGTGAGCAAGCAGCTCGTCCCGGTCTACGACAAACCGATGATCTACTACCCGCTGTCCACGCTGATGCTCGCGGGCATCACCGACATCCTCGTGATCACCACCCCGGAGGACGCCGAGGCCTTCGGCAGGCTGCTCGGCGACGGCAGCCAATTCGGCATCGCCATCGACTACGTCGTCCAGCAGCAGCCCGACGGCCTCGCCAAGGCCTTCGTGCTCGGTGCGGGCCACATCGGCTCCGATCGCGCGGCACTGGTGCTCGGCGACAACATCTTCCACGGCCCCGGCCTCGGCACCAGCCTGAACCGTTTCGCGGAGATCGACGGCGGCGCGGTGTTCGCCTACTGGGTATCGGACCCGACCGCCTACGGCGTCGTCGAATTCACCGAAGGTCGCGCGGTATCGATCGAGGAGAAGCCGAAGACGCCGCGGTCCAACTACGCCATCCCCGGGCTCTACTTCTATGACAACGACGTGGTCGAGATCGCGCGTGGGCTGCGCCCCTCCGCGCGCGGTGAATACGAGATCACCGACATCAACCGGGCCTATCTGGAACAGGATCGGCTCCAGGTCGACGTATTGGCCCGCGGCACCGCATGGTTGGACACCGGCACCTTCGACTCACTGCTGGACGCCGCCAACTACGTCCGCACCATCGAACAGCGGCAGGGTCTGAAAATCGGTGTGCCGGAAGAGGTCGCGTGGCGGATGGGCTTCATCGACGACGAGCAGCTGCGCGCGGCGGCGGAACCGATGGTCCGTTCGGGCTACGGCAGCTATCTGCTCGACCTGCTCGAGCGCGGACGGGACTGGTGAGTATGGAGTTGCGTGAACTCGCCGTGCCCGGCGCCTGGGTGATCACCCCGCGTCAGTTCGGTGACGATCGTGGCATGTTTCTCGAATCGTTCAAGGCCTCCGAATTCGAGAAGATGACCGGGCGAGCGTTCGACCTGCGACAGGTCAATTGCTCGGTCTCCGCCGCCGGCGTGCTGCGCGGCATCCACTACACCGAAGACCCACCGGGCCAGGCGAAATACGTGACCTGCGTGCGCGGTGCGTTCCTCGACGTTGTCGTCGACCTGCGCCAGGGATCCCCCACCTACGGACAGTGGGACAGCGTGGTCCTCGACGACGTCGACCGGCGCTCGATGTACCTTTCCGAGGGCCTCGGCCACGCGATCCTTTCGCTGGAGGATCACTCCACCGTCACCTATCTCTGCTCGCTGGAGTACAGCCCCGAATTCGACAGGGACATTGATGCTTTCGATCCACAGCTCGGCATCGACTGGCCTACGGTCGGCCGCGACGGCAGGCCGCTGACCTACGTCCGCTCCCCTAAAGACACTGTGGCACCACCTTTTTCGTAATCCGATGGCAATAGCCGAACGCCACCACCGCGGCGGGTGGTGGCGTTCGGCTTTCCTTCGGCCGCAGCGGGGTCAGCCGACGAGTTCGACCTCCGGCTCCGGCTCGGTGGCCCGCTCGCGCCGCTTGGGCAGGAAGGCGAGCAGCGCGACGAGGGCGCCGGCAATGGTGATGCCCGCGGCGAACTCCAGTCCGGGGCGGTAGGCGGCGAGCACTGCCGACGGCGAGGTGCCGGTGTGCGCACCGGAGGAGATGATCGCGGTGGTGACGGCGAGGACGATCGCCGCGCCGACCTGCATGGAGGTCTGCAGCACGCCGGCCGCAAGACCCTGTTCGTCGTCCTCGATACCGTTGGTCGCCTGAATGTTGATGGCGGGGAAGCCGACCCAGCCGATACCGATCAGCAGCACCGCGGGCAGCAGCATCGTCCAGTAGGACGGTGCGGTGTCCAGCCGCAGGAACAGCAGGTAGCCGATGGCCATCACCACCATGGTGACCGCGATGATCGGCCCGGTGCCGAACCGGTCGACCAGCTTGTCGGAGAAGAACGCCGACAGCACCACGAGCAGCCCGACCGGCAGCAGCGCCATCGCCAGCTTCAGCGGCGACCAGCCGAGCGAGTCCTGCATATACAGCGTCACGATGAACTGCCAGCTGAAGTAGGACCCCGCCACCGCGATGATCGCGAGGCTGGCCCGCACCAGCGACGACTTCTTCAGGATGCCGAGCCGGACCAGCGGGTACGCGACCCGCTTCTCCACCATGACGAAACCGGCGAAAAGCGCCACGACCGCGACGAACGAACCGATGGTGCGCACCGATCCCCAGCCCACTTCCGGCGCGGTGACCACGGTGTAGACCAACAGCAGCATGCCCGCGGTGGACAACAGCGCGCCGAGGATGTCGTGACCGCCCTCTTCGGCGGCCGCGTCCTTGGGCACCAGCACGAGGGCGGCGGCCAGCGCGGCGAGCGCGATCGGCACCGGAAGCAGGAAGGTCCAACGCCAGCCGACGCCGGTCATCAGCCCGCCGAACAGCAGGCCGGAGGAGTAGCCGCCCGCGCCGAACACGGTGTAGATGGACAGCGCCTTGTTGCGCGCCGGGCCCTCGGCGAAGTTCGTGGTGATGATGGAAAGGCCGGTCGGCGCGGTGAAGGCGGCGGCAAGGCCCTTGACGAAGCGGGTGAGGATCAGCAGCGGGCCCGAGGTGACCAGGCCGCCCGCCAGTGAGGCGATCGCGAAGACCGCGAGCGCGATCAGGAAGACCTTGCGCCGCCCGAGCAGGTCGGCGGTGCGTCCGCCCAGCAGCAGCAGGCCGCCGTATCCGAGCACGTAGCCGCTGATCAGCCATTGCAGGGTGGAGGTGGACAGCTCGAGTTCGGCGCCGATGGACGGCAGCGCGACTCCGATCATCGAAACGTCGAGACCGTCGAGGAACAACACAATGCAGAGGGTGATCAGCATCCCCCAGAGACGGAAGGACCAGCTGATCGAATCGGTCGCCTGGGCGGCCGTTCTGGTTGCCGCAGAAGTCATGGGCGGTACATTACATGCGTGTGCATTAGATGCCAACACAACTAATGCACTTGCATCGAAGTCTGGGGGCCACTAAGATGGGGCCATGTCGAAGGTGTCGACTCCAGACGCAGCCCGGCGCACCGTCGCGCCGACCGGGCTGGTGGGAGAGTGGCGTGAGCTGCTCGACCGGCATGCGGCGGTGAGTTGCGCTCTCGAAAAGGCGCTACAGGGTCAGCACGAGATCGGGCTCAGCGAGTTCGAGACGCTGGACCGGTTGATCGACGCCGACTGCGGCAACTACCGGATGAGCGATCTGGCCAACGACATCTATCTGAGCCAGAGCGCCCTCTCCCGCGCCGTAGCTCGGCTGGAACGCGATGGGCTCGTCTCGCGCACCATGTGCGCCGACGACCGCCGCGCGATCTTCGTCTGCCTCACCGACAAGGGCCGCAAGGTCTACGAGCAGGCACTGCCGACCCATCGCGGGATACTCGAGAACACCTGGGACGGCGACCAGCGCTGCACCTAGGCAGCACTGATCGCCCGCTGTCGCAACCGATCACACCCCGGCGCGCGCCTCATCGATGACGACCCGCGCATCCGACGCCGCCGCCTTGACACCGGCGAAAGCCTTTCGGTACCGCGCTGTTTCGTGTTCCTTGTCCAGGTAGACCGGCCCGGTGAACGCTTCGACGTAGACGACCGCCGGTTCGGTCAGCTCGCCCGCGGCGACCTCGGCGAAATCGAGCAGCACGAAGCGGCCCGCGTCCATGCCATCGTGATAGCCGGAGTCCGAGGGGACCACCTGGATTCGCACATTGGGCAGATCGCACATGCGCCGCAGGTGTTCGAGTTGCTCGGCGGCCACCTCGCCGCCGCCGATGCGGTGCCACAGCAGCGACTCACTGATCACCACGTCCAGCTGCAGCGGCGAATCACTCCGAGTCACCAACGCCTGCCGCGCCATTCGCAACTGCACCCGGCGCTCGATCTCGGCGTCCGTCGCGTCGGGGCGGCCCGCGGCGAGCAGCGCGCGCGCATAGGACTCGGTCTGCAGCAGGCCGGGAACCAGCTCGTTCTCATAGGTGGACAGCAGCCTGGCGGCTTCCTCCAGCCCGATGTACACCTCGAAACCCTCGGTGATCACATCGCTGTAGCCAGTCCACCAACCCCTGGCCTTGGTTTCCCTTGCCAGCGCGGTCAACGGCTCGACCAGCTCGCTCGGCGCACCGTAGATCTTGCACATGGCTTCGACATCCAGGCTGCGCAGCGAGGTCTGGCCGGTTTCGATCCGCCAGATCTTGGCTTCGGACCACTCGAGCTGCTGGGCGGCCATCCTCGTGGTCATTCTGGCTCGGTTGCGCAGATCGCGGAGGTGACGGCCCAGTTGCCTGCGCGGCATCGTCGAACCAGTGGTGCCGTGCGGTGAAGCCATACTTCCCCCTCGTGCCGGGCGTCTTTGCTGCTCGCGAACCTCCCGTGAACGTGAGTGCGACGCTACCTACCTGATGTCCATCGTTGGCATCGGACATCCGAACAGCATTGTTTCACAATGAAACTCACAGACAGCACTGTGGGTGTCACAGATACGCCGATGACGTAGCTACGCCGAATTGGTTCGAGCGCTGTCGGACACGGCAATTCAGATCGGTTGCTACTTGCGCGAACCGCCCTTGCGGAACCGCCAGAACTGCACCGCGCGGACATCCTCGGAAAGCTGGTTGACCGGCTCCGCGACATCCGAAAGCGCCTGGAACAGATCGTCGGCGAGCTCGCTGATGTGCTCCACCCTTGTCGCCAGCCTGGACGCGTTCACCAGGAATTCCAGCAGCAGCCGGACCACGGCCGCGATGGTCAGCCCGAGCGGCACCGCCACCAGCGCGGCGAGCACCCCGAGCACCGCGGAGACCTGCCACATCAGCACGATCAGCGCGATCGGCAGCGCCACCGCGAAGGCCAAACCGAGCATGTAGGCCAGCGGCAACAGCGTCCTGGTCGCCGGGCGGTGAAACTGCACGTCGAGCAGTCCGCGTGCGGCCTCGACGCTCCACTTACCGAAGGCGCGCGGGCTTTCGAAGGGCTCGGCGGGCTCATCCTCGGAGACGGCGGAGCGTGAGAACCGCCGGGAGGCGGACTCTTTCCACGCGATCCAGCGCGAGTCGGTCTCGTATTCATCCGAATCCGGCGCCGGAACGCCGTTGGATTCATCGGTCATGTCGCGATCCTCCCCGCATCGCGCCGACCCGCCAAGAGACGGCCGGAAACCTGCCATAGCGAGCCCGCTCGAGTGAGACGCATACGACACTCGTGAAGATCTTTTGAAAACCCGTAACGTCCATGCCACCCCTCGCCGATACGACCCATGAATGCAGCAGGACCCAGTTCATCGGGGAATGGAGAAAGACAGTGCGCACCACGTTTCCGACATCCGTCTCGGCGGCAGAAATGACTGCCGCGGCGCAGGAGTACATCCAGCGCGGGTGGACGATCGCTGAAACGACGAACGGAATCTGCCTGATCACGGATGCCGATTTGTCGGGCATCGAGGTCAGCGGCGAGCTGGCCGCCGAGGTGCGCCGGTTCCTCCGCGCGAACAACCTGTCCGGTCCCGTGATCGAGATCCCCGGCGCCGAGCGTCGCGAGATCCACTTGGTCACCGGCGTCCGCAAGGCCGCGATGGCGCTGGAGGCGCTGCGCGAGGCCGGCGCGACCGTTTACACCGACGGCGATGGCATCCCGCTGCCGCCGACCCAGTTGATGGCGGGCTCGGCCTGCTGGAGCATCTCGCCGAACGAGGCCCGCTGGATCCCGCCGGTGGTCGCGATCAGCGCGGCCGTCCGTTCGGCGACCTCACGCAAGCAGCGCCCCGCACTTACCAGCGTCGCCTGCTGAGACACCTGCATCAGGGCAGGGTCCGCACTACCCGGCCCACCATGACCGATAGCCGCATTGCGGTTATCGGTCATTGCTGTTTCACTCTGCGTCGCCGCAGGTGATGATGGGGTATGGCCCAGATCACCGATCCGTCCCGCACGCTGCTGCGCACCTGCCCGCTGTGCGAGGCGGTCTGCGGACTCGAAATCACCCTCGATCCCGACAACCATGTGACCTCGGTCCGAGGTGATCGGCAGGATCCGTTCAGCAAGGGCTTCCTCTGCCCCAAGGGGGCGAGCTTCGGTCATCTGGACGAAGACCCGGACCGGCTGACCGAACCGATGATTCGCGACCGTGCGACCGGCACGTGGCGCACCGCCTCCTGGAGCGAGGCGTTCGACCTGATCGCCGAACGCTTCCCCGCGATCGTGGCCGAGCACGGCAACCAGTCCGCGGCACTGTATCTAGGCAATCCGAATGCGCACACGGTGGCGGGCGCGCTCTATGCGCCGGTGCTGATCCGCGCGCTCGGCACCAAGAATTTCTATTCCGCGAGCACGGCCGACCAGATGCCCAAGCAGGTGGCCAGCGGGCTGATGTTCGGTGATCCGCTGACGGTGCCGGTGCCGGATCTCGATCGCACCGACTATCTGCTCATGCTCGGCGCGAATCCGCTGGAGTCGAACGGATCACTGTGCACCGCGCCGGATTTCCCCGGCAGGTTGAAAGCGATGCGCAATCGGGGCGGCCGATTCGTCGTCGTCGATCCTCGGGCGACCCGCACCGCGAAGCTCGCCGACGAGCATCTGTTCATTCGGCCGGGCAGCGATGCTTATCTGTTGTTCGGAATTGTCCACACGTTGTTCGCGCAGAACCTGACCGACGTGCGCGTCGAAGTTTCCGGACTCGATGACGTGCGCTCGGCCGCTGCGGATTTCACCCCGGAGGTGGTCTCCGCGCGAACCGGAGTACCTGCCGAGACCGTTGTCCGGCTTGCGCAGGATCTCGCGGCCGCGCCGACCGCCGCGGTGTACGCCCGAATCGGCACCTGCACAGCCGAATTCGGCACCCTCACCCAGTGGCTGGTCGATGTGATCAACGTGCTGACCGGCAATCTGGACTCCCCCGGCGGCGCGATGTTCGCGAACGCCGCTGCCGGCGGCATCGCCCGCACCAAACCGTTCCGCACCGGCCGCTGGGCCAGCCGGGTCCGTGAACTGCCCGAGGCGATGGGCGAACTGCCGGTGGCCACCCTGGCCGACGAGATCACCACACCAGGCCAGGGGCAGGTCCGGGCGGTGATCACGGTCGCGGGTAACCCGGTGCTCTCGGCGCCGAGCGGGGTCCGGCTGGACGCGGCCTTCGCACAGCTCGAATTCATGGTCAGTGTCGACAGGTACCTGAATGAAACCACCAGGCACGCCGATGTGATCCTGCCGCCGCCGCGGCCGGTGCAGTCGCCGCACTACGACTTCGCGCTCCTGCAGTTCGCGGTCCGTAACTATGCGCGCTATTCGCGGCCACTCGTGCCGCTCGGCGATCGTCCCTCTGAGGCGGGCGTCATCGCTCGGCTCGCTGCTGCGCTGACCGGAAGGCCGCACGACGGGACCGGCGGGCAGGACCCGCTCACCGCGGTGGACGAGCTGGTCATCGCGGGCACGCTGCACAAGGCGGGGCTGGCAGACCGGCGGCCGGAACTGATCGGCGACAACAGCACCGAGCAGCGCATCGACATGATGCTGCGCCTTGGCCCGTACGGCGAGTGGAACGGCGGCACGCTCAATCTGCAAGTGCTGCTCGATAATCCGCACGGCATCGATCTCGGGCCGCTGCAGCCTAGACTGCCGGGAGCGTTGCGCACGGCGTCCACGACGGTGGAGCTCGCGCCGCAACAGCTGCTCGACGATGTCGAAAGGATGCGCGGCAGGCTCGCCGACGCCGCGCCGGATCTGGTGCTGATCGGCCGACGCCAGTTGCGGTCCAACAACAGCTGGATGCACAACATCGCGACGCTGGTGAGCGGGTCGAACAAGTGCACGCTGCATATCAATCCCGCCGATGTGGCGCGCCTCGGCCTCGGCGACAACGCCGTGGTGAAGTCGGCGGCCGGATCGTTGACGGTGCCGCTGGAGCCGACCGACGCGATCATGCCCGGGGTGGTGAGCCTGCCGCACGGCTGGGGTCACACCGACAGCACCCAGGCGGTGGCGCGCGACCACGCGGGGGTCAATGCCAATGTGCTGACCGATGATTCGGTGGTCGACGTGCCATCCGGGAACGCGGTGTTCAACGGCGTCCCTGTCACCCTGACGCCCGCCTGAGCGCCCGCCGCGTTCGCTGTCGACCGACCGGCAAAATTCCGGTCGGTCGGCTTTTGGCTAACTTACGGAAACCCTTGCGCTAATTAAGCATTCGATACATTCTCACGATGGATTTTGTAGCTTTGCCCGGCGAAACCCATTAAGATGGATAGGATTTCGGTTTAGTCGCGGTTCAGCGTCGAACCCCGAGTAGCCGGACTCCGGCTACCAGAGGGGGCACAGATGCCCGGCACACAGTGTGGCAGTGACGGCGAGCGCGAACTACAAGACAGGTACAACACCCAGGACAGAGCAGGCCGTTTCTACGACGACCAGGTGCTCGACCGGTTGAACCCCACGATGATCGAATTCATCGCACGGATGGACATGGCCTTCATCGCCACCTCGGACAAGCACGGAGAATGCGACGCCAGCTTCCGCGCGGGCCTGCCAGGCTTTCTGCACGTCATCGACGAACGCACGATTGCCTATCCCGAATACCGCGGCAACGGCGTCATGGCCAGCCTCGGCAACATCCTGGAGAACCCGCACGTCGGCATCCTGCTCATCGATTTCGTCCGCGATCTGATCGGCCTGCACATCAACGGTTCGGCCCGCATCATGGACGACGAGAACCTGCGCCGATCGGTGTCCGATCTGCCGGAGAGCCACAAAGGCCGAGCGGCCGAGCGCTGGGTGGTGGTCGACATCGACGAGGCCTACATCCACTGCCGCAAACACATTCCGCACCTGATGCCCGCCGCGCGAGAGCAACGCGACTGGGGCACCGACAACGTCCGCGCCAAGGGCGGCGACTACTTCGGAACCAAAGCACAATCCCGCGAGGCAGCCGACCTCACCACCACCGCCTTGGCCCCACGCTGACCCATCAGCACACCACCCCATAGCGAAAGGGCATCAGGGTAGAGCGATGGCGGCTCCGGGCCACCCTTGTACTACCCCCGGTGAGCTCTTGTCCGGGGTCAGTGGATTTTGAAGATGACCAGGCGTTGGACGACGAAGTTGATGACGGTGGCGGTGCCCTGGGCTACGACAAATGCCAGCGGTTGCCGCCACCACTGGTCCGCCAGTGTGGCGTAGAGCACCGCGTTGATGCCGACCTGGACGGCGAAGGTGATGGCGTAGAGACCCACCACCGCGATAAAGCGGGCTCGGCTCGGCGGCGCCTGGAAGGTCCATCGGCGGTTGATCAGATACGCGGTGGTGGTGCCCGCGATGAAGCTGATCGCCTTGGCGACGCTGACCGGCAGCCCGATCAGATTCAGCAGCAGGCTGTAGATCCCGTAGTCGACGACGGCCGATAATCCGCCGGTGACACCGAAGCGGATGATCTGCGTTTTCAGGTCGACATCGGTGCCGCCCGGCTCGTCGACAAGCGGCAGCTCGGCCGGGAGCGGGAGGTGGGGTTCGGCATGCACGCGACGAGCGTAGCGGGAGGCGGCCGGTGATGTGGGCGGGCGTTGGCCCGGCCTCCCGAACCGGGGAGTACGGCGAGGCCGACCGTATGTCCGGCCATGCATGTAGCCTCTATCCCGATGTCCACGAAAGCTCCGACCGCCACCACTTCCGGTATCAACTCCGGCAACACCCCCGATGATGCGTTCGCTCTGCCGACACGCACTCGGGCGTTGACCGGGTGGGGTCGCACCGCACCAACCTCTTCCGAAGTGCTCTCGACCAGCGATCCCGAATTGATCGCCAAGGCCGTCGCCATGGTCGCCGAGGACAACGACAGCAAGCCTGCCCACCTGCGCCGCGGTGTGATCGCGCGCGGGCTCGGCCGCTCCTACGGCGACCATGCGCAGAATGCCGGCGGCCTCGTCGTCGACATGACCGCGCTCAACCGCATCCACCGCATCGACGGCGACACCCACATCGTCGATGTGGACGGCGGGGTCAGCCTGGATCAGCTGATGAAGGCCGCGCTGCCGTTCGGGCTGTGGGTCCCGGTGTTACCCGGCACCCGCCAGGTGACGATCGGCGGCGCCATCGCCTCCGACATCCACGGCAAGAACCATCACAGCGAGGGCAGCTTCGGCAACCACGTGCGCTCGATCGATCTGCTCACCGCCGACGGGCAGGTGCAGCACCTCACACCGAAGCGCAACGCCAAGTTGTTCTGGGCGACCGTCGGCGGCAACGGACTCACCGGCATCATCCTGCGCGCCACCATCGAGATGGTGGTCACCGAGAGCGCCTACTTCCTCAACGACGGGGTCAAGACGACGACCCTCGACGAGACGATCGCGGCGCACAGCGACGGCAGCGAAGCCGACTACACCTACTCCAGCGCGTGGTTCGACGTGATCAGCCCGCTGCCGAAGCTCGGCCGCGCCACCATCACCCGCGGCCGCCTCGCCAAGCTCGACGAGCTGCCCGCGAAGCTGCAGCGCAAGCCGCTGAAATTCGACGCACCCCAGCTCATGACAGTTCCGGACATCTTCCCGAACTGGACCATGAACAAGGTGACGCTGATGTCCATCGGCGAGGCGTACTACCGGATGGGCGGCAACTACACCGGCAAGGTGCAGAACCTGACGCAGTTCTACCACCCGCTGGACATGATCGCGGAGTGGAACCGGGGCTACGGATCCAACGGATTCCTGCAGTACCAGTTCGTGGTGCCGACCGAGGCGGTCGAGGAATTCAAGCGGATCATCATCGACATCCAAGCCTCTGGCCACTACTCGGCGCTCAATGTTTTCAAGCTGTTCGGGCCGGGTAACCAGGCGCCGCTGAGCTTCCCGATGCCGGGCTGGAACATCTGCGTCGACTTCCCCATCAAACCGGGACTGAACGAGCTGGTCGGCGAGCTGGACAAGCGAGTGATGGAGTTCGGCGGGCGGCTGTACACCGCGAAGGACTCGCGTACCACCGCGGAGGCGTTCCACAAGATGTACCCCCGGATCGACGAGTGGATCAAGGTCCGCCGGAGTGTCGATCCCACAGGCGTTTTCATGTCCGATATGGCGAGAAGGCTGGAGCTCCAGTGATTAATGCCGTAGGCAACCCACAGTCCATCCTGCTGCTGGGCGGTACCTCGGAGATCGGTTTGGCGATCTGCGCCGAGTACCTGAAGAAGGGTCCCGCGCGAATCATTCTCGCCGCGCTGCCCGGTGATCCGGTGCGCGAGGACGCGGTCTCCCAGATGAAGGCGGCCGGCGCGAGTGAGGTCGAGGTCATCGACTTCGACGCACTCGACACCGAGAGCCACCCGAAGGTCATCGAGACGGCCTGGGACGCCGGTGATGTGGATGTCGCCATCGTCGCCTTCGCTCTCGACGGCGATCCGGAAGAGCTGTGGCAGAACCAGCGCAAGGCCGTGCAGGTCGCCGAAATCAACTACACCGCGGCGGTTTCCGTCGGCGTGCTGGTCGGCGAGAAGATGAAGGCGCAGGGCTTCGGGCGCATCATCGCCATGTCCTCGGTCGCCGGTGAGCGGGTACGCCGCTCGAACTTCGTCTACGGGTCGACCAAGGCCGGCCTCGACGGTTTCTACCTCGGTCTCGGCGAGGCGCTGCGCCCCCATGGCCCGCGCGTGCTGGTGATCCGGCCCGGCATGGTGCGGACCAGGTTCTCGGCACACGTCAAGGAAGCTCCGCTCACTGTCGACAAGGAAGACATTGCGGCGCTTGCGGTTTCGGCCTCCCAGAAGGGCAGGGAGCTGATCTGGGCGCCCGGCGCCTTCCGCTTCGTGATGATGATCCTGCGCCACATCCCGCGCCCGATCTTCCGCAAGCTGCCCATCTGAGCTTGCCTGCCGCGCCTCGGCCCTCCGCACCCGTTCCCGGGAACCGCAGCTCCTGCGGTGCTCGGAGCGGGTGCGGACCCGTAAGAAGGCGCGGCGCCGCGGCCGATCAGCTCGAGACCGGCCGGAACGCACCCGGTCGCGTGCGGTGCGCGCGTACCACGCCAGGACCTGGCAGCATAAGCGCCGGTCGCCTGCGTCGCGGCCTTGCGCAATGCCGAGTAATGGGTAGGGCGCAACGATCACCGAGCCGACCCAGTGAATCTGGAGATGCAATGCGAGTATTCGGACAAGATCGCGGCAGCCACCTCGAGGTGCGCCGATCTCGTGGCAGGGTCGCCTGCACGGTGGCCGCGCTGGATGCGGCCACACAGTCCGATCGGCAGGCAGCACTGCGCGGCGACGAGGCGGTTCGATGACCACGGCGACCGCGGTACGCTCCACCGCCTCACGACCGACCCGTGGCGCACTGATCGCGCGGTACATCGGCTCCGGCCTTGGTGAAGCGGCCTCGGCGGCTCTTGTCGCCGTCATCGTGGCCGCCGTTGGGCTGGTGGCGTTTTCGATGGTGCAGTGGCCCGCGTTCAACTCGTCCAATGTGACTCGGGCGTTGACCACGGTGGGTCAGGTCCTCGCCGCGGTGATGCTCGCGGTCGCGATCGGTCTCATTCGCCTCCGGCGGTGGCCATTGGCGGCGAAACTGCTGTCGTGGGTGGGGGTTTCGACGTTCGTCACCTTCACCCTCGGCATGCCACTCGCGGCGACCAAGCTGTATCTGTTCGGCGTCTCGGTGGATCAGGAGTTTCGCACCGAGTATCTGACACGGCTCACCGACAGTGCGGCACTGCACGACATGACCTACGCGGACCTGCCCCCGTTCTACCCCGCCGGGTGGTTCTGGATCGGCGGGCGCGTGGCGAATGTGCTCGGTATGGACGGCTGGGAAGTCTTCAAGCCGTACGCCATCGGGTCGCTCGCTGTCGCGGCGGCGATCTCGCTCGTGCTGTGGTCCAAGCTGATTCGCGCGGACTGGGCGATCGGCGTCACCGCGGCGATCACGGCGGTCGCATTGACCACCGCCGCACCGGAGGCCTACAGCGCCGTCATCGTCATCCTGCTGCCGCCCGCCCTGGTGCTCGCCTGGGGTGCGTTGTATCGGCCGGGTGAGCTCGGCCGGAACGAATCGGCGGCACGACCTGCCGCCCTGATAGCCGACGGCGATGGCGTGGCCGACAGTGGCGGCGCGGCGGCACCGGCGGGCGCTATCGTCTCGGCGGAGCGCGGCGGCCGGACGGCAGGCGGCTGGGGAGCGGTTGTCGGGACCGGTTTGTTCCTCGGCATCGCGGCCATGTTCTACACGCTGTACTTCGGGCTCGCGGCCTTCGCGATCGGGCTGATGGGTCTGATCGCTGCCGGGCTCGCCGTGCGGGAGCAGCAGGCCGCCGCGCATCCGCGTCGGGCGCGAGTGGTCGCGACTACCGACGGCGGGTCGCCGTGGCGCGCCGCGATTCCACCGCTGGTACGTCTGGCTGTGATCGCCGTGATCGCCGGGGTTGTCGCGCTCGCCGTGTGGCTGCCGTATCTGCTGAAGTGGCTGCGCACGACCACTCCCAAGTCGGGCACCGCGTTGCACTACCTGCCTGTATCGGGCTCCGAACTGCCGCTGCCGATGGCACAGTTCTCGCTGCTCGGCGGGCTGTGCCTGATCGGCACCGCCTGGCTGGTGGTGCGGGCTTCCTCGTCGCGGCGAGCACAGGCGCTCGGCATCGGTGTCGTGTCGATCTATCTGTGGACGCTGCTGTCGATGGCGGCCACGGCAGCGGGAACCACGCTGCTCTCGTTCCGGCTGGAACCGATCTTGGACGTGCTGCTCGCCGCGGCGGGCGCGTTCGGCTTCGTCGAGGGCGCACGGGCCGCGTACCAGGCGTTCAACGAGCCGGGACGTTTCCGGCTCGCGGTGATCGCTGTCGCCACCGTCGGCGCGCTGGCGTTCTCCCAGGACATCCCCCGGGTGCTCGCCCCCGAGATCACCACCGCCTACACCGACACCGACGGAAACGGCGAGCGCGCGGACCAACGCAGCCCCTCGGCGGTGTCGCACTACCGCGCGGTGGACGCCGCGCTACTGGCGCAGACCGGTCGGCCACGCTCGGACACGGTGCTCCTCACCGCCGACACCAGTTTCCTCGCCTTCTACCCTTACTACGGCTTCCAAGCCCTCACCTCGCACTACGCAAACCCGTTGGCGGACTTCGCGGGCCGCGCCGCCACGATCAAGGGCTGGAGCAAGCTGGACTCCCCCCGCGCCATGCTCGACGCCCTCGCCACCTCCCCATGGCGCGCACCGGACGCCTTCTTGTTCCGCAGCAGCGGCGACAACTACACCCTGCGCCTGGCCGAGGACGTCTACCCCAACGACCCCAACGTCAAGCGCTACACCGTGACGTTCCCCAAGAAGCTCTTCGACGACCCCCACTTCACCACCACCGACATCGGCCCGTTCACTCTCATCACCGTGACCGAGTAGACCCGGATCCGCCACGAGCGACGCGCCGAGCCTGCCGCCGCTGCGTGCAACTCGAGGATCGGCGGCACCTCGCGAATCACCAGGACACCCTGCCCGGCCGGCCACTGGGCCGGGCGGGGTCCGCAGCGCCGTAGCTCGCTCGGCGTCGGTGAGTGGCATATCCCGGAGGGCGCTACTCGGTGTGAAATGAGTGGGTTGCGGGCGGAATGGGTAAGTGGACGGGGACGTCCGGGACTCAGCCGGATGGTCGACGCGGGAGCCCGAGGGCAGGTCTCGATGGCATCCGCTCGGCCATATCGCTAACGCCGGGAAGCAAGGCTGCCAGGGTGTTCACAGGGTGGCTGGGTACTTTGGACGGCTGGTTCTGCCATCTGGAGGAGTAGTTTGCAGGTCGAGACACTGGAAGTTGTAGGCGTCGTTTCAGCGGGAGCGACACCGAACGGAGTGTCTCCAGCGGACCGGCCGGTGGCGGTCGGGGAGCGGCGGCCGGCGCGGATTCGGGTCGGTCGCGGCGATCTGGTCGTCGCGGTGAGTTATCTCGCATTGGCGGTCATCGTGCTGTCGGGGCAGTGGCGCAACACACAGAGCGGGTATCTGATCAAGAGTGGTCAGGACCAGACGATGTGGGAGTGGTTTTTCGCGGTGACCGCCCATTCGGTGGCGCATCTGCAGAATCCGCTCGGCACCGATCTGCAGAATTTTCCTGCCGGCGTGAACATGATGGCCAATACGGCCATGTTCGGGGTGGGAGTGCCGCTCACCCCGATCACCTTGATGTTCGGTCCGACCGTCACCTTCGTGCTGGTGCTCACGCTCGGCCTGAGCGGCACGGCCTTCGCGTGGTATCGGCTGTTTTCCCGGGAGCTCGCCGAGTCTCGGCTCGCCGCGGCGATCGGCGGGCTGTTCTGCGGTTTCGCGCCTGCGATGATCTCGCATGCCAATGCCCATCCGAATTTTGTCGCGCTGCTGCTGCTTCCGATCATCGCGGGTGTGATCATTCGCCTGGCACGGCGCATGACAACCGGTGGCGATGCGGGAGAAGGGAAGCCACGCAGGCGTATTCGTGACGGCGTCGCACTCGGCCTGCTGGTCGCGATGCAGATCGCGCTCGGCGAGGAACCGCTGCTGATCTTCGCGCTCGCCTTCGGCCTGTTCGCCGTTGTGTACTACCTGCACGCGCCGCGCACCGGGCTGCGAACGCTGCGCGCTCTGGTCCCGACAGTCGCCCTCGCGGCGGTGATCACGGTGATGCTCACCGAGATTCCGCTGTGGTGGCAGTTCTTCGGTCCACAGAGCTACCGCTCGATCGACCACGGGCCGATGGGCAATGACCTGAAAGCCCTCGTGCAGTTCCCGTCCGAATCGCTGGGCGGGATGTTCGCGCCCGGCCAGTACGTGGCGATCAACGAGACCGAGCAGAACGCCTACTTCGGGTGGCCGCTGCTGCTGTTGCTGACCATCACCGGGGCATTGCTCTGGCGGGCGCGCGTGGTGCGCGCCGCCGGTGCCGTGATCGTGGTGTTCGGGGTACTGTCGCTCGGCGCGGTCGCCATGTTGGGCAGGCAATCCACCGGCATCGAACTGCCGTGGCATTGGGCCGAACACGTGCCGCTGCTCAATACCGTGCTGGAAACCCGGCTCACCATGGCCGCCATCCCCGCGATCGCGGTGATTCTCGCGCTGGCCACCGACCGCGCGGTCGCATCGTGGCGGCAGTCCGCGGGCGACTGGAAACCCTTGGCCTGGTTCGCGGCGCTGACGCTCGCCCTGCTGCCACTGGCGCCGACCGTCCTTCCGGTGACCGAGCGCGCGCCGACGCCGGAGTTCTTCGCCGACGGGACGGTGCGCGACTACGTGAGCGGCGGTTCGGTGGTCACGGTGCCGCCACCGCGACCGGCCGACGCCCGAGCGCTGCGCTGGCAGGCCGACGCCAACTTCGACTTCGCACTCGCGGGCGGCTATTTCGTCGGCCCGACCGGCACCACGAAGAAGGGCATCTACGGACCCGAGACCAGGCCGACCACCGCGCTGCTCGTCCAGGCGCAGGACACCGGAGTCGTGCCGGACATCGACGCGGACGCGCGCACCCGGGCCCTCGACGACCTCCGGTTCTGGCAGGCGGATGTGGTGGTGCTGCCGTCGACGAAGAACGTCGACGTGCTGCGCACGACCATGACGCGACTGCTCTCGGTAGCCCCGACCCGGGTCGAGGATGTGTGGCTCTGGGACGTTCGGGTGCTGCGGTAGCGGGGATCACAGACGACGGTAGATAGCATCAACCCCCGTGCGACCGGACCGATCATCACGAGCGTTCACCCGTAACCGCCTGATCGCCCTCGTCTCCGGGCTTCTCGGATTCGTGTTGGCGCTGCTGACACCGCTTTTGCCGGTAGAGCAGGACCAGGCAACGCTGGACTGGCCTCAGGCCGGTGCAGGCAGCGTCGAGGCGCCGCTGGTGTCCTATGTGCCACAGCGATTGAGCGCGACGCTGCCGTGCGCGGTCGTGCGGGCGACCGAGTCGGGCACGCTGCTGTCGACCGTTCCCGACGGCTCCGGTCAGGCGACGGCCAAGGGACTTGTCGTCTCGGTGACCGACGGCGTACTCGCGCTTGTCCAGCGCGACGTCCCACTGCTGTCGGCCCCTGTCGCCGAGATCGCGGGCTGTGAGGCGGTCACCGTCACCGCGACCGCCACCGCGACGATCGCCGAATTCGCCGGCGCGAAGCGCCAAGACGGGACGCCGTTCCGCAACACCGTGGCCAGGGACATCCGGCCGCAGGTGGTCGGGGTGTTCACCGCGCTGGACGCCACGCAGCTCGATGGCGCTCGGGTGCACATTGATATCGACTCGCGGTTCTCCTCGACGCCGTCCGCGCTGAAGCTGGCCGCGATGATCGCCGCTGCCGTGTTCACGATCATCGCGCTGGTCGCACTGCATCTGCTCGACAATGCCGACGGCAGGCGGCCACGCCGCTTCCTGCCCGCGCATTGGTGGCGGTTCACCGTCGCCGACGGCGCGGTGCTCGGCCTCCTGGTGCTGTGGCACTTCATCGGCGCGAACACCTCCGACGACGGCTACATCCTGAACATGGCCCGCGCCTCCGAGCATGCCGGGTACATGGCCAATTACTACCGCTGGTTCGCCGTGCCGGAAGCGCCGTTCGGCTGGTCCTACGAGGTGCTCGCGTGGATGACCAAGGTCTCCGACGCCAGCCCGTGGATGCGGCTGCCCGCATTGGGAGCGGGGGTGGTGTGCTGGCTGGTGATCAGCCGAGAAGTGCTGCCCCGCTTGGGCGCGAGGGTGCGACGCAACAAGGTCGCGCTGTGGACGGCCGGGCTGGTCTTCCTCGCCTTCTGGCTCCCCTACGACAACGGCCTGCGACCGGAACCGCTGATCGCCGCGGGCGCGCTGCTCACCTGGTGCTCGATCGAACGCGCCATCGCGACAGGACGCCTGTTGCCCGCCGCCATCGCGGTATTGATCGCCGCCTTCTCGCTGGCGGCCGGGCCGACCGGACTCATCTGCATCGCCGCGCTGATCGCCGGGTCCCGACCGGTGCTGCAGATCATCATCCGGCGGGCACAAGACGCGGCGGGGACGCTCGGCGGGGTGCGGCGCGACGAGGCCGAAGCGGAGCTCGCTGCCGCCAAGGCCGAATCCGGCACCGGCGCACCGGTCGCAAGCGGCGAAACCGGTCGTAGCGGGGATTCCGCCGCGGGCCATGCTGATTCCGGCGACCAGAGCCAGGGCGCTGCGGTCACCCAGCGGCGCGGTGCCGACGGCAGCCCGTCGCGGCTTGCCGCGTTCTTCCGGTATGCGGCGCTGCTCGCACCTGGGCTCGCGGCCGGAACCCTGGTCCTGATAGTGGTTTTCGCCGATCAAACACTGGCGACCGTCATGGAAGCGACCAGGGCGCGCACCATCGTCGGCCCGAATGTGGCCTGGTTCGATGAACGCACCCGCTGGGATTCGCTGCTGATGCTCGCCCCCGACGGGTCGCTGTCGCGACGCTTCGGCGTGCTCGTCATGCTGCTGTGCCTGCTGATCTGCGTGCTGCAGGTGCTGCGCAAGGGGCGGATTCCCGGCACCTCGCGCGGGCCGTCGGTACGCATTCTCGGTATCGTCTTCGCCTCGCTGTTGCTGATGATGTTCACCCCGACCAAGTGGACCCACCACTTCGGCGTGTACGCCGGGCTGGCCGGATCGCTTGCCGCGCTGGCCGCGGTCGCGGTGGGCAGCGAGGGCATTCGCGCGCCGCGCAACAGGGCGCTGTTCGCCGCCGCGGTGCTGTTCCTGCTGGCGATCACCTTCACCGGATCCAACGGCTGGTGGTACGTCTCCAGTTACGGCGTGCCGTGGTGGGACAAGGCTCCGCTGATCGCGGGCAAGGGCATCTCCACACTGTTCCTCGTGCTCAGTGGAGTGGCGCTGGTCGTCGCGGTGTGGCTGCACTATCGCGAGCCGTACCGGAGGGTCAGCGCTTCGGCCCCCACGCGTTTCGATCGGTTCGCCTCCGCCCCGCTGACCATCGCCGCGGCGGTGCTGGTGCTGTTCGAGGTGGCCTCGCTGGCCAAGGCCGCGGTCACCCAGTACCCCGCGTATTCCATCGCGAAGTCGAATCTGGAGTCGCTGTCGGGCAATTCGTGCGCACTGGCCAACGAGGTGCTGGTGGAGACCGACACTCCGGACTCATTGCTACTGCCGCTCACGGGCTCCCCCGCCGACGGATTGTCGGCGGAATCCAAGGGCTTCACCCCCAACGGCGTCGCGAGCGACCTCACCGCCGACGCCGACGAAACGGTTTCGGGCGGCGCCAATTCGGTGAATACCGATTCGAAGAACAAGACCACCAAGACAACCGGAGCGGGCACCGGCGGCGGCACCAGCGAACAGGCCGGCATCAACGGCAGCACGGTGGCCCTGCCGTTCGGACTGGACCCGGCGCGTACACCGGTCATGGGTAGCTACCAGGACAGCGATCAGCAGCAGGCCAAGCTGACCTCGCAGTGGTATCACCTCGACCTGGCCGACAGCATGCGCCACGACCCCGCATACCAGGTCCTGGCCATCACCGCCGCGGGCCGGATCCGCTCGGTCGACGCGGATGGCGTGGTCACCTACGGGGCCGAACTGCGGCTCGAGTACGGCACGCGGGCCGCGGACGGCACCGTGAATGTGCTCGGCTCCGTCACCCCGCTGGACATCGGCCCCGCACCGTCGTGGCGCAATCTCCGTGTCCCACTGGACCAATTGCCGCTGGAGGTCGACGCGGTACGCCTGGTCGCGGCGGACAACGACATCACCCAGAAGCAGTGGCTGGCACTCACCCCGCCCCGGCTGCCCAAGCTGGCGACCCTGAATTCCGTTGTCGGCTCGACGAATCCGGTCCTGCTCGACTGGCATGTCGGCCTGGCCTTCCCCTGCCAGCGCCCCTTCGATCACCACGACGGCGTGGCCGAGGTCCCCGACTGGCGCATCCTGCCCGACCGCGTCGGCTCCGACGCCTCCAACGCCTGGCAGGACGACATCGGCGGCGGCCCGCTCGGCTGGACCGGCCTGCTCCTGAAGTCCCGAACCATCCCGACTTACCTCGGCCACGACTGGTCCCGAGACTGGGGTTCCCTCGAAAAGTTCACCCCCTACGCCCCCAACGCCGTCCCCGCCACCCTCGGCGTCACGGTCGAAACCCGCAACGGCTGGACCAAATCCGACCCGATCCGAGTGCGCTGACCGCCCCTACTCCGATCAAAGCGCCGAGCGTAGTGAATGGCGGTCCCCACCCCAACCACCATTTCACTACGCTCGCTCGAGAAGGGGTTCTCGAGAAGACCGCGCGCACCGTGGGGTGTTCGGCGCTAGGGGACCAGGACCAAGCGGCCGCGAAGTCCGCCTGCTGCGAGACGCTGTTGGGCTGCGGCGACCGCGGCCAGTGGGTAGGTGTCGGCGACGCGGAGGGTCAGTTTGCCGGTGTCGACAGCTGTTACGAGCTCGTCGAGTTGCGCGCGGTCTGCGTGGACGAGGACGGTCGTCACCGTGGTGCCGCGCAGCGGGATCGGGGTGGCGGGGACGCTGATCGAGACGAAGCGGCCGCCCGCGCGGACGGCGGCGAGGGTTCGGGGGCCGAGGGCGGCGGCGTCGAGGGCGGTGTCGACGCCACCGGGGATCAGTTCGCGCACCGCGTCGGGCAGTGACGATTCGCGGGGGACGAAGTCGGTGGCGCCGAGCGCGCGCACCGCTTGCTCGTCGGCGGCGGCGGCCGAGGCGATCACCCGGATGCCCGCTGCGGCAGCGAGTTCGACGGCGAAACCGCCGACCGCGCCCGCCGCGCCGGTGATCAGCAGGGATTGCGCAGGCCGTGCGTCGATGGCGGCGAGGGCCTGGAGTGCGGTCAGGCCGTTGAGCGGAATCGTCGCGGCGGCCACCGAATTCACGGTGGTCGGGGCGGGAGCGACATTGCCTGCCTCGAGGACCACGTAATCGGCTTGCGCGGCCAGTGAGACATCGAGTCGATCGCTGATGCCGATCACCTGCTGGCCGGGCTCGAATTCGGTGACCTCGGCGCCGACCGCGTCGATGGTGCCCGCGACATCCCAGCCGATGCCCCATTGCGCACGCGGCTCGGCGAACGGCGTGCCGCCGACCCCCCTGCGAACCATCAGATCGACCGGATTGACCGACGCCGCAGCGACTTTGATCCGCACCGCTCCGCGCCCGGGTTGCGGTGTCGGCACCTCGACGAGCTCGACAACGGCTTCGAGACCCGGCTCGCGGACGACTACTGCACGCATGATGTTCCTTTCCTGGTGGACATCGACCAACCTAAGACCGCTACTATCCGTTGGGTAGTAGTTACCTGAGAGTGCGTAACGAGTAGCGAGGGAAGTCGATGGCGACCACAACGGCGGCGCAGCACCGCGCGCTGGCGAAACAGCGGTACGACGCGTTCGTCGCGGAGTGCCCCACCCGCCAGCTGCTGGACCGGATCAGCGACAAATGGGTGAGCCTGGTGCTCGTCGCGCTGACCGACGGCCCACGGCGCTACACGGAGATCAACAGGTCCATCGCCGGAGTCAGCCCGAAGATGCTCACCCAAACCCTGCGCACCCTCGAACGCGACGGACTGGTGGAACGCCGGATCACCGCCGAGGTGCCCGCCCGCGTCG
The DNA here is from genome assembly GCF_042802915.1 of Nocardia sp. NPDC057440. Lineage (NCBI taxonomy): Bacteria > Bacillati > Actinomycetota > Actinomycetes > Mycobacteriales > Nocardiaceae > Nocardia > Nocardia sp. NPDC057440. Next base: position 220,376 of record NZ_JBHVDF010000005.1, read on the forward strand.
ACTACGAACTCACCGCGCTCGGCCGCAGCCTGCAACCGGTGATGTCGGTGATCAAGTCATGGGCTGAGGAACGGATGGACGACGTGCTCGCCGCGCGAGCGCGTTACGACGGCGAGTCGGGAATATGACGCGCCGATACCGCCCGAACTACCCCCAATATTGGCAATCCGAAAACCTGCCGAACCTGCGGCGGGACCGTAATCTGAGCACCATGACCGCGGCCTTCGATGACATGGATCTACGCGACCTCGTCGGAATGCTCACCGCCGACGAGCAACGGGAACTACGACCGGCGGTGCTGCGTGTACTGGCCCGCCACCCCTCGCCCGAACTGCTTCGCCGTGAACTCGGCCTTCGCATGACGAAGGTCTGACCACCCGTCCGAGCACTGAGAGCAGGAAGGGGGGGGGGCGCGCCGGGGAAAAACACAACCCCCCGGGCGGGGGGGAATTTCGTGGGGACGCCCCGGCGGGGCGCCCGGCGCGGGGGGGAACACCGCAGACAGCTCCGCCCCCCCCAAA
>NZ_JBHVDF010000005.1:220906-237828 GCF_042802915.1 Nocardia sp. NPDC057440
TTAACTGGCCCTCCCATTCCGTACGTTCTCCCCACCCCCCCCTCAACTGACCGCTGAATGCCCTGCGCCCGGGTGAAAAAAACCCGGCCCCCACGGCCTTTCGTCATGTCGGGGGCACCCCGGGCAGGGGCGCCGCCGACGGGTCAGAACACCCGGAGCTGTCCCGGCGACCACAGACCGCCACGGGTGGTCGTGCCGGTCTCCAGCTTCGCTGGGGTGGCATTGCGGTCGTACTGGTCGTAGCGCTCCAGAGAGCCCCAGTCACGGGCCCAGTCGTCCTTCATGTAGGTGGGGACCGTTGTCGACTTCGCCAGCATCTGAGCGAAGCCGAGCGGACCGCCGAACTCTTCGGCCTGCCAGGTGTTGGTGGAGCTGACGGCCAGCGGGCGATCCGGCAGGATGCGGTACCCGGGCACCTCGGCGACACCGTTCTTGTGGTCGAACGGACGCTGGCACGGGAACTGCAGACCCACTGCCCAGTCCAGCAGGACCGGCTGCTCGGAACCGATAAAGCTGTTGAGCGACTGCAACTTCGGCATCCGCGGCGGGGTGAAGGCCAGCCACTGGTCACCGATCAGGATCGGGTCGTTGGCGACGATCCGCACCGCATCGGCCTCCGGCGCGATCTGGTCCAACGGAACCCGCAAGTTGCGCCACGACGGGAACGGACCGATATCGCGCGGCAGGTAGGTGCCGAGTGATTCGACGCTGCCGTCGGGCAGCCGCTTGCCGTAGTCGACGGTCAGCGACTGGCCGTATTTGACATCGCCGGTGTCGTCGATCGACAGGATGCGGCCTGCGGCCGAGATCACCACGAGCGGCTTCTCCGGCGAGCGAGCGGGCAGCTCGTACCAGCTGGACACCACGTGCGCGGGCTGCTGCACCCCCTCCTGGTAACTACCGAGGATCGGGGTGGTCGCCGGGTCCAGCCCGAACGGCAGCGCCACGGTGCTGCCGTTGACGCCAAGCGCGCCGACGCCGCCACCGGTGCCCGCGCTCTGGCCCTTCTCGAACGCGGCGCCGACGGACTGGGTGGAGGTGTTGCCGGTGCCCGGCTTCACCTCGACGCTGTCGGCGGACAGATCCTTCGGAACGCCGTTGGGGTCGAAGCCGACCGGGTCGGCCCCGGCAAGCGGGTCGTTGGGATCCTTCAACGAGGTGGCCGGGTCGACGATCGGCTGCAACCTGCCGCCGTTGGGTTCCGGTTCCACCAGGATGTCATTGGCGAGACCGCAGGTGTTGCCGCCGAGCGCATCGAAATTCGAGCGGGCGAGCGAGTAGGCCGGGTACTGCGAGTACGCGCCCTTCACCAGCGAGAGCACCTCGATGGCGACCATCAGCGCGGCGACAACGGTCAGCGGGATGGCGGCGAACTTGCGGATTCGCTTGCCGCGCACCGACTTCGCCGAAGGCTGTGGCTTGGTGTAGTCCTCGCGCAGCGCGTACCAGGCGACCAGCGCGAGCGCCGCGCCGAAGAGCACGAGCATCAGAGTGTTCGACTGGTAGCCGTGCAGCGAGATCCGCTTGTCGAACCATGGCACACCGAAACTCGACACATACCAGTAGCCGTTGATGCCGGAGAACGAAATCGCCAGCAGGAAGAGCAACCCGGCGAGGAATATCGCTCGATTCTTCCGCGCGCGCAATGCGCTCGCCGAAACCGCCACCGCGGTGACCGCGGCGAGTGATCCCGCGATGCCCGCGTACGCGCCGAAGTGGTGGGTCCACTTCGTCGGGTTGAACATCATGAAGAAGATCGTGCCGAGGACAACGCCCATCAGCCGCCAGGTCGGGCCGCTCGCGATGCCGGGAACCTGCCTACGCCGCAACAACACCAGCATCGTGGTGAACAAGCACAGCAGCATCGCGAGGAAGGCGAACCGGCGCGGCAGCGAACCGTCGACGGTCTCGACGAACAGGTAGTAGTAGCGCAGGTAGTCCTCGTACCAGGCGAGGTTCGGCCCGGTGGCCTGGCGCACCCGGTTGGCTTCCTGGATACCGGCGAAGGTCTGGTCGCTGTAGACCACGATCAACACCAGCAAACCGGCCGCCGCTATCGGCGCGAGCAATGGCAACGTGCCGAACTGCCGATGCCGTCGCACCACGATCCGCACCAGCGGGCGGATACCGGCGAGCAGGGCCGCCACACACATCAACCCGGTCGGTGCCGCCGCCAGCGTGAACGCGGCGACCAGAATCGCTACCGCGGCCGGGAGCAGGCGACCGGTGGCAATGGCCCGCTCGATCGACACCCAGGTCAGCAGCGCGCCGAGCGCGACGATCGGCTCCGAGCGCAGACCGTTGTCGAACGGCATCCAGAAGGTCAGGAAGACCAGCCCACCGGTCCACAGCGCGACCTTGCTGTTGCGCACACCGCGACCGAGGCGAGGCACCACCTCGCGGCTGATCACCATCCAGCAGAGGATGGCGCAGGCCAGCGCGGGCAACCGCACCCACGCGCTCGCGGTCGAGATCTCCGAGAAGATCTGGATCACGTAGTAGTACCAGCCGAACGGCGCCTCCGGCACGCCATACCAGCGGAAATAGTTGGCCATGTAGCCCGCGTGCGGCGCGACCCGCACCATGCTCAGGATGTAGCCGTCATCGGAGGTGTTGGCGCCGACGAAATGCCACACCAGCAGGATCCCGATGACACCGCCGTCGGTCCAGGTCGGCTTCAGCCAGTTCGCGGGCAGGAATCGGCGGTGGCCGCGCCCGTCGCTGCCGTCCAGCCGGGCCAGCGCGCCCAGCGCGATCAGGGTGCACAGCACCGCCGCGATCATCGCGATCAACTTGATCGCGGTCGGGGTGGAGGTGAAGCGGGTGTCGACGGTCATCTGCATCGACAACCCGGCGGGCGCCGCGCCCTGCAGATCGGAGAAGACGCCGACCACCTGCGGGCGCAGATCACCGGCGAGCTGCCCCGCGACCGGCACCGCGACCATTTGCTTTGCGCCGGGCGCGCCGCCCTCGACCGGCTTCTCCACCAGCGTGGTCATGCCGTCGAACGTCGCCTTGGTGCTGTTGCTGTCGGAGCTGATGGTGATCGACGAGCACTCACCCATCTGCGCCCGCTGCGCCGAGGCCACCACCGCGTTGCGGTCGATCACGTCCACCGCGGTGTCGGACACCCGGATGAACATGGCCTCGAGCGCCGCCCGATCCCCCTGCGGCGGCGCGGTGGCGAGCAGCATGCCGCCCTGCTCGGGCAATTCCGCGACCGCGGCGCACGGAATGGTGGCTTTCAGGTCGATCGGCACCTGCGACATGAGCGGCGCCTGCACGTTGCCGAGCTTGCCGTCTTGCGGCCAGTTCAGTACGGCAGTCGTCTGCGAGACCGGCAGGAACGGACTCGCCAGCGCGAACAGTGCCCCCAGCACACCCGCCACGAGCGCGATTATTCGCGCGGTGCGGAAATCGTTCGGCGCGGCCGCGGGCGCGGCAGGCGGTTTCGTCAAGACAGCAGTAGCGGCGTCGGGCACGATTGGCAATGCTAGCTCCCCCGCCTCTCCGCGTCTTCAGGCCAGACGCAGTTGTGCCCTGTGTGGCGTCAGCGTCCGAGCCGACTATCGGTTATCGCCCGGTCATCCGGGGAAAAGCCAGGGTCGTCGACCGATGTCCCCGCTCGCGGTGGCATCTGAACAGGGCCCCAATCGATGGGAAAGGGGGCTTGGCAGCAGTCGAGCGAACAAAAAGTAGACCCCGAATGGCTGACCGGATGTGGGGTCAGTGGAAAGCTGGGGTCATGACCAAGGTGAATCTCGAGACGAATTTCGGAAAGATCGTGCTGGAGCTGGACGACGCGAAGGCCCCCGCCACCGTGGCGAACTTCGTGGAGTACGTGAACGCCGGCCATTACAGCGGCACCATCTTCCACCGCGTTATCCCCGGTTTCATGATCCAGGGCGGCGGCTTCACCCCCGACATGAAGCAGAAGCCCACCAACGCTCCGGTCAAGAACGAAGCCGACAACGGCCTGAAGAACGACAAGTACACCGTCGCGATGGCGCGCACCAACGACCCGCACTCGGCCACCGCGCAGTTTTTCGTGAACGTGTCGGACAACGGCTTCCTCAACCACACCGCGCCGAGCCCGCAGGGCTGGGGCTACACGGTGTTCGGCAAGGTTGTCGAGGGCACCGAGGTGGTCGACAAGATCGCCGGTGTCAGCACCGGTTCGAAGGGCGGCCACCAGGACGTGCCGCGCGACGAGGTTGCCATCGAATCGGCGTCCGTCGCCTGACCTGTTGTCACACAACGCGAATCGGGCCGCGCTCCACCGGGGTGCGGCCCGATCGGGTACGGCGGATCAGAGCGGCAGCAGGTGATGTTTACGCGGATTGCGGGCAAGCTTCTTGTCGCGCAACAGATGTAGTGCGCGACGTAGCTCCAGCCGGGTGGAAGACGGCTCGATGACCGCGTCGATATAGCCGCGCTCGGCGGCCACCCACGGTGTCGCGATGGTCGCGTTGTAGAAGTCGATCATCTGTTGACGCACGGCCGCGCGCTGCTCCTCAGGAGCCCCCTCGATCTGCTTGCGCCCGATCAGGCTGACCGCGCTCTCCGCGCCCATCACCGCGATGCGCGCGGTCGGCCACGCCAGATTCACGTCTGCGCCAAGTTGTTTGGATCCCATTACCGCGTACCCGCCGCCGTAGGACTTGCGGATCACCACGGTGACCTTCGGGACGGTGGCCTCCACGTAGGAGAACAGGAACCGGCCACCGCGCTTGATGACGCCGATCTTCTCCTGCTCGACACCGGGCAGGAAGCCCGGGGTGTCGACCACGAACACCAGCGGAATCTCGTACGCGTCACACATCCGCACGAAATGCGCCGCCTTGTCGGAGGCCCGTGCGTCCAGCGCACCGGCGGACACCATCGGCTGATTGGCGACCACGCCTACGCTGCGTCCGTCTACCCGCGCGAATCCGGTGATGATATTGCGCCCGGACGCCGCGCCGATCTCGTGGAAATCGCCGTCGTCGAAAATGCGCAACAGGATGTCGTGCATGTCGTAGCCCGCGTTGTCCGAGTCGGGGACCAGCGAATTCAGTTGCAGATCGCTCTCGGTGGTCTCGGGCTCCAGACCCGGATTCACCACCGGCGGCAGCTCCTGGCAGCTCGTCGGCAGGAAGCTCAGGTAGGCGCGCACCCATTCGAAAGCGTCGCTCTCGTCCTTGGCGACGTGATGGATATTGCCGTACTGCGCTTGGCTGTTGGCGCCGCCGAGTTCCTCGAGGCTGACGTCCTCACCGGTCACCTCCCGGATCACGCCGGGACCGGTGACGAACATGTACGCCTCTTCGGTCGCCACCACCACGTCGGTGTTGATCGGGGCATACACCGCGCCACCCGCGCACTTGCCGAGGATCATCGACACCTGCGGCACCATGCCGGACAACGGTTCTTGGCGGCGGCCCAGCTCGGCGTACCAGGCCAGCGACGTCACCGCCTCCTGGACGCGCGCGCCGCCGGAATCGTTGATGCCGACCACTGGGCAGCCGACCTTCGCCGCGTATTCCATGATGTAGGCGACCTTGCGGCCGAACATCTCGCCGACCGATCCGCCGTACACGGTCTGATCGTGCGAGAACACCGCGACCGGCCGACCGTCCACCAAGCCGTGCCCGGTGACCACACCGTCGCCGTACAACGCCGTCGGGTCGCCCGGCTTGCGCACCAGTGCACCGATTTCCACGAAGGTGCCCGGATCGAGCAGCATGTAGATCCGGTCGCGGGCGCTCGGGATCCCCTTCTTCGCCCGCTTCGCCACCCCCGCTTCGCCCGCCGGTTCCTGCGCTAACTCGAGTCTTTTGCGCAGGTCGGCGAGTTTCTCGGCAGTAGTGCTCACTTGGCCCCTCTCATCAGGTCGTGCGGCCCCTAAGGGGCGATCACCGCAAGTTTCGCGGTGAGGTCGGATCCGATCTTCCCGATCCGCGGTTCGTCGACGATCTGCAAGTGATCGCCCGCGATGTGGATGACCTCGAGGTTGGGAAGGTACTCATCCCACCCACCGTTGGGCCGCCGATCGGCGTAGCGCGGCTCCAGCTCGATCATGCCGTCGTGATAGCGATCCGCCAGGTACAACACCACATCGCCGTCATAGTGCGTCGGCGTGGTCTTGGCCAAGTGGCGTCCCTCGATCCACGAGGTGCGCTGATGCTCGAGCACACCGCCGGGGATCTTGGTGCCGCTGATCTTGATGAGATCGCTGATCATCTTGAACTGTTCTTCATCGGAGGCCGCGGCCAGCGTCTCCAACTGCTCGCGATCCAGCTCGCCCTCGACGCCATAGGTCTTCTTCGCGAAGGCCTGGTAGCGCTCGACACGGCGCACCCGCTCCTCGGGGCTGTTGTCCTCGCCCTCGGTCGGGATGGCCAGGTCGATCAGGCCGACGATGCGCACATCGGCGCCCTCGGCCCGCAGCAACTGCGCGACCTGCAGCGCGAACACCGCGCCGAGCGACCAGCCGTACAGCACGTACGGACCGTTGCCCTGGATCTTGCGCAGTTCGGGCAGATACTGGCGCGCGCGCTCCACGATGTCGCCCTCGACGCGTTCGAAGCCGTACATCGGAGTGTCGGCGGGCAGCCGCTTCAGCAGCGGCTCGTAGACCAGCGTGTTGCCACCCGACGGATGGAACACGAAGACCGGCACGGCATTCGAGCCCTCGGCGCGCGGGCGCAACGGCCGGATGAAGCCGTCGACATCGGCGCCGCTGTCCTGCAGTTCGCGCACGATATCGGCCAGCTGTTCGATGGTCTCGCAGTCGAGCACGTCGTCGACGGTGACCTCGGCCTTGACTCGCTCCGTGAGTCGGGCCGCCAGTTTCTCGGCGACTTCCTCCTCCAGGATCGGCAGGGTGTTGAAGATGCCGCCCGCCGACTTTCCGGTGACGATGGCCCAGGTGGCGAAGGTCAACCGCTCGGCGGCGTCACGCGGTGGCACGTCGTCCTCGTCGGCCTGCTGCGATGCGCCGAAGACCGATTCGACCGCCGCGGGAGCTTGCGCGACGACCGCCTCCGCGGCGGCTTCCACCGTGGTGTCCACGACGTCGAGCGACCGCTCGATGGCGACTTCCTTCGCCTCGGCCGCGGCATTCTGCTCGGCCGAGACCGCGGCGGGAGTCGCCGTGCCCGCGGCAGCCCCGGTAACGCCTGCGGCCGTCTCGGCCTCCGCGACGATCGCCTCGGCCTCCGACTCCACCGACGTGCTTTCGACGTTCAGCGAAACCCCTTCGGCGGCAGCCACATTCGCCACCGCTGCCGCGGGATCCTCGCCCGCCTCCAGTGCGGCGCGGGCCGCGGCCATGAACCCGCCGTCGACCACGATTTCCTCGCCGGCGGCCTGCTTGTCGGCCATCGCCTGCATTTCTTCGCGGTGGTCGATGGCGTAGCGCAGTACCTTGCCGACCTCGTTCAGGTTCGCGTCGCGCACGGCTTGGATCTGCAGCTGCGGAATATCGAATTCGTACTCGACCCGGTTCTTGATGCGCATCGCCATCAGCGAGTCGAGGCCGAGCTCCATCAGCGGGATCTCCATCGGCAGATCCTCGACCGCGTAGCCCATCGACTCGGCGACGATCAGCGCCAGCCGCTCCTCCAACGACTGCGTGCCTTCCGGATCCCAACGGTCACCGAAGGTTTCGACGATCTCGATGTCCGCGTCACCGGCCGTCGCGAGCGCGGCGCCCGGAACAGGTACGGCCACAACGAGTTCGGGAAGCGGCGCACCGGAGGTGACGACCGCCTCGAACAGCAGCTGGAAGGTCGCGCCCGCGCGGGCGTGCACCTGTACCGACGCGCCACCGAGATGCGGCGTCAGCGTGGTGGTGAGCGTTCCCGTCTCCGGCAGCGCCGCGTGCGGGATCGATGCACCCAGCGACACGTCGCTGAGCACCTGTGCCGCAGCGGCATTCACCAGCGCCGCCAGGTCGGTGACGGCCGATGCCTGCACCTCCCACACGTGCCTGCCGTCGGGCAGCGCGACGTGGGCGCCCGGCACCCGGTCGTTACCTCCGCCGGAAGACATCCGCGCCTTCGGCCAGTACTGCTTGCGCAGGAACGCGGTCCGCGGAATATCGGCGTAGTCGCCCACCGGCAGCAGCGAGGACAGCTCGACTCGGTGCCCGTGCACGTACAGCTGGGCCAGCGCGGCGATCACGCCCGCCGACTCGTCTTCCTTGCGCTTGAGCGTCGGGATGAGCTGCGCGTCGTGCAGGCCCGCCGCGAAGGTAGTGCCGAGGACCTGCATCAGCGCAACGGAATTCGGGGCCAGCTCCAGGAACGTGGTGTGCCCGGTGTCCACCGCGAGCTTCACCGCATTGGTGAAGTACACCGCGTGGCGCATGTTCTTGACCCAGTAGTCCTCGTCGTGCACCGGATCGCTGCCCGCGCGGTAGAACTGCTCCTTGTTGACGGTCGAGTAGAGGCCCGTCTTCAACGTGGTCGGCTCGATGCCCGCCAGCTCGGCCGCGAGCTCACCGAGCAGCGGATCCATCTGCGAGGTGTGCCCGGCGCCGCGGGTCTGCAGCACCCGAGAGAATTTGCCTGCCGCCTCGACCTGCGCCACGATCGCCGCGACCTGGTCCTGCGGGCCGCCGATCACCGTGTTGGTCGGCGCGGCGTACACCGCGCATTCCACGTCCGGGTAGTCGACGAGCATCTTCTCGACGTCATCGGCGCTCAGCTCGACCAGCGCCATATTGCGCACGTCGGCGTCGGTGATCATGGCCTCGCCCTCACCCATCAGGCGCGAGCGGGCGCAGATCACCCGCACCGCGTCCTCGAGCGGGAGACCACCGGCGATGTAGGCCCCCGCGACCTCGCCCATCGAATGACCGACCACCGCATCGGGTGCGGCGCCGTGCGCGCGCAGCAGCGCGGCCAGGCCGATCTGGATGGTGAAGATGCCGACCTGCGAGGTGCCGACGTTGTAGTCCTGGTTGTCGTCCAGGATCATCTCGCGTATCGAGTACCCGGCCTCGTCCATCACCAGCTCGTCGACCTCGTCGACGGCCTTGCGGAAGATCGAGTTCTCCAGGTAGAGCTGCTTGCCCATCTTGCGGTGCTGCGCGCCGAAACCGGCGAGCACCCAGATCGGGCCGTTGGCGGCGGGGGCGTCCGCGGTGAAAACGCCTGCGCCGGGCTTACCCGCCGCGATAGCGCGCAGGCCGGCGACCGCCTCCTCATGCGTCTTGGCGAGCACCACACCGCGCGAACGGTGGTGGCTGCGCTTGGCCAGCGACCGCGCCACATCCGCGAGCGGGACCTCGCGACCGGCGTCGGACTCCAGCCAGTCGGCCAGGTCCGCGGCGGCGCGACGACGACGCGAGGGCAAGTACGCCGACACGGCCAGAATCACCGGCAGCGGCTCTTCGCGCTCGGCCGACCATTCCGCCTCGGGCGCTGCGCTCGGGGTGACTTCCGTGACGGACTCCGCGGCGACCTCAGTGGTCTCCGCGTCGGCCGCGACATCCTCGGACGCGGGCTGCACCTCGGCCGTGACCTGCACGGGCACGTATTCCTGCAGCACGATGTGCGCGTTGGTGCCGCCGAAGCCGAATCCGGAGACGCCGACGGTCGCGGTACCGCTGTAGCGCGGGAATACCGTCGGCTCGGCGACGACCTTCAGGTGCGCCTGGTCGAACGGGATGTAGGGGTTGGGGCCGACGAAGTTGACGCTCGGCGGCAGCACATTGTGCTGGAACGCCATGATCACCTTGGCCAGGCTGGCCGCACCCGCGCCGGACTCGAGATGCCCGAAGTTGGACTTGGCCGAACCGAGCAGCGCGGGCTTGTCGTCCTCGCGGCCGCGCCCGACCACCCGGCCGAGCGCGTCGGCCTCGATCGGATCACCGAGCAGGGTGCCGGTGCCGTGCGCCTCGATATAGTCGACAGTCGACGGCGCGATGCCCGCGTCGCGGTAGGCGCGGCGCAATACGTCGGCCTGCGCGTCCGGGTTCGGCGCGAGCAGACCGTTGGACCTGCCGTCATTGTTGACCGCGGAACCCTTGATCACCGCGTAGATTTGATCGCCGTCACGCTCGGCGTCGGCAAGCCGCTTGAGCACGACCAGACCGCCGCCTTCCGAGCGGACCATACCGTCGGCATCGGCGGAGAAGGCCTTGATATGGCCGTTCTTGGCGACGCCGCCGTTCCGGTCGAAGCCGAGCGTCGCCATCGGCGAAAGCAGCATGTTCACGCCGCCGGCCAGCGCCAGATTCGCATCGCCGTCACGCAGCGCGCGCACCGCCTGGTGCACGGCGACCATAGTCGAGGAGCAGGCGGTGTCGATGGCGACCGACGGGCCGCGGAAGTCGAAGAAATAGGACACCCGGTTGGGGATGATGCTGGAAACGCTGCCCATGATGGCGTACGCCTCGGCCGAGGCGGGCACATTCGGATCGGGATTGCCCAGCCCGAGCGCGGCGATCAACTGGAATTCGTTGCTGGAGGATCCGATGAAGACGCCGACCGGCTCACCCTTGAGCTCACTGGCCGGAATCCTGGCGTGCTCCAACGCTTCCCAGGTCAGCTCCATCATCAGGCGCTGCTGCGGATCGACCCGCTCGACCTCGATCGGCGACATCGCGAAAAACTCCGCGTCGAAGCCCTTGAGGACCTCCTGGTCGAGGTAGCCGCCCATGGTGTTGCCCTCGGCGACCGCCGCCGCGACCGCGGGCTCACTGGTGAACTCCTCCCACCGGCCCTCCGGCAGGTCCCGAATCGCGTCGCCGCGGTTGATCAGGAATTCCCAGGTCGACTCAGGGGTGTCGCCCGCGCCGGGCAGCCGGGTCGACAGACCGACGATCGCGATGTCGTGCGCCTCGCCCGGCTGGTACCCGGCTGTGTAGAACGAGTCGTCGTCGGACTCCTGCGCCAACTCCGGCTCACCATTGATGACGACCTCCGCCAGCGACGCGATGGTCGGGTGCTGGTAGACCACCGTCGCCGTCAGCACGACACCGGTGAGCTCTTCGATGTCACCACCGAGCGCGATGGCATCGCGCGAGGCCAGCCCGAATTCCTCCATCGGCCGGTCCACCGTGATGTTCTCCACGGGTTGACCGGTCGCGTCGGAAACCCAGCGCCGCAGCCACTCCCGCAGTTCCGCGACGGACAGGTCCGTCGCGGCAGTGGGCTCCGCAGCGGACTGCGAAACCTCTCCTGCGTCAGGAGTATCGATTGCGTCCGCCTCGGCGCGCGCAATATCGGTCTTCTGGGTGGGCGTGCCCTCGTTGTCAGCCATCAATTCCTCAAGCTACCTGTCTGCGTACCGGGCGCGCCTGGAATTGACGCTCGGCATGGGGGCGGTTCGGCACCGAGCATCGATGGTCGGCTCGCCGAATCACCCCTGCGGGCAATTACTCTTCCGGAGCATCCGGGAATGCCTGCTGGGTGTAGCCCCCGCGCAGTGTTCCCTCCAGATAAGCAGTCTTGCAGGCGCGCCGAGCGATCTTGCCGCTGGAGGTGCGCGGGATCGAACCCGCGGGCACAAGCAGCACGTCACGCACGGTCACACCGTGGCGCTGCGACACCGCCGCGCGGACCGCGTCGGCGATGGGCAGCGGGTCGGCCTTGCCTGCGCCCGGACCACGCTCACCCACGATGACGAGCTGTTCGGAGGCATCGTCGGCGTCGAACTGCAGGCCCGAATGGCTGCCCTGCTCGAAGACCTCGGCGGGCAGCTGGTTGGCGGGCACCGAGAACGCGGCGACGAAGCCCGGTCGCAGCGCCTTGCTCGCCTCCTGTGCGGAGAACTCGAGATCCTGCGGGTAGTGGTTGCGCCCGTCGACGATCACCAGGTCCTTCACGCGACCGGTGATGTAGAGCTCGCCGTCGAGATACACGCCGTAGTCGCCGGTGCGCATCCAGTTGGCGTCGTCCTCGGCGCCGTCGGCGTGGCTGCCCTCGGGCAGGCGATGGGTGACCTTGTTCTTGAAGGTCGCGGAGGTCTCGTCCGGGCGACCCCAGTAGCCGATGCCCATGTTGTTGCCGTGCAGCCAGATCTCACCGACCCGGCCGTCGGGCAGCTCGCGGCCCGCGTCATCGTCGATGGCGTCCGGGTCGACGATCACGGCCCACTGCGACAGCGCCACAAAGCCACAGCTCACCTGGGCGATGGCATTCTCGGTGCCCTGCTCGACCTTCACCATGCGACCCGCATTGAGCTCGTCGCGGTCGACGTAGACCACCTTGGCCTCGTCCTCGGCCTTGGTCGCCGAGACGAACAGCGTCGCCTCCGCCATGCCGTAGCACGGCTTGATCGCGGTTTTGGGCAGGCCGTAGGGCGCGAACGCGTCGTTGAACTTCTTCATCGACGAGGTCGTCACCGGCTCGCTGCCGTTGATCAGGCCGATCACGTTCGACAGGTCCAGCGACTCGCCGTTCTTCGGCAGACCGCGCGCCGCGGCGTGCTCGAACGCGAAGTTCGGTGCGGCGGCGAAGGTTCCGGCGCCATCGGAGGCGGCGGCCAGTTCCTTGATCCAGCGGTACGGGCGGCGCACGAACGCGCTCGGCGACATGATGGTGATGTACTTGCCGCCGACCGCGGGCAGGATCACCGTCAGCAGGCCCATGTCGTGGAACAGCGGCAACCAGGTGACACCGCGAGAGTTCCAGTCGAGGTTGATGGCATCGACCATCTGCAGCAGGTTGGTGCCGACCGCCCGGTGGGTGATCTCGACACCGGCCGGGGTCCGCGTGGAGCCCGAGGTGTACTGCAGGTAGGCGATGTCATCGATCGCGATGTCGGGACGCACCCAGGTTTCACCGACACTATCGGGGATCGCGTCGACGGCGATGATGCGCGGGCGCTGCGCGGCGGGCAGCGAGCGGAAGAACTGGCGCACCCCGGCCGCGGAGGAGCTCGCGGTGAGGATGGCAGAGGGCTCACAGTCGCCGAGCACCGCGTGCAGCCGGTCAGTGTGACCCGGCTCATCGGGGTCGAACAGCGGCACCGAGATGGTGCCCGCGTAGATCGCGGCGAAGAAGGAGATCACGTAGTCCAGGCCCTGCGGCGCCAGAATCGCGACCCGGTCGCCCGGGTTGGTCACCTGCTGCAGTCGAGCGGCCACCGCGCGCAGCCGGATGCCGAATTCACGCCACGTCAGTTCCTGAGCTTCGCCATCACGTTCACGCGAGTAATCGATGTAGCGGTAGGCCAGGGTGTTCGCGTCGTTCCGAGTGTGCTTCTCGACGTGATCGACCAGGGTGTGATCCTCGGGAATACGGATGTTCCCGGTTTCATCCAGGTAGTCGTCGAAAGTCTCTTCCATTCCTTCTTCTCCTCCGAGGCACATCACAGCAAGACGGCGACATCGCCGCTGTTACCTGTGAGGCCCCGACTCGCTATCGCCCGCGGGTGCTCTACGTACAACGAGCCAGCCTGCAGATTTTGTTGCGGTCTGCGCGGTGACCGCTATCGGCTAGATGTTCTCAAACCAGAGTCATGTTACAGAGGAGAGTGGCTCACTCATCCCGCAGCAGTGGAATAACCGGCGCGAAAGCGTCCATCTGGGTGGGGAACACACCGACATAGGACATCGATGTGAGCTCCCGCACCCGGCGGATCTGCTCGGCGATCTCCTCGAATGTGCCGATGGCCACATACGGCGATTCGAGAATCTCCTCGACAGAGAGCTTCACGTCGACCTCGAGGTCGGGGTGCAGACCTCGATCGATCGCGGAAAGGGCCATTTCCGCGGTCTTCTCACGGTCGTCGGTGATGACGATCGCGGTGATGGCCCAGTTCAGCTCGATGTCGGTGAACCGATCGCCCGCGGCTTCGCGGATCAGGTTCACCTTCTCGACGGTCTTGGACATGGTGATGCCCGAGAGCAGACCTTTGCCGTTCTTGGTGGTGACCGGAACGATCGAGATGATGTCGGCGTGCTTGGCGGCCAGCCGGAGCATCTTCGGGCCGCCACCGCCGGTGCAGATCGGCGGGCGCGGACCCTGACGCGGACGCGGCGTGCCCTTGATGCCGTTGACCTGGTAGTGCTTGCCCTCGAAGGTGCATTCCTGGCCACGCAGCAGCACATCGAGGATGGTCAACGTCTCGTCGAGCTTCTCCAGCCGAACGCCGGGCGTCTCGTAGGGCAGCCCGGCCGCGGCGAACTCGTCCTGCTTCCAGCCCGCGCCGACGCCGACCTCGAGGCGGCCCTTCGACAGCACATCGATGGTGGCGAGATCCTTGGCGAGCACCACAGGATGCCGGAAACCATTGGCCAGCACCGATGTTCCGAGCCGGATCTTCTCGGTGGCCTGCGTCAAGGCGCCGAGCGCGGCGATCGGACCGATCTGGTCACCGAGGTGATCGGGCACGACGAACGTGTCGAAGCCGTACTCCTCGGCCTGCTGCGCCGTCTGAATGAACTTGCGGGCACCGCCCTCCTGCTTGTTTCCTTCGCCCGCGGCCGCGAAGCGGAAGTTACGTATCGGCGTACCCAACGCGGTCAACTCACCAGCCGGTGCGGCGGCTTCTGTCATGAACTCATGCTCCTGGCTGTAAGGAAATTTCCTGCGCGCCGGCCAGCCCCCGGTCCTGGGGGCAGCACTGCCGGCGTCGCGATCATCAGCGCACTTTACAGCCTGCTCCGGTCCGATTGACGAGGCTTCGGTATGCAAGGGTGCATAGCCCTATCGCCGGGCCGCGCCGATGTGGTTGTTCACAGGTGGTCTTCTCAGGAGTGCGGCGGGTGCGGCGCCCCTTCGATCAGACCGTTCGCCCAGTTCACCGTCCATTGGGTCGCGGTTGTCCCGTCGCCGTCGACCACGAAGCCGTTGTAGAGGCTGTGCACCGGGTTGCCTGCCGCGCGGATCAACGTCATCGTGCTGCCGATGATGTTCAGCGGGTTCAACGCCTGTCGCGGCGAGTCACAGATCAGATCGCCCGGTGCGCAAATCGTGAAGGTGCGCTCGGCCAGCGAGCCGAAGCCGCCCGGCCGCGGACCGGTCATGGTGATTCCCGGCACGTTCAGACCCTTCAACGCGACCTCCGCGCCGACACCGAGTGGCGGGTTCCCGATCTGGATGGGCTGCCCCGGTCCGTTGTCGTTGGTCCGCCGCCCATCGGCAATCAGCATCACGCCCAGCACCTGGTCAGCGGGGACAGGGCCCTTGCCTGCGGCGATCTGGGAGGCGACATCGCCGCCGATGACCGCACCCTGCGAGAATCCCGCGATCACGTAGGTGGTCAACGGACATTCCCGATGCCGATCCGCCATCGCGTCGACCATCCGCCGCGCACCCTCGGAACGGCTGTTGTTGTAGGACTGCTGGCCGTCCGGCGGAATCGCGATCGGATTCGAGAACTGCGCGACATAGGGGACGGTGTACACATCCAGCCTGCCCGGCGGGAACTGACTCTGCACCGGCCCGGAGATGTTGAGCATCATCGAGATCGGATTGGCCGTCGGGTTGTGCGGGTCGTCGTTGCTGTTGGACTCCCAGGTGCCGGGCACCGAGATCATCTGGACATCCGGGCAGCTGGCAGGCTGCGAGGTCGGTCGCTCCGGCGGCTTCGGTCCCGGACCCGGCGGGCGCAGTCTGCCCGCGAGCAGATACCACAGCAGCAGAACGAGAACGATGACCAGCGCGACGATCGCGAGGAGCACCAGACATCCCGCCGGTCGCAGCCGGCGGGAGACCCTACCTCGGCGAACACTCACTGGCAGTACGTCTGCTTAGCGGTGTCGATGTAGATCTTGCCGACCTTCTCGACCGGCATCTTCGCCGGATCGAAGGACGGGTCGGATCCGGCCATCGCGTTCACGAAGGTCGTCAGGTCCTGCTCGGAGGCGCCTGCCGCGACGCCCTGGCAGACGTAGGTGCCGATGCTCAGCGCGATGTCGGGGCTGGCCGCGGTGACGCCTTGCTCCTTCAGCGCGTCAAGGAACTTCTTGTCCTTGTCGGTGAGCTTGGTGGTGTCCCCCGGCGGCACGACATCGGTCGGCACCGGCTGCGGACGCTCGGGGGCGACCGTCTCGGCGGGCGTCGACTCGGGAGCGGGCACCTGCGTCCCGGTATCGCCACCTGCGCTGCTCGACGTGGCAGGCGGCTGCGGGGCCGTCGTGGTGTGGGTCAGCTTCGGAGTGCTCGATGCCGTCGAATCATTGTCACCACATGCGGCGAGCAATCCGGTGGCGGCGAGCGCCACAGCGACGCCGAGTACCTTTCCACGGGTCCGATGCATGAATTCGTGTCCTCGATCTGTTGGCGAATAGGGGCCGATCGCCACCAGGCTAGCTGGGTCCACAATGCAGCGCTTGCGGCACCGCGTGTTGAACGGTTGATTCAGTGACCCTCATCAATGCACCACTCGGCACGATGACATCTCTCGAGCGAAGCGAGATCGAGCCCTGGTGTTCGGCACCTCTCGAGTAGTCCAGCCGCATCCACCAAAAGTCCCAAGCTCAGCTACCAACGCCCCCACTGGGCACGATGATGTCTTCCACGCGCAGCGAAACCGAGCACGAGAGTTCGCGACCCTGCCCACCTCCCCAGCCGCCGAAGCACATCCACCAAAGCCGCAAGCTCAGCTACCCACGCCCCCACTAGGCACGATGATGACTTCCACGCGCAGCGAAACCGAGCACTAGAGCTCGCGGCCCTGCCCACCTCCCCAGCCGCCGAAGCGCATCGACCGAAGTCCAAGCTCGGCTACAAACACATCCACTCGGCACGATGACGACTTCCACGCGCAGCGAAACCCCAGCACTAGAGCTCGCGGCCCTGCCCCACCCCCACAACACCCGAGGCGCAAAAAACAAAGTCGCAAGATCCCCACAGCCGCGCCCACTCGGCACGATGATGTCTTCCGAGCGAAGCGAGACCCAGCACTAGAGTTCGCGGGCCCGGGGCGGGGGAGGAGCGACCGGAAGCCGCGGACGGAGACACAAAAGAGACACGAGCCGA
>NZ_JBHVDF010000005.1:237838-244221 GCF_042802915.1 Nocardia sp. NPDC057440
GCGCACGCGCCGAAGGCGCAAGTCTCGGCCGCTCGGAAGCGAGACCAAGGGGGCCGCGAACACGCAGCGCCGCAGGCGCTGCCAAAAATCACAGCCCGTGAACTTCGGGTTTGCCGTCGCGTACCACGATGAAACCGGCCTGGAAATTCTGCTGGAAGCCGCCGGGAACTGTGAACTCGTCGCTGATCGGATACCCGAGCTTGCCGTTCTCGTAACCGAGGTCTCTCCAGGCGTCCATGATCGGACCCGATCGAACCGCCCACGCTCCTGATAGCGGGCTCCAATAGATGTTGCCGCCCTCGAACCCGCTGAAGCGGCCCAAGTCCTTCAGCGGCACCTCTTCGGCCGCGGGGAAACCCAGCCAGCTGTTCTCGTATCCCAGCTCGACGTACTTGCCCATGATCGGCCC
The DNA here is from genome assembly GCF_042802915.1 of Nocardia sp. NPDC057440. Lineage (NCBI taxonomy): Bacteria > Bacillati > Actinomycetota > Actinomycetes > Mycobacteriales > Nocardiaceae > Nocardia > Nocardia sp. NPDC057440. The sequence goes on from NZ_JBHVDF010000005.1 coordinate 238,248, forward strand.
CTGCAGCCGATGGACGCCGGTCTTCCGGCTGTAGTAGAAGGGCCCGTTCTCGAAGGCCTGCACCGCGCCGTCCCGGCTCGGCGTCTTGACCTCCGGCGCGATCGGATAGCCCGCGGGTCCGCGCTCGAAGCCCTGCCTGCCCCACTCGTCGAGGATCGCGCCGCGCACCACCTGCGCGCCGGTCTGTGGTGTCCAGTAGAGCAAGCCGTTCTGGAAGGCCTGGAACCGGCCGCGGCCGTCGGGCAGCGGGCGCTCGTCGTCGGTCGGCAATCCGACCGCACCGAGCGCGGCCTGGTAGCCGCCGCCGATCATGCCGCCGACAGGATGCGCGCCGGTCGCGGGCGAGTAGAACACCCGGCCGGACCGGAAGTCCTGGGCCACACCCCCGTTCACCTGATATTCGGCGGTGACGCAGTCGCCGAGCCAGCCGTTGGCGGTGGCCACAGCGGCGATCGAGCCGCCTGCCTGGCAGGACGCCTTGCCCGGGTCGAGGCCGAGCGCGGCGGCGGCCTGCGGCCAGGACTGCCGCATCTCGAAATCCCAGTACGGCCACGTGTGGGTGCCGGAGGGGCGGTAATTCACCTGGGCCGGGATGGTCAGATTGCCGAGCTTGGTCACGAAGTTCTGCGAGGTGAGCCGCGACAGAATCTCCAGACCCATGCCCGTGAAGTTGGCGCTCACCCCTGGAATGACGGCGGCTTGGTCGAACGGCCCGACCGCACCGCTACCGCTGGATATGTACAGGCTGATCCCCTTCAGCTTGTCCGCCAGCGCGTACGGGTCGTGGCCCTCCCACTCCGGGCTCGTCGGCGGACCCCACATCGCCGTGGAGTCGAACCCGCCCGCGTCGCGCATGGCGAACTGGATCGCCTGCGGCATACCGAGGGTGGTCGTGGTGAGGAAGCCGGAGTACGACGCGGCGTACTTGACGAAGTTCGGGTTGCGCGCGGCCAGGAACATCGCGGCCGTGCCGCCCATCGAAAGGCCCTCCATGCCACGAACATCCGTTGCCCGCCACTGGCTCTCGAGCAACGGCGGAAGTTCCTTGGTCAGGAAGGTTTCCCACTTGTAGTTGTGGCCGTTGTTCGGCTGCAGCCAGTCGGAGTAGAAGCTCGACTGACCGCCGACCGGCAGCACAACAGTGACGTTCTTGTCGGCGAAGAAGTCGGCGGCGCCCGCCTCCTTGGTCCAGCCGCTCTCGTCGTCGGTGGCGCGCAGCCCATCGAGCATGAACAGCACCGGAAACCTGGCGTCCGGGTGGGTGTTCCAGTCCCTGGCCAGCAACAGCTGCACCTGGACGGGTGCGCCCATCGATGGCGAATTGATCCACAGGGCGACCCGGCGGTCGGTGAACCACACCGCTTTCTGCACCGTCGCGCCGGCTGGTGCGGTGGCGGCGGGCTCCGGCTGCGCGGCCGCGGGCGTGGTCAGTGGCGAAAGCCCGGCGGCCAGCGGCAGCGCCATCGTGGTGACCAGCAGCGCGAGCCGCCCACGAGCCCGGCGGGCGTCGCCGCGTCCGCGTCTACCCCATCTGCCGCGCCTGATCCCTGCCACAAGTGCTTTCTACCCCTGGAAGGGCGGTCATCCTGGTAGGACGCGCGGGTAGCGAGCTAATCCGCCTCCTGTGTATGCAGGCTGGACAGGTAAGTGCCGCGAAGTGCGCATACAGGTCCTGCGTGGCGTGCGAGACAGTCTGGACGTGCCCGACCAGTTACCCGTCCGCTGACGAAATCAGTTGTCACGGCGCCATGCCGTCCGCTGTCGCCCAAAACGCGAACAGCGCCGCCGCTCCCCGTTCGGGGAAGCAGACGGCGCCGTTCGACGTCTAAAGGGCTAGATCACCAGCCGCCGGTGGCATCCAGGATGCCGTTGCGGGACTTGAAAAGCTCACCCTCCCAGTACTTCCAGGAGTGGGTGCCCTGGGCGGGGAAGTCGAACTGAGCCGGGATCTTCAGCGAAGCGAGGCGTGCCTGGAAGGCGCGGGTGTTCACCAGCGAAAGAGCTTCGAGCGCCATCGCGTTGCCGGTGTTGAACGCGCCGACCGCCGAGTTCGGCTTGTCGAACTGACCCGGCAGACCGCTGGCCGCCGAGATGTACATCGGCAGACCCCGGAGCTGCGGTGCGAAGACGGAGGGGTCCTGGCGCAGCCACGCCGGGCTCCACGGCGCCGCCATCGAGTCCACGTTGAAACGGCCCGCGTCCAGCATCGCGATGCGGACCGCCTCACGCATGCCCGGCGCGGACAGGTTCAAGTAGCCGGAGTAGGACGCGGCGTACTTGAACTGATCGCGGTGGTAGGCGGCCAGGGCCAGTGCGGCGCTGCCACCCATCGACAGGCCGGCGACCGCGTTGTTGGTGCGGGAGACGCCGTAGCCCTCGAGGAAGGCCGGGAGCTCCTTGGTCAGGAACGTCTCCCACTTGTAGGTGGTCTTCTGGCCGTTGGTGTTACTCGGCGCGTACCAGTCGGTGTAGAAGCTCGACTGGCCGCCGACCGGCATGATCAGGGAGATGTTGTCGTTGCCGAACTGCTGCAGCGCGTTCGTCTCGAACGACCACGCGTTGCGATCGTCACGGGCGCGCAGGCCGTCGAGCAGATACAGCGCCGCGTTGCCGCCGCGCGCCGCCCACTGCACCTGAACCTTGATCGGGCCCATGACCGAGGGGACCATCAGATCCTCGAAGCCACCCGCGGGGACGCGCAGCACAGGGCTGTGCGCCGGGGCCGCCATGGCAACGGTCGGGGCCGCCACTCCGGCGGCAATCGGTAGCGCCAGTGCTGCGGCACCGACAGCCAGAATTCGATGACGCCAACCGCGAGGGGTGACTCGCCGTCCCGTGCTTCTGTTCGGGCCGGCCGCCCTGCCGAAACGCATGAATCCTGCTCTCTTTCTGCTGTTGTGGTACCGCCCGTAGCCCATGAGGGCCGGGCAGCACCCGTGCTTCGAACGAGACGCGCGTCACAAGTGCATCGGACCCCGACATTCCGACACAAAAAGACGGCGCTACAACGATCTGGTCACACTTGCGCTCGCTGGACGATATTCGACGCCGGAAGCCTAAGCAAGGCCGAGGCAACCGCGTGGCCGAAATCCGCCCATGCACAACCTGTGATCGTGCGGTGACCCTATCGCGTTCGCTCGGAGATGTCGTCCCCGATCGGGAATTCACCCCAGATTGGCGCTGAGATCAGGCAGCATGTTGTACACCTGGTCGGCCCAGTAGTGCCAACTGTGCACACCGGTCGGCGTGTAGTCGAAGTGCACATTCGTCGGGCCGAGTGAGTCCAGACGCAGCTGGAAGGCCCGCGTATTGGCGAGCGCGATCGTCTCCAGCGCCATTGCATTGCTGAGGTTGTAGGCGTCGAGTGCGTTGTTGACTACGTCACGCGGGCCGTTCTGGCCGTTGCCGGAGGAAATCCAGAGCCGAGTTCCGTTCGCGCGCAACAACGGCGCGAACATGAACGGGTCGTTGCGCAGCCAGCGCGGATCCCACGGCGGCCCCCACATGGAGTCGATGTTGTATCCGCCCGCATCGAGCAGGGCCAGCCGCAAGCCCTCCTTCATGCCGGGTGCGGAGATATTCAGGTAGCCCGAATACGAGCCCGCGTACCGGAATTGATCCGGGTGATAGGCGGCGAGCGCGAGCGCGGCGCTGCCGCCCATGGACAAACCGAATACGCCGTTGCCGTTCGGATTGAAGCCGAGCCGATCGCGCATCGCCCAGCGCAGATTCTCGGTCAGGAACGTTTCCCATGCGTAGATGCGCTGCTGGCCATTGGTGTTGCTCGGCGCGATCCAGTCCGAATAGAAGCTGGACATCCCGCCGATCGGCATCACAACGTTGATATTCCACTGCGGAAGCACCCGGGAGATGTCGGTGTCGATTTCCCAGCCGCTGAGGTCGTTGCGGGCCCGCAGGCCGTCGAGGGCGTAGACCACGCGGCTGGTGTTGCCGTCGAGGGCCCGGAAGATCCTGGTCTTGATCGGGCCCATGCTGGAGTCGACCCAGAAATCGTGACCGTCCGGGTTGAAGCTCGCCACAGCTGGTGTGGCGAGGTCGGTGACCGCGATTCCGAACGGCAGGGCGAGCACGAAGGCCACGCCGGCGACGGACCGGCGCAGCCACCGACGGCGACCACCGCGCCCCTCGGCTTCGAGCATGCGTCCGCGCTCATCGGCAACATTTTCGCGTACTACGCCTGATCGCATTCGATTCGACCTTTCGCCCGTGCGATCACCGTTGACCGCAACTGTCGTGCATGAGGATCGACGCTCGACACCCACGACTCTCCGCACCAGGCAGGTCGTGGCACTACAGCTCTTCTATAGGCAGTACTTCGAGGCTGATCCCCGCGAAAACGCGCTGTGAGACCGGATCGTGATGAAAAACCAGAGATTTGCCGGTGCAACGTACGGTCAGCGTCGCGAGGCGTCACACGGCACCGAAATTTCTCCGACAGCAACCAACCAGCCAACAGTGTGCACCTAGGCGATATTTCAGGCGAAGACACACGAACCGCCCGGCACCGAAGGGGTGCCGGGCGGTCGGTCGTAGTGAAATGTCAGCCGATGTTCGCCGACAGGTCGGCAGTCATCCGGTAGACCTCGTCCTGCCAGTTGTTCCAGGCATGGATGCCGAACTCCGGGAAGGAATAGACGACATCGGATGCGCCGAGCGAGGCCATTCGCACTTGGAAGGCTCGAGTGTTGACCAACGCCAAGCTCTCCAGCCCCATGCCGGTGACGGTGTTGAAGGTCGGCGCGTCGGTTGCGCCCGGCCTGCCGCTGCCCGCGGCGATCCACAGGCGGGTCCCATTGCCGATCAGTCGCGGCGCGAAGACGAACGGGTCCATCCGCAGCCACTGCGGGCCCCACGGCGGCGCCATCGAGTCCACGTTGTAGCCGCCCGCGTCGACCATGCCGGCCCGGATGGCTTCACGCATGCCGGGCGCGGAGTTGTTCAGGTAGCCCGAGAACGAGCCGGCGAAGCTGAACTGATCCGGATGATAGGCGGCCAGCGTCAGTGCCGCGCTGCCACCGGTCGACAGGCCGAAGACACCGTTGCGGTTCGGGTTGAAGCCGAGCCGGTCCCGCAGCGCCCAGCGCAGGTTGTTGGTCAGGAAGCTCTCCCACTGGTACCGGTAGCTTTTGCCGGGGCCGCCGGCGAGCACATTCAGGGCGCCCGAGCCGGAGGACGAACCGACGCCCGCGGGAACACCGAAGAATTCGCTCGGCGCGTTCCAGTCGGCATACCAGCTCGACTGACCGCCGACCGGCATAACCACGTTGATGTTCTGGCTCGCCAGCATCTCGGCGACGTTGGTTTCGATCTCCCAGCCGTTCAGGTCCTCGCGGGCCCGCATGCCGTCGAGCGCGTAGACGACGCGGTTGGTGTTGCCGTCCGCGGCGCGCAGGACCCTGGTCTTGATCGGACCCATGCCGGAGTCGACCCAGAAATCGAACGCGGCGGGATTGAAGGCCGCCGATGCTGTCGCGCCGCTGCCCGCAATGGTGATCCCCAGTGGCATGAGCAGGGCGACCGTCACTCCGACAGCCCACTTGCGCAACCGAGAACCCGAGGCTGCTGAGCTACCGGCCCTGCCTTTCCAGCGCGGACTTCGCATTCCACTCGACCTTTCATCCGGACGGCCGGTCGGCAAATGATTAGCAATCTCGACCAGCCCCCTTATTGGGCATTCAGGCGGGAAATCCACATAAAACGGACGTTTCCACCTGCGTACATGTTCTACGTGTATCAAATCGCAATCGAATGCTTCTATGTTGCTGGAAAGTGATTCAAGCCACAAGAAGTGCAGCGTTCGCCGGTGCACATTCGTTGCGCGGCGCACTGGGGACGCCTTGTTTCGGATAACGAAAAGGGCGCCCGCGGCAGGGCGGCCACCGGGGCGGTTGTACACCGACACCCCCGCAGAAACTCCCGGCGCACATAAAAAAACAACCTATTGCGAGAGGGG
>NZ_JBHVDF010000005.1:244231-306774 GCF_042802915.1 Nocardia sp. NPDC057440
GCGTCTCCCCACCCCCGGCCGGCTGCGCGTGGGCGGGGGGCGCGCGCGCGCCGGCGGGCGCCCCCCACCTCGTCGGGGCCGCCCCTAACACCATCCCGCCGCCCCCCCGCCCCCCCGATTTCACCGCGACCCCAGCTCTACCGAGCCGGGCTCATGAACTCACCCGATGTTGGCCGAGAGGTCCGGAATCATCCGGTAGACCTCGGACTCCCAGTTGCGCCAGTTGTGGATACCGACGGACGGGAAGCTGTAGGTGACGTTCTGCGCACCGAGGGTCATCATGCGGACCTGGAAGGCCCTGGTGTTGACCAGCGCGAGCGCCTCGAGCGGCGTGCCCTGCAGGATGTCCAGCGGCGATGTCGCGTCGGCGGCACCCGGCAGCGCGCTACCGGCGGCGACCCAGACCCTGGTGCCGTTCGCGATCAGTCGCGGCGCGAAGACGAACGGGTCCATCCGCAGCCACTGCGGGCCCCACGGCGGCGCCATCGCGTCGATGTTGTAACCACCCGCACTGATCATGGCCACGCGCAGCGCCTCACGCATACCCGGCGCGGAGATGTTCAGGTAGCCCGAGTACGAGCCCGCGTACCGGAACTGGTCCGGGTGGTAGGCGGCCAGCGTCAGCGCGGCGCTGCCACCCATGGACAGGCCGAACACGCCGTTGCGGTTCGGGTTGAAGCCGAGCCGGTCCCGCAGCGCCCAGCGCAGGTTGTTGGTGAGGAACGATTCCCACTTATAGGTGTTGTTCTTCCCCAGCGTCTCGTTCCAGCCCGAGGAGCCCGTCATCGCGGAACCCGACGAGGAGCCGTTGGCCGAACCCGTCGACCCGGTGTTGAGGCCGAGGAAGTTGCCCGGCGCGTTCCAGTCCGCGTAGAAGCTGGACGGTCCGCCGACCGGCATGACGACGTTGATGTTCCACTTGGTGAGCTCGCGGGCGATCTCGGTCTCGGCCTCCCAGCCGTTGATGTCGCCCCGGGCCCGCATGCCGTCCAGCGCGTACACCACGCGTCCGGTGTTGCCGTCCGCCGCGCGGAAGATCCGCGACTTGATCGGGCCCATCGACGAGTCGACCCAGAAGTCGAACGCATCGGGATTGAACGCTGCCGACGCGGTGGCGCCAGGTCCTGCCACCGACACCCCGAGCGGTAGCAAAACGGCCAGCGACATCAGCACCGACCGCTTGAACCACGCACCGGCTCTCCGGGATCTCAGACGTCCACTTTCGGTCTTACGCCCGATAACGCCTCGCATTTATTTGGACCCTTCCTTCATCCGACCGAATCCGATCGATTTACGGTGACCTCCGGTTTTCGCCCATCACGAGGGAACGCCACCGGCGGGCGTACCGTCGCAGCCTAACGCGTCATCGATGCATGGGCGTTATCAAAAAGTGATAAAGCGGCGTACGCCACTCTACCGGCGTAGTCCGATGAAACTACTGAGCCCACGGTGATCCGTGGGCTCAGTGTGACTACGAGAATATGATCATCGTGGCGGTTGTGGGAAGGGATCGACCAGATCGCAGCGCTGGATCTCGTACTTCGGCACCCGATCGATGCGGTACTTGGCGAAACTCAGCGCGTGCAGCAGGTTGTGCTTGAAACGGTCCCACGTGAGCGGATCGCGATAGGAGATGGCCAGCGCCTCGGTGTCCGGGCACTTCATCGCCGTCCGCGCCTGGGTAACCCATTTCTCGTCGAGGAACCACGGCATCCACGGCTTCTTGTCGACCACGCCGGTATCCACGATGACCCAGTCCGGATACAGCGCCTTGTCGTGCCCGATGCGGCCGTCGGTCAACCGGTCGGTGTGCGCGGCCAGCGGATAGGCGAGGCCCATCTGGTCGATCACGCGCACGTTCAGCGGGACGTTCATGCTGGTCATGCCCAGGTTCAGGAAGTAGACCGTGTGTCCGGCGCCGCCTTCGGGGATCGGCTGCGGCGGCGGTGCGATGTACCAGAACATGAACGACGGCGAGTTCAGCAGCAGGCCGCCGTCGGGGGTGGCCGCGATGTCGTTGACCATCGGCCGGATGCGCGGGTAGTCGAGGTAGTCCTCGGCCAGGATCGGATGATCGTGGCCGGTGTTGAGCACGTAGTAGACGCGCTCGTCGACGATGCCAGAGGAACTGATCTTGGTCCCGGTCTTGATGGCCGTGGTGTTAGCGGCGAACAGCGCCCAGCCCGCGGTGCCGATCAACGCGAACCCGATCACCGCGAACGACCAGTCGGTGGCCGACATCGACCGCAGACCGCCGTCGGGCAGCCGGATCGGCGCCACCGCGACCGGCAGCAACAGGCAGAACAGCTGCGGCAGCAGCATCCGGCCGTGCATGAAGTCGCCACCGACGCGCAGCGCGTACACCGTCAGGATGACACCGCTGCCGAGCATGAGCGTGACCACCGCGCTCGGCGAGCGCAGCCATGCGCGCACGCGGTCGACGGTCCCACCGCGCTGCTCGTCGGCAGCGGCGGACCGACCGGCCCGCGCCGGTGCGACGGCCGTCGCGGTGCGCGCCGCGACGACGCCCGCGGCGAGCAGCACCAGCAGCGGCACCCACAGGTAATAGGGACCGACCAGGTCCCACAGGTACTTGAAGCCCTGTCCCCACTTCGCGCCGCCCGCGTCCTTGGCGACAGCGGTGTTCGGGTAGGGCAGGCCGTAGTAGCCCATACGCCAGACCTGGTAGCCCAGCGGGAGGATCCCGGCGGCCGCGACGATCAACGCCCGCAGCACAATCGGACGCAGCCGGGTCTTCGGCATCGGCGCACAGAAGATCATTGCCAGCGCCAGTCCGCCGACCAGGGTCATCTCGGGACGAATCAGCGGCGCGAGTCCGGCGAGGAACACCAGTCCGAAGAAGCCGGGCAGCCGGACCCGCTCGGCCTGGCTCCACCGGATCATCAGCCACCACAGCAGGCCGAGCCAGCAGATGACCAGCCCGCTCTCCAGTCCGGAGGAGGCGTAGTCACGGGCAGGCGGCAGCGCGATGTAGACAAGCACGCCCGCGGGCAGCATCAGCGCGGACTCGGCGCCACCCCACAGCCGCGCGGTCCCGAGCATGGCGAACACGATCGCGGCCATCGACACCGTCAGCGCGACACCGAGCACCACGTACTCGAGCCTGGCCTGGGTGAGCCAGCTGAAGAACCAGACCAGATAGGTCCACGCCGTGCTGGTGTTGGTTTCGACGCGTTCGTCCACGTTGAAGACCGGCCCGTTGCCTGCCAACAGGTTTCGCACCGTTCGCAGCACGATCAGGCCGTCGTCGGCGATCCAGCGCCGTTGCCAGGCGCCGGTCGCGAACAGGACAACAGTGAGCGCCATCCCACCGACGAAGATGGCTCGGGATAGCTGTACGTGCCGCAACGTCGAGCGAGCCGGCCCTTCGGCCGGCTCGTCGGTTGCGTATTCCGTTCGCTCCGCTCCCTCGACCAACATCTCGTCAGGTGAGATAGACAGCGACACCTACCGCTCCGATCCAGGCGATTGCGAGGAACTGGAGGATGCGGTCCCCCAGCGCGATCTCTTCGGGTTCACCGGCCTCGCCGCCATCGACGTCGACCGCATAGCGCAGGATTGCGATGGTAAACGGAACCATCGAGATTGCGAACCAGTTGGTGTTCTTCAGGCTGTCCTGCTGGAACGCCCAGAGGCCGTAGAACACCACCACCGCTGTCGCGGCGAGGGTCCAGATGAAGCGCAGATAGGTCGGCGTGTAGTACTCGAGCGACTTGCGGATCTTGGCGCCCGTGCCCAGCGCGATCTGCAGTTCGGCGTAGCGCTTGCCCGCCGCCATGAACAGCGAACCGAACGCCATGATCAGCAGGAACCATTGCGACAGATCGATATCCGCGGCCGCGCCACCGGCGACGGCGCGCAGCAGGAAGCCCGAGGACACGATGCAGATGTCCAGCACGGCCTGATGCTTGAGGCCGAGGCAGTAGGCCAACTGGATGCCGATGTAGACCGCCATCACGACGGCGAGATGCCACGACGCCAGGAACGATCCGGCGATCGACGCGACGAGCAGCACCGCGGCCAGCATGTAGGCCAGGTTCACCGGGACCACGCCCGCGGCGATCGGCCGGAACCGCTTGGTCGGGTGCGCCCGGTCGGCTTCCACATCGAGCGAGTCGTTGACGAGGTAGATGCCCGACGCCGCCATGCAGAACACCACGAAGGCGATCCCGACGGGGGCGAGCACGTCCACCTCGGTGGCCGAGCCCGCGGCCAGCGGCGCGGCGAGCACCAGAACGTTCTTCACCCACTGTCGCGGGCGAACGGCCTTGATCAACCCGCCGGCCAGCGTCTTGGGCGGGCCCTTGACGACGGCCTCGGCTAGGTCGGCGCTGGTCGGCTCTTCACTCATGTCAACCAAGGCTCTTTCTTGTCCGGTCACTATCGAGTCTCTTTTCGGCGGCAAGCACAACAGCGGCGGACGCGGCACCGAGCGCGGATCCGGCGAGCACGTCGGAGGGATAGTGCACCCCGAGTACGACCCTGGAGAGCAACATCGGTGGAACGAGCACCGCAGGCAAGGGTAGCCCGGTCAATTTCCCGAGCAACACCGCCGCCGCCGTGGTCGAGGTCGCGTGCGAGGACGGAAAGCTCAATTTGCTCGGCGTAGACACGTTGACCTGCACCGATGGGTCGTTGGGGCGGGGCCGCCTGACGATCCGCTTGATCACGATCGAAGCAGCGTGCGCACCGACCGCGCCGACCGCGACCCCCGCCCACTGCCGACGCCGCGGTTTGTCCGCGAGCCAGCCGACGGCGGCGATGCCGACCCAGCCGAGCGCGTGCTCACCGAAGTGCGACATGCCGCGAGCCGCCTTGACGACCGCGGGGTTGCCGCCGATCGCCGACTGCACCGCATTGAGGATGGCGACCTCGGGCGGCGCGGTCGCGGTTTCGGGCGCGACGCCATGGGCGGCATGCCCGTTCGTGCTGCGCAACGCCTCGTTCACCGCCGCGCTGCCATGTGCTCCGATGCTCACTGCTGCGTGCCTTTCGTATCGCCGATGCCGAAGGCGTTCTCCCACGCGGCGGTGCTGGTCAACTGCGGATGGGCGGCACGGTAGCGCTCCTGCATCTCCGGGAAGCGCGCGGCCAGCTCCTTGCGCAGCCGCATGGCCTCCTTGAACAGGCCGAGGGCCTGCCGTGGATCGCGCTTGCGGTAGACGACGCCGCGGCCGTCGGCGGTGGTGACGGTGACACCGTCGACCTGCGAGAGCAGGAACCACCGCGCGTCCAGGGTCGGCACATTCAGCTGCGGACGCTCATGGTGCTCGGGCTGGGCGGGTCGCACGCTGTGCACGAGGCCCTTGGCGAGCCGGACCACCTTGGCGATCGGGTTGGCGGGTTCGCCGACCGCGCCGACGCCGATGTGGCTGGCCAGCGGCAGTTCGGTGGACGAGGGCAGGATCACCGCGTCGGGGTACTGCTTGCGCAGCTCGTGCACCGCGCCGAGGGCGCTCGGCAGCAGCTGGAACAGCCGCTCCGGGCCGGCGAGGAAGTCGCGAATCGCCAGGTTCTGGATGGCGACCGTCGAATACTCCAGGCACAGCAGGTGTTTCATGGTCGCCTTGACCGTGTTCACCACCATGGCGCGGCCATTGCCCGGCAGGTGCAGCGAGGCGACGACCAGGCGGTTGCGCAGGTGGAAGTACGCCTGCCAGTCGATGGCGTCGTCCTTGTCGCTCCAGGCCATATGCCAGACGGCCGCGCCGGGCAGGGTGACCGTCGGGTACCCGGCGGCACGCGCGCGCAGACCGTATTCGGCGTCGTCCCACTTGAGGAAAAGCGGCAGCGGCTGACCGAGCTCCTCGGCGACCTGCCGCGGGATGACGCAGGTCCACCAGCCGTTGAAGTCGACGTCGATGCGCCGGTGCAGCAGCTTGGAGTTGTCGCGGTCCTTCAGCGGGTACTTCGAGAAGTCGTGGTCGTACTCCACATTCGGCGCCGCGGTCCACATGAAGATGCCGCGGTCGACGACCTCACCCATGACGTGCAGGTGCGAGCGCTCCTGCAGGTTGAGCATCTGCCCGCCGACCAGAACCGGCGACTTGGCGAAACGCGCGAAGGCCAGTGCGCGCAGGATCGAGTCGGGCTCGATCTCGATGTCGTCGTCCATGTAGACGATGTACTGGGCGTCGGTGGTCTTCAGCGCCTCGTACATCACCCGGCTGTAACCGCCGGAGCCGCCGAGGTTGGGCTGGTTGTAGATGGCGAGCCGGTCGCCGAGCACCGCGGCGGCCTCGGTGAAGCCGGGCTCGTCGACCACCTTGCGGGTGCCCTGATCAGGGATGATGACAGCCTTGATCTTCTCGAGCACCAGTGGATCCGACCCGAGGGCGCCGAGGGTTTTCACCGCGTCGGTCGGCCGGTTGAACGTGGGCATGCCGACCGCGATGCTGCCGTCGCCCGGCGCCTCGATCGGGGCGTACCAGCCGCCCGCCAGCAGTGTGACCGCCGTGTCGGTGGTGATGTCGAACCAGATCCAGCCGCCATCCTCGAACGGAGCGAGATCGGTCTCGAACTCGACGTGCACCGATTCGGCGCCGGGCGCGACGGCGAACTCCTTGCCCTGCACGTGGATTCGCGAGCCGTCCGCCTTCGAACGGTAGACATCGACGCGGCCGTGCCCGGCCAGCTCCAGCCGCAGCACCACCGATTCCAGGATGCTCCAGCGCCGCCAGTAGCTCGCGGGCAGTGCGTTGAAGTAGGTGCAGAACGACACCTCGGATTCCGCGCCGACCGACAGCGAGGTGCGAGTGGCGGCGTGCGCGCGCCGTGCGTTGGTCGCCGACTCCTCGACGTAGAGGGTGCGCACGTCCAGCGGCTCACCCGGCCTGGGCAGGATGATGCGCTGCAGCAGCGACTTCGCGCGGGTTTCGGTGGTCATATCTTCCAAGATCGACTGGGAGGTCATCCGTTACTTTCGGTGTCAGTGCGGGTCACCCGCACCTGGTCGGCTTCGACGAGCCGAGCTTCGCGAGTGTGGCTCATCTACGCCTCGTCCGCGAGCAGCTCGCCCGATTCCAGGTGCGGCCGCAGCACATTGTCGAACATGCTGAGCGCGCTGCCGATGGCCATGTGCATGTCAAGGTACTGATAGGTGCCGAGGCGGCCGCCGAAAAGGACCTTCTCCGTTGCGGTTTCCTTCTTGGCGAGGGTGCGGTAAGCGGCGAGCTTGGCGCGGTCCTCCGGGGTGTTGATCGGGTAGTACGGCTCGTCGCCGGTCTGCGCGAAGCGGGAGTACTCGCGCATGATCACGGTCTTGTCGTTGGGGTAGCTGTCGCGCTCGGGGTGGAAGTGGCGCGGTTCGATGATGCGGGTGTAGGGCACGTCCGCATCGTTGTAGTTCATCACCGAGGTGCCCTGGTAGTCGCCGGTCGGCAGCACTTCGGTCTCGAAATCGATGGTGCGCCAGCCGAGTTCGCCCTCGCTGTAGTCGAAGTAGCGATCCACCGGACCGGTGTAGACCACCGGCGCGTCCGGGTTCTCGGCGCGAATCTGCTCGCGCACGTCGAACCAGTCGGTGTCGAGCCTGACCTCGATCAGGTCGGAGGCGGCCATGTTCTCCAGCCACTTCGTGTAGCCCTGTGCGGGCAGACCCTCGTAGGTGTCGTTGAAGTAGCGGTTGTCGAAGGTGTAGCGCACCGGCAAGCGGGTGATGTTGCCCGCGGGCAGTTCCCTCGGGTCGGTCTGCCACTGCTTGGCGGTGTAGTCGCGGACGAACGCCTCATAGAGCGGGCGGCCGATCAGCGAGATCGCCTTTTCCTCCAGGTTCTGCGCGTCCTTGGTCTCGACCTCGGCGGCCTGCTCGGCGATCAGCGTGCGCGCCTCCTCGGGGGTGAAGTAGCGACCGAAGAACTGGGAGATCAAGCCGAGGCCCATCGGGAACTGGTAGGCCTGCCCCTTGTGCATCGCGAAGACACGGTGCTGGTAGCCGGTGAACTCGGTGAACTGGGTGACGTAGTCCCACACCCGCTTGTTCGAGGTGTGGAACAGGTGCGCACCGTACTTGTGCACCTCGATCCCGGTTTCCGGCTCCGGCTCCGAATAGGCGTTGCCACCGAGGTGGTAGCGGCGGTCGATCACCAGCACTCGCTTGCCGAGCAAGGTAGCGGTGCGTTCGGCGACGGTCAGCCCGAAGAATCCGGAGCCGACGACGATCAGATCGAACTGTGAGGCGGTGGGGACGGAGTTACCCGAGGACGATGCGGCGGTCACGGGAGCCCAGCGTATCGGAAGTCTCCGCGCTGTCCTGGCGGAGTCACCGGGCGGGCTGAGCGGCCCTGCTCCAGCCAGTGGTTTCGGAGAGAGAACATCCGAATTTCGCCGAGAGTTTGCCCAAACCGCCATGTGACCGCAATAAAGCCGCTATTCAATAGACACTCGAACTGAGCGATCGTCCAGTTTGGCGGCGAAGGCCGATCGAGCCACACCATCGCCCGGTCGACCGGAAACCCCGCATCGTGGATGTCACACCCTCGCCCCGTCCATCGGGTTCCGCACCCCGGTCGCCGTCCTCGGCAAACCAGCCTGGCCCCACCACATGGGCCGCCGAGGCCGACTCACCGGCAGGCGCACCCATCGCCGACGGCCCGGGTGGTGCGTGACAGGCACACCGACCTTCGGCGATGCGGTGAACGCCGTCGATGCGTGCGATGCGGTCGCGGCCCCGACGAACCGGCGTCACTCGGGGAAGCCGACCTCCACCTCGACCTCGGTCCGCTCGGTGTACATGCGCCAATAATGTTCGCCCAGTTCGTCATTGCCCATTCTGGCGATCTCGACACCGGGCGGCACCAGCTCGGGATGCTCGTCGACGATGCGTTCGGCCTTGCTGTTGCCGATCAGCACGCCGATGTTGAGCAGTCCGACATAGACGCCGGTGCCCGCGAGTTCGACGTCGAGTTGGCGGATGTAGGTGCGCTGCGCGCCGAGGATGACGCCGAAGTTGGACAGGTAGGGCAGCACATACCGGTCCGACGACCCGGAGGAGAAGAGCAAAGTGCCCGCACCGCGCTCGACCATCGCGGGCGCGAGCGCACGGGCCATCCAGATCGGCGAGTAGAGCTTCAGTTCGAGCGGGACGCGCAAGGCTGCCGCGTCCACGTCCAGCGTGGTCGGGGTCCGGTCGGTCATGTCGGCCGCCGCGCCGTGCAACGCGACGTCGATCTGCCCGAACGTGCCGGTGATGTCGTCGACCACACCGCGCAGCTGCGCTTCGTCGGTGAGATCCGCGGGAAAGGCGGCAGCCTCGATACCTTCCGCGGCCAGCTCCTCGACGTGCCGCGCGGCCTTGTCCGGATTCCGGCCGATCACCGCGACCCGGAAGCCCTCGCGCCCGAACCGCCGCCCGGTCCCCATGCCGAGCCCCGGCCCGAACCCGAATATCGCGATCGTCTTCGTCATGCCACTACCTCACTAAGTTGAGCCATGGTTCAAGTTCACTGCGACCGTAGCATTAACTTGAACCCATGCTCAAGATAAATCGAGCGGCAGATTTGTAGGATCGGCGAATGCCCGAGGACAAGCCGTTACGCAGCGACGCCCGCCGCAATAGGGACGCGCTCGTGACCGCTGCCAGGGAAGTGTTCGAAGAACGCGGTCTCGACGCACCCCTGAAGGAGGTCGCCGCCCGCGCAGGCGTCGCCATCGGCACCCTCTACAACCGCTTCCCCACCCGCGACGACCTCATCGCCGCCGCCGTCGAAGACCGCATCGAAGCGGGCGGACGCATCGCCGAACAGGCCATCGCCATCGACGACCCCTGGGACGCCTTCACCTACCTCGTCGAGAAGGTCTGCGAGCTCCAAGCCAGCGACCGGCTCCTCAGCGACCTGTCACTGCGCGCGGCCCCCAGCGCCGCCATCGCGCGCGCCCAGGAACACGGCCACGGCCTGATGCGCCGAATCATCGTCCGCGCACAGGAAGCCGGCGTCCTGCGCCCCGACTGGGTCCTGGAGGACATCGCCTTCATCACCTGGTCCCACACCCGCATAGTCGAAGCCACCGCCACCGTGGCCCCCGACATCTGGCGCCGCCACCTGGCCCTCGTCCTCGACGGCCTCCGCGCCTCCGCCGCCCACCCGCTTCCGGTCCCCCCGATCACCGAAGACCAACTGATGCAGGCCATGCGCGGCTGATGCCTATCCATTCGCCCCACGGCCGGTCGTCACTCTCGATCACCGCCGTGCTGGTCGAAACCGCCCGCAGGACAAGCTCCCACAGTCCGGTATCGACCTCGGCTTGCTCCAGGCTCTGGTAGCCACGTTGCCATCCACCGCGCGATCGATCGTCAGCGGCGATGCCGCCGAGCGTGGTTCCACGACTCCGAGCAGATCGGTTCGATCGCTCGATGCCGGCCGAGGCCGTCAGTAGGCCGGCTCGTCCAGATGCGGAACGGCGCGGCGGCGAGGAGATGCCGCTACCCAGCGGGCGGTGTAGCTCGATGCCGCGGTGAGGAAGGTGGCGAGGGGGACGACGATTGTGGTCAGCCCGGCGAGCCAGTCCTGGTGAACGAAGGCCGTGAGGGTGCCGACAAGGCCGAATGTCGACGTGATGGCGTCGGCGGCGCGAGCCCCTTCGTCGAACCAGTGGATGCCGTAGCTGGATTCGTAGCCGGTGAGCGAACAGGCAAGGGCGGCAAGGGCGATGGCGAGCATCGAGCCCGAAGCGACGGTGAGGGTGTAGCGGCCGGTCTCGTCGCGGCGGAACAGCAGGATCGCGCCGTAGATCAGCGCGAAAGCCAGCAGCAGGGCGCCGAGGGTCGCGAAGATGGCGAGGGAGTTGTCGAATGTGTCCGGGTCGCTACGGAATGCGATCAGCAGCATGCCCGCGCCGATCAGATTGCTCGCACCGAGGACCACGCCGAGTACCCCGGCTGTCGTCGCCAGTGCTGCGCTCGGTTCCGAGTACGGGGCTGCGCCCGAATTCCCAGTGGCATCCACAGTTCGACCGTAGCCGGTGATCGGCGTCCGCACCGGACATCCAGGCAGCCCGGAAACGGCTACGGGTATCGCGGCAGGCGTCCCGCTGCGATCCAGCGGCCTGTCGAGCTCCACGCGGCCAGGACCAATGTCAGCAGCGGCGGCCCCGCGCCGATCGCAACGACCATGGCCAGATCGGAATCGGCGAGCGCGCCGACGCCACCGAGGGCGCCGACGCCGAATATCGGCAGGGCGGCGACGAAGAGCGCCAGAACCGTTCCGAGGATCACCATGACCCTTCCGGTCTGCTTGCGACACAACAGCAGAACAGCACCAAGGACCAGCAGAAAGGCGATGAGTCCCACGCCACCGAACCACACGGCGTAGATCGTGTCGAGCCGTACCCGAGTGGATGCGATAGAGCCGTTCCTCGCGGTGAGCGGACCGTGGCGGTCGCGCCACTCCAGTAACGCGAACACCGTGCTGATCGTGTTCTGCACACCACCGAGCAGCGCCAATATCCCCGCGGTGATGGCCGTTCCGCCGCCGGGCCGTGGCTGATATCCGTACGGCGGCTGGTAGCCGGGCTGCGATGGATAGCCGGGCGCCTGCGGATAGATGTGCTGCGGATTCCCCGTGTGACCATACGGATAGTTCATCGAGCCCCCCTCGTCCTGCTGGCGAACTCTACCTTCCGCGAGCACGTGAAATCGAGCGCTCCGGCGCGGGCCCCGCCCGCCGACACAGTCACCGCCGAACGGCACCCGCTCTTCGAACCGAGCTGCCCGCGCGCGTCCAATGCGGCATCCAAGCCGAAAGCGCCCGCATGCCACGTGACATGCGGGCGCTCTACCTTGTTGCGACCGAGCAGTTTCCGGCTACCGCAGCCGGTTCTCGGCGTAGACCTTCATCGCGTCACGCACGAATTCGGCTGTGCCCTCGCCATGTACGTCGTAGTTCTTCCCGAACCTCGGGTCGGCGACGTACATTTCGCCAAGGCCGATGAAGGCCTCGGCGGTGAGCGGGCGGCCCTGCCAGCTGTCACCGAGCCAGTCACGGTGCCGTTGCGCGATGGCCTGGACCTCGTCGCTGTCGGGTGTGCGCCCCGTGGCGCGCGCCCCGCCGTAGTCGGCCGCGATGTCGAGATGCGTTTGCTGGTGCGCCTTCTTGTCGGCCTCACTCAGCGAACGCCACCAACGGTCGCCGCTCTCGTAGGCGTCCTTGCCCCAGCGTTCGATCACCTCATCCTTGTACTGGGTGTGGTCGAACCCGTCGAAAACTTCTGCTGCCATGAGTTGTTCACCTCGTTCCGTCTTGTGCAGCGTGGTGGTCACCGATTCGATCTGGCGCCGGATCCGATCCTGTTCCTGCCGTAGCAGTTCCAGGTGCGCGCGCAGTGCGGCGTTGGCGTCCTGTTGTCCGGCGAGAACTTCGGCGATGGCAGGCAGGCCGAGGCCGAGTTCTCGCAGCAGCAGGATGCGTTGCAGCCGCACCAGGGAGTTCTGGTCGTAGTAGCGGTACCCGTTGGCGCCGATTCGGCTCGGCGGCAGTAGCCCGAGCTGCCCGTAGTGGCGCAGTGTCCGGCTGGTGGTGCCTGCCGCCTTGGCCAGGTCCTGGATGGACCATTCGCCGGTGCGGGTGGCCGATGCCATGACCCTTTCCCTTCGTTCTCGTCGGTACTTACCAGCTTGCAAGTTGACGTTACGTCAAAGTCAACACTTTTCTCGGCGAACTCCTAGCGGGCCGGGACGGGCACCGGCGCACCCGGCTCCTCGGGCAGCGCCGCGGGTGCAGGCTTGCCCGCCAGCTGACCGAGCAGGGTGCCGACCAAGGCGATCACCATGCCGAGCACCTGCAGGGGAGTAAGCGCCTGACCGAGCGCGACCCAGCCGATCACCGCCGCGGATACCGGGCTGAGCAGCCCGAGGAAGGCGATCGAGGTGGCAGGCACCCGAGAGATGCCGCGGAACCACAGCCAGTACGCCACTGCGGTGCCGATGATGCCGAGGTACAGGTAGCCACCGACAGCGCGGCCGTCGAGCGCCGGCGGAGCGCCCTCGATCAGGAAGGCCAGCGGCGCGATGAACAATCCGCCCGCGGTGAGCTGCCAGCCGGTGAGCGCGAGTGGACCGACACCGTCGGGCCGTCCCCAGCGCTTGGTGAGCACCGTGCCCAACGACATCGACGCGGCGCCGGCGAGTCCGGCGATCACCCCGAGCGTGTCGAGCTGGGCATTGCCACGCAGCACCACCAGTGCGACGCCGAAGATGCCGACCAGACCGGCGATGATCTTGCGCCCGGTCGGCTTCTCCGCCAGCACCATCGCCGCGAAGCCGAGCGCGATCATCGGCGCCACCGCACCGAGCACGCCCGCGACACCGCCCGGCAGCCGGTAGGCGGCCAGGAACAGCAGCGGGAAGAACGCCCCGATATTGAGGATGCCGAGCACCGCGGCCCGTCCGACCCAGATGCCGCGGGGCAGCACCCGCGTGAGGGCGAGCAGCACGAGCCCGGCGGGCAGCGCGCGCATGAGCGCGGTGAACAGCGGCCGGTCCGGGGGCAGGAACTCGGTGGTGACGGCATAGGTGGAGCCCCAGACGATCGGAGTCAGGGCGGTGAGCGCCAGGGTGCCCGCGTAAGAACCCGCGGCACGCGGGGCGGTGGTTGTGGTCATGTCGGTCGCTCCTCATTGATAATCTCAACGTTGAAATATCTACCGTACGAGATGTCTCACCGTCAAGTAGATCAATGTTAAGATTCTTAGGAACGAGAGGAACTCCGATGGGAGACGCCGTGGACCTGATCATCGAACACTGGGGCCGGGAACGCCCCGATGTGGATGTCTCACCGATGCAGGTGATCGGACGGATCAGCCGCCTGTCGCGTGTGGTGGAACAGGACCTGAAGAAGTTCTTCGCGGGCCACGGCATGGAGTTCTGGGAGTTCGATGTGCTGGCCACGCTGCGGCGCTCCGGCGGCGAAACCGGGCTCACCGCAGGCGCTTTGAACCGAGCGGCCATGGTGACCTCGGGCGCGATCACCAATCGCATCGACCGGCTCGCGACCAAGGGCTTGGTGGAACGCACGCCCGATCCCGAGGATCGCCGATCGGTCCGGGTTCAGCTCACCCCGGCAGGCCGCACCCTGATCGACGACCTGCTCCCACTCCACATGGCAAACGAGCAGCGCATGCTGACGACACTGGATGCCGCGGCGCGCGAACAGCTGACGGGACTGTTACGCAACCTGTCCGAGTCCTTGGGCGACACCTCGCTGGATTGACCCCATCGACGCCTTCGGTCAGCTTTCGCGCGAAAGACGAAAACCGATCGACAGCAGGCGACTTCGGAAAACCCGCTGCCCGGAGTCAAACCTCGGCAATGTCATCGAACCGATCAGAGCTCACCTCCGGTCGGACCGCCGGACGGGAGGGCAGCGCTCGACGTCGGACGCGGCGTCGGGGTCGACGCGGTTTTCGGCGCGACGGTGTGCCCCGGCGCAACGGCGCTCGCGGGCGGGATCGCATCGGCAAGCGGCACGGCGTTGTTTGAGGGCTTCGCCCCAGAAGCGGGCGGCTCGGGCACCAACTGCATCAGCCTGGTGAAGTCGACGACCTGAGCACCGAGGGTCGGCGTCGAAACGATGACGCCATTGGTGAACATCCGATAGGTGCCCGCGTGCTGCGGCAGCGCCATCTCGGGGCCCAACGGCTGCCCGACCGAACTGTTCGCGCCGCCGAGCCGCCGGTACTCGACAGCGATCGGCAACTCACCGACGACGGTCTGGGTGCGCGGATCCAGCGGACCGACGGCGGACTGGTCGGCGGGACCGGGTTCGACTGGCACCGGCCCCAATTCGCCCGGGGTCGGGCCGACGGCGAAGGTGTAGATATCGGCAGGCTCGCCGCCGTCGGGCGCGGCGGAGTATTCCGCTCGCAAGATCCGTCCGTCGCGCAGCAGGACCATGCCCGCGGTGGCGACCACCGCGGCGGCCGTACGCGGATCTTCCTTGTCGGTACCGGGATAGGCCTGGCAGTCAGTGGTGTCGCAGGTCTGCGCGTAGGGGTAACGGCGCTCGGCAAGGGCATACGAACGAGCCGCGATCGCCTGGGCGCGAAGGGCTTCCACCGCACCCTTGTCGGCCCAATTGGCCTGCACCTCGGCGGGCACCACACCGAGCAGGTAGTCCTGCACATCGACACGGTTGACCGTGCGCGCCTCGCCGTTCTCCGTCGCCACACCGAGCGCGCCCCGGTACGCCGAGCCGCCACACAGGGTCAGATGTTCAGTAGCGGGCCTGCCGGGCGCGTGATCGTGCGGATAGATCCACGGGTCGTCGGTCGCGGACTGCCACAACACCTCGCCGTCACAGCCGGTGGTGACGACCACATTCGCGCCGCCGTCGGGCAACGGTGTGAGGTGAGCGGCCTGGCCGGCGGCGAACTCCCGCCCCGCGACCCGACCGCCCGCATCGGCGTAGGCGTCCAGGGTGGAGTCGTCCTGTTCGACGAGCCGCACCGCGACCGTGGCCTGCGGGATTCGGCCGAGGTCTGCGCCCGGGTAGTAGTGCTCGAGAATCTGCCCGGCCTGCCACCCCTCGAGCGCGCTGTCGAATGCGCCGACCTGACTCATGCCACGTCCATGCCCGGGCCCTGCCAACGGTCGATATCCCGCGTGCCCTTGCCAACCCCAGAATGCGAGAACTGTTCCCGCAACGAGCAGCGCAGCACCGGTGACAAGAACCGGAGGCGCGGATATCGCGGACGGTGTCGTCGGACCGCGATATCCGCGGACCGAGCGCGGTATGCGCGCACCCCATTTCGCAGGCAATTGTCGCTGCGCGCGTGCGCTTTCATTTCGGTGCTGTCTGCGTCGCATCTGTTCACTCCCACGGTTTCCAGGACCGGATCAGTGCTCCGCCTGTCGGCATGTCGCGCCGTCCGGTCGCAATCCGAGAGCTACATTCGAGCAATCATATTAATCCTCAAGAAGAGGTTTAGATAATGTGACAGTTGTAAACTAGTGTGATCGTTGATGCATCAGGATGCAAGCCTGAATCTTTTGCACAGATCGCCAGTTCGACCTGATTGGAGATGCTCGTGCCGTACCGCAAACCGAAACGTTCCTACGTAATCCCGGTTGTCACCACGCTCGCGGTAGCGGCCCCGCTCGCAGCATTTACCATGAGCGATTCGATCGATTACCGCTCGACCACCGATAGCGAGCTGGCTGCTGTACCCGCACAACTCGCCGAAATGGCGCTCGCCTCCGCCCCCGACATCACGCTCCCGCTCAAGGAGCTCACCGGCCTCGACCTGCCGGACCTGCGGCTGTCCGATCTGCGCATGCTGCCGTTGCCATCGTCGCTGCGGATTCCCGATGGCCTGCCGCTGCCACCAGGCATTCAGCTACCAAAGGAAATTCCACTACCCAGGCTCAATTCCGGCCAAAGCCCGACGGCGCCAGGCGCCGGCCCGAATTCCGTTCCGAGCCGAACAGTCCCTGGTCAGAGTCAATTCGCTCCCGGGCAGTTTCAGACAGCTCCCGGACAGCGCCCGCTCTCCGGCCAGTACCCCGCCCCGAGCCCGACCGCTCCCACGCCGCCCATCCCGGGTCGCACCCCGACCGCGAGCTTCATCGCCGACCCCAGCCTGCTGGAACCGGGAACCACCCCCGACACCCCGGCGTTGGCGCCCGGCGCCGTCCCGCCCGACCTGATCGACCAGGTCGGCGCGCAGGTCAAGGAGCTCACCCGCGAAACACCGTTCAGCGTGGTCGCACTCACCGCGAACGATCTGGTGAACACCACCGCGACGATCCGTGCCCGCCAACCCGACGGCGCATGGGGACCCTGGTATGACACCGAGGCCGTCGACACCCGGCGCACCGATCGCGCCCCGGCAGGCGGCACCACCGGCACGGAACCGATCTACGTCGGCGACACGAAGGCCGTGCAGATCCTGGTGACCCGCAAGCCCGCCGCGTCGACAGCGCCGCAGGAGCCCACGCAGCCGACGGCGGCCGCCGCGCGCTCCGACGACCCGGCCCAGATCAACGCCGCGGCCATGACCGCGGTCCTCATCGATCCCGGTCGCGGCGCCATCGACAGCGAACTGTCCGACGTCGCCGCGGCACTGCCCGGCGGCGGCCCGAACGTGATCACCCGTGCCCAGTGGGGCGCCGACGAATCGATCCGCTGCGAGGAACCGACCTACGACGCGGACGGCGTCGGCGGGGTGACGGTCCACCACACCGCGGGACGCAACGACTACAGCAAGGCCGAGTCCGCGGGCATCGTCCGCGCGATCTACACCTATCACGCAAGGACGTTGGGCTGGTGCGACATCGGCTACAACGCCCTCGTCGACAAGTACGGGCAGATCTTCGAGGGTCGCTTCGGCGGACTGGATCGCCCGGTGCAGGGCGCGCACGCGGGCGGATTCAACGAGAACACTTCCGGCGTGTCGCTGATGGGCAACTACGAGTCGGAGCAGCCGTCGGACGAGGCGATCAACGCCCTCGGCAGGTTCGTCGGCTGGAAGACCAAGGTCGCGGGCCTCGATCCGAAGGGGTACACCACCATGTACTCCGAAGGCACCGAATTCACCTCCTACGCCCAAGGTGAGAGCGTCCGGCTGCCGATAGTGTTCGCGCACCGCGACGTCGGCAACACCAGCTGCCCCGGTGACGCCGCCTACGCGTTGATGGACCGCATTCGCGACATCGCCGCGAGCGGCACGGGACAGTCGAGCGTCCCGGTGCAGACCACCCAGCCGCAGACCGGTAATACACAGACGCAGAACGGCACTCAGCAGCAGCCCGCACCGCGGACGCAGCCCGACCTCGCCACACTTGCCGCACTGGCCAACGAGCTGCTCGGCATGGTGAACGAGAGCGGAATCGCCAGGTATTGGTTCGACCAGGGCGGCCCGACCGGCCCGCTCGGCGCCGCGCGGTCGAAGTTGCTTCCCGCGGCGTCGGGCCAGCAGTACGCCAAGTTCACCAACGGGTATGTGTATTCCGCGCCCGACGGTCAGGTGTACGCGGTGATGGGTGCGATCCTCGACCGCTTCCTCGCGCTCGGCGCCGACGCGGGCGTGCTCGGCCTGCCGCTGAGCAATTCCTACCCGGTGCCCAATGGCCTGCGTTCGGACTTCCAGTACGGCTCACTCGTTTTCAACCAGCTGACCGACATCGTCACCACGGTATGGAAGACCTACAACGACACCTACCAGCAGGAAACGCGGCGCAAACCGAACGAGCGGATCGCCGCACCCGGACCGGCGCCCGCCCCGCCCTCAGCACCCGGCAATGCTCCGGCGCTCGGCACTGATCCGGCACCGGCACCGGGGATCGCTGCGGCTCCCGAGACCGCTCCGGCACCGGAGATCGCTGCGGCTCCCGACGCCGCTCCGGCACCGGACATCGCTGCGGCTCCCGACGCCGCTCCGGCACCGGACATCGCTGCGGCTCCCGACGCCGCTCCTGCACCGGAGACTGCGCCCGCGCCAGAAGCCGATCCGGCCCCGGAGTAGGACCCACCGCCGCGTTGAATCGAAAGTTGTTGCAGCACAGAATATTGCGCGTCGGTTGATTGGCCTCCCGAGACCAACCGAACCGACTCAGACCCACCAGCGTTCCAGCACCCGCGCAACCCCGTCCTCCGAATTCGCCGCGGTGACCTCGTTCGCGGCGGCGAGCGCCTCCGGGTGCGCGTTGGCCATCGCCACCCCGTGCCCGACCATCGTGAGCATCGGAACATCGTTGGGCATATCGCCGAACGCGATGATCGTCGAGTGCTCCACACCTAGCCGCTGCGCCACCGAGGCCAGCCCGGAGGCCTTGGTGACGCCCGGTGCGGACAGCTCGATCAGACCGTGATCGGTCGAATAGGTGATGTCAGCGCGGTCCCCGATCAGTGGCGCGAGCACCGCGCGCATATCGGCGCTGCTGGTTCCGCGTAGTCGGACCAGCATTTTGATCGCGGGCGCGTCGATGACCTCGCTGCGGGACACGGCGGTGTCGTCCGGATTCAGCCAGGCGTGCTCGTACTCGGGCGAGCTCACGAACTGCGGCGTCACCGCGTCGTGCGCGCGGGCGCCGACTCGTTCGGCGGCGAGACCGCAGCCGGGCAGCGCGCGTTCGGCCAGATCCGCGATCCACGCCAGGGTCTGCACGTCCAACGTCTTGCTCGCCAGCACCCGATCGGTGGCACTGTCGTAGATCACCGCACCGTTGCCGCAGACACACAGCGGCGCGTAACCGAGACCGTCGACCACCGGGTCGATCCAGCGCGGCGGCCGACCGGTCGCGAGGACGAACGGCACACCGTCGGCGACCAGGGCGTCGATCGCCGCCTTGGTCCGCGCGGTGACCCGCTCGTCGTGATCAATGAGGGTGCCGTCGACATCGGTGGCAACCATCTTCGGTTTGGGCAGGTCCAGGCGAGTCACCTACGCCATCCTGCCGGAAAACAGTCTCGAGACGATCGCGATGTGCGTCAGGAGGGCGGTCGACGCCATTTCGCGTCGTCGGCCCGGGTCTCCGGCTCGGCCTTCGGAGATCCGACAGAATAAAGGACATGCCGAACCCCCGCGTGGCACGCGCGCGGCGACACACGTCCTTATGATCAGGGGCTAATACTCATGCTGGCCCGCCCAGCCGTAAGACCAGAGGACTGATGACCGGCTTCCTGCTACGACGCGCGCTCAATTATGTCGTGCTGTTGCTGCTGGCCTCGTTCCTGACGTTCAGCCTTGCTTCGCTGACGTTTCGGCCGTTGGACAGTCTCGAACAGCGCAACCCGCGGCCACCACAGGCGGTGATCGACGCCAAGGCCGAGCAGCTGCATCTCAACGATCCGATTCCGCAGCGCTACGTGACCTGGCTGAAGGGTGTCTCGCACGGCGACTTCGGCACCACACTCGCCGGACAGCCGGTCGGTGAGGAGTTACCGCGCCGGGTCGCGGTCAGTCTGCGACTGCTGATCATCGGTTCGCTCGTCGGCACCGTGCTGGGCGTGCTGATCGGCGCGGCGGGAGCGATCCGGCAGTACAAGTTCAGCGACTACTTCACCACGGTCGTCTCGCTGCTGATCTTGAGCACTCCGGTGTTCCTGCTCGCCACCTTGTTGAAATATGGTGCGCTGGAAGTCAACTCGCTCACCGGTTCGCAGATCTTCCTCTATACCGGTGAAACCTCGGCGAATACGGTCACCGGCTTCTGGCCGCAGCTGCTCGACCGCCTCCAGCACCTGGTGCTGCCGACGGCGGGCCTCGCGCTCGGCGGTATGGCGGGCTACAGCCGCTATCAGCGCAACGCCATGCTCGACGTGCTGCAGAGCGACTTCATTCGCACCGCCCGCGCCAAGGGCCTGACCCGCAGCAAGGCGTTGTACAAGCACGGCCTGCGCACCGCGCTGATTCCGATGGCGACGCTGTTCGCCTACAGCCTCGGCGGCCTGATCACCGGTGCGACGTTCACCGAGAAGATCTTCGGCTGGCACGGCGTCGGCGAGTGGCTCGTCGACTCGATCAACGCCCAGGATCTCTACGTGGTGGTGACGGTGACGGCCTTCGCCGGGCTGGTGGTGCTGGTGTCGGGTCTGCTCTCCGACATCGTGTACGCGATTCTCGACCCCAGGGTGCGTGTGTCGTGAGTGAGCGCAGCGATCGAACCATCAACACAGCACCGTTCGGCACGGCGGAGCCGAGCCGTAGCGAGGCGCAATCGTGACCGAAGCCGAAATCATTGTTCAGGGCGCGCCGGAGATCACCGCTTCCGGCAGGCGCAAGCTCGTCTGGCGTCGGTTCACTCGCAATAAGCCCGCGATCGCGGGCGCGGCGGTGCTGATCGCACTGTTCGTCGCCAGCTTCGCGCTGCCGCCGCTGCTGGCCTACGACTATCAACAGCTGGACTACACCGCACTGCTCAAACCACCGAGCGCCAAGCATCCTTTCGGCACCACGCAGATCGGCCAGGACGTGCTGGCGCAGACGCTGCGCGGCCTGCAGAAATCGCTGGTTATCGGCCTGTGCGTCGCACTGTTCTCCACCGCCATCGCCGCGACGGCGGGCTCGGTGGCCGGCTTGCTCGGCGGCTGGACCGACCGGGCGATCATGTGGGTGGTCGACCTGCTGCTGGTGGTGCCCAGCTTCATCATCATCGCGCTGTTCGCACCGCGCACGAAGGGCAGCGGATCCATCGCCTTGCTGATCGTGCTGCTGGCCGCCTTCGGCTGGATGATCAGCGCGCGGATCGTGCGCGGCCTGACCCTGAGCCTGCGTGACCGCGAATTCGTCAAGGCCGCCCGGTATATGGGTGCACCGACCCGGACGGTGATCGTCAGCCACATCATTCCGAACATCGCGTCGATCCTGATCATCGACACCACGCTCAGCGTCGGTGCGGCGATCATGGCCGAAACCGGTTTGAGCTTCCTCGGTTTCGGTGTGCAGCCGCCCGATGTGTCGCTCGGCTCGCTCATCGCGGCGGGCACCAAATCGGCGCTGACCTACCCCTGGCTGTTCCTGTTCGCCGGTGGCCTGTTGATCATCACGGTGCTGAGCGCGAATCTGGTCGGTGACGGCCTGCGCGACGCGTTCGATCCGGGCGCCAAGCGGGCCCGCTCGCGGAAGAAAGCGAAACCATGACGGGAGCAAGTTCGACCGCACCCCTGCTCGAGGTCACCGATCTACGAGTCTCGTTCCCCAGCGAGGAGGGCCGGATCGACGCGGTGCGGGGGGTGAACTACACAGTGTCCGACGGTGAAGTACTCGCCATCGTCGGCGAATCCGGTTCCGGCAAGTCGGTGTCGTCGCTCGCGGTGATGGGGTTGCTGCCGGAGCAGGCGCGCATCAACGGATCCATCCGGTTGCGCGGGCGCGAACTGCTCGGCCTCGGTGACCGCCCAATGTCCAAGCTGCGCGGCAGTTCCATCAGCATGGTGTTCCAGGACCCGCTTTCGGCGCTGACCCCGGTGTACCGGGTGGGCGACCAGGTCGCCGAGGCGCTGCTCGCGCACGGCACGATGGGCAAGAAGGAAGCCGGCAAGAAGGCGGTGGAACTGCTCGACCTGGTCGGCATCCCCGAGCCCGCGGTGCGCGCCACCATGTTTCCGCACGAGTTCTCCGGCGGCATGCGCCAGCGCGTCGTCATCGCGATGGCGATCGCCAACGATCCCGCGCTGATCATCTGCGACGAGCCGACCACCGCACTCGATGTGACCGTGCAGAAACAGATCCTGAACCTGCTGCGCAAGGCGCGCGACATCACCGGCGCAGGCGTCATCATGATCACCCACGACATGGGCATCGCGGCCACCCTCGCCGACCGGGTCGCGGTCATGTACGCGGGTAAAATCGTCGAAACCGCCACCACCACCGAGCTTTTCAACGCGCCTCGGATGCCGTACACGGTGGGGCTGCTCGGCTCCATCCCGCGCATCGACGGCCCCGCGCGCAGTCCGCTGATCCCGATCGTCGGCGCACCGCCCGCGATGCATTCGCTGCCGCCCGGCTGCTCCTTCGCGCCGCGCTGCCCGATCGCCATCGACGACTGCCGGGCGGCCGAACCACCGCTGGAGAAGACCAACCCCGGGCACTCCGCCGCCTGCATCCGCACCGCGGAGGTCGGTTCGAAGGAACTGTTCGAGGCCTACCGTCAGGAAATCTCCGAACCGCGGACCGAGGCCGCCACCGAAGACCGTGTGGTGCTGAAGGTTTCGGAGCTGGTGAAGACCTTCCCGATCACCTCGGGTGTGGTGTTCCGGCGCCACAAGGGCGAGGTGCGCGCGGTCGACGGCATCAGCTTCGAAGTCCGCGCAGGCCGCACACTGGCGCTGGTGGGCGAGTCCGGTTCCGGAAAATCCACCACGCTCACCCAGATTCTGGACCTGGTCCGGCCCGAATCCGGCAGCATCGAGATCATGGGCAGCGATGTCGCGACCCTGACCAAGGCGCACAAGCGGGAGATCCGCAGGAAGATGCAGATCGTCTTCCAGGATCCGACCGCGTCATTGGACCCGAGGCTGCCGATTTTCGACGCACTCGCCGAGCCGTTGCGCATCGATGGCCGGCCACGCGCCGACATCGCCCGGCGGGTACCGGAACTGCTCGAGCAGGTCGGCCTGCGCCCGGAACACTCCGATCGCTATCCGGCCGACTTCTCCGGCGGCCAGAAGCAGCGCATCAGCATCGCCCGCGCGCTGGCCTTGGATCCGGAGCTGCTGGTGCTCGACGAGCCGGTGTCCTCACTGGACGTGTCGATCCAGGCAGGCGTGCTGAACCTACTGCGCGACCTGCAGATCGAACGCGGACTGTCCTATCTGTTCGTCTCGCACGACCTGTCGGTGGTCCGCAACCTGGCCCACGACATCGCGGTGATGTACCGCGGCAAGATCGTCGAATCCGGTCCGGCGGAACAGATTTTCGCCGATCCGCGCAATGAGTACACCAGGGCGCTGATCGACGCGATTCCGGTTCCGGCTGTGAGCCGGTAGCGGAAGGGGAGAGCGCAATGCGGATCCGATCGAGCCGAGCCGGGATGGGCTCAACCCGAATGACCGCACTGCGATGTGCCGCGGTGACAGTCGCGCTCGGCCTGATCGCGACCGGCTGTGGCGCCGAGGACTCCGACGCGGGCAAGGGGCTGTCGGACGCGCTCGGCACCACCAGCGATATCAACCCGCGCAACCTCGGCGAAATCCGCGAGGGCGGCAACCTGCGCCTGGTGACGACCACGTTTCCGGCGAACTGGAACACGCTGTCCAACGAGGGAAACGACGGCGAGATCGCCGACATCGAACGACCGATGATGCCGCGCTCCTTCACCACCGATGCGACGGGCGAGCTTTCGGTGAACAAGGACTACTTCACCGATATCGCACTGACCGGCACCAACCCGCAGCAGGTCACCTACACCATCAACCCGAAGGCCGTCTGGTCCGACGGCAACCCCATCACCTGGGAGGACATTCGATCCCAGGCCAACGCGCTGCGCGGGGCCGACAAGCGCTTCCTGATCGCGATCACCAACGGCTTCGAGTTCGTGGACAAGGTGGAACGCGGTGTCGACGACCGGCAAGCCGTCCTCACCTTCGAACATCCGTACGCGGAATGGCGCGGCCAGTTCGCGGGCAATGCGTCACTGTTCCCGAAATCCGTGACCGCAGACCCGGAATCGTTCAACAACAGCCTGGTCGAGGCCATGGGACCGAGCGCGGGGCCGTTCGTGGTGCAGTCCACCGATCGCTCGCAGGGCCGAATCGTGCTGGGCCGCAACCCGAAATGGTGGGGCGCGACGCCGAAGCTCGACACCATCACCTACAGCGTGCTCGATCACCCGGCGTGGGTGGGGGCGTTGCAGAACAACGAAGTCGACCTGGTCCGGCTCAACAGCATCGACGAGGTCAAAACGGTGCGCAATACCCAGGGCCTGGCCCTGCGCCGCGCGCCGGGCAACCGGTGGCGGCACATCACGTTCAACGGAGCACCGGGCTCCATCCTCGCCGATCCACAGGTGCGCGTCGCCATCTCCAAGGCCATCGACCGGCAAGGGATCGCGACCGCGACCCAGAACGGCCTCGTCGAGAATCCGAAACCGCTGAACAACCACATCTTCCTGCAGGGCCAGGAAGGCTACCGGGACAACAGCCTCGGCTTCGATTCGGCCGCGGCGGCCAAGGAACTCGACGCGCTCGGCTGGAAGCTCAACGGTGACGTCCGCGAGAAGGACGGACGCAAGCTGATCATCCGCGATGTCATGTACAACGACCCGCTATGGGTGCAGATCGCCCAGATCATCCAGCAGAACCTGGCGCAGATCGGCGTCAAGCTGACCATCGACACCAAGCCGGGCGCGGGATATTTCACCGATGTCATCCAGCCAGGTGACTTCGATGCCGCCCAGTTCATCTTCCAGGGTGACGCGTTCCCGCTCGGCAGCATTCGGCAGATCTACCGCTACGACCCGAACGATCTGCAAGGCAACTACGGCCGCATCGGCTCACCGGAGCTCAACGACCTCATCGATCGCACCCTCGCGGAACTCGATCCGGAGAAGACGATCGAGTTGGCCAACGAGGTGGATCGCCAGGTGTTCGAGGAGGGCCATTCCCTGCCGCTCACCCAATCCGACGGCAGCTTCGGCGTCCGTGCCGAGCTGGCCAATATCGGCTCCCCCGGGCTCGCGTCCTACGACTACACCACCATCGGCTTCCTGAAGTAACCCCCAGCAGCATCCCTGCGGAAAGGAGCGGACCATGCGGATTCGTTCATGGACGACACGACTGGCGATTCCCCTTGTCACGGTCGGCTTGATCGCGGCCGGGTGCAGTTCGGACGAGGAGGCCGCCCCGGAAGGCGCCGCCGCCGCGCTCGGCACCACCAACGACATCAACCCGAAAGATGTCAGCGAACTGCGCGACGGCGGCAATCTGCGCCTCGCCATCAGCGCGCTGCCGCAGAACTGGAACGCGCTGCACAACGACGGAAACGACGCCGACACCGGCGGGCTGCTGCGCCCGGTGATGCCGCGGGCGTTCAAAACCAATGCGGCAGCGGAACTCTCGGTCAACACCGACTATTTCACCGATGTCGCGCTGACCGGCACCGAACCGCAGCAGGTCACCTACACGATCAACCCGAAGGCCATCTGGTCCGACGGCACCCCGATCACGTGGGAAGACATCCAGTCCCAGGCCAACGCGCTCAGCGGAGCCGACAAATCGTTCCTGATCGCCAACAACAGCGGCTTCGACCGGGTCGAGAAGGTCGAGCGGGGCGTCGACGACCGGCAGGCCGTCATCACCTTCAAGAAGCACTTCGCCGACTGGCGAGGACAATTCGCGGGCAACTCGTTCCTGTTTCCCAAGGCCGTCACGGCCACCCCGGAGGCTTTCAACAAGAGCCAGCTCAACGGCCTCACGCTGTCGTCGGGCCCGTTCATCATCCAGTCGGTGGACCGGGCGCAGGGCCGGGTCGTGCTCGGTCGTAACCCCAAGTGGTGGGGCAACACACCTAAACTCGACACCTTCACCTTCAGTGTGCTCGACAGTTCCGCGCTGCTGCCCGCGCTGCAGAACAATGAAATCGACGCCGTCGGCCTCGCCAGCAGGGACGAATTGAAGACGGCGCGCAACACTGACGGCATCGCGATCCGCCGCGCACCGGGAAATAGCTGGTCGCACCTGACGTTCAACGGGGCACCCGGATCGATCCTCGCCGAACAAGGCGTGCGCGTCG
The DNA here is from genome assembly GCF_042802915.1 of Nocardia sp. NPDC057440. NCBI lineage: Bacteria > Bacillati > Actinomycetota > Actinomycetes > Mycobacteriales > Nocardiaceae > Nocardia > Nocardia sp. NPDC057440. Next base: position 270,416 of record NZ_JBHVDF010000005.1, read on the forward strand.
CGATCTCGAAGGCCATCGACCGGCAGGGCATCGCAAGCGCCATCCAGAACGGTCTCGTCGAGAACCCGAGGCCGCTGAACAACCACATCTTCTTGCAGGGCCAAGACGGTTACCAGGACAACAGCCTCGGTTTCGATCCGGCCGCGGCCGCCAAGGAATTGGACGCACTGGGCTGGAAGCTCAACGGCGATGTCCGTGAAAAGGACGGCCGCAAACTGGAAATCCGCGACATCATGTACAACCAGGACGTCTGGGTGCAGATGGCGCAGATCATCCAGCAGAACCTCGCTCAGATCGGTGTGAAGCTGACCATCGAAACCAAGGCGGGCACCGGCTTTTTCACCGACGTCATCCAGCCCGGCAACTTCGACGTCGGGCAGTGGACCTGGGTGGGTGATCCCTTCCCGCTCGGTAGCCTCATCCAGATCTATGGCTACAACCCGAACGATCTGCAGGGCAACTATGGACGCATCGGATCGCAGGAGCTCAACGACCTGATCGAGCAGACCATCTCGGAGCTCGACCCGAAGAAGGCCATCGAGCTGGCCAACCAGGTCGATCGCAAGGTGTTCGAAGAGGGTCATTCCCTGCCGCTGATGCAGTCACCCGGCAATGTCGCGGTCCGTGCGAACCTCGCGAACTACGGCGCGGCGGGGCTGGCATCCTACGACTACACCAAAATCGGTTTCCTGAAGTGAGAGGACCAGCAATGCGGCTCCGTTCCCTCGGCGCCCGGTGCGCCATCCCGGTCGTCGCACTCGGGTTGATCGTGGCCGGTTGCTCCAACAGCGACGTGGCCTCGGGCACCAGCACCATCGGCAATACGAACGACATCAATCCGAAGGACCCGAGCGAACTGCGCGACGGCGGCAATCTGCGGCTGGCGCTGAGTGCTTTCCCGTCGAACTTCAACTACCTGCATGTCGACGGCGGCACCGATGACGGCGCCATCGTGATCGCTCCGACGATGCCCGTCGCGTTCGTCAGCGACGCCGCGGGCCAGCTCACCGTCAACCACAACTACTTCACCGACATCGAGCTGACGAGCACCTCCCCGCAGCAGGTCACCTACACGATCAACCCGAAGGCCGTCTGGTCCGACGGCAGCCCCATCACCTGGGAGGACATGCGCTCTCAGGCGGCGGCGCTGAGCGGCAGGGACAATGCGTTCCTGGTCTCCTCGACCAGCGGTTTCGAACGGGTCGCGAAGGTGGAGCGCGGCGTCGACGATCGCCAGGCGATCGTCACCTTCGACAAGCCCTACGCCGAATGGCAGGGCCAGTTCAGCCCGCTGTATCCGAAGGCCGTGACCGCGACCCCCGATGCGTTCGCCGCTGTCGACCTCAACTCGCTGTCGGTCAGCTCGGGACCGTTCGTCATCACCAACATCGATCGCGCCCAGAACCGGATCATGCTGAACCGCAACCCGACCTGGTGGGGTGACACCCCGAGGCTCGACACCATCACCCTCAGCGTGCTCGACCACAGCGCCATGCTGCCCGCGATCCAGAACAACGAGCTCGACTACGGGTACATGTCCGGCATCGAGCTGGTGACCGCGGCCAAGAACTCGAAGAATGTCGTCATCCGCCGGACACCGGAGCCGAGCTGGTCGCATCTGACCTTCAACGGTGCGCCCGGCGCGCTGCTCTCGGATCCACAACTGCGCATTGCCATTTCGAAGGCGATCGATCGGCAGGGGCTGGTGACCGCCGCCCAGAACGGCGTCGTCACCGACCCGAAGCCGCTGAACAATCACATCTTCATGACAGGGCAGAAGGGCTATCAGGACAACGCGGGTCCCATCGCGTTCGATCCCGCCGAGGCCGCGCGGATGCTCGATGCGCTCGGCTGGAAGCTCAACGGCGATGTCCGCGAGAAGGACGGCCGCAAGCTGGAAATCCGCGATGTGATGTACCAGCAGGATCAGTGGGTGCAGACCGCACAGATCGTGCAGCAGAATCTGGCCGCGGTCGGCGTGAAGCTGACCATCCAGACCGTGCCCGGCAGTGGCCTTTTCAAGGACGTGATCGATCCGGGCAACTTCGATATCGCCCAGTTCAGCTGGGGCGGTAGCGTTCTCCCGCTCGGCGCGCTGCCCCAGATCTATGCCTTTAACCCGGAGAACCTGCAGGGCAACAAGGCCAGGATCGGTTCGCCGGAACTCAACGAACTCATCGATAAGACGATCGCCGAGCTCGACCCCGACAAGGCGATCGCGCTGGCCAACCAATGCGATCAGATGATCTTCGCCGAGGGCTATTCGGTCCCGCTCCAGCAGGCCTCGGGCACTTACGCGGTCCGCGAAAACCTGGCCAACTACGGAGCCTTCGGCCTCGCCTCCGCCGACTACACCAAAGTCGGCTTCCTGAAGTGAGTTCTGGACCGGGCCACCCCCTGGCCTACCCGGTCACCGTGACGATCGGCGCCCTCGCGACCTGCCTCGCCTGGGCGCCGTTCGCCGACCCGGACCAACTCGCCGCCCTGGCAACAGCGGCGCTCGGTATCCTCGGCTACACGACCTACCAGCTGAGCAGAGCCCTCGGCCTGCTATCCAACGGATCGACCAGCGCCACCCGCGCCATCGGCGTCAAACGCATCCGCCAAGACCACCGCCTCCTCAGCCGGACCTGGCTCGAAATCACCGGCACCGGTAGATCCCGCTGGCTCCCCGTCTATTTCGACCCAGCCATGCTGGCCCTCACCGAAACCACCGGCGAGATCACCGACCGATCGGTGCACACCGACAACCTCCGCCTGTACCCCTCCGGCCGCATCCGCGACACCGAACCCCCTGGCCGCCTCATCGACAACCCCTCACGCCCCGACCCTGAGGCCCCCACGCTCGCCACCAGCTCCACCCGCCCGACCCGGCGACTCCTGCTGGACGCCCAATCAACAGTCGCTGCCCCCTTCATAGCCCTGATGTGGGTATACATCGCCAACGGCGGCTTCACCGCCTTCCTCGCGGCCACCACCGTCGCCGCCGCTTGCACCATCTGGCTCTCCGCCATCCGGGGCTCCGACCCGAGCTGAGTGGTACACCACGCGGCGTGCTCACAGGGTGATGTGCCCGAGCCTGATCGCCAGCAGGTTCGCGACCAGGACGGTGACGAAGACGACCGCGGCCGCCCGGTAGCTCGCGGCCCACAATCCGACCGCAGCGCCGCCGAACACCAAGACCTTGGTGACGACTGCGAGCAGTGGATAGTCGAAGGTCGCCTTCGGCGCCGCGAAGAGACTCCACGCCACCGCCGCGAGGAGAGGCGCGCCCACAGCCAACACGAGCTTGGCCGGAATCGCAGTGGCGGTCTTCCAGCCCCACAGTGCCAGCGCCGCGAGCGCGACCAACTCCATCGCGAATGCCAGCGTGAGGTTGGCCCATTTCCAGACTTCTAACATGTCCGTTCTCCCTCAAATACTGAGAGCATCGCTCTCTAATGAGAGCAGTGTGCTGGACTGGCTCGCCTTCGTCAAGTTGCCGCCCGGGTAGAGGTTGTCGAGCAGGAAAACAGTGTCGCGACCGAACTGGTCTGACCACTTGACCATCTGGCCGATGTGGCGCACAGTAGGGATATGGCGTTGCAACCCGTGGTCAAGCGGTCGGTGTCCGGCGATGTGTTCGAGCAGATCGCGGCGGATGTGTTGAGTGGGGAGTTGGCGCCGGGGGCGACCTTGCCCAGTGAGCGACAACTGGCGGAGGCGTTGGGGGTTTCTCGGCCCGCGGTTCGGGAGGCGTTGCAGCGGCTGGCGGCGGCCGGGTTGGTTGCGGTGCGGCAGGGGGATGCGACGACCGTGCTGGACTATCGGCGGGGGGCTGGGCTGGAGGTTTTGCCTCGGCTGCTGGTACAGGGTGGGGAGTTGGACCCGGGGGTGGCGCGCAGCATTCTCGAGGCGCGGCTGCACAACGGGCCGAAGGTTGCCGAGTTGGCGGCTACGCGCCTGGGCAAGACCGAGTCCGCCACCGTCGGCGCGGCGCTCGAGCGCACCGTGGCAGCACTTGCCGCAGAACAGGATCCGGTCGCCCAGCAGCGGCACGCGATGGAGTTCTGGGATCACGTCATCGACGCGGCCGATTCCATTGTGTTCCGGCTGATGTTCAACATGCTCAGCGCCGCCTACGAACCCGCGCTCACCGCGCTGGCTCCGATCATGTCCGCCGAGGTGGGCAATGTCGAGGCGTACCGCGAACTGGCCGCCGCCATCGTGGCGGGCCGGCCGAAACAGGCCGCCGAGATCGCCCGGGCGTTGCTCGAGCCGGCGACCACCATCCTGATCGATGCCCTCGGTGGCACTGATCACGCTTCACCCTAGGAAGAACCATGACGAAATCTCATTCCTCCGAACAGGATTCGAGCGCCAGGGCGCGCGTTCAGCGCGACGAGCGTGCGCTGCGGCGCGGCCTCACCCTCGGCGAGGCCTTCCGCGAGTTCGTCCGGCACCCTTCGCCGTGGCTCATCGGCATCACCCTGATCGCGGCCCTCACCGGCCGAATCATCGTGGGCGACTGGCAGTTGACCGACGCGCTGGTGCCCGCCGTGATGCTCGCGGTGTTCCCGATCTTCGAATGGATCGTGCACGTCACCGTGCTGCACTGGCGGCCGCGCAAACTCGGCCCGGTCGCCGTCGACAGCGAACTGGCCCGCAAACACCGTGAGCACCACGTCGATCCGCGCAATATCCCGCTGATCTTCATCCCGACCAAGACACTGTCGGTACTGGTCGTCATCCTCATCGCCCTCGCCGCCCTGGCATTCCCACGCCTCGGCCTCGGCCTGACCTTCCTGCTCACCATCACCCTGCTCGGCCTCGGCTACGAGTGGACCCATTACCTGATCCACACCGACTACAAGCCGAAAGGCTCGCTCTACCGCGCGGTCTGGCGCAACCACCGCCACCACCACTACAAGAACGAGCACTTCTGGTTCACCGTCACCACCTCCGGCACCGCCGACCGCCTGTTCGGCACCCACCCGGACCCCGCCGAAGTCACCGCCTCCCCCACTGCCCGCAAACTCCACTCCGCCTGACCGCCGAGAGCCGACGCTCCCAAGGACACTGGTCCAGGACGTCGGCTCTCGGCGTCAGCTCATCACCCCGCCGACTACTCCACCGGCCAGCAGCTGCTGCCGAGTCGGGAGACAGCGATGACCGGCAGGCATGCGGCCGGGGTGGCGGATTTCGCGAGGGCAGCCGAGGAAGCCGGGTTCGCGGTAAGGAACACCGGCTGCGGCGAACGCCGAGAAGCGCTCGCGCTCGTGCGCCACTTTTCGCCGTCCACCGGACTGGCAGCTCGCTCGGTCGGCCAGTTCGAAGCGAGCAGGCGCGCGGCAATCGTCGTGCGCCACTTTTCGCCGTCCACAGGACTAGCTGCTCGGTCGGTCGGTCAGTTCGAAGCGAGCAGGCGCGCGGCGATCGTACGGGCGCGATGGGCGGCGGCGGGACTCGCTTCACGGACGGAAGTAACGATGGCGCCGTCGACCAGGAGGGCGAATTCGGCGGCGAGTTCAGGGGCGTCGGATCTGCCTGCCGCGGTGAGGAGTTCGGTGAGGTAGTCGATTACTCGGCGCTTGTGCCGATCTGCCGCCTGATGTGCGGCGGAGGTCGGGTCGGCTACTTCGACCATGGTGTTGATGAAGGCGCAGCCGCGGAAGTCGTTGCGGGCGAAGCGTTCCGAGAGGGAATCGAATACGGCTAGTGGGCGGTCGACAGGATCGGGTGCTTTCGATTCGACCGATGCCCGCAACCAGTCCAGCCAGCGGCGGTCGCGGCCCTCGAGCACCGCGACGACCAGATCGTCCTTGCTGGTGAAGTGGCGGTAGAAGGAGGCGCGGCCGACGCCGGACTCCTGGAGCAGGCGGTCGACGCCGACCGCGCGGATGCCTTCGGCGTAGAACAGATCCTCCGCGGTGGCGAGCAAACGCTGCTTGGCCTGTGTTGCCATGACGCCACCGTACCAGGATGGAACCAATCAGTACCATTTTGCTTGACCAGTTCGGCGCCGATCGGTACCGTTTTCATTCGGCACCGATCGGTACCATTACATTCGAGCATGGAGTGCACATGTCGCGGCTACCTCTCGTCTCCACCGAAACCGCCGACGCGGAACAGGCGGATCTGCTGACCGAAGTTCAACGACAGCTGGGCCGGGTCCCGAATCTATATGCCGCCATGGCGAACAGCCCCGCGACGCTGCGCGGCTATCTCACCCTGCGCGACGCGCTGACGCACGGAAAGCTCTCCGCCCGCGTCCGCGAGCAGCTCGCACTGCTGGTGGCGAGTGAAAACGGTTGCGACTACTGCGTGGCCGCGCACACCATGCGGGCCGGACGGATGGGGTTCACCGATGAGGCGATCACAGCCACCCGCGCGGCCAACGCCGAAGACCCGCACGCGGATGCGGTACTGCACTTCGCCAAGGACGTGCTGCGATCCCGTGGCCGAGTCGACGACGACCTGATCGCCTCGGCCCGGCAGCGCGGAGTGAGCGATGCCGAACTGAGCGAGATCGTCGGCCACGTTTCGCTGAATATCCTGTCCAACTACTTCAATCACGTCGCACGGCCGGAGCTGGATTTCCCGCCGGCCGCGATCACGGAAGGCGCCGCGCTGGCGACGAAATGGCGTTCCGCGAGCAGGGTCGCACTGGTGGACGGCTACGCGCTGCGGAACAACACGGGGCAGCCGGTGGGCACGGTCGAGAACGTCCAGGTGTTGATCGAAGGCGGGTTCCTGCACATCAAGGTCTCCGAAACCGCCGAGGTGCAGATCGTGTCCGCACCTGCCGTCGCCCTGGTCACCTACCGCGCCGAATCCTGAACGCCGCCTGCCCGAATCGGACCGGCCTCCCGATTCGATACCGATCCAGACCGCGAATCGCGGACGCCACCAAAGACTGAACCGCACCCTCGATCACGGCGGAGCCCGGTCCCGACGATCATCCATCGTCCGGCCGGGCTCGCTGCTTTTCCGGACATGCCCGCCGCGTTTTCACGGACCCGACGCGTGCAGCGCAGGGCCGATCCCGATCGCACCGAACATCTCGATGTTCACCCATCTTCTCGAATTCCCCACCCGGCCGCTCGAATTCGCACGGTATCGATCTTGACAGATTTATACCCTAGGGGGGTATGGTACCGAAATCGTTCAGCTGTTCCCGGAAGGACGGAATCGACATGACTACGCAAGCACGACCGGCCACACGAAAGTGGTTGGCATTGGCGGTGATCGCCGCCGCGCAATTCATCGTCATCATGGATACCTCGATCATCGGCATTGCCTTGCCGAAGATGCAGGCGGAACTCGGCTTCTCCCAGGAGAGCCTGACCTGGGTGTTCAACGCCTACGTGGTCGCCTTCGGTGGACTGCTGCTACTCGGCGGCCGGCTATCCGACCTACTCGGCGCGCGCCGAGTATTCGCCGCAGGTTGGGCGGTGCTGCTGGCCGGATCCGCCATCGCAGGCGCGGCGGGGACCGTCGGCATCGAACTCGCGGGTCGCGCCATCCAGGGTGGCGGGGCCGCCCTGATCGCACCCTCGGCACTGACACTGCTGATGATGCTGTTCGGCTCCTCGCCACAGGAACTGACGAAGGCACTCGCCGTCTACGGCGCCGCCGCGCCCGCCGGCGGCACGGCAGGCGTGTTCCTCGGCGGTGTGATCACCGAATACATCAGCTGGCCTTGGGTTTTCTACATCAACATCCCGATCGCCGTGCTCGCACTGATCGCCGTTCCCGCACTGATGCCGAGCGCACCGGCCCGCTCCGGATCGGTCGACCTGCTCGGTTCCGCCACCGTCACCGCGGGACTCGCCGCCGCCGTCTACGGCATCGTCCGAGCACCCGAGGTCGGCTGGGCGTCCGGACAGACCTGGGCGGCCCTCACCGCCGCGGCCGCATTGCTCGCCGGATTCGTCTACCTGCAATCTCGCCGCAGCGAGCCGCTGATGCGGCTGAGCATCTTCCGCGCGCCGAACCTCGCCGCAGCCAATATCGCCCAGCTGCTGCTCGGCGCGGCCTGGGTCCCGATGTGGTTCTTCCTCAACCTCTACCTGCAGCAGGTACTCGGTTACCGCGCATTCCCGTCGGGCGCGGCGTTGTTGCCGATGACGACGCTGATCATGCTCGGCATGGTGGTGATCGCACCGCGGGCGATGCAGCGTTTCGGTGCGAAGCCGATGATCGTCACCGGTCTGCTGGTGCTCGGCCTCGGGCTGGGGATCATGTCGCTGGTGCGGCCGACCGGCAACTTCTGGATCGATGTATTGCCCGCCTCGCTGGTCGCCGCGGGCGGCATGTCGCTGGCCTTCATACCCTCACTGGGTACCGCCATCTCTGCGGCGCGCCCCGAAGAGGGCGGGCTGGCCTCCGGCATCGTCAACGTCAGTTACCAGGTCGGCTCGGCCGTCGGGCTGGCCGCGATGACCGCGGTCGCCACAGCGTTCGGCGCCGACGAGATCGGCGATCTCCCCGCGCTGACCAGTGGTTTCTCTGCGGCATTCCTCGGCGCGGGCGTCATCGCGATTGCCGGGGCGGTGATCGCGGCAGTGACCATGCGCACCCCCGAGCGGGAATCCGCGCCCGAAGCCGTTGACAAAATACCCTAGGGGGGTATGGTAAACGACACGAGACGGCAGTCGCCCGCCACCCAGAAGGAGAACCTCATGAGCACCGCAGCCACCACCGCCACTGTCACCGTCACCGGAATGACCTGTGGCTGCTGCGTCAACTCGGTCAGCAAGGAGGTCGGCGAGATCGCCGGCGTCACCGCTGTCGACGTCGATCTCGCCATCGGCAGGGTCACCGTCGACAGCGTGGCCCCGGTCGAGCCCGGCGTGATCGCCGTAGCCGTCGACAAGGCCGGATACCAGATCACCGCCGACTAATTCGCCATCTTTCAGAACGGAGCATCCCGATGAACGCATCCAGTAAGTTCGCCGGCTTCGCCCTCGGTCTCGCGGCGGTCTTCGGGATCGCTCTGGCCACCGGCGCCGCGATCGGACCGGACCCCGCCGAACCGGCCGCGCACGATTCGAATACCCACGCAGCAGCGCCCGCCACCAGCAGGCCGAGCCCCGAGGAATACCCTGCCGGACTTATGGCCACGCAAAACGGCTACACCCTGCGACTGGACACCGCGCAGACCACCGCGGCGGCGAAGGTTCCGCTGCGATTCCGCATCCTGAATCCGGCAGGCACACCGGTGACCCGCTACGTGCGCAGTCACGACAAGGATCTGCATCTGATCGCGGTTCGCCGCGACATGGTCGGTTTCCAGCACGTGCACCCCACCCTCGACCAGGCCGGAACATGGAGCGTCCCACTGGATCTCACGCACGCCGGTGACTACCGGGTATTCGCCGACTTCACCGCGGAAGGCGGCGACAACCTCACCCTCGGCGCGGACCTGCGGGTGGCGGGTACTTATGACGCGCAACCACTGCCCGCTCCGGTGGCCACCAGCACGGTCGGCGGTTACACGGTCACCTCGAGCGGCGCGGTGACGCCAGGACAAACCGCCACGGTCACCCTCTCGGTGAGCCGCGACGGCAAGCCGGTCACCGATCTGCAGCCCTACCTGGGCGCCTACGGTCACCTCGTCGCCCTGCGGGCCGCCGACCTCGGCTACCTGCACGTCCACCCCGAGGGTCATCCCGGCGACGGGACCACCCCGGCAGGCCCCGGCATAACCTTCGCCGTCACCGTACCCAGCGCGGGCGACTACCGACTGTTCCTCGACTTCCAGCACGAAGGTGTCCTCCGCACAGCCGAATTCACTCTCGCCGTTGCCCCTGGCCCAGCGCCCACCGGCAACGCACCCGCGCCCGAACCGGCGCACGGCCACTGACCAGCATCAGCGACATTATCCCCACCCGTGCCGCACAGAACGGAGCACACGATGACCACTGCGACACAACCCTCGAGCACCGGACAGGTCGAATTGGTGATCGGTGGCATGACGTGCGCGTCCTGCGCCAATCGCATCGAGAAGAAGCTGAACAAGCTCGATGGCGTCACCGCGACCGTGAACTACGCGACCGAGAAGGCTCGGGTCGACTTCAGCGGTGACGTTTCGCCGGCGGAGTTGATCGCCACGGTCGAGCAGGCAGGTTACACCGCGGCACTGCCCGCGCCGAATACCGATGCGCCAGCGGAAGCCGCTGCGGCCGAATCGGATCCGACCGCCTCACTCCGCACACGCCTGCTGGTCTCGCTGGTCCTGACCGTACCGGTGATCGCCATGGCGATGGTGCCCGCACTGCAATTCACCAACTGGCAGTGGCTATCGCTGACGCTGGCGGCACCGGTCGTCGCGTGGGGCGCGCTGCCGTTCCACAAGGCGGCCTGGACCAATCTCCGCCATGGGACGGCAACCATGGACACTCTGGTGTCGATGGGAACCATCGCCGCACTCGGCTGGTCGCTGTATGCGCTGTTCTGGGGAACCGCCGGAACGCCCGGCATGAAGCATCCTTTCGAGTTCACCATCTCGCGGATGGACGGCAGCGGCAGCATCTACCTGGAGGCCGCGGCGGGCGTCACCACCTTCATCCTGGCCGGACGCTTCTTCGAGGCCAGATCCAAGCGGCGCGCAGGCGCTGCGCTGCGCGCTTTACTGGAGCTCGGCGCCAAAGAGGTTTCGGTGCTGCGCCGTGCGAGCGACGGGCCCGGGGTCGAGCAGCGCATCCCCATCGACCAGTTGGCTGTCGGCGACCAGTTCGTCGTGCGGCCGGGTGAGAAGATCGCCACCGATGGCGTGGTGGTGGAGGGTTCCTCCGCGGTCGACGCCTCGATGCTGACCGGTGAATCGGTGCCGGTCGAGGTCGGGCCCGACGATGCGGTGGTCGGCGCGACGGTGAATGCCGGCGGACGAATCGTGGTGCGCGCTGGCCGAGTCGGTTCCGATACGCAGCTGGCACAGATGGCGAAGCTGGTCGAGGACGCACAGACCGGCAAGGCGCAGGCCCAACGGCTGGCGGACACAATCTCCGGAATCTTCGTGCCCATCGTGATCGCGCTATCGGTCGCGACGCTCGGATTCTGGCTCGGCACCGGCGGTTCCATCGCGGCGGCCTTCACCGCCGCGGTCGCGGTGCTGATCATCGCCTGCCCGTGCGCCCTCGGGCTGGCCACACCGACCGCGCTGATGGTCGGCACGGGTCGCGGTGCGCAACTCGGCATCCTGATCAAGGGACCCGAGGTGCTCGAATCGACCAGGCGGGTGGACACCGTGGTGCTCGACAAAACCGGCACCGTCACTACCGGCAAGATGACGCTGCTGGATGTCGTCGCCGCGGCAGGCGAGGACGCCGGTGAGATCCTGGCTCTTGCAGGAGCGCTGGAGGATTCGTCCGAGCACCCGATCGCGCAGGCGATCGCCAAGGGTGCCCGCGACAAGGTCGGTGAACTGCGATCGGTCGAAGGCTTCGCCAATATCGAGGGCCTCGGCGTGCAGGGTGTTGTCGAGGGCCACGCGGTCATCGTCGGTCGCGCCAGGCTGCTCGCCGACTGGTCTCAGCAACTGGACGCCGACCTCGAGCGTGCGATGCACGACGCCGAGTCTCAGGGCAGGACCGCGGTCGCGGTGGGCTGGGACGGCAAGGCGCGTGGCGTGCTCGTTGTCGCCGACGCAGTGAAACCCACCTCCGCCGAAGCGATCACACAGCTGAAGGCGCTCGGGCTCACCCCCATCATGCTGACCGGCGACAATGCCGCCGCGGCCCGCGCGATCGCCGACCAGGTCGGCATCGACGAGGTGATCGCGGAGGTGCTACCGAAGGACAAGGCGGACACCGTCACACGGCTGCAGGCAGAAGGCAAGGTCGTCGCCATGGTCGGCGACGGCGTCAACGATGCCGCGGCGTTGGCACAGGCCGACCTCGGACTGGCCATGGGCACCGGCACCGACGTCGCCATCGAGGCAAGCGATCTGACGCTGGTGCGTGGCGACCTGCGCGCCGCTGTCGACGCGATCCGGCTGTCGCGCGAGACCCTTGGCACCATCAAGGGCAACCTGTTCTGGGCCTTCGCCTACAACGTCGCGGCGATCCCGCTGGCGATGGCAGGCCTGCTGAACCCGATGCTCGCCGGCGCGGCCATGGCGTTCTCCTCGGCCTTCGTGGTCAGCAACAGTCTGCGGCTGCGCGGCTTCCGCTCGACCGCGCGGTAGTCACTCCGGAGGATCGGGCGGGGCGGCGCATCTCATGTGCCGCTCCGCCCATCGGCCCGCCAACCGCTGCGCCCGCACCCCTTCCCTTGTCGTAGCCAGCTGATATCCAGCCGCTGGGTGTCCTGATCGCGCATGATTCTCCGATAGGCAATATCAAGCATCGACGTGCTCCTGCCTTTGTAGTGAATGTTCTCGTTTCCTTGTAGAAATGCGAGCCGATCAGCTACAGAATGGCAACTAACCGGTATGTACGGGCTCGAACACCGGCAACCCGATATTCACTCCGCCCGACCTGCCGCAATCCGGATGGCGTTGCCGATCCGGCATTGCCGCAGACGAATTCATCCGCCTCGCGAATGAACCCGCGAAAGATAACGACCTGCGGTGTTGCGCGACGGATGGCGGCCGGGCACGGCACAGCCGTAGCACTCGGCCTGTAGAGAGCGCCTGGTCCTGCACGCCCGGACTAGTTCAAAATTCAAGTAAGACAACAGGTTACGAACACGCTGCTGCCGCATCGCCAGTTCCCATTGATGGAAGATCGTCCTTTCGTTCCCCGACCCCGACGGCTACGCTCGTCCGCGAGATTCCAAACTGTTTGGTGGCCTATATATTCGGGACGGCCCCGCGAGCAGGAGGGAGCGGGGGAAATACGGCATCTCCCCTTGGTGAATGCGAGTGCGGAAGTACGGAACTTGTCAGAGTTATTGAATCCGCCGGATGGCGAGCTGCAGGAATACGCCGGGTCGGGTCTCCACATGCCTTATCCAGCGCTACTGACCTCCGGTGTCACGAGCGCGGTCGTTGTGGTCATCGCCGTCGTCAGCGCACCGGCAGGATTCCGTATTCCGCTTGCCGTGGGCGCGATTGTGGTCTCGATTATTCTGTGCGCCAGTATCACCGGAGCCGCGCACTACCGTGGCGAGGCCGCGCGTGCTCGCGGTGCGGCCGAACGAGCCCGCCGTGCTACCGCGGCGGTCGTCGCCGAGGCAACAGCCACAGCGGCGGCCGACATCGCGACCGCGAACGAACTGGCGGCAGGCTATGAACAGGCGTCGAAAACCAGCGAGAATCGCCGCGCCGCAGCAATGTCCGCCTTCGCAGGCGCCGCCGGCCGCATGCAGGCGATGACCACAAGCATGCTCGCCGAGCTGCGGGAGATGGAGCATCGCCACGCCGATCCGCGCGTGCTCGCCGACCTGCTGCATCTCGATCACCGCACCGCACAGGCAGGCAGGCTCGCCGACAGCATCGCCGTACTCAGCGGTGCCAGGTCCGGGCGTCGGTGGGCCAAACCGATTGCCATGGAATCGATCCTGCGTGGCGCCATGGGCCGGGTCGCCGGATATCAGCGCGTCCGGCTGCGTGCCATCACCGACATCGCCATCGCGGGCCACGCGGCCGAAGGCGTGATGCACACCTTGGCGGAACTGCTCGACAATGCCTGCAATTTCTCTCCGCCGACCACCGAAGTCCATGTCTATGCCGCCGAGGTCCCCGCCGGTGTCGTGCTGACCATCGAGGACAGCGGACTTGTCATGAGCGAATCGGCGCTGCGTCGTGCCCAGCAGGCCGTATCGGTTTCGGGCCCGAACGGGCGCGGTGGCCGAGCGGGCTCGGATCTGTCCTCGCTCTCCGGTACCCGGCTCGGCCTCGCGGTGGTCGGTCACCTCGCGCGCAAACACGGACTCACCGTGTCCTACCGGCCCTCAGCCATCGGCGGAACCGCGGTGGTCATGGTGGTGCCACGCGATCTCATCGCACGTGTCGAACGAACACCGGAATCGATCACCACGATCACACTGCCCACCCCCGCGCCAGCTGCGGCGCCGACTCCCGTCGCCGAACCCGCGCTCGCGCCTGCCGCGACCGAATCAGTACTGCCGAAGCGACAACGAGGCAGCGCGCTGGCACAGGCCCACCCCCATGGTCTGTCCACACCCGATGCCGCCACCGACACCCCGGCGACCCCACCCGCATCGACGCCTTCCGCGTTGGGCGCTTTCCAGCGTGCGCTTGCCGGTCGTGAGACCGACACCGTCGCACCACCTTCCCCTTCCATTGCTGTGGAGAACGATCAATGACAACGTCTTTGCCGACGCAGCTCGGCTGGCTGTTGGAACAACTGCTGTCCAAGACCCCGCGCACCCGACATGCCCTGCTGCTGTCCGGCGACGGCCTGAAGATCTGCCACACACCGGAACTCGGCGTCGACAGCGCCGATCAGCTCGCCGCCATCGCGGCGGGCATCCAGAGCCTTTCGCACGGCGCTTCCGTCGAATTCGGTGACGGCCGCGGCGGCGTGCGCCAGTCGATGACCGAGTTCTACGGCGGGATCTTGTTCGTCGTCGAGGCCGGTATGGGCGCGCATATCGCCGTCGTCGCCGCCGAAGACGCGGACGCGGGCCTGGTCGGCCACAACATGCGGGAGCTCGTGGAACAGCTCGGGCATTATCTCGCCGCCGCACCGCGCGTCGGGGGAGGGAGCGTGTCTTGAGCTGGAGCGGCCGCGACGACGACCCGGATCGGCTCTACACACTGACCGGCGGACGGAGCACACCGGATTCCGACAGCTTCGATCTGGTCGCCCTAGTGGTCAGCGAGTGCGATCCGTCGCCTGGCATGCAGTCCGAACACGTGGCGATCCTCGGCATGTGCCGGGCCCCCACCGCCGTCGTCGAAATCGCGGCGGAGCTACGGCTGCCGGTCGGCATCGCAACGGTTCTGCTCTCGGACCTGCTACACGCAGGCAAGATCACCGTGCGTCATCCGCAGCCGGGCCCCACAGTTCCTGGTGCGCCGTGGAATTCGCTGCCCGACGCCACCACCCTGGAGAAGGTGCTTGTTGGACTCCGTAAACTTTGATCCCCGGCCCGCACGGGCCGACGCACCGCTGAGCAGCAGCACCCGCCATGGACTCAAGATCGTCATCGTCGGCGGCTTCGGCGTCGGCAAGACCACCCTGGTCCGCTCGGTCAGCGAGATTCGGCCACTCGACACCGAAGCGACAATGACCAACGCGAGCGTAGGAATCGACGACACCCGCGGCGCGCCAGGCAAATCGACCACGACGGTCGCCTTCGACTTCGGGCGGATCACCATCGACGACGAGAACGTCCTCTACCTCTTCGGAGCCCCCGGCCAGGAACGGTTCTGGTTCCTGTGGGACCGACTGTTCACCGGCGCGCTCGGCGCGATCGTGCTCGTCGATCAGCGCAGGATCGCAGACTCGTGGTATGCCATCGACCGTCTCGAACACCAGCGAACACCATTCATCGTGGCGTGCAACAACTTCGGCGGAGCATTGGATCGGGGTGCGGCGGTGCGTGAGGCCCTCGATCTCGACCCGCAGGTACCGCTCATCGATTGCGATGCCAGGTCGCGCGAATCCAGCAAGCAGGTGCTGATCACCTTGGTCGAACACCTCTACACCGATAGGCCCGAACCGGCCCGGGCCACTCTCCTCACCGCCTCGGAGCCCGCATCATGACCACGCCAAGTGCCACGTCGGGCAATACCCAGCAGTGCCCGGTAGCCCACGCAGTTCCGTTGAGCGGCCCCGGTTTCCACATCGACCCGAACCGTCTCTATCGCGAGATGCGCCGCGAGCACGGGCCGGTGGTCGCCGTCGAACTGCCCGGTGGTTTTCCGGCCTGGCTTGTCATCGGCTACCGCGAGTTACACCAGGTCACCAGTGATCCGGAGTTGTTCCCCCGTGATGTCGGCCGGTGGAATCAGTGGCCGAACATCCCGGAGGATTGGCCACTGCTCCCGATGGTCGGGCGGCCGATGCCGTCGATCTACTTCACCGCAGGCGCGGAGCATCTCCGGCACGTCGCGATGGTGGAACCCGCTCTGGAGGCCGTCGATCCCTTCGAATTGCGGCGCACCTGTGAGGATTTGGCTGATCAGTTGATCGACATGTTCTGTGGCCGAGGCACGGCCGATCTGGTCGCCGACTTCGCCGAGCCGTTTCCGGTGCTCGCGATCGCGCGAATCGTCGGCTTTCCCGACGCGGACGGGCCGCAACTGGCCTGGCTGATGAAGACGATGGCCGACGGCGGCGCGGACGCGCAGGCCGCCTACCTGCATCTCCTCGAACGCATGCAACACCTGGTCGCCGTGAAGAGAGAACGGCCCGGCGACGATCTGGTGTCGCGGATGCTTGCGCACCCGACACCGTTCACCGATCAGGAATACACGATGGACCTGATGGCCATTACGGCGGCAGGCCACCTGACAACCGCGGACTGGCTTGCGAGTTCGGTGCGACTGATGCTCACCGACGACCGGTTCGCCGCGGCACTCGGCGGCGGGCGCCACAGCGCGGGCCAGGCGATGAACGAGGTGCTCTGGGAAGAAACGCCGACCCAGATCCTCGCCGGTCGCTGGGCGGCTCGTGACACCAGACTCGGCGACAAAGTCATCAGGGCAGGCGACATGCTGCTGCTCGGACTCGCCGCCGCCAACGCTGATCCCCATGTCCGCCAACATCTCAGCGCGAGCGGCGAACCGGCCCATACCGGCAACAGTGCGCACTTCGCTTTCAGCTACGGCGAGTACCGTTGCCCGTTCCCCGCCCAGCAGATCGCGGAGATCATCGCGCGGACCGGCATCGAGGTCTTCCTCGACCGGCTGCCCGATATCGATCTCGCGGTGCCCGCGGAGACCCTGGTCCGACGCCCGTCGGTGTTCATGCGCGGCATGGTGTCCTTGCCCGTCCGTTTCACACCCGTAAACGCTGTCGGAGGTCACCAGTGAGCCAAGAATGTCCGCATGCCGGGCCCATCGCCATCGACCCCATGGTCACCGACCTCGCCGGGGAAACCACCCGACTACGTGCCGCGGGACCCGTCACCCGCATCGAACTACTCGGCGTCCCTGCCTGGACAATCACCGAACACGCACTAGCCAGACAACTCCTCACCGACCCGCGACTGATCAAGGACATCAACGCCTGGTCGCTGTGGACATCTGGGGTCGTGACCAGGCAGTGGCCACTGATCGGCATGATCGATGTCGGCCGTTCGATGTTCACCGTGGACGGTGCCGAGCATCGAAGGCTGCGAATCAAAACCACCCAAGCACTCACCCCACGCCGACTCGACACCCTGCGCCCCGTCGTCGAACAACTCACCGCCGAACTCTTGGATGAGCTCGCTATCACCGGGCAAGACAACACTGTCGTCGATCTCAAACCAGCCTTCGCCTACCCCTTACCCATGCGTGTCATCAGCGAACTCATGGGCGTCGACCGCACCGACCACCCCATGCTGTTGACCTGGTACAAAGCATTCTTTTCCGTCCTGACCCCCCAGGACCAACGCCTCCAAGTCATCGACAACCTCGACACCTACTTCACCGACCTCGTCCGCAAGAAGACCGCCGACCCCACCGACGACCTCACCACCGCACTCATCCACGCCGACGACGACAGTCAACCCCTCACCGAAGAAGAAGTCGTCGGCAACCTCAAAGCCCTGGTCGCCGCCGGACACGAAACCACCGTCGGCCTCATCCTCAACACCGTGCGCGCACTACTGGTCCAACCCGACCAGTTGAACCGTGTCCGAAACGGTGAATACGAATGGAAAACCGCCGTCGAGGAAACCCTGCGCTGGGACAGCCCCGTCACCCACCTGCTCATGCGCTTCGCCACCACCGACATCACTATCGGCGACATCACCATCGAAAAAGGCGACGGCGTCGTCATGTCCTACCGCGCGATCGGCAGAGACACCACCCTCCACGGCCCCGACGCGGATGCCTTCGACGTCACCCGCCCCACCGCCAACCGACACATCGCATTCGGCTACGGCCCCCACATCTGCCCCGGCGCCGCCCTCGGCCGCCTCGAAGCAACCATCGCCGTCCCCGCCCTTTTCCAACGATTCCCCGACCTGCACCTCGCCATCCCCGACGTCGACCTCCGCAACCTCCCGATCCTCACCCAAAACGACCTCGCCGCATTCCCGATCCACCTGGGCAACTAGATACTTTCCCAACAATGGGACGAGTGTGAATTAGCAAAAGCGATCATTGGAGGACAATCGCCTTCTCGGGTTCCACCGAACCAGGTTTGAAGGGTTGCCGAGCATGGGCGAATCGTTGCGGGTCGATTCAGATCTGCTTCGGGCGCTGGCCCCAGAGCTCGCCGAGCTTGCCGACATGGCACACAGAGAGCTGACGCAGCTGAAGGCCACGCTCGCGGCGGAAGGCCAGTGCTGGGGCAACGACGAACCCGGCCGGACCTTCGGGGAAAGCTATGAGCCGGACGCTGAACAAGGGTTGGCCGGCTACTCGAACCTGGTCGACAACCTACGCAGGACCAGCGCGGGTGTCGCGGACGCCGCCGATGCCTTCCACAGCCAAGACCAGGACATCGGCAACCAGTTCCGTGCTCTGGACCCCGTCGATGTCCACCCTGCGTGGCACGATCCCACCCCGCTGTTCGACCAGCCCGGCTGGCCGGGCTCCGACTTGTCCCCAGAATCTCTGCCTCCCAACGGTACTACGCCGAATACTGAGCTCGCCGCCGGTGCCCGTGACCCCGATGCCGCTCCCCCTCGATCACAACAGCCGCAGTATCAATCGAACAGCGATCCGGATTCGCCTTATCAATCGCGGTATCCCGACTATGGTCCGAACACCAACACCGGTATGCCCGACGGTTCGCCGATAGACCGCGCGCCCGGCACCGTTGCCTCGCCGACGGCACTGAACTCCGCGCCTCCCGGGGCAGCGGTCCCCCGATCCGGAACGCCCGAGCGCCAGGCAATCGCCGGGAAACCGACGGAAACCCCGTGGTCGGGGCCGTCATCGGATACACCGTGGCAACGCAAAGCGCCCAGTACAACATCGCCGCCTCCTGGTGCCGGTGTATCGGCACCGCGAAACACGCCTGGCGGCGCACCTCCCGGCAATGTCCCTCCCGGCGGTGTCCCTCCCGGCCGTGTTTCTCCGCCGCAACCCGCAAGACCCGCGCCAGCCTCGGCACAGCCCGGGAAACGGACAATGTCGCGTAGAGCCGCGAAAGCTCGTCGGCCCCGGCCGGTTCCTGCCCGAGCGCAGCAGGTCCAGACCGACGAGGCCGCCATGGAGGCGGCCCGCGCGCTTGCCGCACGGCACGGCCTGCGGATCGTCGGTTTCGAGACCGCCGGCATTGCGGAAAGCACGGTGCACGAGATCGCGGCGGCCATCGACGACATCCTCGGGAAGTACCCGTTCCTGGCTCTCGGTGGGATCGAGATCACCGAACTCGGCGGCGACGCTGTGTCGTGTGTGAAATGGGACCGGACAGCAGGCTGGATTCTTCTCGATAGGGCGGTGGTGGCCAGCCCGACTCGGATTGCCGAAATAGTCTCTGCCGCAACCCGATCAGGCGCATCGGTACCAGGAGCCGAGGAACGGCCGATGTATTCGGTCATCGTCAACGACCTCGGCCGAATAATGGCGGCGGCCGCGGGTCCCGCCGCGCGGCAGCGGGCGCAGATGTCGTTGATCACCGAATATCGGCGCATCAGCGGGCCATGGGACCGAACCGACACGCTCGCGCAGATCGTTGCCGGCTACCGGAAATGGCGCGGGCAACTGAGCGGCCGCTGTTTCTCCCGCAATCAGTTTCAAGCCGCCGCGGCCTTGGCCGAGGCGTTCACCGAGGTCGAGTTGTGCGATGACGGCGCATGCGGGCCCGCGAAAGTCCTGCACCACCTGGTTGTCGAGAACGCGCGAGGGCTCTTGGGCACCACGTGACAGCGCCATTACTACCCGGAATCCCGCCGGGTTTGCAAGACATGGTGTTCGGGCACATGCCGGAAGCGAAGGTCGAAGGCATGCGGCGGGCCGCAGACGGCTGGTCGGACTCTGCCACTGGGCTTGCGAAGGTCCTGACTGAACTCCTGAAATCGCAAGACCGCGCATTGGCGGCGGCCTCCGACGGTGTCACCGCGGACGCGGTGCGGACGCGGTTCCCAGAGCTCATCGACGACACACAGAGACTGATCGACCACAGCAACAGCATGGCGAAGCAGTTGTACGAGGGCGCCACAGCACTCGAGCTCGAGATCTACATGGTGCGCGGCATCGCCATGGTACTCGCTGCGCAGCTCGCGATTGATTTGCTGATGGGCCCTCCGGGTCTCGCGAAGGCAGCCACCGATCGCGTCGCAGGCGAGACGGCGATGAAGATCGCCTGGCGGGAGCTGCTCGTCCAACTGCGACTGTTGATGGCGAGGTTCGCGGCGCAACGGCCACTCCTGGCCATCGTCATTCGTGGCGCGGTTATCGGCGGGGTGAGCATGGCTGGGGTCCGCGCTGTCGCGGAAGGTATCCAGGTCATGCATGGGGACCGAAAGGCCGTGGACTGGAAGGCGGTCGGGGTAGCGGGCGCGGCGGGCTTCACCGGCGGCGCGGCGGGTGCATTGGTCGGTGCCTACGTCGCGCCCGCGGTGCGCCGCCTCGGGGCGAACGCGGTATCGCAGACAGGGCAAAAGGCTTGGCTTCTCGGGTCGGTGCTCACAGCCGCCGTCTTTGCGGGTGGATTCGGTGGATTGATAGGTGGGCTGACCGCGGAACGCCTGACCCTCGGGAGAATCGAGGGCAGGAACCTGGCCGACATGATCCTGATGGGAGTCGGCGGCGGCCTGCTCGGTGGTGTCGGTGCGGCCGTCCGAGGCATGCGGGCCGGTGCGTACTCCGGTGCATCGGTCGCACGGAATGGTCGCGGCCCAGCGCTGGTGAACCTCGTATCGCGCGCCGAACCCATCCCGCTCCGTGCGGAGCAACCACGGACCGGATCTGTGGATGGTCACCTGGCTCGACCGGACAACCTCACCACTCCGGAGATGGTGGCGTTGGGGCGGGAGCTGTCCGACAACGTCGCCCGCGACCTCGATCTCACAACGATGGAGCCGGGATCGGCGCGCGATAGGGCTGCCGAATTCCTCAACAGCCGCAGCGGCGACGACGGCAAGCCGAAGCTCGATCTCGACAACTTGCGAACCCCCACCGCCGACGAACTCCAACGGATGGCCCATGCCGAAGCCATGGGGCAGCTCCGACCGAACAATCCAGAAGCAGGCTCGACGCCGCCATCGAAAGGCACTGGCCAGCAGCCGGGTTCGGCGCGAGACCCGATTCCGACACCTCCTACGCAGCACCCTCCGCCGGGGACACCGCGCTCGCCGCTCGGGCACGGCCCCATCCATCCCGCGGTGGTGACGGCGCGCGGCGGCAACGCTGCCGGCACAGTATTTGCGCCCGAGCGCGTCGTGATCAGACAGAGCGGTCCGACCGCGCCCACCTTGGCCGTCGAGCCTGGCATCGCACGTACCGGCCCCGACATGCTTGTGGAGGCCCCTGCGAGTCAACGAGATGCTCCGCCCGTGCCGACGCACACGACAGAGCCGGGCGTGCGCGCCGACGAAGGAAAGGTGGTGGCCGGTCCCGAGGAAGCCGGCGGTGTAGCAACCGCCGAAGAGGTCCCTGCACCGGTCAGCGAAGAAACTCCAGTCGCCGAATCGACCAGCTT
This sequence comes from Nocardia sp. NPDC057440, assembly GCF_042802915.1. Lineage (NCBI taxonomy): Bacteria > Bacillati > Actinomycetota > Actinomycetes > Mycobacteriales > Nocardiaceae > Nocardia > Nocardia sp. NPDC057440. Next base: position 292,114 of record NZ_JBHVDF010000005.1, read on the forward strand.
GCTGGATGATTCGCCGCCTCAGAGCGGACAGGACGCCACCGGGACTCCACCCGACGGTACGCACGGAGAGTCGCCGCCCGCGCTCGATGGCGGCAGCGAGTTCGTACCCGCGCACCTAGTGGGCGACGGCATGCGGAACTGTGCTCCTGAAGCCGCGTCATATGTGAAAGCCCAAACCAAGAACGACGCCATCGATCTGTCGGTGATCGGCGATCGGCCTGCTGGCGCAAAGGGGGTCAGCAGTGACCAGGTCGCGAGAGGATTGGGCGGGGAATGGCTGACCTATGCATCACCAAGGGCGTTGGTCGAACACGCTCAACGCATCAAAGGGACGTTTCTTGTGGGTGTGCAGTTCAAAGATGCCGGTGCGCACGCCTTCGGGCTGGGCAAGAACGCGCATGGGCGGGTCGAGGTGCACGAGCAGGTCGGCAACATGGTCCGCCGCATGTCCGGCGACCGGGTCGAGGAATGGAAAGTCGACGCGCAGGGGCAACGGGTCAGCGAGATGCGCACGCGAGAGGTGAAAGACGCTGTCGGGCAATTCCTCGCCGAACTCACGCCGCTGGTGGAGAGCTGGCACGCTGTCGGCTTCGGTGCCGACAACAAGGCGGTAGTGCCGCTCGCGCCCGGACAAGCACCGAGAGGGCTCGGTCCACGCGATGAGATCGGGCACCGACCGACCGGCGGAGCCGATGTTCTCGAGCGACCGGCGGCTACGACGGATCACAACGACCCGGTACGCGTGGAGTTCGAGTTCCTCCAGTCCAAATCCGCATTCGATGATGCGCTGTCCCAGATCCTCGGCGAGGGAATATCGGAGGCCGCACCCGAGCCGCCTTCGCCGCTCGACGCGACCAACACAGGCGCACCCACGCCGGACCTGGTTTCAGAGCAGGCACCCCCACCGACCTCGCCCTCTCGGCCACAGGGCGAGGACCCGGCACCTCAATCTCATCCACAGCCAGCCGCTCCCGACGCGCCATCGCAACCCCCTGTCGTCGAGACGAGCAATCCTGCCGCACACACCGCAACGCCGAGAACCGCTCCGAGTACCCCGTCGCCGGTACCGCCGCGCCCGACCCCGGAAACGCACGTCCCTGCTGCACCGGCTGCGCCCCCGAAAGCGGCCTCCGACCACACATCGGCACCACCGAAACCTATTCCCGACCAAGCACTATCGACACCCGACGATCACCCGTCCAACGCAACAATTCCTGGACCACAAGCGAACCCGAACAGACCGGTCTCCAACCCTGAGCCGCAGGCCGCACCGCAACCCGCCACACGGGTAGACACGCCGAAAGCAGCTCCGACAGCTGCGCAATTCTCTACCGAAGTCTCGAATCACAGTGCCGCACAATCGATCATGCCCGGTGCAAATTCCGACGTACGACCGCTGACGACGGTGCAGGTACCTCCCGGAATCACCGACCCGACACCCCGCCCATCGAACACTCTGGGCGCCATGGTGGCCCGCCAAGGTTCCGACGACGAATATCCCGAAGTACCCGACGAGTTCCCCGAAACATCGACGACTATCCCGGATATCCGGCCCTCCTACGTACCCGACCCGAACGATCGCGAATTTCCGGATCTTCCCTCGGAAAGTCCGGAAGACGTCCCGATTCCGAAATCGGACATACCGACACCGGGCCTTCCACACGCCCCTGAAATGGACCGCCCCGCTAGCGGCACCGCCATACCGCGCCTGCCCGCCCTGTCCCCGACGCCGCTGACGGACACGCCGATTGCCCCACGATTCCCGGCCCCCGCCGAGCACGTAGGCCCGCATAGCCCCGTCTCGCCATGGACCGGGAAACCACCACCCGAATTCACCGCTCCGGCGCACTCACCCGAACCGCCGCTGCCCCGCTTGCCGGCCGTCCCAGCATTCAGTCCGACTCCTGACGAAACGCGCCCGAAGGAAGACTTCGGCGCGCCAACCGATCCGAAGATCCGTCCCACCCTCGACCCCGACGATCCCGACTACAACCCTAAATCGAACGGCATCCCGCACATCGAGTCACCCCCGAGCCGGCGACGCGTTGAGCAGGACTCGCCGCCTGTAAAACACCGCCGTCCGGTCCCATGGACGAAGGTGACCATGGGCGGCGACTCCGACACCGGGGCCGTCGAACCTCGGCAGGAAAAGCCGGCCGGGCCCGCGCCGGCGGTCGCCGAAAACTCCGCAACGGCACCGGAACCTGCACCATCCGAGAGCACTGCGGCACCGGCCTCGGCATCCGCGGCACCAGCTCCGGCATCCGCGGCACCATCCCGACCGCCCGTATTCACCCCTGCCGATCTCGCCGAGTTCCTTGCTGCCAAACGCGAACGCGAGCGCGCCGCGAGCGCTGCGGCCGACCTCGACCAACCGATACCGGATGAGGAGTTGGCCTGGCGGGAGCTGCGGATGAGGATCGAGCTCGCGCTCGGCGTGCGGGCCTACAACTTGAAATCGGCCCGAGCAGCGGCCATCGCGGTGCTGGACCGGATAGAGGCGCTGTTGTACATCTTGCATCCCGACGCGACCATCGAGGAGATCCAAGACGCTTTCTACGCAGTAAACGATAAGACCGAGTCGGGCCGGGTACCCCGTTCGGTATCGCTGGACAGTCTGCGACGCGACGGCAATCTACGTGAGCTGGTGTTGGCAGGAATCAACGCCATGTACCAGAGCTCGGCGACAAACCCCTCCGTGTCGACAACGCTGGACCAAGGTTTGGCAAAACTGCTGAACCAGACAGACTGGGTGGACATCGCAGAAAGCCTGGGGCTCGATGTCGCCGCACTGAGCGCGGTAAAAGCGCGAGTCGCCGCGGAGGCGGAGCTGGCAGGCCAGCCGGTACCGGATATCGAGGCAGGAGATCTCCGACTTGCCCGCTATCTGGTAGATGAGGGTCCGCTTGCCGCCGAATTCCGCCGCAGCGAGGCCGCGCGCGTGCGTCGCTCGGCCGACGGTACCGACGACAATATGGCACGGCGCAGAGCCCTCACTTTGCAGGAATACGAGATGTTCAAGCCGTTGTCGGACAATGAAAGGAAGGTTTTCGAGGACGAGCTACGCCTTTTGCGCAAAGAATTGCTCGATCCCGAGTTTCCACTGCCCCGAGAACCGGGCGGACTGGTCGACGCCCCCGCATTGGAGGCAACGCTTCGGGCCGACGACAGCACAGTGGTTTACGTCCTGCCGCAGTATCGCTATAACGCACGCGGTGACCTCGTGCTCGAAGCAGGAAAGGCCGTTGTCGAGCGAATAGTTGTCCACCACGATGAAGGTGCTATCGATCCCGATACGGCGGCGAGTGTCGATCCCGCGCGATACGTTGTAGCACTGACCACGCGCCAAGGCGTGGCGGTTTGGGAATTCGACAAGAACAGCGAGTGGTACCGCGACATGGTCGAGCGCGGAATCCCAGTGGGAGCGGGGGTTTCAGGCACCAATCTACGGGTGATGGCCCACTTCATATGGCTGGGACTTCCCCGGGAGCTGTGGCTCCCATACGCCCTCGCGCTGTTCGCGTACGTGGCCCCGGAACACCACACTGTGTACGAGGCCGTGCAGGGCGAACGAGCCGGCGGCTTCGACATGATCACTGAGGCTGAATTCCCCAGTGAAGGCGGCCGTGACAAATTCGCGATGTATCGAGCTGTCAACAGGGTGATCACTGACATGGAGCAGGCGGAGCAAGCAGCACCGATCGACCCCGCCCAGCATCCCACTCCGAAACGTGCCAAGACGGCGTCCCCCGCAAAGGCGTATTTTCCTACGCGGGACGACATTATGGATGTCCCCCCGGGGCGCACGTCCCATGGTGATGCCGTGACGCAAATCGGTAGGCCATTCACGAAGAAGACGGTGCAGGTCGAGGGCCCGCTAGCCTTCATGAATACGCCTGATGGTGGACCGGGTGTCGGGTCGAAAGGTCAACAGCCGACACCGGATACGAATGTCGATCCGCAATCGCAGCCACAGGTACCGGCCCGCGACGGCGAGCACAATAACGAAATATCCTCTGCTGCAATCAGTTCCCAGCACGATCCGACAGCAACGACCACGGAACTCCTCGTGGCGGCTGCAAAGGTGGCCGCACTGATCGGGGTGGAACCGGGACTACTCATCGCCAGGCCGGAGACAATGCTCAACGGAATCGTTCGCCTCCAGAATGCGGTTAGCCAGGTTGATGAGCGGCAATTACGCTCAGTCGCAGGCCAGGACCGACGCATGCTGCACGTGTTGCCGTTGATCGGGCTGTCAGCGAAGTGGTCTGCCGAGATGGCGGAAGCGATAGCGCTGATGACCTTTCCTGAAGAGTTCGGGCAATTGTACGAGAGGAGCAAACGCCTGGACGCGGCGTTGGCCTCACTGCTCGAGCTATCGAAGGCGCCCCTCCGGGGGGTTATCATGCCGACCGACGATCTCCTGTTCGGTGTTCGACGACTTGCCGCGCAGGCGAACTCGGTCCCCGAGCTCACACAGTTCGTCGAGGCCGCCTCACGATTCGTTGACCTGGCCTTCAGTGGTGCGAATGTCGCACCGCATCCCGGTCGACCCTACGTGCTGAAACTGCCTTCGGAGGCCGTCCGCCTACTGGCGGCACAAGCCTGGAGCAAGGCCGCACCGCTTACCCGAGACGACGCCTATCGCCGGAGCATTTTGTTGGAGATCCAGCATTGGTGGCGATACCTGAGCCCGGCCGAACAAGAGACGGTGAAGCGGGCGCATCCGGAGGCTTTCGACAGTGAGTGACTTTTCCCTGCAGGTCGGACCGGATAACACCGTGCGGCATGTACAGCTTTTCGAACCCGGTCCGGCCGAGGACCCGGCGGTTGTCCCCCGACGACGGGCAGGCGCACTGGAGACCGAGCTGCGCGGCCGCGCCTGGATCGACAGCGACGAACGAAGGGCCTGGGAGCGCTGGGCGGCGTCGCGAGCCAAGAGAGAATTCGAGCCGACCGTCCCGGCCGAGACAAGCCGATGCGGCGCCGCAAGGAGCAGACCATGACAGACAAGATGGGCGGGCTGACCGCTGAACACCCGCTTGCCCGCGAACTTGCGGCACAGGGACCGGTCGGCTGGCAACGAGCGGACGCGGTTTTCGCGGTCACGGTCGCAGGCGAGATCGCCGGTGTCGTGTATTCCGAGGGTGAGCAAGCCGTTCCGATGAATGCGTCGGAGGTGGCGCTCGCTCTTGTCCGGGAGATGAGAGCCGCCTCAGCGCGGTCCAGTGCGGGACCGTGGTGGCGGATGCTGGTGATGTTGAGCAGTTCCGGGGAGTTAGAGGTCGAGTACGACTACGGTGCGGAGCCGTTTCCTGCGGGCCAGCTGTTCGCTCCGGAAGCGTATCGCGCTGACCTGGAGGCATATCCGCGAGACAGCGTGCCGGTGTGGCTGGCCGCGTATATCGGACACGGCGACCGGCAGGTGCGCACCCCGCAAGTGGCGGCGACGCAAGCGCGCACCGATCGGCTGGAGCAAGTGTGGGCCGTGCTGGCGGAGAACGAGTTTCCGCCGTTTCCGGTGATGTGGGTGCGGTGGGCGACTATCGCGGCGGCGTTCGTCGCGACCGAATCGGATTGGGGTCCACGGATGCTGCCGTGGATGGGCATATTCGAGGGTTCCGCGCGGGGCGGGTCGACGTTGTACGCGCTGCCCGCCGGACGGGCGGTGCTGTCGGGTGGGGTGTGGAATGCACCCACCTTGGACGCAACGTATAACCGCGGTGCGCCGATGCCGAAACTCTACGCGGGTGCGCCGGATTGGGTGGCCGACTCCGTGCTGGATCCGCGGGCGGCATCGGGGTTGCTTTCGTTCTGCTACTGGTGGGACGGAGGACATTGGTACCGCGGGGAATCGCCGTCGGCGAAGGAGTCCGCGACGGCGGTGCCCGGCGTGTGGACCGAGGACACCGTGATCGGGATCGTCACAGCACTTGTCGACAGCACGGGCGAGGAAGTGCTCGATGCGACAGCGGGACTGCTGTCGGCCGCCGCGGCCGGCGGGGTAACTCGCGAGACTTTGATCACTGTGTTCGGTGACGACGGGCGCTTCGACATCGACGGTGCGCTCCATCAATATTCGCTCGCCGGGCTGGTGTCGACGGTACCCGAGCAGATGCCTGCGCCGGAGGCGATCGCTCGGGTGCGCGACTACATCACCGGACGCGGGATCGACACCGATGGATATCCCTTGTCCCAGTTGGTCGCTGACCGATTCGAGGTCGGCTGGATGGTGTATGTACCAGTGGCATCAGGCGAGATCGCGATCGGCAGGGCGATCTTCTATATCGGCGACGACGGGGTGCTCGAGCCTTCGTCGTCCTCCATCGCTCCGGCGGTGTACATGGCCGATTTCACACAGCGATTCTCCGAACGCCATGGTTCAGTAACTCGAACCGGGTGAGACTCGAGGAGAGTGGCTACCGATGGATCAATGGGAGCGCGACGGATTGCGCTCGACCAACTCCGGGATACGCAACCAGGTCGAACGCATCCTGGACACGCTCACCGAGCAGCAAGCGCAGCTGGCCCGGGCCTACGAGCAGCTGGCCGCCGTGCGGGCGTCAGCGAGCTCGGCCGACGGTTTGGTGACCGTCACCGTCGATGGAGCCGGTGTCCTCACCGATGTGTGGTTTGCGCAGCAGGCATTTCGCAGCACCCGCGAAACCCTCGGCCGCTCCGTGACCGAGGCGACTCGGGAGGCGGCTCGGCTGGCGAACATACAGAACGAGGCGATCACCGCCCCCCTCGCCGCAGGCGCCGACGCGATGCCCGATCTGCCCGACCTGCTGCCGGGTGCGCCCAGCCTCCGAGATCGCCGTGAACCTTCGCGTCGCGACGAGAATGACCTCGGCGGTCGGCCCGTCAGAGCGGATGACGGGATTTGAACCCGCGACCCTCACCTTGGCAAGGTGATGCGCTACCACTGCGCTACATCCGCATGCACCGTCTGCGCGATCCGAATCCGGCCGAGCATGTCGTGCGACGCTGAACTGTAGTAGGTGCAGACCGGATTTCGGAAATCCGGTGGTAGGAGATGCCCAGTCGGCACCGCCATCGCTCCACAGGCGCGAGCAGTGCAGGGCCGTGGCGACCCGCGATCGGCCTCGGCTGGGACCGCAGCCGGCTCCGGGCCGACAGACATGGCAGCCGGCTCCGGGCCGACAGACATGGCAGCCGGCTCCGGGCCGACAGACATGGCAGCCGGCTCCGGGCCGACAGACGTGATCCCGTGCGCCGAAGCCGACTACCTCACCAGCGATGCGGGCTGCCTCGACTAGCGAGATCCCTGAGCAACCGGGTCCACCACCGCACTGAACGCTGTCGCGTGGTCGGTGACCCATTCGGCGTACGTGCGTGGCGCGCGACCGAGGACCTGATGGACGTCGTCGGTGAGAACGGCGTTGCCGCCTGCACGGACGTAGGCCTGGCCGGCGAGGGCGCCATCGGCGAATTCCGCGGACAGGCCCACGGCAAGCATGTGTTCGCGAGCGGTGTCTTCGGGGACGTCGATCGACTCCACCGGGTGGCCGAGGACGGCCGCCAGCACGGCGGCCTGGTCCGGGCCGGTGAGTAGTTCAGGGCCGGTGAGGGTGTAGATGCGGCCCGAGTGACCGGGCGCGATCAGCGCCTCCACGGCCACTGCCGCCACATCGCGTGGGTCGATGACGCCTTGGCTGCCCGAACCGGTCAGGTTGGGCACGGGCTGGCCAGAGCGGATCGCATCGGTCCAGCTCAGGGTGTTCGAGGCAAAAGAGCTGGGGCGCAGGATCGTCCACTCGAGGCCGCTGTCGCGCGCGGCGTTCTCACCGGGGATGTGCCAGGTGCCGACTCGTCCGAGTTCGGGCTCGCCGGTGCCGATAGCGGACAGTTTTACGATTCGGCGGACGTCGGCCGCCTTGGCGGTGGCGACCAATGCCCGATCGGTCTCGGCGTCGTCCGGGCCGAGCACACCGACGATGAAGACGGCAGTCGCGCCCGACATGGCCGCGGCCATCGACGCGCTATCGGTGTAGTCGCCGCGCACCACCTCGACTTCGACAGGCAGCCGCGCTCGTTGCGGGTCGCGCGTCACGGCACGGACCTGCTCGCCGCGCGCCGCGAGTTGACGAACGATTTCGCTGCCGATAGTTCCGGTGGCACCGGTAATAAGAATCATGATGGCCAGCCTGCCGCCGCCGCCCCGCGGTCTATAGGAAATTTCGGCACACCTGGACGGCCTCGGACTGCCTACAGTTGATCGGGTGACCACAAGGCATCCGGCGCACACGCTGACCGACGAGCTCATCGAGACCACGGTGGCAGCGCCCGAATCCTTGCGGCCGTGGATCACCGAGCTCGGACACATCCCGACCGTCACCGATGTCTCGCTGCCCTTCACGCATATTCCGCAGGCCGCGACGACCATTGTGCTGCGTGCCGAGGCGGCAGGCCATCGCGAGGCGATGGTCGTCGGCCCGCAAACCAAGGCGACCTACTCCAGAGCCGAGAAGCCGGCCGGATGCGTACGCCTTCGCCTCGAACCGGGAGCGACCCGTCAGCTGCTGGGCGTACCGGCCACCGACCTTGCTAACCGGGTGTTCCGGCTCGCCGACTTTCCCGGTGTCGCAGCCGATCTGGCCGACGAGCTGACACACCTCGCGCCTGAGGAGGTACTGCCCTTCCTGGAAGACGTCCTCCCCCAGCACATCTCCGAAGACCCGACCCAGCGCGCCCACCGGACCCTGCTGCGCACCGCCGTCGCCGCCATGTCCGCCGCCGCACCCACCCCGGTCCACGAACTGGCCGCCGACCTGGCAGTGAGCGAACGCCAACTCCGTAACCTCTTCACCACCGGTGTCGGCGTCTCTCCCAAGCACTACGCCCGCATCGGCCGAGTCCGCCATATCCTCGCCAACGCGGGCAACACCTCATCGGCCCAACCGGCCACCACCGGCTACTACGACCAGCCGGAGGTCAAGGTTCCACTGACGTCATTGGCCCAGGTCGCGGCCGAAAACGGTTACTACGATCAATCCCATATGTCGGCGGACTTCAAAGCTCTGATGGGTGTACCGCCGACCAGGTTCTTCCGGGGGAACCTTCCCGCACCCGCACCGTGCCGGGCGATTTCAGGCCTGGCCAGACCGGCGTGAACCCCGGCGCAATTTCCGACGTCGAGTCCAGGGTTCGTGGTCGTAGCGCTTCAGTCGTCATGGCCGTCGTCAGAGGTTCATGCGCCATACGCCGTCAGCACCAGGGCTCCGTGGCGCACACTTCCGCAGTCGGGATTCAGGAGCTGATGCGGCCTACGCCGGATCAGGGGACAAGCGCCTGCGCTCAAAGGCCCTGCGGCTCAAAGGCATAGTGCCCGACCTGCGACCGGATCATGGGATGCAGTCCAGTCGGGAATCGGCGGCGCCATTCTTCGGTCTCGCCGCCTTCGGCAGTGTCGACCGTAGCGGCAACAGACCCTTCAGCTGCGCCCGTTGGGCATCGGTCATCGACGAGGACGAACACACCGACACCCGGTGACCATTCGGCACCCCTCCAGCCGGGCCGGACGCGAACGATGCGATCGAGGATACTGTCACATGACAGATCATTGACCTCAACAATCACTCAACCACCAGTAGTTCACTCGCATCTCGAGCGTCACACACCGGAACCGACGTTCTCGAACACGTTCTCAGAGGAGTTCACTATGGACCCGATGACCCGCCGCCGGATCTCCACCGGCCTGGCCTCGACGCCCCCCTGCCCAATGCGTAGCGCAACTGCAACGAAAGCAGCTACTGCTGAGCGTGCGTCACGTCCACAAGAACTGACCTTGTCGACAGCAGTCCTACCTCGACTAGCAATGCCCTCATGCTTATGAGCGAGGCTGGTGGTGTGGATGTGGGTCCCGCCGCCGCATTCCGCCGGTCCGCTGCGCAGCTTGCCATGAAGGTCCGCGACCTCGGCGTCTCGCTGTCGAGGCCCCTCCGCACACAGACAGCGGCCGCGGCCGGCAACTTCACGACCCATCGCACAGCACGAACTCTCCGGGGCCATCGGTGTCACACGTTGCAGCCCAGTACGCCGCGTTAGCCAATCGTTTGTCCGTGTTACTCCAGAAGTACATTCAGGAAGTCCACGCGGAGGCGGGACACCTGATCGATTCGGGGGTGCGGGCACCAGCGCGGGAGCTACCGGAGGGCGATGCGTCGGGAGCGACGCGGATTCGGGACACCATGCCGGCCGAGAATGGAGCTGCCCGCAATGGCGTAGTCGTGCCGGATCGGGATATCGGGGCGAGCGCTTCGGCGCCGCAATTGCCCGAGGGGAAGCACCCGGGTTTTCCCGATCGACAGAAGGTCGTGGAGATCGTGCGTAGCGCTGGCGCGCAGAAGGGAAACTTCGACATCGGCCGCGCCAGCCGAGCCGAAGCGGACGCTGCCGGTCTGGCCTGGGTTGGTGTCGACGCGCGGCGACTACCGTATGGCGAAACCTACCGGTTGGTCAGCAAGGATGGGTTGCTGCAATATCGTCCGCCTCAGCAGAAGCCGTCCGGCCGGAGAGTACAAGCCAACTACGAGTGGCGATCCAGTACCACCGGGCACTGGGCAGGCTCCACCAGACACTGGGAAGGCAACGCACACCTGGATATCGAGGAGCTGTGATGAAAGCCGAACTCAAAGGAATCTACAGCCCGGACGCCGATCTCACCGACAGCAGCACCGAGCTCTCAGCCGATACCCTGTTGGTGCAGTTGATGATCGGCCCGGAGAACGCACCGGGAGAAGAGTCCTTCGATGTCATCGTCTGCACGCCTGAGGGACACGCGCAGGCCGGCGACTCGCCCGAGCCGGACGAATACACGCTGGTCCTCGACCGTATGGATATCGCACTGGTTCGCCGATACGTCAATGACTTCCTTCGGGATCTCGAACGCCCAACTTGGGAAGAATTGGCCACGGAAATCAGCCGGATCGGCAAATGGGAATTCCAGGATTACCAGCGTCGTCCGGGCGATAGCGAGTAGACGCCACGGCCTACTCGGCGTCGGCAAAGGGCTTCGCCAGTGCTACAAGGAATCCTTCGCCGCCCGGCGCGCCGCCTTCTGCTCGGCTTCCGCGGCATCCATGGCGTCGGCTTCCTCGAGGGTCGGCGCGCTGCCGCCGAGGCGGGCCGGAACCCAATAGGCGCCGGGCTCGTGCGGGTAATCGCGCTGTAGATCGAGCAGCATTTCCTGCATGGCCGAACGCAACTGGGCGGTGAGGCCCGCCGCGGGCTCGTAGGGCTGAATCGGTGCGCCGACCGCGATGGAGATCGGAGTGTTGGTGCGGCCGAGACGCTTCGGGAAGCCCTTGGTCCACACTCGCTGCGCACCCCAGATGACGATCGGGATGATCGGGACATCCGACTCGATCGCCATGCGCGCGGCGCCGGACTTGAAGTCCTTGATCTCGAAGCTGCGGCTGATGGTCGCCTCGGGATACACGCCGACCAGCTCGCCCTTGCGCAGGTACTCGACCGCGGCCTGGTACGAGTCGGCGCCTGCCGATCGGTCCACGGGAATGTGCTTGAGCGCCCGCATGATCGGCCCGGAGATGCTGTTGTCGAACACCTCTTTCTTGGCCATGAAGCGGATGTAGCGCTTGGGCGCGCGCACTGGAAGACCGGCGTAGGTGAAGTCCATGTATCCGGTGTGGTTGACCGCGATCACGGCGCCACCCCGGGCAGGGATATTCTCCTCACCCTTGACGGTGAATTTCAGACCTTCGACGAAGAAGACGGTACGGGCCAGGCCGACGATCGTCCGGTAGACGGGTTCCACAATTCCGCTAGCGTAGTCGCAGACTGTCCCATCCGGCAGAGCGCCGCCGTGCGCGCCGTCTCGCGAGCGCCGAACCGGATACGGGATTCGCACGATAGGCCCCGACAGCAAGACCTACGAAAGAGGACCTTCGAAGTGGACCGCGCCCGACCGATAACGCGTGAACGCGACCGGAAAGACCCGCGTTATCGCGACCGGACAAGGCAACTCGCGCACGATCGGGCAGCACACCATCGCCACGACGACCTGCGGTCAACGCCACGCATCGGCAGGGGCCTGGTCGGCGGACTCGTCGTCGCCGCAGCGGTCCTGCTCGCGGGCTGTGACTCGGCCGTCGGCATTCCCAATGAGGAGCCCGCCCGCGCCACGGCGCAGACCACCACATCGCCCACCGTCGCCCCGGCCACACCGAGCGCCTCGGCCCTCCCGCCGATTCCCGCGGACGCCCCGCAGGTCGCGGCGGTGCCCGGCCTCCCTGCCGCCGCACCCGCGGTACAGCGCTGGGCCGCCGACCTGCAAACCGAAACGATCACCGCACTGCAGGCCAAGTGCTGGACCATGTCCCCGGCGAATGTGTCCGATATGTACGAGGGCAAGCAGGCCATCCTCAACGCTCTCGCCCAGCCCGGCGTCGCGACCGAGGACGCCGTCACCTGGAAGACCAGGACGACCACAGTCACTATCGACCGCGCCGCCGTCGACACCGGCTACGCCTGCCCGCGCGTGCTCGCGGCGGGCGACGACACCGGCCTGAACGATGCCGACGCCAGGCACACCGTGCGCCGGTATCTGGCCCGATCCGTCGGCGCTCCGCTCGACCCCTCCGACAAGGAGGGCACCTACCCGCTCGTGTGCAAGGCGAGCCCGGCGACCTGGGACCCGACCGGCACCGGCAAGCCGATCGCCGCGCCGCTGGCGAGCAACACTGGCAAGCTGACCGGCGCCACCAAGTTCGCCGACCAAGAAATACAATCGGAGCGACTGCGCGCGGACTACATCGCGGTACAGGTGCCCGTCACCAACGCCGCCGGGGTCACCCAGACGCGGACTTTCACCCTGACCGATGGCCACGAGGGCTCCAAGGGCTACTGCATCGGGGACGTTTCACCATAGCCATTACTCTGGATGGCTGGTAACGGCTAGGAGGAACAGCTCGTGCAAATCACCAGCGTCGGACACGCCGGATTCCATATTCGTACCGCGGCCGGGTCGATCCTTTGCGATCCCTGGGTCAACCCCGCTTATTTCGGTTCGTGGTTCCCGTTCCCCGACAACACCCAGCTCGACTGGGACGAGCTGGGCAATTGCGACTTCCTGTACGTCTCGCACCTGCATCGCGACCACTTCGACGCCGTGACCTTGGCCGAGCATGTCAACAAGGACGCGACCGTGCTGCTGCCGGACTACCCGGTGCCGGATCTGAAGCGCGAACTGGAGCTGCTCGGCTTCACCAAGTTCGTCGAGACCGAGGACTCGGTCAAGCACACGATCACCGGTCCGGGCGGCGAGCTGGACATCATGATCATCGCCTTGCGCGCGCCGGCGGACGGGCCGATCGGTGACTCCGGGATTGTCGTCTCCGACGGTGCGACCACCTGTTTCAACATGAACGACGCCCGGCCGGTCGACATGGATGTGCTGCACGACGCATTCGGCCGGATCGACATTCATCTGCTGCAGTATTCGGGCGCCATCTGGTACCCGATGGTCTACGACATCCCGAGCCGCACCAAGTCGAACTTCGGCAAGCAGAAGCGGCAGCGCGGCATGGACCGGTGCCGCAGCTATATCGAGCAGGTCGGCGCCACCTGGGTGGTGCCGTCGGCGGGGCCGCCGGTGTTCCTCGACGACGAGCTGCGCTACCTCAACGACGACCGTGGCGACGAAGGCAATATCTTCCCGGATCAGATGGTGTTCCTCGAACAGATGCGCATTCACGGCAACGACGGCGGGGTGTTGATGATCCCCGGCTCGGTCGCCGATGTGCGCGGTTCCGAGCTGGAGCTGACCCATCCGTTCGAACCGGGCCTGATCTACGACAACAAGGCCGAATACATCGAACGGATGGCGCAGCGTCTCGCGCCGGTGCTGGCCGCGGAGAAGGCGAGTTGGGCGCCCCCGACCGGCGAGCCGCTGCTGGAGCCGTTGAAGGCCCTGTTCGAGCCGATCATGGCGCAGAGCGACCTGATTTGCGACGGCATCGGCTACCCCGTCGGGCTCGTCATCGGCGATGAGACCGTGGTGCTGGACTTCCCCAAGCGCGAGGTGCGCGGCCCGGTCGACGGCGAAGGCAAGTACCGCTACGGTTTCCGCATCGCCCCGGAATTGGTGCGCACGGTGTTGCGCGACAACGAGCCGGACTGGGTGAACACCATCTTCCTGTCCACTCGATTCCAGGCGTGGCGCATCGGCGGGTACAACGAATTCCTCTACACGTTCTTCAAGTGCCTGACCGACGAGCGCATCGCCTATGCCGACGGCTGGTTCGCCGAGGCGCACGACGATTCCGCGTCCACCGAACTCGACGGCTGGGAAGTGCAGCGGCGCTGCCCACACCTCAAGGCCGATCTTTCGAGATTCGGTGTTGTCGAGGGCAATACGCTGCTGTGTAATTTGCACGGGTGGCAGTGGGATCTGGAATCGGGGCGTTGTAAAACCTCGAAGGGTCACGAACTTCGTTCTCGTAAGCTGGCCTGAATCGGTCGCAGCACCGATTTCGAGCGCCCGACCTTCATCGTTCCGAATGCCGGTGCGTAGTTCCAGATGCCGATCGCTCGGGCAATATTCGTCCGATCCGTGGGGGGGGGGTGAGCGCGCGCCCCCCCCAACACCCCCCCCTCGGCCGCGCCCGCTGAGGGGGCGCG
>NZ_JBHVDF010000005.1:306784-337096 GCF_042802915.1 Nocardia sp. NPDC057440
CCACCCGCACCGTAGCGCGCGCCCACCCTGCCCCCGGGCCCCTGGGCCCCCCCGCCGCCGCCGGCCGCTAACGGGTCCCACGCCCTCTCCCACCCCCCCCCCCCCCCCGGGACCGTCGGACAGAGTTTTCGGACGGGTGCCCTACCAGCACCCAACGAGCGCGATGTTCCTCAAAAAGCGCGTCAGGCGGCAATCTCACGGGTGAGCCGTGAGGACCACGGACACCAGAAGCACCCGGGCAGGAAGGCGCCGCAGGCCTCATCCAGGTGGTCTTCCGCGTAGGTGATGCCCGCGTCGCACACCTCGATGGCCATGGTGAAGAAGGTGATCGTGTCCGGGTCGAGATGGAAACTCCAGCCCGGGTTGTAGTTCACAGCGGTTTTCCTGATTCGGCCCATCACGTGGACCGACATGGTTTCCTCGCCGGACAGAATTCGACGGGCCTCGGATATCCGTTGCTCATTGTTGAGCCGGATGATGAATTCCTTGCCGGAATAATCTGTGAATGCAAAGTCCGCCATGCTGATTTTCCCCTCGGTCGAGTAGGGCCAATCGACTTCGATTGGAGGAACCTAGCCCTTCGATGGTATCGACTCGACCATCAGGCGTGATGCCAATTGCTCATAAAATTTGTTGCCGCACAATGGAAGTAAAAAAGCGGTCCGTATGGCGTCGAACAAGCAGCGGATCGGATCGATTCACCGGGGTCGATTGGACTTTCAGCGCGCTGGCGCTCCCCATCACTGTCGTACAACCTTCTTCGATGACACGATCAGTTCCCGGACCGCCATCGCACCCCGGGCGACCGGCGCGCCGATATGGCCTTCGGCATCGATCAGTACTGCCGAAGGCGTGCCGCGGACGCGGTAGCGCAAGGCGGCTTCGTTACCCCGTTGCACCAGCGCGGCAATGCCGTTGAGGCCCTGCTCCCGCGCCCATTCGGCCTGCTCGGCGGCGTCGCCGTTGCCGACGACCACGATGGTCAGCGCGTCGGCGGTGCGCGAGTGCCACCGCGGCAGCTCTCGAGCCAGTGCCGCGCACAGCTCACAGCTGGGATGTACGAACACCAGCAATACTCGGCGCCCATGGACAAGTAACGACTCCAGGGTCGTGCGGCCGTCATCGACGTCGAACAGTTCGAACTCGGGCGCAACAGCGCCCACCGGCAGCCCCTCAGCGCCGAGGGTCGAGAGAGCCTGCTCGTCTACCCGCTGGCGCAAGCCCTGGACCTCGCCGAACATCCAGACCAGTAGCGTGGCGAGCACCGCGACCACTCCCAGCCCGACCGCATTGTCGGCGGGCAGCCCGCCCGGCACCTGCGGATACGCGAGCGATCCCCAGCCGACCAGCAC
Organism: Nocardia sp. NPDC057440; assembly: GCF_042802915.1. NCBI lineage: Bacteria > Bacillati > Actinomycetota > Actinomycetes > Mycobacteriales > Nocardiaceae > Nocardia > Nocardia sp. NPDC057440. Next base: position 308,137 of record NZ_JBHVDF010000005.1, read on the forward strand.
CGCGAGCGCCATCAGCATCCCATTGCGGGCAACGGTCCCAGCGCCGATCGGCGCGTCGCTCAACGAACCGAAACACGAACAGGCAGGTCGCTTTCCCCGCACCAGCAGGCGAATGACGGCACCTGTGAAGACCGCGAGCACCAGCGTGGCGAGCACCGCCGCCGCCACCGCCGTCCACGGCGGCAGTACCGCCACCGCGATCACCGCCTCCAACATCGGGAGCCCCCACGCCACGACGGGCGCCCACCGGATCGGTAGCCCGAATTCGGCCACCGACTTCCGCGTCGCGGCTCGGTCCATCAGCTTCCCCACCGCCGACAGACCGAACACCGCACTCACCACCAGCCGCGAAACCCACACCCCGTATTCGATCAGCATGACCGCACCATCCCACATCGGTCATGCCCATAAAACATGAAACACGGAACAGTTTTCGGTGGTGGTGGCCGCAGGTTGGACGGCGGCCTCGTCAGCCGTCCACCATGTCCCGCTCAGCGGGTTGATCGAGCGACCGGCAGGAAGCCGGAGGACCCGGTGGCGCTTCCGCTGAGATTCGGAGGCGCTTCAGCTTCGGGAGCGGGCAGCGACGAGGACCGCCGCGAAGGTGAGGGCGCAGCCGATGACCGCCAACACCGACAGTCCGGCACCGGTGGGAATCGCGATGTCCAAGAGGACCGAGGCGAGGAGTTGGCCTGCCACCGACGTCAGACCGAGCAGCAGGACACCGATCCAGCGGACGGTGAGGGCCGCGAGGGCAATGAAGGCGACCCCGATGACGCCGCCCGCATAGAGCCAAGGCTCGCTGGGGAAGTCGGTGGGCCAAGAGGTGCGGGCGAGAATCAGCGCTTCGACGGCGAGCAGGGCAGCGGTACCGATGCCGAAGTTCACGAGGGTGGCGGCGAAGGGACCGCCGACCGTGCCGACTCGCCCGTTGACAGCCTGCTGCCAGGCCAGACCGATGCCTGCCGACGCGGGCAGGATGATCAGCAATGCGACCGGGCCGTCGCGCAGCCACTCAGGTACGGCCGAAGAACCGACCGCCGTACCTGAGCGACCGGCCGCGGCCAGGACTACCGCGACCATCGCAAGGACAGCGCCGCCGAGACGCAAGGAGGTGATCGGGGTGCGGCCGCTGGGAGCCAGACCCAGACGATCCACCACCAGACTGCTCACCAGCTGACCTGCCACCACCGCCACCGTGAACGCGGTGACACCGATCGCGGCGACCGTAAGGCCCTGACACGCGACAAAGAACGCACCGCACAGCCCGCCGAGCAACTGCCATGGGCGCAGCTCACCGGATTCCAGTGCCATACGCACCCGTGAGAGCCCGTCACGCAGGCGGCGACTGCAAGCGAACGCGACGATGAGCAGCACCAGCCCGAGGCCGAAACTGAGGCACGCGGCCGCGATTCCATCGTGCAACCGTGCCCCGAGCGCACCATTGATCCGCCCCTGTACCGCCACCCCGGCCCCGATACAGAAACCGAAGACCAGCCCCACCCGCATCCGCCCGGTCACCCCCGCACCGTACCGCGATCCGCCCGCAGCCAGATCCGCCGCCGACCGCGACGACGCGCCGCTCCGCGCTGCGAAAGGGTCCGCAAACGCAACCCACCGCCAGTTCAGCGCCGCGGTGCCGGGGTGGTAGAGCTACCCCGCGCGCAACGCGGTGCGGTTGGCGAAGGTGTCGTGGCGCGCGTAGGTCCGGTCACCGCCGTTGCGGGCGATGGAGCCGCGGACCAGGCGGGTGCGGATGCGGGCGCCGAGTTCTTCATGGAAACGGGTGGCGCCGGGGAGGAATTGGCGGGGGATTTCCAGGGCGCCGTTGACGACGGCGGTGGCCATGACCGCGCTCTGGAAGAGTTTGTTGTTCGGCAGGCCGAGGAAGTCGGAGTTGGTCGGGCCGAGGATGATTCGGCTGTAGGCGACCATGTAGCCGGTGACGGCCTTGCGGACCAGTCGCTGCGCAGCGGTGTCGTTGCCGACGAACAGGCCGCCCGCGGCGGTGACCAGGGCCTGGGCCAAGAGGCGGGAGTCCTCGTCGGGGATGAATTCGGTGTCGGCGAGGATCCAGAATGCGCGCCAGGTATCGGTCTCACAGGTCGGCAGGATCTCGGCGTCGATGCCGAGCAGGAAGCCGACGTAGCGCCACAGATGGAAGACCGCGTCCTTTTCCTTGGCGGAGAATCGCAGCCCGAGCGCCTGCGCGCCAACCAGATTCGCCATAGAGAACAGGCCGAGGGTGCCGACGGTCAGCACTTGGTTCACCGGCTGATCCCATGCGGCGTAATCCCAGTCGGGCCGCCGATTCATGCCAGCGCGCACCAGTGCGTGCATCAGGCGCACCCGCAGCACGCTCTGGTAGCCGACCCGATTGTGTTGCAGCCCACCGGGAGTGGTGACATCCAGCCACCACTGTGTGGTTTCGGCGAGGCGGCGCGGAGCCATCGCGTTCAGGTCACCGGTGCCGACCAACGTTTTGTCCGCACGGGAGGCGAGATAGCCGCCCATCAGGGCGAACATACCCATGGCGATGCCGCCCCAGACACTGGTGCGGCCGACGACGCGGGCACCGCGATCGATCTTGCCGCGGTCGAGCCAATACGGGTCCGCCTCGACCTGGCCGAAGAGCGCACGCAGCTCTTTCGGCGCGTCCGGCACCGCATCGATGCCCTGCTCGACCGCGATCTCGAACATCCGGCGGCCCGCGCCGGCCGGCAGGCGCTGGATCATCGCCACCACATCGTCGGCCAGCGGATCGCCTACCTGGGTGAAGCGGCGGAACGAATCGCGCTGGGCGGCGGTGCAGCGCAGATCGCCCGGCGCGAGGACCGGAACAGCCTGCCGGAAGGGGAACTCGGTGAACAGCGGCGGCGTGGGTAGCAGCTGGTTGTCATGCGTCATTGCACTTCACCCATCGGTTCGAGGTTCGCGTCGGTGCTCGCATCGGGCACCTTCTGACAAGAACGTCTCACAGAATCGATAATCTGGCAAGGATCTATGCCAGAATGGACTGAATGACCACCACCTCGCGGGCCTACGGCGGCGTGCCGATCGAACAGCGCCGGGCGCGCCGCCGCGCCGCACTGCTGGATGCGGCATTGGAAATCATCGGGACCTCGGGTTTTGCCAAACTGACCGTCTCCGGACTGTGCACAAAGGCCAAGCTGTCGGAGCGCTACTACTACGAGAGCTTCACCGACCTCGACTCGGTGTTCAGCGAACTGTTCGACCGGATCGTCGATGAGATCGGACAGGCCGTCGTCACCGCGTTCATGACAGCCGGTCCCGATATCCGTGCGAAGACCAGAGCCGCCATCGCCGCCGCCATCGATGTGATCGCCGACGATCCACGCAAGGCGCGCATCGCGACCGTCGAGGCTCAGCTGAACCCGGCCCTGCTGATGCGCAGGGCCGAGGTAATGCGCTCGTTCGCAGGCATCATGCTGGCCGTATGTGCCGAAGAAGTCGGCGCCGATGTCGTCGAAAACGCTGGCGAACACGCCGAATTCGCCGCAACCCACCTCCTCGGCGGCCTCTGGGAAACCACCAACAGCTGGCTGGCGGGCACCCTCCCCATCAGCCGACAAACCCTCATCGACCGCTCCACCGACCAATTCCTGCTCACCGCAAGCCATCTCATCGGCAGCCCGCTCGACTGACCTGCCGAGTTGCACCCGGCCGCAGCAAAGACTCGGGTAGACCCCGTCCACCAGGTGCCACTCGCCGGGTCAGTCGGCGGCTCGGCGGCGGGGTAGCCACGAGGGGGTGGCCAGCGCGATCGGCAGGATTGTTGCGCCGAGCAGGGCGACCGTCGCGGGTATCGACAACCAGGGGGCTGCGACAGCGGCGAAGCCGAATACCGCGAGCGCGACCACCTCCGAGGCGAGGCCGGACACCGAGGTGACCGTCGCGCGGGCGGGTCCTTCGATGGCATCCTGTAGCCGCGCTCCTGCCACGATGCTCGCGTTGTAGACAATGCCGTAGGAGACGCCGATTGCGGTAAAGCCGATGCCGGCAAGCACATACACGGCGCTGGGCCAACGAATCGCCAGACCTGCGACCAGCGCGCCGCCGGAAAACAGCACACCGCCCACCCCGACCGCGATCGCCATCGTCCGCGCCGCCATCGCCTCGGTGCGCCCGGCCGACATCGAACCGATCAAGGAGCCGAGCACGGTCACTCCGACCAGCAACGGCACTACGGCAGTCGAAACACCGACCGACTCGGCGAGCAGCGCGAAGTACTCGTCGAACGCCGTGATCCCGGACAACAGCGCCCCCAACAGCACGCCGTTTCGCACGGCCCGCACCCGAATCGCCTCACCGACTCCGGTGCGCAGCATGGTCAGATACTCGGCGAACGGCCCCGACACCGGTGATCCGGGCGCGGCCGGCACCGCATCACGCGAAACCGTCGAACGACCACGCTGGGCGGCCGAACGGCTCGTCGACAGCGCTGCGGGACGATCCGGTCCGCCGCCACATTCAGCGACGTCCACCACCACAGCACGGCCGTCGGACATCGCTGCGCGATCATTGGATACTCCTGTGGGCTGGACCGATTCGGCAGGTCGGATCCCGACAGCGGTGGTCGTCGATCCGTCCGTTGTGGTCGGAATCTCAGTACTTGCCACCGAGCGGCCAGACGCCGGTGATTGCGCTGAATCATTCGCAGCGACATCATGTTCCGGGTCCTCGGCGTCCGCCGTGAACACCACTACCGACGTGGTCGAGCTATCGATGCCAGGCGCTGAACGGTATTGCCGCGGCGAGTGGGGTGGATCGGCTTCGGCGGCATCGTCTTCCAGGTCCTCGACAGCTGCGGCGGACACTGACTTCGGCGCGCCGGGGAGCGACAGGCCGATCAGGGTGTGGGTTGCGGCGACGCCGACACTGGACCAGCCGAGCAGGGCGTATCCGCCCCAGATGTACAGCGGTGTCGCAGCGACGATGGCGATCACTATCGCGGCTTCCGAGGCGGCTCGCGCGTAGCCGAGGATGCGCGGGTAGGCCGCGCGCTCGCCTTGTGCGGCCAGTTCGTCGTAGAGCAGTGCCTCGAAGGTTCCGGACTGCAATGCGCCGGAAACGCCCCATAGGACGAAGCCGGCCGCGAAGCCGAGATAGGTGGGGACCAGGGTCCATGCCGCGAACCCCGCGGTGAGCAACACGCCGCTGAGCACCAGCAGAGCTCGCCGCGACACGGTGTCCGCCCAGGCGCCGGAAGGCACCTCGAGCAGGAACGCGGTGGTCGACCAGATCGCGAACAGCGAGGATATCTGCCCGGTGTTCAACCCATGATCAGCGAACAGCAACGCGTACAGCGCATACAGCGGAATGAGGTCGCCGATGCCCTTGAAGAGCACCGCCCGAACAGTGAGCGCGTGAAGGCTGAGTTCGCCGGCGCGACCCGTCGACCGGGCGCGTAGCGACCTATCGGCTCAACAGCCGTAGAAGAGCAACCGCATGATGCTCAGCTTGGTCGCCCCGCCATAGCCCGTCAAGTGATTTCACAGGCAGCTAGCGGCAAGGACGTCGAACGCGGCTCACCCGAGTGGCAGCCAGCCGTTGGCGGCATGCAGGTCGCCGTCGCCGATCTCACGGTCCGACGCGCCGGGGCCGACTCGGCCGTGATGCTCGTTGAGGTCGCTGATCAAGTCGGCGACGGGATGTGAATCGCTGTAGTGGTAACCCTGTGCGAGGGCGAATCCGAGCTCGGTCAGGACCGCGGCCTGGTATTCGGTTTCCACGCCCTCGGCGATCACCTGCAGGTCCAACGCACTGCTCAGAGCGGCGATGACGCCGAGCAGCGGCGGGGCGGGGGAATCCGAGCGGATCGCGGCGACGAAGGACTGGTCGACCTTGAGGATGTCGCTGGGCAGGGTGGCGAGCCTGCTCAGCGAGGAGTAGCCGGTGCCGAAATCGTCGATGGCGATGCGCACGCCCCGCTCCCGCAGGGTGTGCAGATTGCCGATGGCCGTTTGGGATTCGGCGGCGAGTTCGCTCTCGGTGACCTCGAGCACCAACTGGTCAGCGGGCCAGCCGGTGCTCGCGAGAATGCCCGCGACCCGATCGGCGTAGCCGGTCTCGGCGAGTTCCAGGCCGCTGACGTTCACATTCAGCGTCAGATCGAGCTGGGCGAAGGTCTCCTGCAACTGGGCCGCGTCCGCGCAGGCCCTGCGTAACACCAACTCGTCGAGGTCGGAGATGAGGTCGTACTCTTCGGCGACCCGGATCAGACCCTCGGTGGTGACGTCCGGCTGCGCGCTCGACGACCAGCGCAGCAGCGCCTCCACACCGACCGCCTTGCCGCCGCCCTCGGTCAGGCTGACGATCGGCTGGTAGTGCACGTCCAATGCGCCGCGGTCGATCGCCTCACGCAACTCGACCGCCAGCGGCAGCTGCCGCGAGGACTCGAGCACCGTGCGGTTGCGACCGGCCTGCTTGGCCCGGTACAGGCCGACGTCGGCCCGGCTGACCAGCAGCGACCCCGACTCCCCCGGCTGCCACGACGTGACGCCCGCGGAACATCCGGTGGTCACCGCGGCCCGCAACTGCTCGGTCAGCAGAATCGCGGCCTGCTCGGTGGTATTCGGCAGCAGCAGCGCGAAAGCGTCGCCGCCGTAGCGGGCCAGCCGCTGATCGGGAGCGAGCAGCTTGGACCAGGTGTCGGCAACGCGCTGCAGTACCGCGTCACCGGCGCGATGGCCGAGGTGGTCGTTGATCTTCTGGAAGCGGTCGAGGTCGACGAGCACCAGCGCGAGCCCCTGCCCGCTGCGGGTGGCGTGCTCGATCGCGGTGTTCAGCGCGCGGTCGAAGCCGCGCCTGTTCAGCAGACCGGTGAGCACATCGATGTCGGCTTCGGAGGCCATCCTGGTCAGGACGCCGACGACGACACCAACACCGAAGGTCACACCCGCCGGGATCAACCCTGACCACCAAGGCAGGCCGGGGACAACGGGCCGCGCGGGCAGCACCCAGAGGCACAACACCATGGCGAACGCGATATGCGCGAGCGCCTGCGACCAGGCGAAGAACAATGCCGCGTCACAGGCGACGAAGACATAGAACGAGGCGAGGCTGATCGCGCCGACCGTGTTCGGGAACGAATGCACCGCGACCGTCACCAGGACCGTCGCGATAGCGACGTACGCGTGATGAATGGAATGCGGCAGTCGCGGGCCCCACGCGAGCAGCGTGAGTCCCAGCGTCAGCGCTATCGCCGCAGCTGTACCGACCAGCGGTCGATTACCCTCGTCCCCCGGTGCGATGGCAGTAATAATCAGGCCAAGCACACCACCCATGACGTAGAACGCCCCGGTGGTCCGAGCCATGACCATAGCTGTCGCCAGCGCCGATGCCGCCCGCACCCGGGTTCGGGTATCGCCGCGCGCCCCGATTCCTCGCACGGCAATAGCCTAGAGGTAACGATTCGCGGTGGTTGCCACATCCCGTGAATCCGGCATGGCGAACCAGCGGCTATTGGTCCGGCGAGCCGTTCGGCCGGCGCGATTCGCCCACGATGGCGCCCTCGGCCGACCGCCGGCACAGTGCCTGCCGGATGGTGAGCTGAGGGCGCTTGGACGGACGCATGTTCGGCCCCGGCCTATTTGGTCGGTCGCAGCACGTCGGTTCCGACGAACGGAACCAGCGCGGCGGGCACCCGCACCGAGCCGTCGGCCTGCTGGTTGTTCTCCAGAATCGCCACGATCCAGCGCGTGGTCGCCAGTGTGCCATTCAAAGTGGCTGCGATCTGCGGCTTTCCATTTTCGTCCCGGTATCGCACCGAGAGCCTGCGCGCCTGGAAGGTGGTGCAGTTGGAGGTCGAGGTGAGCTCACGGTAGGCCTGCTGGGTAGGCACCCAAGCCTCGCAATCGAATTTGCGCGCCGCCGAGCTGCCGAGATCGCCTGCCGCGACATCGATGATCCGATAAGGGACCTCGACAGCGGCCAGCATGTCCTGCTCCCACGCCAGCAGCCGCCGATGCTCGGCGTCGGCCTGCTCCGGCGTGGTGTAGACGAACATCTCGACCTTGTCGAACTGGTGCACCCGGATGATGCCGCGAGTGTCCTTGCCGTAGCTGCCGGCCTCGCGGCGGAAGCACGACGACCAGCCCGCGTACCGCTTCGGGCCATCGCTCAGATCGAGGATCTCGCCCGAGTGGTAACCGGCGAGCGGCACCTCCGAGGTGCCGACCAGGTACAGATCATCGTCGGCGAGGTGGTAGACCTCCGCCGAGTGCTGGCCGAGGAACCCGGTGCCCGCCATGATCTCCGGCCGGACGAGCACGGGCGGAATCATCATCGTGAAGCCGTTGGCCACCGCGCGTTGCGCGGCCAGCTGCAGCAGCCCGAGTTGCAACAGCGCGCCGTATCCGGTGAGGAAGTAGAAGCGCGCGCCCGAGACCTTCGCACCGCGTTCCATGTCGATCAGCCCGAGCGACTCGCCGAGTTCCAGGTGGTCCTTCGGCTCGAAATCGAATTCTGTTGGCGTGCCGATGGTCTCCAGGACGATGTAGTCGTTCTCGCCGCCCGCGGGCGCGCCCTGCTGCACGACGTTCGACAGGGCGCGCTGCGCGGCGTCCAGGTCGGCGTCGGCGGCGTGCTGCGCCACCTCGGCCTCTTTGACCTTCACCGACATCTCCTGCGCCCGCGCGAGCAGCGCGGACCGTTCCTCCGGGCTCGCCTTGCCGACCAGCTTGCCCATGGCCTTGTGCTCGGCACGCAGATTGTCGGCGGTGGCCACCGCCGCACGGCGCGCCGCGTCCGCTTCGAGCAGGGCGTCGACGAGGGCGGGGTCTTCGCCGCGGGCGCGCTGCGAGGCGCGGACCGCGTCAGGGTTGTCCCGCAGGAATCGGAGGTCGATCATGGGTGACCAGCCTAGTAGGCGCAGCCGGACGTAGTCCGACCGCAGCCCGCGCCGGGCCGAGCGAAGGCGAGGCAGCCGCCTGACAGACACAGTCGGACACAGTCCGTCGATAGCCCGCGCCGGGCCGAGCGAAGGCGAGGCAGCCGCCTAAGAGGCGCGGTGTTGCTGTTTCACGCCGATATCCCACGATGTGAGCCATCGGGCCTCGTTCACGCGCATAGTTGGTTTGTGGGCACAACTTTCGACGAAACAGAAATCGATAGCGCACTATCCGATCTGACCGCGGGCGAGAAGGCGTGGGCCCAGACCTCGCTGCGCCGTCGCCGCGAACTCCTCGACGAAATCCACACCCGAACCGGACGCTTCGCCGCCGACTGGGTGCGCGCCGCTCGTACCTGGAAGGGGCTCGACGAGGGCTCACCGCTGGTCGGTGAGGAATGGATGTCGGGTCCGATGACGCTGCTGCAGGCCACAGCCGCGCTGTCGGCCACGCTGACGGCGCTGGAGCAGGGGCGCAGTCCGCTCGACGGGGTCGCGCTGACCGAGGCGCCAGGAAATCGGGTCGCGGTGCCGATCCTGCCGTTGGATGTCTACGACCGTTTGCTGCTCAGCGGCTTCCGGGGCGAGGTGTGGCTGCGGCCCGGCGTCGACGCCGGCACCGCGCGCCGACGCGCCGGGCTGGCCCAGCTCGACCCGACGGCGACCGCGGGCATCGGCGCGATACTCGGCGCGGGCAACATCACCTCGATTCCACCGCTGGACGCGTTGTACGAGCTCTACGCGCACAACCGGGTGGTCGCGCTGAAACTGAACCCGATCACCGATCCGCTGTTCACGGTGCTCGAGATGATCTTCGCGCCGCTTATCGAGCTCGGTGTGCTGCGGATTTTGACCGGCGGGCCGGACGCGGGCGCGTATCTGGTGCGCCATCCCGACGTGGCGCATGTGCACATGACGGGCAGCGCGCACACCCATGACGCGATCGTCTGGGGGCCCGGACCGGAGGGGCAGGAACGCAAGTCCGACAAGCGCCCGCTGCTGGACAAGCCGATCACCAGCGAACTCGGCGGCGTCTCGCCGACCATCGTCGTGCCAGGCGAATGGAGCGACGCCGACCTGCGTTTCCAGGCCGAACACGTGGCGACCCAGCGGCTGCACAACGGCGGCTACAACTGCGTCGCCACCCAAGCCGTGGTGCTGAGCGCGAACTGGCCGCAGAAGGAGAGATTCCTCGCCGAGCTACGCGCCGCGATCGACAAGGCGCCGCAGCGCCCGGCCTACTACCCGGGCAGCGACGACCGGGTCGCAGACGCTGTCGCGGTGTATCCCGATGCGGAACGGCTCGGGCCGGGGCAGAGTCGGGTGCTGGTCGAGAATCTGCCGCGGACCGACACCCCGCTGCTGCGCACCGAGTACTTCTCACCGGTGCTCGGCGTGGTCGAATTGCCCTATGGCGGCGGCGAATTCCTGCGGCACGCGGTCGATTTCGCGAACACCGAACTCACCGGAACGCTCGGCGCCAATGTGATCGCGCACCCGAACACCATCAAACGGCTCGGCATCGCCTTCGACGGCGCGATCGAACGGCTGCGCTACGGCGCGATCGCGGTCAATGCGTGGACCGCGCTGGCCTTCCTCGCGCCACGGGCCGCGTGGGGCGCCTACCCCGGCCACACCATCGACGACGTGCAGAGCGGAATCGGCGTGGTGCACAACGCTTTCCTGCTCGACGATGTGGAACGCACGGTGGTGCGCGGGCCGTTCCGGCCAGCGCCGCGGTCACTGGTGCACGGTGAACTCGCGCTGTCTCCGAAGCCGCCGTGGTTCGTCACGAATGCCACCGCCGCGGCGACCGGGCGCAAACTGACGGAGTTCTACGCGAGCGGCAACCCGGCGCGCCTGCCGGGAGTGTTCCTGTCGGCGTTTCGCGGCTGAGATCGCGCCGCTACGGCGGTGTCGGCACGCCGACACCCGCGCGTGATCGACCAGGTCGTGGCAACGGAGATCAGACGCTGCCATGATGGATCGCGATGTCCTCCGATGATGTGCCTCAGCCCCCGCGGGCGACCGAGCATCCCTCGGGCGCCAAACCGTCGGTCCTCGGCTCGTTCCCACGGTCGCTGGATGACGCCCGCGCGTTGCTCACGGGTAGCAACCTGCACCTGTCCGCGCCGACCCTGCGCTGGGGGCTGCTCGCCGTCGCGGCGGGCGCCGTCATCGCGGCCATGGTCACGCTGTTCGTGACCGGGTTCGACAATGAAACGGGGCTGGAGGCGCACACTCCCGGGTCGTCGGTCGACACTGTGCTCGACAAGGAGTTCGGCACCGCGGCCAGAGGCGACTGCCTGAGCTGGACCAAGCCCGACCGCGGCGACCTGGTGAAGGTGGCGTGCTCGAACAGGCATCTGTTCGAGGTCGCCGCCGACATCGACATGAGCAAGTACCCGGGCAAAGAATTCGGCGCCGGCTCGCGGTTCCCGGACTCGCTGCGGCTGACCGAGCTCAAGGAAGAGCATTGCGTCCCCGCGGTGCAGCAGTACATGAGCGGGCGCTTCGATCCGCGCGGACGCTATGTCGTCGGGCTGATGTACCCGAGCCCCGACGGGTGGAAGCACGGTGATCGGACGCTGCGCTGCGGGCTGCAGTACTCCGGAAGCACCGGCGCCCCACTGCCGTCCACGGGCAGCGCCGTCGAACACGATCAGTCGAAGGTGTTCGAGGCGGGGACCTGCCTCGGCATCAACCAGAACCTGCCGACCGATCCGGTGGACTGCGCGCAGGCGCACGCCGTCGAGATCGTGTCCACCATCGACCTCGCGGCGCGGTTCCCCGGCGGACCGCCCGCCAAGCAGGAGCAGGACCGGTTCGTCGAGGAGGAGTGCGCCCGCTTCGCCACCGACTATCTGGGGTCGCCCGATCAGGTGCGCAACAAGACGCTGACGCTGTTCTTCGACTATGTCGATGCCCGCAGCTGGCTGGCAGGCAGTCGCAAGCTGGACTGCATGATCGGCAAAGGCACCGACCGGGAAGGCTTCGCCCCGATCACCGGCTCGGCGAAGGGCGAGATCTTGATCAACGGCCAGGCGCCGGTGCCACCGCCGAACTCGGGCCGCCGGACGCCTGCGCCGCTGCCGGGTGCGGCGCCGCTGCCGCCGCAGCCGCGCTAGACCGGCCGCTCGTCCTATGTCGGTCACCATGTCCGAGGACCGGTTCGAAGAACTGGTCGGCGATGCGCTCGATCTCATTCCGCCGGAGCTGGCCGGTGCCATCGATAATGTCGTCGTGCTTATCGAGGCTCGCAATTCGGAAGACTCGCGGCTGCTCGGTCTCTATCACGGGATCGCACTCACCGAACGCGATAGCCATTACGGCGGAGCGCTTCCCGACACCGTGACGGTCTACCGCGACGCGATCCTCGAAATCTGCGACGATGAGAGCCAAGTCGTCGAAGAAGTGGCGATCACTGTGATCCATGAGATTGCACACTATTTCGGGATTGACGAAGACCGGTTGCATCAGTTGGGATGGGGTTAGTCTTTTACGCAGCTGTGTGGGACCGGAGCGCAGCTGTCAAGGCACGAAAGAAAATTGGGGATTCGATGGAACCGATTGCCTGGCTGTCGCGTCCTATCACTCGTAGGGGGAATTCTCGTGGTTCCGCCCAGTAGCCGCCACTAGAAGGAGTCGAGTCATGTTCGGTGTAGACATCACACCCGAAGCCGTCCTTGCCGCAGCGCTAGAGCTGGATCTGGTTGCCGACCGGCTGGCCGCCGCACACGTGGTCAGCGCCGCGGCAACCCATGTCCTCCCGTCCGGGGTCGACGAGGTGTCGCTGCTGGCAGCCAATCACTTCAACCGCGGCGCAGTGACCCACGACCAGGCGGTCGCCCAAGCAGTCCTCGAGCTGCATCACGCTGCCGCCACGCTGCGCATGCAGCTCGCCACGCACGTCGGTGAGGACATCCTCCGGGCGAGCGTGATGAAGGCCACCGAGATGACCCTCGGCCTGTAGGCCCGCGGACAGCTCTGATCACGGAAAAAGGGGAGAAACAAGCATGACCGCAGGTATGACCGGGGTGTTCTGGATGCCCCGCCTGGCAGAAGGAAACTCGATCGCGCTCAACGCGGGCGCGCACGGCATCCCGATCTCGGCAGCGGCCGCTGCCTGGGGCGGGCTTACCGGCGCCTGGATCGACGCCACCACGACTGTCGTCCGGGTGATGGCCGAGTTGGGCATCGGCATGCAGGGTGTCAACGGCGTCGCCGCGCTCGGCAGGCTCGCCGGCTTCACCGGATGGGCCGAACAGCAGAGCGTCATGGCGGCCACCTTGGGCGCGAAGGCCGTCGCGAACGCGACCGCGTACACCGTTGCGTCGCTGGCGATGCCGAGCCTCCCGGAGATCGCGGTCGTCGACAGCGCCCGGGTCGCGGCGGCCTCCACCGGCGGCGTCCTGAACGGCAGCTCCGAGATCGCCGAGGCCGCCAAGGCCGCCTTGGATCTGCGCGCCGCGCTGACCATGGAGACCTACGAGGCGGCTACCACCGCGACCGTGGCGACCCCTGGCGAATTCGTACCGCCGCCGTCGATCGCCAACGGCGCCGGAACCGCGGACCCGAGCTCGGCCGAGGCCGCGTTCCAGGGTGATCCGGTGTCGTCCGCGATCGCCGCGGCAGTCGGGTTCGTGAACAACCCGGCCATCGCGAGCGCCGCGACACAGGCAGCGAACGTCATCGGCTCGGTGGCGACCTCGGGTGTCAGCACGGTCGGCACCCTCGGCGCCAATGCGATCTCGGCCGTCACCAGCGCGACACCGTCGATGGGTGGAATGGCCGCCGCGCCGATGTCGATGATGGGCGTCGGCGGCGCGGTCTCCGCCGCTGCCGCGGCAACCCGCTCGGCGGCATCTGCCCCGAGCGCGAACCCCAACGGATCGCTCAAGCTTCCCGAAGGCTGGGGCGCGGGCGCCGCGGTCGGCATGCCTGCCACGGCCGCGGTCGCCGAGTCCGTCAACGTGCGTTTGGATGCCCCACCGGTTCGTCCGGCGGCGCCCTCGGGCAGCCCGTTGCTCGGCAACCGGGCGCACGACAGCGAAGACGACGAGGCCGAGCACAAGTCGGCCGACTACCTGCGCGCCGATCACTTCAACGACGGTCGCTACATGGCCGACGGCGTCATCGGCGCGGACACCGCTGGGACGGCTAAGTGACGGTGCTGGGTGCGGGCCACGGCCCGTCGATGCTCGCGGCGGTTGTGTTGTCGCTCGACGAGATGCAGTTTCTCCTGGAGAAGCTGGAGATCGACGAGCTGCCCATCGTGCTCCAGGCGATGGGACGCTACGACAACGTGACCGATCACGATGCGGCGATGGCCGTGGCGGCTCAGTCGCTCATCGATCGGGAGCTCCTGGTCGGTGACACGGTTTACCGAGAGCTCGAAGACCGGCTGCGGGCGCTGTACCGACCCCACTGGGTGGTCGCGATTCGGCTGTTCGTGGAAGGCAATGCGAGTCGCATGTGCCTGGCGAAGGGCGATGACTTCGTTGCCGTCGCCCTTCGCGGGCCGGACTCCTATGTCATCGACCAGGTCGAGGACGACCTGGCCGGACCGGTGATCGCCGCGCTCGGGCCTGCCGAGCCGCTCGAGCTGACCGGTATGCGCGCCGAGACCGAACAGCTCATCCCGATCTTCGACGACGCCGGCGACGCCAAGGCGACTGCCGCCCGGCTCGCCCGGGTGGGACATCCCGCCACCGACGCGCAGGCCATCGCCTCGGCGATGGTGGAGATCCATTCGCATGCCGAGATCGTCGGCGTGATCTACGGCGACGGTACCAAGGACTACGCCGAGAACCACATCGCCGTGTTCAATACCCGGGGCGGCCGATTCATCGCCACCGCGAGCGTTTCCGACGATGGCACCAAGTGGACCTCGCTGAGCAGCGGAACCACGGGGCGGTTGCGGACCGCACTGCAGGATTTGATCGGTGTACTGCCGGAGCGCGAGGACTTCCCGAGCAACCCGGCATTGACCTGAGGCGGCTAACCCATCGGGTCGTCGGCGGTCGGTGCGACCTGGTAGCCGAACGGCGGCGTGAAACGGCCCCACCGGATGCACTCCCAGCCGCCGACGGCACGGGGCACCAATTCGATGGTCTCGGTGTTGTCGAGATGGTTGTTGGTGGTGAACGGCGGCGCTACCCCGCTGAGGGTCCGCGAGACCAGTCGCATGGCGGCACCGTGATTGACAAGCAGCACGTCGCCGTCGGCGGCGTCGGACGCCAGGTAGGTCGTCCGTAGTGTCTCGATCACCGGCAGAAAGCGGGCGAGCACGTCGTATCCGGACTCGCCGCCGGACACTCGCTGCGTGAGATCGCCCTCGTGCCAGGCCCGGTACACCCGCTGGAAGGTCTCGTGCGCCTCCTGGGTTGCCAGGCCCTCCAGGTCGCCGACCTGCACCTCGTGCACGCCTTCGAGCACTTCGGCGGGTACGCCGGTCGCCGCCTCGATGTAGCCCGCGGTCTGCTTGGCGCGCAGCGCCGTCGAGCAGAACAACGCACGCGGCTCCGCGAGCAGACTCGAACCGAACATCTTCGCTTGCGCCGCACCACGTTCGGTGAGCGGCAGGCCAGGGACCTTGGTGTCGAGAATCTTGGCGACATTGCCTTCGGTCTCGCCGTGCCGGACCAGAATCAGCTTTCCGCTCATAGATCCGCCACCCCCTTTCGTAGCTGGGTCAGCCATTCTGCGGCCGCCTCATCCGACGGCGGCGGGGTCCCCGTCGCCGATGTCGCGGGCCACGAACCGAGGAACCTGATCCGCGCGGTGCGGTGCAGCGCCTTGAGCGCCTCCGCCACCGCCGCGTCGTCGATGTGCCCGACGCAGTCGAGATAGAAGCGATAGGTGCCAAGGCCCGTCCGGGTGGGTCGGGATTCGATTCTGGTCAGATCGATACCGCGAGTAGCGAATTCGGCGAACGCACGCATCAGTGAACCCGGCTCGTTGGGCAGTTCCAGCACGATCGACGTGCGGTCCGCGCCAGTCGAGCGCGGCGCGGATCGAGGCTTGGTGACCAGGACGAATCGGGTGATCGCGTGCTCATGGTCGGCCACGCCCGAAGCCACTGCCGTCAGCCCGAGGCGCTCGCCGGCCAGCGCGGTGGAGACGGCGGCGTCGGCATG
The DNA here is from genome assembly GCF_042802915.1 of Nocardia sp. NPDC057440. Lineage (NCBI taxonomy): Bacteria > Bacillati > Actinomycetota > Actinomycetes > Mycobacteriales > Nocardiaceae > Nocardia > Nocardia sp. NPDC057440. The sequence goes on from NZ_JBHVDF010000005.1 coordinate 324,187, forward strand.
ACCGGCAACCACGTCCTCGGCGGCGGCGGCGTTCGATGCCGAGGTGTACAGCTGCGCGTTCGGCAGGTTGCGCGAGACCCACATGCGCACCTGCGCCGCGGCGACCGGATAGGCGGCCAGTGTGCGCACATCGGCGAGCCGGGTGCCCGATCCGGCGAGAATCGTGAAGGTCACTTCCAACTCGGTCTCGGCGACGATCTGTAGTCGCGGGCCGATCGCGAGCGAATCCAAGGTCGCCGAGATGGATCCTTCGACGGAACTCTCGATCGGCACGACCGCACCGTCGACGTCACCGGACCGAATGAGGTCCAGCGCGGCCCCTTGGCTCGGCGCGGCGACCCGCTCGACCGGCCCCTCGAAGGCCGCCGAGGATTCGAGCTCGGCAAGGGCCATCTCGGTGAAGGTTCCGGACGGACCGAAGTACGCGATTCGCGGCACGATTACGACAGTACTTGCGGTTGCCGGTGTGCTGGAAAAATTCGGCGCACTGGGAAGCTGTATTCATCTGGCACTCCCCTGCCGTGCGGCGTCCATCGCCAGGGGAAGGGCGCCGGCGTCGCACCCGGCGCGGATCTGCCGCCGGGCTACTCGCCGCAATGTTTCGCGGGTTACCCGCGCGCTCCGCGAAATCGGTTGTCACCTGGGGGAATCGGCGACGACGAGCGGTGCGAGGGCACGGGTCACCTCGTCGGTCCTTTCGGTTTCGATGGCAAGCAGCACGCTGCGAACGGCCTCGATCGCCGGTGGTTTCAGTGCGATCAGGAAGGCGATGTCCGGGGTGCTGAGAGCGGTGCGAATGTCCTCGCCGCACAGGGCAGCGGCGGTTGCCGCGACGATTGCCAGGGCTCGATCGCCGTGGGCGGTACGGGCGATGAACCCGGTATCCGCGTGTGCGACCTCCGCAAGAAAATCGGCGATCTCCGCATCCGCGACATCCACATCGACGATGCGCGCCGCCGTATCTCCCGGTCCGGATCCACGCACCAGGCCTTCGACCAGGCTGCGTCGCGCGGGCGCCGTCAACGAAACCAACACCGGTTCTCCCGATCCATCCGCCATCTCCTCACCGTAACCATGGCCGGTCGGACGGAAATCTCAGGATCTGGCCGAGGCGAACGCTTGCGGAACGATGGCGCGTGACTTAGCTTAGGTTTACCTAAGCTAGCGCGAGCGAAGCGAGGCAACACCGAGTACTGGAGGTCTGCATGCCGAACCCGACCGTCGCACCATCCACCGCCGAGCGGATTCGCAACGCGTGCGCGCATGCGGAGCAGGCGGTACTCGCGATGCCGGGCATCGATCCGACCTCGGTTTCGTTACATCACCTGCGGGAATGCGGCGATGTGGTGATCGCGGTGCCGACCGCGTCCATGGCCACCGTGCTCGCCGCGAATTCCGGCGACGCCGGCGCACCGGCGGTGCTCGAGCTCACCGATCACTCGCCGCTGACATTGCGGGAGCCGGTGCGGGCACTGGTCTGGCTGCGCGGGTGGGTGCGCACCGTGCCGAATCAGGCGCAACGCGCGCTGGCCTCCGAAGTGGCCAAGGACCATCCGCATCCCGGGCTGCTGGATGTCGGATACACCGCCACCCTGCTGCGGGTGGTCATCAACTCCGCGGTGCTGGCCGACTCGACCGGCGCCGAATCCGTCTGCGTCGACGAACTCCGCCACGCCGAGCCCGACCCGTTCTGCGCGCTCGAGTCCGCATGGCTGCAGCACATGGACGCCGACCACGCGGATGTCGTCGCCCAACTCGCCCGCCACCTGCCGCCCCGGCTGCAGCGCGGCTCGGTGCACCCGCTCGCCATCGACCGATACGGCCTCACACTGCGCATCGAAGGCGCCGACGGCGACCACGACTTCCGCTTGCCCTTCAACACTCCTGCCGACGACATCGAATCCCTGAGCCGCGCCGTCCGCACGCTCGCGGGCTGCCCCTTCCTGAACGGGTTGCGGCGCATCTGAAGTCCGCCGGTGCCGCGCACTCTGCGTTGGCAATAGATTCGTGCGCATGTGCGCTGCTGAATCGGTTCCCACCTGGGACAGGCCCGAGCCGGCGGATCGGGAGCGATTCGCCCTCCGGCTCGAGATCGCGGTCGTTCTGGTCGTCACCTTCGGGCTGAGCGGACTCAACGCCGCACTGTCGCTGATCGAGAGCGCGCTGTCACCAGGTGGGGTCGGCGGCCGGACTGTCGCGCTGAATCCGTCGCGCGCGACCCAGTCGACGATCGATCTGCTGTTTCAGCTGCTCGGAGTGTTGCGGCTGGCCGGATGGGCGGCGTTGGGCCTATACCTGTTGTGGCGCAGCGGGATCGGACCGCGGGTGATCGGCCTCGCGCGGATGCGGTGGCGTTCGGACATACTGCCCGGGCTCGCACTCGCGGCCATCATCGGATTGCCCGGACTCGGCCTGTATCTGACCGCGCATGCTCTCGGCTTCAGCGTCACCATCGTGCCGAGCTCGCTCGGCGACCACTGGTGGCGGCTGTCGGCCCTCATCCTTTCCGCCTGCGCGAACGCGGCGGCCGAGGAGATCCTGGTGGTCGCGTATCTGATCACCCGACTGCGCAAGCTCGGCTGGTCGGAGAACTCTTCGCTGCTGGCCTCGGCGCTGCTGCGCGGCAGCTACCACCTGTATCAAGGCTTGGGCGGCGGCATCGGGAATCTGGTGATGGGTGTGATCTTCGGCCGCTACTGGCAGCGCACCCATCGCCTGTGGCCGCTGATTGTGGCGCACGCCACGATCGACGCGGTGGCCTACATCGGCTACACGATCTTGCGCGGGCACGTTTCCTGGTTGCCGTAACCAACTTCGGTCCATTCGCGAATTCACTAGGAGCGCCGGATAATCCGGCGCTCACGATCGACACTGGGCACCGGCGACCACGAAGCGCTCGAACTCGCACTCGCGCACGAGCACTCGAACGGACCGACGGCGCCTACCCTGTACCCACCCGACAGCCGGCCGCCGCGAAACCACCCGCGCGGCCCCCGATCAGTAGAGTGCCTAGTGATGAATGGCGACGACCCCCAGCACAACGCACGGACGCGCCGGGTCCCGCCACCCCCTGGTAGACCCGGTGAACCGCCGACTCCACGTCCACAGCGGGCCGAGCAGTACCCTCCTGGTCCACGCCGTTCGGAGCCGCACCCTCCCGGACCACGGCGGTCCGAGCCGCACTCTCCCGGACCACGGCGGTCCGAGCCGCACCCTCCCGGACCACGCCGGGCCGAGCCGCACCCTCCCGGACCGCACCGGGCCGAGCCGCACGCCCCCGGACCGCACCGGGCCGAGCCGCACGTCCCTGGACCGCACCGGCCGGGGCAGCCCACCGTCGAGCCCACGCGAAAGATGCACCGCGACGGACCGCCGAACTACGCACAACCCCTGGCTTACTCCCAGGTCCCGCCGGACCAGGGAGCCCGGCGCACACCGCCGCCGCCCATGGAGAAACCGCGACCGGCACACCAGCCGACCCAGCAACCGGTCCCGTATCACGAACCCGCGCCACACCAGTCCCAGCGGCCCCGCCAGAACCGAACCCCGCCCCCGCCACCGCCTGCCGCGCCGCCATCGCGCCGGGACCGCGAACCCCAGCCGCCGCGGCGACGCCGCAAGCTGCATCTGTTCCGTTGGTCCCTCGTCCTGCTCGTGGTGCTCGTGCTCGCCGCGGTCGGCGCCGTCATCCAGCTGGACAACTCACTGAACCGGATCGACGCACTGGCGAACTACGCCGATCGCGTCGGCGACACGCCTGGCACCAACTGGCTGCTCGTCGGTTCCGACGGCCGCGCGGGCCTGTCGCCCGAACAGGAGCAGGAGCTGGCCACCGGCGGCGAGGTCGGCCCGGAACGCACCGACACCATCCTGTTGGTGCACGTTCCGAAATCGGGGCCGACCACATTGGTCAGCCTGCCGCGCGATTCCTACGTCGGCATCCCCGGTTACGGCAAGGACAAGCTCAATGCCGCCTTCGCGTTCGGCGGCCCCCAGCTGCTGGTGCAGACCGTCGAGATCGCGACCGGTCTGCGGATCGACCACTACGCGCAGATCGGCTTCGGCGGCTTCGCAGGCGTCGTCGACACCCTCGGCGGCATCGATGTCTGCGTGCCGCAGCCCATCGACGACCCACTCGCGGGCATCGACCTGCCCGCTGGCTGCCAGCGGCTCGCCGGCCCGGAGGCCCTCGGCTTCGTGCGCAGCCGCGCGACCGCGCTCGCCGATCTCGACCGCATGAACAACCAGCGGCTGTTCATGGCGGCGCTGTTGAAGAAGGCGACCAGCACCGCCACCCTGGCCAACCCGTTCAAGCTGTGGCCACTCGCCCGCGACACCGCCAAATCCTTGAAGGTCGACAACGGCGATCACATCTGGAACCTGGGGCAGCTCGGTTGGGCGCTGCGCGGCGACACGGTGGCGACCACCGTCCCGGTCGGCGGCTTCAGCGACACCGACAGCGGAAACGTGCTGCTGTGGGACAAGACCAAGGCAGGCAGGTTTTTCGATGCGCTGGCCAAGGACCAACCCGTACCGGACGACCTTCTGACGAGGTAGCGTCGATACATGCCCGACACCGATGTCGCCGAGCCGTTCCCCGACTTGCTGCGCGCACAGATCCGTCATGGCTTCACCGCCGCCCAGCAATACCTCGCCGCCGCGGTGTATCTCGATTCGAATCGCCTGCCGCAGTTGGCCAAATACTGCTACGGCAAGTCCGGTGAGAACCGTGCACACGCGCTGCGCATGGTGCAGTATCTGCTCGATCGGGACCTGGATGTCCGGGTCGAGGGTTTGAACGAGGTGCAGTCCACCTTCGAGTCTCCCCGTGCCGCGATCGCTCAACTGCTGGAGTCGGAGCGAACCATCGCAGCGCAGATCACCGCGCTCGCCGATGCGGCCCGCACCTCTGGTGACTACCTCGGTGAGCGGTTCATCCAGTGGTTCCTCAAGGAACAGGTGGAGGACGTCGCGGGGATGACCACCTTGTTGACGGTCGTCGACCGTGCCGCGGGCGACCTGTTCGACGTCGAGGATTTCATCTCACGTGAACTGCGGACCGCCCCGCGCGCCGATGTCACAGCGCCGAAAATGGCGGGGGCCGCAAAGAATTAATTAGGCAATACTAGCCTCAATAAGGTTGCACTTGGATGACACGCGCGCTGACCAGCGCTAATGTCGCTCTCATGTCCAGCCATCCGGAGTCCCCACGCAGCAAATTCCACAGCCTGCTTCACGACCAGATCCGGCATGAATTCAACGCCGAGCATCAATACATCGCTATCGCGGTGTGGTTCGACAATGCAGATCTGCCGCAGCTGGCCAAGCGCTTCTATGCGCAGGCAGTCGAAGAGCGCAATCACGCAATGATGATCGTGCAGTACTTCCTCGATCGGGATATCAGCATCGAACTGTCCGGTATCGACAGTGCGAAATCCCAATTCGAGAATGTCCGCGAACCCATCGCATTGGCGCTCGCCCAGGAAAAGGCCGTCACCGACCAGATCATCCAGTTGGCGAGCACCGCCCGCGAAGAGGGCGACTACCTCGGGGAACAGTTCATGCAGTGGTTCCTCAAGGAACAGGTCGAGGAGGTCGCCAATATGACGACACTGCTCACCATTGCCGATCGCGCCGGGTCGAACCTGTTCGACCTCGAAGATTTCATCGCACGGGAAATGAGCGGCCCGAGCGATACTTCCGGCGCTCCTTCGACTGCGGGTGGCACCGTCTAGTCGAAAGTATTCTCCATGCAATCAGGCCCAGCTCGTCACGACGAGCTGGGCCTGTCGCTGGTAAATCGAGGGCGGTATCGACAACCCCGCCGTCAATGTTCTGCGATGCTTTACGAAGCACTCAGCGAGCTGAGCAGCGTCTTGAGCAGCAAGAGGATCGCGTCCATGATGTTCCCTATCTTCCTCATCAGATCGGTGAGGTTATCCTCACCACCACCATCTTTCGGTGATGAAGAGAACTTAACCGAGACCCGATTAGAAAGGAGGGTGTTTCACAAAATTCTCTGAGATTTTTTCGGTTTACCGCAAGGTGATCTGACGCGACCGCAGACCATCCCGCGAACGACGCTCATCGGGTGAAAGCGGCGCATCCTTCGCCAGCGCCTCCGACAACCGCGCACCGAACTCGATGGCAGGCTTGGTCCATTCGGTGGCGTGCAGCTCGGGATCGAGATCGAACACCGGCACCAGCAGTCCGTGCGTACGGAACGACCCCGCGAAACGCGAACCCTCGCCCAGGTGCAGGCCGCCCGCGGCATGCAGCTTGGCCAGCGCGAGCATCAGCGCATCCTCGTCCTCCGGACGAACCCAGCGCACATGCGCCTTCTCACCCGCGTCGACCCACCACGCGGCGCCGATCGAATCGGCACCCAGATCCAGCCGCGCCGACGGCATGATCGCCTGCTTGGCCTGCTCGATGGTCGCGGCAACCTGCGGATCGGGCTGTACGCCTTCTGGCACCCACCAGTCGAAGTCCTGGTGCACTGTGAGCTCGAGATCGGCGCCGGGATCGATCACATCGGCCAACCGCGGCCCGCCGGCCACGCTCTGCGCAGCAGAAAGCGATTCGCCCGGCTCCGCCGACTGCGTCCACAGAATGGCGGCCGCGAGATCGGCAGCCGGATCCGCACCCTGGTGCTGGACCTGCGTGCCGACGTAGCCGGTCGGCTGATCCCCGGCACGCACCAACGCGGCGACCGCACCGGGCAGCACCGTGGCCAGCACGACCGACCGCTCCGCCGCGACATCGGGCGACAGCTTCAGCGTCGCGGTCGCCGACGGCACGAACTCGCGTAGCGCGACAAGATCGCACTCCGCGGCCAGCCCCTCGAACGGGCGCGCGACACCCTGTCCCGACTGCTCCAGCACCGCCCGCCGCTCGGCGAGACGCTGCGCCCGGTTGCCCCCGGGCTTCGGACTATTGCGCTTGCTCTTACCCACGGGCCAAAACCTACTGCAACGGCTGTGTTTGTTTGGCAACGCCTTCGGCGTTGCGTGTTCGCGGCCCCCTTGGTCTCGCTGCGCTCGGAAGGTGTCATCGTGCCGAATGGAGGCGTCAGCAGGGATTGTCGCGACCGTGTTGGATGCACGCTGGCGACCACACACCATGATGGCCCCTTGCGAACACAGTGAGATGCCGCACTAGAGTTCGCGCCCCATCCCACATGCACGACAGCCGAAGCGCATCACCAGAGGCGCATGCCCGCTACCGACACACCCACTCCGCAGAATGACACCTTCCGAGCGAAGCGAAACCCAGCACCAGCATTCGCGGCCCCGCCCATCCCACGACAGCCGACCGCATCCACCAAAGTCGCAACCTCAGCCACCGACACACCCACAGGCACGATGACACCTTCCGAGCGAAGCGAGACCCAGCACCAGAGTCCGCGGCCCGCCCCGCTTCCACAGCCGCCGGAGAGCATCGACCGAAGTCACAAGCTCAGCTACCCACGCCCCCACTGGGCACGATGACGCCTTCCGAGCGAAGCGAGACCCAGCCCTAGAGTTCGCGGCCCGTCTCGCTTCCGAGCCGTCGAAGCGCACGCGCCGAAGGCGCAAGTCTCGACGGCTCGGAAGCGAGACCAAGGGGGCCGCGAACACGCAGCGCCGCAGGCGCTGCCAAAACTACAGCCAAAACTACAACAGCGCTTTGGTGCGGCCTGGGTGGTTGGTGGCGACCCAGCTGACGCCGAGGTCGGCGCAGAGGCGGACGTCGTCGGGGTCGTCGACGGTCCAGCAGTAGGTGGCACGGCCCGCGGCGGCGGCCTTGTCGACCAGGTCGGGGTGCTCACGCAGGGTTTTCACGGACGGGCCGACCGCGGTGGCGCCGACGGTGGTCGCGGCGCCGCCGCCGAGGTAGCGCGATGATTCGCCGAGCAAGACGGTCGGCAGTAGTGGTGCGGAGCGGCGGATCCGCCATACCGCGGTGGCCGCGAAGGACATGACCACCGCACGGGAGTGGTCGGCCGAAGCCGGTGTCGCGATTCCGTAGCGCTGGAGTTCGGCGAGCAACTTGTTCTCCACCAGTGCGCCGTAGCGGACGGGATGCTTGGTTTCGATGAACAGCTTGGTGGGCCTGCTGCGCCAGTCCAGCACCAGCTCGATCAGTTCGCTGAGCGTGAGCACGGCCGATGGCGCGCCGTCGGCGCCGAAGTCGAGCTCCTTGAGTTCGTCGAGGGTCATCTCGCTCACCGGCCCGGTGCCCGAGGAGGTTCGATCGACGGTGCGATCGTGCACGCAGACCAGGTGCCCGTCCCTGGTCAGCCGGACATCACATTCCACACCGTCGGCACCCTCTTGCAGCGCAAGCTCGTAGGCGGCGAGTGTGTGCTCGGGTCGCGCCGCGGAGGCTCCCCGGTGCGCGACGACGAACGGTGCGCGACTGCCCTGGCTCACTTGGCCATAACCTCCTCATGCTCACGGTGCACAGCGCTGCTGGCGTTGTCCTGATCCTCGCTGCTGACGGTATCCAGAGCACCACGCTCCGCTGAATTCGCGGAGCCGGGCTGTGCCGCTTCGGCTGTGCCGCCCGGCTGCACCGGCTCGATGACCGGCACCCGCGGATCGACCGCGATGACCCAGCGGCGCGCGATCCTGGTGTGGCCGAACAGATCCCGGCCCTCGATCATCCGCATCAGCCACAGCGTCAGCAACGCGACGCCGACGGCGATCGCGTCGGTGAACGCGGTGAACATCACTCCGTCCGCCTTGACCTGCAAAGAGTCCGCGGTCCGCCACAGCAGCGCGGCAACCGCGACAATGCCGCCGAACACCCAGGCGCACCACCAGATCTGGACCGCCCGCAACACTCGAGGATCCGCGGGCCGGTCCTGCGCGGACACCGTCACGGCCTCGGTCAGGAAGACGCCGGGCCACAACAGGTTGACCACCGGAATCAGACAGCCTAGGGCGAGCGCCCGCACCGATCGAGGGTCCCGCCGCCCGGACCGCTCGTAGGCGACCCGTCGTGTGTCGATCAGCCAGCCGAGCAGCGCCAACGCGGTGGCCAGCGCCAGCACCAGTCCGAGCACAGCGGAAAGCAAAAGCAGGTAATCGGAAAAGGTGAGCAGCAACGGATTCACCAGGCGGGTGCGGTTGCGCAGCAGAATCCCATATCGTCCGAGCTCGGCGAGGCATGCCACGGCGAACACCACCGCCGTGGCAAGCAGCAGCGCAACGACCCGGTCCGAGAAGGGGGCGAGCCGACGCTTCGGGGCGGTGGCGGGCGAGGCTTTCAGGTCCGACAATCCCCATCGAGGCATCTCGGCATAGCGCGGTGTTCCGGCGGACTGTCCGGCTCGTCCCGAGGTCGAAGCCCGGCGAATGCGCTGGTCGGGCCTTCGCGCAACCCAGCGGTAGTTGCGGCGCTCGGCGGGGGCGTCGATGGGAGCAGGTGACAGCAGCACGCCTCGGCAGCGCGGGCACCAGTGCACCGGGGTCGTCTGCACGGCCCAGCGCGCGCCACAGCGCGCGCAAGGTTGCACCACCGTACTCACAGTGCCTCCTTTTCGGCATTCGCGGGCCCGCCGTGGTCACCCGAGCTGCCGTCTCCGGGCCTGACGCTCATGCCGAGCACCTCGCTCTTTCCGTCAGTAGATCTTCGCCAGGTGGTCGCCGACAGCGACCAGCGGACGGCCCGACTGCTGCCATGCCACCATGCCACCCTGGACGTGCACCGCGTCGAAACCGACGTGGGTGAGGTACTTGACCACCTCGATCGACCGACCGCCCTGCCTGCAGATGACATAGAGGTCGGCGTCGTAATCCAGCTCGTCTATCCGAGCAGGCACGTCGACCATCGGAATGTGGATCGCGCCCGGCGCGTGCCCGAGCTGCCATTCGTCATCCTCGCGCACGTCGAGCAGAATCGCCCGCGCGGCGTCGGCCGCGGTCTCGTCAGCGGGATTGTCGAATTCGCCGGGCACGGCTTCCACCGGCACCGACGGGACCTCGGGGCTCGTCACTCTTCGATCCTGCCATGGTCGCCGCACTGCCGGGGAGTTGCAGGCTCGCGCGACGCCGGCGACTCCCCCGCAGTGACACGGGGAACGGCCTCGACAGCAGTCGGCTACCTCGGGTATGTTCTGTCCTTCCGGATCCTGTCGGACACCCCGCTACGGGGTTGCTTGTGCATATCTTCATCGGAGTTATCCACATATTCCACAACTTGATCCACAGGCTCCGCTATCGAGCAGCACACCACCCACGGCTAGCGCCCATCAGGAAATCCGCAGGTCCGCTCGATTCAGGAATGCAACACCACCGGATCCGTCCGAATCGCCCCCTTTGCAGCAGCCCTGCGGCGAACCAGACGATACGAACGACCGATCCGAGACTCCCCTCCTAGCCATCCCGGAGCGGTCATTCGCCGCAGCCTCGGGGCAACGGCCGAGCAGGCCCCGATATCTACATTGGACGACGCCGCGGTCGATTCGGTTCCATAAAAAACCAGAACACTAGCGAAAAACTGAAATACCGGGTTCCCGCAGGTGCTGTCGGTAGCCTGAAGGTATGAACGTGAGCAGGGGGCTACTCGACGGATTGGATACGGCTGGGCTCAACACCGCTCTGTCCGAGGCCACATGCCTAGGACTGGAGGTTGACGAGGCGGGTCGTCGACTGAGTCTGGAACTGGAGGTGTTGACACTTCCGCAGCACGGACCCGCGCCGGAGGGAAATCGGGTGCGGCTGACATTCACCGGCGTCGGCCGTGTCGCCGCCTCGATGCGCGTCCAGCGCTGGGACGATCTGGCCGCGACGGTGCTGCCCTTGCAGCTCGACGGGCTGGACGAGGGAATCCGCAGTTTCGGCGGCGGACGGCTGCACGGCTGGGAGTTCATCGATGTCGACGACAGCGGCTGGGCGCTATGGAGCGAACTGCTCAGCTTCGACACCAAGATCGGTGACGGCGTTTCCGCGCACGTGCTGGAGTTCTCGCAGGAGGAAGGCATCGATCCCCGCGAGCTGGACGTGCGCGTGTGGTTCGACAACATGACCATCCACGACCAGCAAGGCCGGGAAATCCCGCTGGCCGAGTTCATCGCGGGCGGGGTGCGCTGGTGGAAGGCTCACGACGCGGGCGATCCGCAGACCCTGCGCCCCGGCATCGTGCCGCAGCTCTGAACATCCACAGGCCCGAACCGCACATCCGATCCATCGGGTGTGCGGTTTCCTTTTCCAGCTCCGCCGCTCAGGCTCCCAAGCCCACCGGGCAGCTCACGCCGGTGGCGTGCACCGGACAGTAGCCGCCGGGATTCTTGGCCAGGTACTGCTGGTGGTAGCCCTCGGCGTAATAGAACCCCGACAGGTCGGACAGTTCGGCGATCTCTGTGGTGATCTGGCCATAGCCGGCCGCCGCGAGCCGCTCACCGTACGCCCTCCCGGTGGCATGCGCGATCTCCGCCTGCTCCGGACTCAGGGTGAAAATAGCCGAGCGGTACTGAGTTCCGCGATCGTTGCCCTGTCGCATGCCCTGCGTCGGATCGTGGTTCTCCCAGAAATGACGCAGTACACCGGCGTAGTCGATCACCTCGGGGTCGAAGACGATGAGCACGGACTCGGTATGACCGGTCCGCCCGCTGCACACTTCCTCGTAGGTCGGGTTCGGCGTATAGCCGCCGACATAACCGACCGCGGTCGAGTAGACGCCCTCGATCTGCCAGAACTCCTTCTCGGCACCCCAGAAACAGCCCATCGCCACCACCGCGACCCGCATATTCTCCGGGAACGGCGGATGGATCGGATGCCCGTTCACGTAATGCGTCTCGGGGACCACCAGCGGCTCGCTGCGCCCCGGCAGCGCTCGGTCCGGTGCGACCATGGCCGGCTCCGGAAGGCGCACCCGCCCCACTAGTTCGTCATACCAGGACATGTGTTCAATGCTAAGCGCCCCCGCCACCGCACGTCAGTTGCCGATCGCAGGTGCCGAGGTAGTCGCGTCGTGGGTGCCGGCGGTCGGTACCTGGCAGAGTTCTGCGCATCCCGGCGAGTTACCCCTGGTGCTCAGGAAATCAGTCGGTACGTTCGCACGCGAGGGCCGACCGGAGCGCCGATGATGTTGATCAAGGAATGCGGGGGTACACGGCCCGGTTGGAACCGAGCGGGTGTACGAATGATGGCTGAGTGTGCTCGAAGACGAGGGCACACAGCCCGACATTAGGAAGGGACATCGTGGCTGAGTACACGTTGCCAGATCTGGATTACGACTACAGCGCCCTGGAGCCCCACATCTCCGGGCAGATCAACGAGATCCACCATTCGAAGCACCATGCCGCGTACGTCGCGGGCGTCAACTCCGCACTGGAGAAGCTCGATGCGGCCCGCGAGGCCGGCGATCACGCCGCCATCTTCCTGAACGAGAAGAACCTGGCCTTCCACCTCGGCGGCCACGTCAACCACTCCATCTGGTGGAAGAACCTGTCCCCCAACGGTGGTGACAAGCCGGTCGGCGAGCTGGCTGCCGCGATCGACGACCAGTTCGGCTCGTTCGACAAGTTCCGCGCGCAGTTCACCGCCGCGGCCAACGGCCTGCAGGGCTCCGGCTGGGCGGTGCTGGGTTACGACACCCTCGGCCAGAAGCTGCTGACCTTCCAGCTGTACGACCAGCAGGCCAACGTGCCGCTCGGCATCATCCCGCTGCTGCAGGTCGACATGTGGGAGCACGCCTTCTACCTGCAGTACAAGAACGTCAAGGCGGACTACGTCACCGCGTTCTGGAACGTCGTGAACTGGGAAGACGTGCAGGAGCGTTTCGCGCGCGCCATCGGCCAGGCCAAGGGCCTCATTTTCGGCTAGGTCTTTTGGCAGCGCCTGCGGCGCTGCGTGTTCGCGGCCCCCTTGGTGGCGGGCGCTGGGGTCGAGTACCTGTCGCGCAGACTGCGCTCCGCCGGACA